>JALHMX010000004.1 GCA_022843825.1 Pseudobdellovibrionaceae bacterium
GTTTAATGTGACCTAAAAATTGATTTCCTAAACCTTCACCCTGACTGGCGCCCTTAACGATGCCGGCTATGTCCACGAATTCCATAGTGGTGGGAATGACCGATTGAGGTTTTACAAACCCCGTGATTTTATCTAAACGAGTATCAGGAACGGTGACCACACCCACGTTAGGATCAATAGTGCAAAAAGGATAGTTTGCGGCCTCCGCTTTAGCTGCAGTTAAAGCGTTAAATAAAGTTGATTTTCCTACGTTCGGCAGTCCAACAATTCCAACCTGTAAAGCCATGATAATCTCCTTCTAAGGTGCCAGGCTACTTTTCGGGACGCTGTGCGTTCCGAAAAGTAGCCTGGCACCTTTTTATAATTGATTAGACCTACAGTTGTCCATTGTATTTCGTAGCGGCTTTGGCGGGCCCATCGAATATAAAGCTTTCTATGGCTGATCCCGCTTTTTCTAAAAATTCTGGTAAGCGGGTAAGCTCTTCAGGTGCAAAGTTGGAGAGCACATAGTCCCCCAAACTAAATTCAGGATGAGTGGGGCGTCCCACGCCTAGGCGTAGACGATGATAATCGGCGGCCCCAAAAAGTTCCGAAATATTTCGAATTCCATTTTGGCCCGCATGTCCACGATTGAATTGTAATTTCATCACTCCAAAACCTTGATCAACTTCATCATGCAGCACTAATAAATCAGCGCGATTGATTTTGTAAAAATTCATAAGAGCTAAAACGGACTCGCCGGATTTATTCATATAAGTTTGCGGTTTGGCGACTAAAATTTCTTTTCCGTCGAGTTTTACCTTTTGAGTCAGTGCTTTGTGTTCAGAGCGCCAATGCGAAGCACTTGATCCCGCACCTATAGATTGAAGCCAAACATCGACGGCGATAAAGCCGATATTGTGGCGATTCATCGCGTATTTTGCACCAGGATTTCCAAGGCCAACGATTAAATGCATGTCATTACTTTAAAAGGATAACTTTTTGAATTCAAACAAATTCAATGCTGGATATTACGACAGTTTCTTCCCCGGATGGTTTAAGGATTTTAACTTCATCATCCAGTTTTTTACCCAATAAAGCCTGTGCCACCGGCGATTTCCAGGAGATTTTATTTTGCTTAATATCAAACTCATCGGCACCAACAATTTTGTAGGTTTTAGTGTTTCCGTCTTCGTGCTCTAAGGTCACAGTTGCACCAAACACCACTTTATCCGATTGCACCGTTTTGGGATCAATGATCTCAGCGGATTCGAGTCTTTTCTGTAAGAAATGCAGTCGCTTATCAATTTCTCTTAAACGCTTTTTTCCATACTGATAGTCTGCATTTTCAGAGCGATCGCCATTACTGGCCGCCCATGTTACGGTTTCCACCACCTTAGGTCGCTCCTGATTCAATAGCTCAGTGTACTCTGCACGAATTTTCTCAAATCCTTCGGGGGTTATATAATTAGCTGTAGTAGAAGCGGGTGTTGGAATTTTTTTAATTGCCATAATATTTACTCGTAAGGCTCAATATAATCGGCTAACATCTCAAAAGAGGCATCACCGTACTGTGAGGTCTTTGTGACAATTTTAAAAATACCGTATACCCAAATCGGGCCAAAAGCAGTGTTCACGCCGGCATTATTCATTTTAACATAGACCATTTGATTTGGTGGTGGAGCAGGTACATGAATGCAGGCCTGGGGATCAGGCACCAACAAAAATTCAATCACTTTGCGGGCATTATCTTCCAGCGGAACCATGAAACCTGGAATACGCACACGCGTATTATCATGACGTTTAAGATTGTAGCTAGCTACTTGAGTCGTGTAATCCAGCTCGGCTAAGTTTCCCCAATCAACTATAGGCGCACTTCCTCCGCCCGAAGCGCCGATTCCTAGCCCGAACCGTAGAAAAACTCCGGCTAGAATAGAAAAAATAAATAAACCAACTAAAATCCGTTTCTTCATAGCAAAAGTTAGGATAGACTTTCTTTTATTATGAGTAAATATCAAAGTGTCCGCGGAACCAGGGATCTTCTGCCTGACTTGAAGGGTCGTTTTCGCTATATCGAACAAACTGCATTTCAATGTGCGCAAAACTACGGCTTTAAAGAAATTGAAACTCCTATTTTTGAATTCTCCGACGTTTTTCACAGATCCCTTGGCGAAACTTCTGATGCTGTCAGCAAAGAGACCTACACATTCACCGATCGTGGTGGCGAAAGCATTACGCTTAGGCCAGAAGGTACAGCTGGTGTGGTGCGCGCCTATATCAGCGAAGGCTTAGCCCAGCACAATCCAAATAAACTTTATTATTACGGTCCGATGTTCAGATATGAGCGTCCGCAAAAAGGACGCTACCGTCAGTTTTATCAAATTGGTGTGGAAGTGCTGGGAATGGAAAACGCACTTACAGATGTAGAGTGTTTGGATCTGGCGTGGACGTTTTTAAAGAAAATCAATCTTGCAGACAAGTGCACACTGGAGATCAACACGCTTGGGGATCAAGAATCACGCGAAAAATATCGTGAAGCGCTGGTGAAATATTTAACGCCATTAAAAACTCAGTTATCAGAAGATTCCCAAAAGCGTTTAGAAAAAAATCCACTACGCATTTTAGACAGCAAAGATGAAAACGATAAAAAATTAGTGCAAAGTGCGCCGAAGATGGATGAGTATTTATCTGAAGCTTCAAAAAAATTTTTCGCTGATGTTTTAGCTGGATTAGATACATTAAAAATTCCGTACAAAATAAATCCTAAACTTGTCAGAGGATTAGATTATTACTGCCACACCGTTTTTGAATTCGTCACCACAGAGCTTGGTGCCCAAGGTGCCGTGTTGGCTGGTGGTCGCTACGACGGCTTAGCCGAAACTCTGGGGGGCACGAAAACTCCGGGCGTGGGCTGGGCCAGCGGCGTGGATCGGTTAGCTGAGCTGACGCTGATTAAAAATATCGAGATGCCACAAGCAGAAAAGCCCATCGCTTTTATATCGTTAGGGGATAAAGCGGTATTAAAATCAGTGCAGTTGGCGAGCCAACTCAGACAAACCGGCACCTCGTGCGAGATTTTTATGACGGGCAACTTCAAAAAGAAAATGGAAAAAGCCAACAAGCTGGGTGTCGAAAAAGCCATTCTGATTTTCGAACAAGACGATGGCTCCCTCGAAATTAAAATTAAGAATTTCACTACAGGCGAAGAAACCGTTACTACGGAAGAAGCGGTAAAGTGCCAGGCAACCAAACTGTAAGCGGTGAATCAAATTAATTGGTTTTGAAGAATATTTTTTAAAAAAACTAATGAAACTAAAGGAATAATCCCAGCAAACAGCGTATTGCCTTGATTTAAATAAGACCAAATAAAGGCTATGGCGACCGCTAGTATAAAATAACAAGAATATCTTTTTTCTAAGTTGTTTCTAGAGGCCGAGCTTTCAAAAACTCCTCTATGGGTAAAAAGTGTAGCTAGGATACAAACTATTCCCACCGAGAGGATGACTCCGGATTCGCGCAACTGACCCATAAAGTTTAAAATAAAATTAATATTAAAGAAAAAACCTAAACCGCCAATGATAAGAAAAAGATTTATGCCACCGATCAAGCGATTAAGTCGGGTTTTAAGGAATGGCAGTAAAATGGCTAACTGAACAACGGCAGCTATCGCTCCGACTTGAAAAGCCCACGCCCATGCACTAACGGTTGATCCATAATATCTAGCGGTAAGAATAAATAAGGTCAGTGGTAAAAACTGAATCAGCGAGTATAAAAACCTCATTTTAAACTTGAATCTTATCCATATAGAATCGAAGCTCGCCAATGCTTTCGCGGATATCATCCAAGGCGCGGTGAGCGTTCTGTTTTTTGTAAACTAAATCAAGCTTATTATTAAAAATGACTTTCCACGAGCTCACATCCAGCACGCGGTAATGAAGGCGCTCGGAAAAACTTTTAAAATATTTATCAATAAACAATCGATCCTGTGCGATCGAATTTCCCGCTAAGATCGGCATATATTTTTTTTCTTTTTTCCAGTCTGGAAAGTGACGGTCCACCAAGGCATTCAGGTGATACTCAACTGACGATGGCTCCATACCCAGTGGAACTTTTGCGGTAAGACCTGATTTTCCATGGTGCTCGGTATTCCATGCGTCCATATTATCTAAATAATGCTGGGGCTGCTTAACGATAGTTTCGAAAGTTTCCAGCTCTTTAAAGTTCATGTCCGTAATAATGCAGGCCACTTCCAAAATAACTTCTTTGGTCACATCCAGGCCTGACATTTCCATATCCAGCCAAAAAAGTTTTTCTACGCGATCAGGCTTTTGCGGGTTCATAATTTTTATTTAATTTCTTTTTTGGTAATTTTATAATCGCCAGCCGCTTGAATGTTAGTCTCAACTAAAACTAAGTCAGCCTTAACATTCGGTTTATACTTAATGACAAGTGTTCCAATTTGCTTTTTAGCATCGAAAGCGGCAAACTCGCAGGATTCAAATTGCGCGGCCAATACAGCATCGCCACACACTTTTTTAGTGATCATTTTTTTACAAGCCCCACAATGCATGCCTTCGATGGTCAAAGTTGCTGTTTCGGCAGCGGCGAAAACAGAGGTAAAGATAAGTCCTAAAAATGCAGTCAAAGCGATATATTGTTTCATAAAGTTAAGATACCGCGCGGTTATTTCTCAGTCAGTCCTTTTTTTTGCATTAAAAATGCGCTGCCTCCAAGAAAATGATTGAATTTCAACTGAATATCTCTATATTTAGACGTTCATTATGTCTTTGACTACGGAGTGGTAGTTAAGTTGGTTATAACGTCCGCCTGTCACGCGGAAGGCCGCGGGTTCGAGTCCCGTTCACTCCGCCATTTTTTTTCAAATTCATCCAATTATGGAAAGGGCGTTGGGGGAAAACTCATCGATGAAGTTTCAAAGAAGGCTAAGGAGATGGGTATTGGTCACATCTATTGGTTAACCCATGAGAGCAACGCAACTGCTCGTAGGCTTTATGAGAAGACTGCAAAGAATACGGGTTTTATAACTTATGTGAAGGTTGCTGCCTCAAAGCAATAAGTTCTAATGTCGCCCAATGGGCCATTCACTCCACTAGACCAAAATCTGTCGCAAATCGGTATAATATCTAAAAAAACATCATAAATATCGTACTATTTAGTAGTCTAATCGTACTACTTTGTGTTAATGTTACATTATGATAGAAAATCTTTTAGGAAACAAAACAGCAGAGAAAACTTTACTTTATATTGTCAATTATGGTGAAGGGCATACTTCAGGCATCGCTCAAACTTTTGATCTGCCTAAGTCACAGGTCAGAAAACAGCTTATTCGATTAGAAGCGGGTGGAATACTGGTGGGTCGAAATGTAGGAAACATTCGAATGTTCCAGATAAATCCGCGCTGTCCCTATAAAAAAGAATTGGAAGCCTTATTGGAAAAAGTGCTTTCTATGGTTTCTAAATCCGATCAAGAAAAATACTATCGTCAGCGTCGGCGTCCGCGCAGGACAGGTAAAGCCTTGTGATTAAGATCAATAAAAAAATGACTTTAGAAAGCTTTGCTATCGCCGTGGCGGAAGCGCTTAAGAAAAAAGATATTGATGTCATTTTGACGGGTGGGGCTGTGGTTTCAATTTATTCAGCGGGTAAGTATGTGTCTAAAGACGCAGATTTTTAAGTACCACAGACCATCAAACCATTAAACAGGCTATGCTTGAACTAGGGTTTAAAAATTTAGGAAAAGATTTTTATCATGATGACAGTTCTTTTACCGTAGAATTTCCCGGATACGATCTAGTTATTGGTGATGAGCCCATGAAACCCGAGGGAAAAATAAAGCATGGCCAGTTTACGTTAATACTTTTATCCCCCACTCAGTGTGTAATGGATCGGCTAGCTGCCTTTTATCATTGGAAAGACAGGCAAAGCTTGCAGCAGGCCATCATGGTAGCGAAAAATCATCCCGTTAAATTAAAAAGTATTGAAGCATGGTCAGATAAAGAAGGCATGCGTGATCGCTATGATTTTTTTATTCAGCAGCTAAAGAAGTAAGCAAATAAGTTCTAAACTCATCTCAGTTGGCCCGCCATTTTTCTCTCGAATAAATTTAATTACTTAGATACGATTTTGTAGGTGAGGATAAGCTGGTCTCGAATTTCAGAAAGCAGACAAAATGGAAAAAGTTTTCAAATCAGAATTAATCATACAGCGTCCCATTAACGTAGTATTTGATTTTTTTTCTAAAGCCGAAAATCTGCAGCGGATTACGCCGCCCTCGCTTAATTTCAATATTGTAACCTCACAGCCGATTGAAATGAAAAAAGGTACATTGATTGATTACAAATTGAAAATTCGTGGAATCCCTTCAAAGTGGAAAACCTTGATTTCAGATTGGGACCCTCCGATAAGTTTTACGGATACGCAACTTAAAGGTCCTTACAAAAAATGGGTGCACACGCACGAATTTGCAAAACTGAGCGAAAACTCAACCCGAATGATAGACACGGTCGTTTATGAAGTGCCCTTTGGAGTTTTAGGAAGTGTAGTTGATTACTTGATTGTTCGTCATGAAATAGCAAACATATTTAAATACAGAAATAAAACGATCTTGAAGTTTTTTGAAAGTTGAATAATAGGTATAAAAGTCCTATTTAATAGAACAGAATAAGCTTTAAAAAGGTAAAAAATGGCCCAATTTTAAACCTTTTCTATAGACGTTTGTTAAAATTCACTTTAGCATTTTAGCTATGAGATTGAGATTTGCAGTCATCTTCTGCTTAATTAGTATGTTAATTATTGGAAGTATTTCTATTTTTTATAAGTCAAAACAGAAAATTATAAATTTTGAAGAAACTGCGCAGGCAGAAACGGAACTTAATGAGGTTGTACCTATAGAGCAACGCTATCCCTATGTTATCGAACCAAGGGCGACATTTTCAGAATCTCTTCGTAAATTAGATATATCCCCTAGGGACATTCATGACATCGTGGTGGCGGCTAAGCCGATAAAAGATTTAGGTCGTTTGCATCCTGGGATAAGATTTCAAATTTTACACGCTCCTAACGAAATTGGAAATTTAGTAAGTATTCGAATTAAATTATCGCCACAAGAGGTGCTGCTGGTACAAAAAGAATTAAACACCTGGGTGGCCGAAAAAATCACAAAACAGATCCAAACCAAAGTGGCTACTTTTCGGGGTCTTGTGAAAAGTTCTTTATGGGAGTCTGCGCTTGAGGCCGGAATGAATCCCACCATTATTGCAGAACTGGCAGAAATTTTTGCCTGGCAGGTGGATTTTTCACGGGAAGTACAGGTAGGGGATCGCTGGCGGTTGTCGGTCGAAGAAGAATTTGTAAAGGGTGAAAGTATTGGGTGGGGATCCATTTTGTCGGCAGAATACATTAACGGGGCAAACACTTATACGGCTATACTGTTTCGCAAAGAAAAAGAAGATATGGGCTATTTTGCTCCGGACGGAACCAGTCTAAAAAGAGTTTTTTTGAAAAGTCCGATTCAGTATGGAAGAATTTCTTCTCGATTTTCAAAAAGACGTTTCCATCCGGTTTTAAAAGTGGCGCGACCTCATAATGGTGTTGATTACGCAGCACCAACAGGAACCCCTATCCGCGCTGTAGGAGATGGCATGATTGCCTTTGTTGGTAGAAGTGGTGGAGGTGGAAATGTCATTACAGTCCGTCATAATTCGACGTACACGACAAGCTATAAGCATTTAAGTCGTTTTGCCAAAGGCCTCCGTAAAGGATCATCAGTTCAGCAAGGACAAACGATTGGTTATGTCGGCGCAACTGGTTTGGCGTCAGGTCCGCATTTGCATTTTGAGTTTTTTGTAAATGGTAGGTACGTCGATCCCCTAAGCCAAAAATTTCCGACGGCAGAGCCTATCCCCCCAGATAAGCTCGTCAATTTTTTAGAGATGAAAGATAAGTTTTTTGCCTATTTGCCTGATTGGATTTAGTTGTAAAAAGCTATAAATTCATGGTGACGATAAACAATGAAATCAAAGTCGTACCAAAATAAATAAACATATTAGCTGACCCTTGAAAGTCGTAAGTGATTCTTAGTCCGAAGAGTAAAATTCCAAAAAGAAAAAGTGATCCTAATAAAGCGTAAGGCAAAAGTGCAAAATTAAAAATTGAGGCTATAAATACTAAAGTCAGTAACGCCTCAAAAGTGGCAATCAGCCAGTAACCGACCGAAGCTTTTCCTGGCAGTTGATTGATAAATGTTTTTTCAAATTGTTTATTGAACCACTCCGGAGTGGAAAGGCTTTTCCACTTATCAAAAGCAGCGGTGCCAAAAAGTAATACATAAATAAATATAATCGCAAAATTAAGAACAGGTTGAAATGATGCCATATTTGTTTTTCCTTCTTTTTAACTGTATCTGAGCATTTAAATTTATATAAGACAAAAAAATTGACTTTCAAAGCTATTTTTATAATTGCTACTAAGCCAGCTTCATATGTTTTTCTAACCAAGTTGCAATTTCATCAAGGTTGGCTTTGTTTTTGATAACGCGATCAATGATAAAGGATTCTCCGTTGTCAGCATCAACTTTCAGGCGGTATCCATTCATGCGAAGAAAAATTGCACTGGTGGCGAAGGCCACGCGCTTGTTACCATCAATGAATGCGTGATTTTGGGTAAGACTTTGTAGAAGTGCTGCCGCTTGAAGGGATAAGGATTTATAGTATCCCGTTTGGGGGCGCATAAGAGCGCTTTCTAACAGGCCCATATCGCGAACGCCTGCTTTACCGCCGAATCTATCGATAAGACGCACATGAAGTTCTAAGGTTTCAGTCAGGGTAGGGTAAAGGACGACTTTCATTTAGCTAAACGTTTTAAAAGCTCTTCGTGCTCATCTAAGACTTCGCTCATGGCGCTGCGAAATGCAGGGCGAAGCTTTGAGCGTTGCAGATATTCTGCAACAGCATCCGATACCACACTGGAAATACTGCGATCCGCCGCTTTCGTGTAGGACTTAAGATCTTTTAACACTTTTTCATCAATCTGAGTGGCAAATTTTTTAGCTTTCATATATTAACACTATATCATGATAATTCATGAAATGTCAAGAAAAAGCCCTTAGAAAAACAAACTTCCCACTAACGCCAGATCATTGACATAATTGCCATAAGCGGCGAAATGCCAAGCCTCATCACCAACACCGACGCCAAACCATAGTTCATGGTGGACATCATCGTCAGTGCTGGTGCTATTTTCACGGTTATTTAAGGTGATTTGATCCGTCAGACTCAGTTGTAAGAAGTCCGCGCGGACCATAAGGCCTGGGCTAAGCAACATACGATCGTCGTAGATACTGTCATCGTCATAGTCGCGTTTGCTAGCGTCGATCGTGAATGTCCACTGGCTGGCGACGTAAGAGTAACCTAAGCCATAAGTTTTATAATCAGTGTTGATAATACTATTGTTGTCGTCTTCACCGCTAAATTCAGCGATAAGACCAAAACGATGTAGGCCGTTGGGGTTAATCAAAATACCTGCGGTGTACACGTCATCTTGATAGCGAAGTCCCACACCTATATCGACGACCACAGCAGCGGCGCTAATGGCGAAGCGACCCTCACATCCATCACAGTTGCGGGTGTAGTAGCCGCCAGCAACGCCAGCTTCACCAGTTCCATACCCAAGTTCCGCACCATAACCACTGCTTCCGTTATTATTGTTGTCGTCGTTATCTTGATCGTATTGCGCACTGACGCGCCATGAGTCTTGGTAAACCACTCCAACTGGACTTTCACGGGTATATCCAGTCGAGAAATTGACCGTGGAGGTGAGTGTCGGGGACGAAATACCTTGGCCAATCGCAATTAGGTTCGTTTGATTTTTAGAGGCTGCGTGAGCTTCAAAGGTGACAAAAGAAATAAATAAGAACAAAAGGGAAAAGATGCTTTTCATATAATGGGATCTCCTTGTAGACAGAATTCACCTACAAAGACTTAAGTGCAATTTTTAAAATAATTTGGTTTTATAGGGGGGCAGGATGCCCCTGTATTTAAAATAGATTAATAGACGTGTGAATCCAACTCTTAAAAGCGGGTATGTACATACTGGCACTAGCGGTGTGGCACTCAGTGTTGGGGTCTTTACCAATATTGACGGAGTTGATACCTATTATTTTCTCTGTGCCGGATACATTGACAAAGCTGGGGGCGCCCGAGTCCCCACGACAAAAACCGCCAGTAGCATCATCCTGACTAAAAACAATCAGAGGGCTTTTAAGATAAGCATTATTTTTAAAACTTTTCTTCGTTTTTCTTAAGACAAGAGAGTCTTTGGCTTGTTCACTGGTTATTCCATATCCTAACATCAAAACTTCGTCGCTAGTTATATTTTCGTTTTCATCATAAAGTTGTCCGATAATATAATTTGAAGGTATTTTTTCTGAAAGATAAATAAGTGCTATGTCACCCTCGCTTTGAAGAGTGCCATCGAACTTAGGGTGAATCATATAAGATACTGACGAAATCGTATCATCTGGGGAGTAACCTGACGAGCAATTCATGTCAGGATGAAAAATAGCCTGGATGTCTGTAGGTTGTGCCGCATTCACACAATGGGCCGCAGTTAATATTATGCGGTCTGAAATAGGAACTCCCGTGCAGGAGGTAACCGTAGAGTTGCGAAGCGCAAGTAACAAAACTACTTTTTTAGCATCATGATCATTTTTATCGACGGATGTTCCACTAACTATCTTTGGTGAATTATGTGCGCGACAATCAATATTGAAAGCCGTGGCATTGGGTGATCGATCGCCCATGATTTCAGGGGTGCATGAACTTAAAATTAATAATGGGATTAATCCGATTAATTTCATGTTAATTCCCTTTTCGTGGACCCCAAGCTGGACCGACAGAAGAATTATTTTCGTTGCGGTCTTTAGTGCGCTTAAACTTGCTAAAAGAAGGTGTTGCAGCGCCAGATTTTCGGGCTTCTATTTTACGGTTTATAATTTCAACAAGAAGATTAGGTTTGCCCGATGTTTTTTTCATGGGTCTATGACTAACATAAAAAATAGGTTATGGAAGCAGAATTTGGTTATGTTAGCTTAAAGTGGTTATTTTTTACAGAGCAGGGCTCTAATTGTTCTAAATTCGCTCTTTTGGCTATCATATTTCTTTAATAGTTGGATGTATTTTTTGATTAGATCTGCTAAAGCAATAAAGTCAAGTTTGCGGGGAGTATATAGTGACAGCATTTCAAACTCAAAATTACACATTAGAAATGATTTTGCTTATTGGAAGTGTACTTATGATCATATCTGTACTGGCCAATCGAATTTCATCATCTTTTGGTGTGCCATCTTTAATTTTATTTTTAGGAATTGGTATGCTGGCTGGGTCAGAGGGCCCGGGCGGGATAGCTTTTAATAATTACTCTCTAGCATATGCTGTTGGAAGCGTTTGTTTGGCGCTTATCATATTTGACGGTGGTATTAGAACATCGTGGAAAAGCGTTCGTTCTATACTGCCTCTCGGAATTTCTCTTTCCTTCGTGGGAACAATGGTTACCGGAGCATCGACAGGTATATTTGCGCATTACGTATTTGGTTTGACTTGGCTCGAAGGTCTACTGCTTGGGGCAATTGTCTCTTCGACCGATGCCGCAGCAGTCTTTGGTATTCTAAGGGCTAAAAATTTGTCTTTAAAGGGATCACTCAAGCAGACTTTGGAGTTTGAAGCCGGCAGTAATGATCCTGTAGCCATCTTTCTAACTATCGGTATTTTAACTCTTATGACGACTCAAGAGGCCAGTCTTTCTACTTTACCAATGTTATTCGTTCAGCAACTGGGGTTAGGTTTAGCGTTTGGTTGGTTTGGTGGGCTAGGTATTAAATGGCTAATTAATAATGCGCGAATTGAATTTGAAGGTTTATATAATGTACTTTTGATTGGACTTGTTATTTTATTATTTGCTTCGACTGCGCTCATTGGGGGAAGTGGATTTTTGGCTGTATACGTGGCCGGTGTTTACTTGGGAAATGCGGATTTATTGCAAAAAGTGAATATGATAAGATTTCAAGATGGGATTGCTTGGATTGCGCAAATCATTGTTTTCTTAACCTTAGGACTGCTTTCGTATCCCTCTAAGCTTTTAGAAGTTTGGAAGGTAGGAATTGTACTGGCTTTATTTATGATGTTTGTAGCAAGGCCATTAAGTGTAATTATTGCCGCACCTAGATCAACGTTAAAGCTTAACCAGCGAATGTTTGTATCATGGATTGGATTACGTGGAGCAGCCCCTATTATTTTGGCGACGCTTCCCTGGAGTATGAACATACCAAACGCCGAATTTTATTTTAATCTGGTTTTTTTCGTGGTGCTTGTTTCAGTTGTGATCCAAGGTGTAAGTATTCCATGGATTGCAGAGAAGTTAGGAGTGACGGAGCCTATGCAGGAAGGTCCTGCACGAGAACTCTCTACAGGATTGTTGCCCGCAGGCTTTATTACCGTAGAAGTTAAGATCAGAAATGATACGCCCACAGAAAATCAAAGACTTATTGACATACACTTGCCTGAAGGAGTTTTACTGACCAGTCTAGAGCGCGAAGGCAGATATTTAATTCCAAAAGGAAATACGATACTTACTCATGGCGATAAGATATGGGCTTTGGCGCGACCCGATGATATTGAGTCTTTAACGAAAATATTTGGTTCAGTTAAGAAGATTACTTAATATAGGTTGCTTATTAATAAGCGCAGACTCTAGATTATAACTGTGTATACTTCTATATATATGAAAAATGCCTTTATGGTGTTCATTATTCTTTTGATTGCACTACCAATAGGAACATCTATTGCTACCTTTGTTTATGCCGATGGGTTTTCATATATGAAAGCTGATCCCAAAGCTTGTATGAATTGCCATGTGATGCAATCTCACTTCGAGGCCTGGACTAAATCAACTCATCGGGCAGTTGCGGCCTGTAATGACTGTCATACATCGGGGAATATAGCCTCGAAGTACAGTCAAAAAGCAGTGAACGGTTTTTTGCACTCATGGGCCTTTACGACAGGTTACTTTCATGAGCCCATTCAGATTAAAGGCTTTAACAAAAGGATCGTGATGAAAAACTGTTTAAGTTGTCATTCACAAATGGAGCAAGCCAGTCGTTTTGAGCATACGGGTTTTGGAACTAAAAATTGTTTGGATTGTCATAAAGGCGTTGGGCATACAAGGTGGTAAAGAATGAGCAGATCAATTTTTAAATTAAAAAGATTTTGGTTTGGATTAACAGCTTCGATTTTATTAACGGTGTTTGCAACGTTTATGATTATAGATATTGTTCAAAAGAAGAATGAAGCTTTGTACATGTATCCGACGTTGATTCAAATTACAGATGAAACAGATG
The DNA here is from genome assembly GCA_022843825.1 of Pseudobdellovibrionaceae bacterium. GTDB lineage: Bacteria > Bdellovibrionota > Bdellovibrionia > Bdellovibrionales > Bdellovibrionaceae > Pseudobdellovibrio. Next base: position 13,391 of record JALHMX010000004.1, read on the forward strand.
ATCCCAAAATCTGGGGCGCAAACTTTCCTCATCACTATGCAATGTATATAAAAACGGTGGACCAAACGCGTACGAAATATGGTGGAAGTGAAGCTGTCCCCTATATTCCGACAGATAAAGATCCGCGAAGACAGGTCTCTCAGTCTCGTTTAGATGAGGACCCGCGACTTAAAGTCATGTGGGCAGGTTACGCGTTTTCTCATGATTTTCGAGAAGAGCGGGGACATGCGTACATGCTAGAAGACCAGCTTTATACCAAACGCCATGAAGTCACGAACCAGCCCGGTGCTTGTTTGAATTGTCATGCGTCCACTTATAATTATATGAAAAGCCTGGGGGATGGGGATATCCACAAGGGTTTTGAAAAAATGAATGCTCTTCCTTACTTTGAAGCCGTAAAAAATGTGAAGCATCCAGTTTCGTGCATTGACTGCCATACTCCGCAGACCATGACTTTAAGAGTAACTCGCCCGGCTTTTATGGAAGGTATTAAAAAAGTTAAAGCGTTAGAAGGTATTTCTGAATTTGAAGTCAATCGCGATGCGACACCACAGCAGATGCGAACGTTTGTCTGTGCCCAGTGTCACGTTGAATATTATTTTAAAGGCGACACTAAACAACTTACGTTCCCCTGGAACAAAGGACTCCGTGGGGATGATATTTTAAAGTATTATGAAGAAACGGGTCATATCGATTGGAAACATAAGCTAAGTGATGCTGGTGTTTTAAAGGCGCAACATCCCGAGTTTGAACTTTATAGTCAAGGGATTCATGCTCGCAGTGGTGTGTCTTGCGTAGACTGCCACATGCCGTACACACGTCAAGGTGCCATGAAGATCTCAGATCATCATATTCAGAGTCCCACTTTAAATATCAATCGTGCTTGTCAGACTTGCCATAGCTGGCCTGAAGCGGAGCTTAAGGCGCGGATTGAAACTATTCAGGATCGTACTTATGAAGTTCGAGGTGTTGCCTTAGACGCCCTTGATGAATACATAAAACAACTGGCTGAATCGAAAGACAGTTTAAAAGATAAAGAAGCTTTAAAGAAAGCGCAAAACTTTCAGAAGAAAGCTCAGTTTCTTGTCGACTTTATTGAGGCCGAAAACTCGATGGGATTTCATGCTCCGGAAGAGGCCTTGAGGTTATTAGGACTTTCCATTGATTATACTCGTCAAGGACAAGGTGTGTTGCACAAAGCTTTACTTAATGAAAAACCTAAGTCGGGGAAGTAGGGTCAGTGGCGCTTATCTATCGTCATTGTCGCAGACTCACTTGAATTAGATCAGCAACAACGGGGACTTGAAGGCGTTTGAGAATAGCGTATCTATTGTTGAGTATAAGAGTATACTTAAGACTTAGGCCGGTATTCTCTGGCTTTCAATCACTTAAGGACTACATGATAAAAAATGAAACTGTTTCTGCATCTACGCGTTCGACGTTACTTAATCTTGCTTTACTAATACCTACTTTATTTATTATAGGCTGCAGCGGCTCTTCTGATGCTGATAAAAATCCTCGAAATCCTTTTGGTGACGGGCCGGCACCGGTTTCATTATCCCCTAGTGGAGGAGCGGTCAATCCTGCGGATTTAGGTGCTGCGGGAAATTATGTGATACTGGCTAAGACCGGAATTTCCAACGTTACTGGATCTACCGTAACCGGAAATATCGGTATTAGTCCGGCGGCCTCAACTTATATTACGGGTTTTTCTTTAGTTGCTGATGGAACTAATCAATTTGCCACTTCCAGTTCAGTGGTGGGAAATGTTTATGCCGCAACCTATGCAGCACCGACACCAACAAATATGACATCAGCGATTGGTAATATGCAAACCGCCTATACGACTGCAGCAGGACGCACTCCCCCGGACTTCAATGAATTAGCCACGGGAAACTTAGGCGGTCTAACTTTAGCACCGGGTCTATATAAATGGGGCACGACTGTAACTATTCCGACGAACGTGACGATATCTGGTGGGGCTAATGATACCTGGATATTTCAAATCGCTGGTGATCTGATTGTAAGCGCAGCAACTAATATAAATCTTGCCGGTGGAGCCCAAGCTAAAAACATTTTTTGGCAAGTGGCGGGTCAGGTCACGATTGGAACAACATCTCATTTCGAGGGTATTATTTTATGTAAAACGGCAGTAAGTTTACAAACGTCGGCCACCATGAATGGACGCATCTTCGCTCAAAGTATGGTGTCACTAGACAACAATGTGATTACAAAACCCTAGGACAGCAGTCTATTCTCCACTTTCAACTGTAATCCAAGTTCCAAATCTGCCGCTTGCTCTGACTAAACGATTAAATATTTTTCCTTGGTCAGGAAGCAAGCGGATGCATCCTCCTGAAACTGGGGTGCCTAATTGTGACCAGTTGCCTTCCGGTGTTCCGTGAATGGCATAACCTCCTACGATAAAAACCGCATAAGGCATATTACCAAGACCTTCATAATCTCCACCAGGGTATATTTTAGACGAGTAAGCATCATAAATGCGACCGTTTGGGTTTCGATCCATAAGCGGAGTTCTATACCCTTCGGCTCCGGTTGATGTCAGCCAAGTGTGCACTAACTCTCCGTTGATATAAAGATAGAAAAGTTGTTCTTTTAAATTTATTCGTGCCCAAGTGGGACAGGCGGCGCGGTAGCAACGAGCAGCAAACATGGGTTCTGCAGGAAGCCAGGCACTAAGGCCCGTAGCTTCTTCATAATTTTGATCCATTTGCATCAGAATGTTTTCGATGTTTGGTGATTGAGGATTTAATTCATCTAATACTCCGGCATGCGCCACTCCCATACTTAGTATTGATATAAAAATAATCTTTTTGATATACATAGTGTTCTCCTTGAAGAAATTTAAGTTTCAGTTAGAAAAACATAAAGCAAACAGTGATCCAACTTGTACGCAAATAGGTTTAGGCCTTCGACGATTTGGCGAAAGGTAAGAGGATAAATGACTCCGTATGAGACAATTTTCTTTTTTTTTTTACTTTTTCTGAAAACTGTATAGACTTTAAATAGGGAATAAGCGGGGGATAACTATGTTTTCAAGACTCAACGCAAGAAATAGACGTATTACTGTTGTACTTTTTTTAATGACGCTAGGGTTAGTAGCATTTCAAAATTGCTCAAAAGCTAGTTTTTCGAGTGTTGAGGGAAGTCTAACTCGGTCCTCACCTATTGACCCTAAAACTGGTTTTGCGCCTATTCAAGTTGACGGAAGCTCTAATACCAGTGCCAATGCCGTAAAATTAGTTTTGATTTTGGACTTTTCATATTCCATGGTTAATGAATTAAATAAAGTAAAAACCGCTTTAAATGCTTTTATTGACGAGCAAAGAACACGTCAGGCGTTTGATATTTATATGTACCCCATTTATGATTATACTGAAAATGCGCAAAGTAGCGATAATACTAATATAGTCTTAAAAGCACCATTGGCTGAGATGAAACTGCGAAATGATGGAACTTTTAATGCGGCAAAATCGCAATTTATGGCCAAGCTTCAAGTTGAAATTGATAGGGCGTCTGTAAATACCCATGATGTCCATGAAACAGGGTTGTGCCAGGTTGTTCGTGTTATAAAAGAGCAAAAGTTGTATAATGCTCAAGATAAGTTAGCACTTATTGTCGTTTCTGATGAAGACGATAGCTCCCTTGATAGTTGTATGGAAAAATCGACTACTGTAATCGTTGGTCGTAGTATACAGTTTGAAGCGGACTATGTCTCTACTTTAGCAAAGGGCAAATTTTCCGGGTTAGTTAAGTCGGATGCAGGTGGTACTGCACCATTTTCTCTTGAGCCTTTTGCTATTGCACCAAATTGTGGAACCCACAGCATCCCATGTGTCGCAGGAGTTTATCAGTGTTCATCGACACTTATAAATTATATTATGAATATACCTTACTATGGCACCAGCAAAGGAGACGTACACTCGATCAGTTCAGTTGATGAGTGTAATGTTCACGTTACTAACAGTAGAATTGGTTTTGGCCGTCTTTTTGTGGATGATTTAAAAACTTTAGCAGGTCAAGCACTGACCCAAGCGGATTTGAATAATATCTTGGCTGGTACCCAGGGCTTTATTTACCAAGGGGAGTCCTATAATAATTTCCTTGCGTATACGACTGATAAATTTCCACGATATAACCAAAATGTAGCAGCACAGTTTATTGATGCTGCGCTACGTTCTGAGTACCATAAGTTTCCTGAACTAACAGGTACAGCTAATCAAAGTAATGCAGCGATTATGAATCTCATCAATCAGAAACTTCCAGATCCATCAAGTATTGCTATGGGCTTTGTGATTTATAATCCAGCAATCAATTCTACCGGAGTAACATGTGGTCCTCAGGACATAGGTATTTTTGGTCAACGCTATATGGATTTTGTTCATCAGTCAGGTCGACCAAATCTATTTAAAACTGAAAGCATATGTCAAACCAACTATAATAGTCCGCTTTTGCATGTAGCCAATTTAGTGGTAAGTTGGTCGGCAGTTCGTAATTATACATTAGTAGGTACGAATGCAGCTCAGATAAACTCTATTCGAGGAGTTGAAATTGTAGATGCTCAAGGAAATATATTGGCCGTCTTAAGAGCGGACCAATATACTTTAAATTTGGCCAACAAGACATTGATAATCGCAGATTCAGTGGAGTTGCCTCAGGGATCGCTTATTATTTTGCGGCCTTAGGGCCCTGACTCAAGGCAGAACGCTACCCATAGCTTGACTGAGTGAGTACCCCAAAAGGAAACTAATTCTCTGTTGGAGGCTATTCATATGCGAACCATTTCCATTCAAAAAGAAAATGGCAACCCTTTAGTTATTAGTGCGCCATTTGTTGATGAAGTCGGAGCTAACGAACGCGCTGATTCATTCACCAAACGCAGTATAAAAAAAGATTCTAAACTTTCGGCACTTTACTTAGCTATAAGCATGTGCGACTTAACAACACTTGAAGGCGCAGATACTCCAGGAAAAGTACAACAAATGTGCGCCAAGGCCCGTTATCCTGTGCCGCCAGATTTAATTTCAGAATATTTAAATAAAAAAAATCTATCAAGCATTCCCTCTGTGGCTGCAGTTTGCGTATACCCATCCATGGTTCCTGTGGCGGTGAAAGCCTTGCAAGGAACTAACATTGGTATTGCTTCGGTCTCTACGGCTTTTCCATCGGGGCAAGCGCCACTTGAAATTAAAGTTGAGGATACTCGGTTCGCCGTTGAAAAAGGAGCCACCGAAATTGATATGGTTATCAACCGCGGTGCTTTTTTATCTGGGCGCTATCAACAGGTCTTTGATGAGATTGTTGAAATTAAAAAAGTCTGCGGGGACGCCCATCTAAAAGTTATTTTGGAAACTGGCGAACTAGGATCTTATGATCGAGTACGTCTTGGATCTGAAATTGCGATGGAGGCCGGCGCTGACTTTATTAAGACATCGACCGGGAAAGTTACTCCGGCGGCCACGCTTCCTGTGACTTTAGTTATGCTCCAAGCTATTGCAGATCATTACCGTCGAACCGGTAAAAAAATTGGAATGAAACCTGCCGGCGGAATTCGTACAGCAAAGCAGGCAATTCACTATTTATGTATGGTGAATGAAACGTTAGGTTCTGATTGGTTAACACCAGATCTATTTCGCTTTGGAGCAAGCGCACTTTTAAATGATTTGTTAAGACAGATTTATAAAGAAGTCACGGGCCGCTATTACTATGATAAAGCTTTTTCAATTGATTAATTAAATTTAAGGATAATATGCAAACAACAAAAGAAAACTCTAAAAGTACTGATAGCCAAAATACAAAATTTAATTTTGACTACGCCCCAGCCTTGGAATCAACGGACATAGTTCAGATTAAAGATCGCAACTTACTTTTTATCGATGGCAAATGGGTTGCGCCTAGTCAGGGTAAATATTTTAAAACCATTAATCCGGCGACAGGATTACCATTAGCAGAAATTGCAGAAGCATCAACAAAGGATGTCGATAATGCGGTCAAAGCCGCTCGTAAAGCCTACACCAAAACTTGGTCTAAGTTAACTGGCGCAGAGCGCGGTCGCTATTTGTTTCGGATCGCGCGACTTATTCAAGAGCGTGCTCGCGAGCTTGCCGTTTTAGAAACTATGGATAATGGTAAACCCATTAAAGAGTCTAGGGATATAGATATTCCATTAGTGGCTGCTCACTTTTTTTATTATGCCGGATGGGCAGATAAATTAGATTACGCAATACCTGGACAAAAAGTTTCCCCAGTTGGCGTCGTAGGACAAATTATTCCCTGGAATTTCCCACTTTTAATGGCGGCCTGGAAAATTGCTCCGGCTTTAGCTTGTGGTAACACCGTTGTGATTAAACCTGCAGAGACCACCTCGTTATCGTTATTACTACTTGTTCAAATTCTGCAAGAGGCAGGCTTACCCGATGGAGTGGTCAATGTGATTACCGGTGCCGGTGAGACCGGGACGGCGTTAGTGGCCCATGCAGATATTAACAAAGTGGCTTTTACTGGATCTACTGATGTGGGTCGCCTGATCGCTAAAACTGTGGCCGGTACCAATAAAAAATTAACTTTAGAGCTAGGTGGAAAATCGGCGCATATTATTTTCGAAGACGCTGCCATCGAGCAGGCGGTTGAAGGCGTTATCAATGGAATATTCTTCAACCAAGGTCATGTGTGCTGCGCGGGATCTCGATTGTTGTTAGAAGAATCGGTTTCAGAAATTTTTGTGGAAAAACTAAAAATACGTATGCAACAGCTTCGCGTGGGTAATCCACTGGATAAAAACACTGACATCGGCGCCATTAATTCTTCGACTGAATTAGAAAAAATTAAAAAGCTCATCACCACGGGTCAAAATGAAGGCGCTGAGTTTTTTGAGCCCAATATTGAAATGCCAGATAAAGGGTATTTTCAAAAGCCGTGTTTTTTTAATCGTGTTTCATCTGCGTTCACTTTAAGTCGCGTTGAAGTTTTCGGACCCGTGTTGGCGATTTCAACATTTAGAACGACTCAAGAGGCCATTGCTAAAGCCAATGATACTCCTTATGGATTAGCTGCGGGTATTTGGTCAGAAAAAGGATCTAAAGTTCATAAAGTCGCTTCATCCCTTAAGGCTGGTGTGATCTGGGCCAATACTTATAACAAGTTCGATCCGACGTCACCGTTTGGTGGTTACAATGAAAGCGGTTGGGGTCGTGAAGGCGGACGTCATGGGTTGTTTCCGTATTTAAATACCAAGCAAGGAGCAAAGTAATGTCTTTAAATAAAAAAATGCAAATTGCAAAAACGTTTAAATTATTTATTGGCGGAGATTTTCCACGAACTGAATCGGGACGAAGTTTTCCAGTCTATAGGTTTAAGTCTAAGGATATTTATGCCAACTTGTGTTTAGCATCGCGGAAAGACCTGCGTAATGCCATTACTGCAGCCCAAGGGGCGCAAAGTGGTTGGCAAAATCGCAGTGCTTATAACCGCGGGCAAATACTGTATCGGATGGCTGAGATGATGGAAGGAAAGCGTTCTGAATTTGTAGACACGATGAGTGATACTTTAGGGTACACATCAGCCAAAGCGAACACTGAAGTGGATAAAGCCATTGACTCATTTATTTACTTTGCTGGCTTTACAGATAAATACCAGCAACTGGTAGGAACAGTAAATCCGGTCAGTGGTCCACATCATAATTTTACATCCTGTGAGGCGGTTGGAGTTGTGGGATTAATCGCCGCCAAAAAATTCAGTCTTAGTGATTTAGTTTCCCAAATTGCAGCCATTATTGCTTCAGGAAATACAGTTGTGGTTTTAATGCAGACTGAGGGCGCTGCTACCATTTCACCTTTGGCGGAAGTGATGGCGACCTCTGATCTGCCCAAAGGTGTTGTTAACTTATTAACGGGCCAAGCTGAAGAACTTTACACCCATTTTGGAAGTCACATGGAAGTCCACTCTTTAAGTTATCAAGATACAGATAAAAAAATACTGGGTGAAATACAAACTTTAGGCGTCGAAAATATGAAAAGAATAATTAAACCGATCAATGACTTGAAGTCGTTGGATCATATTTTAAATTATGTCGAATACAAAACCGTTTGGCACCCGATAGGGAATTAAGGATATCGTATGAATACTGACGTTAAAAAATTAGTTCAAGCCTACCTTCATTTTTTTACTCAAGAGAAAAGAAATCCAAAAGTATTACAGGAAATACTTTCCAAAGATTTTCATTTTAAAAGCCCACTTGGGGAATTCTTTACCGCCGACACCTTTATCCGAGATCTTCAGCGCGACGTTTTAGCCATTCAAAAAATTAACATTCACCAAATCATTACCGATCAAAACAAAGCTTGCGCGCTTTACGAAGTTATCTCTAGCGACCCAGACATCGGCACCTTAAGATTCAGCGAATGGTTTCAAACCGACAACGGAAAAATCACGTCGATCGAATCCACGTATGATGCCACTGACGTTCGTAAGTCCATGGCGCAGATTTAGAATTATCGTTTCTTCAATGATTGTATAATTTGATCCAGCTTTCCTAAAAATTGGGAGCGAGCTTTTTTATCCATGGGTGCGGGGCCACCGCGCATTTCTCCCATATGTCTTAAGTTTTGCATCAGCTCGCGATTTGAAACCGCAGAGCCGATATTGTCTTCGGTGAATTCGACGCCCTTAGAGTTAAGTGCGCGAGCTTGCTTTTTCAGGCAGCGATCCGCCAGCAAGATATCAGAAGTAATTACTATATCTTGATTTGTAACTTGGTCGACGATCCAATCGTCAGCCGCATCGAAGTCGCCAGATACCACTTTTATTTCAATAAGTGGATCAAAGGGCACTTTCTGACGTTGATTCGCAACAACGTAGGTTTTGATTTGATAGCGGGCGGCCACTTTGTAGATTTCATCTTTTACCGGGCAGGCATCCGCATCGATATAAATTTGAATCATGATTTAAACATCTTTGGTTGAGTGGTTGAGTTAGCTTTTGTTGTTTGTGGCGTAAGCTCTGTTTCCAGCTTTAGCGCCAGGTTGCCGGCCTCTGACTTAACTAAGTAGGCGGGCTTATTATCAGTGCCGTGACGAGTAATTTTTTTGCTTTTTATAGTTTTGGTAATGCTGGTTTTAAAAATATCTTCGACTACGCCATAAACTGGTCGACCCAACCACTTCCATTGTACTCTAGATGATTTTTTAAATTTCGACATGCTTTCTATTTAAGCTGCAGCTAGTATTTTGGTCAATATTTTTTCTTAACCAAAATCAAACAATTGCATATAGAATATTGTCGTAGAATCTGTGTATTGCGAACTGTTTGGGGTGGGCGTGCATACAAGTTTTTCCAGAAAATTAGCCAGTGAATTTTTAGGGACGTTGTTTTTGTTAACGATTGTTGTTGGCTCTGGAATTATGGGCGAGCGCGCGGCTGCGGGAAATGATGGTATTGCCTTAATGGCCAATTCCATTGCCACTGGATGTGGGCTCATTGTTTTGATTTGGATATTCGGTCCACTTTCTGGGGCGCATTTTAATCCCGTCGTGACGATGATTAGTTATTTGCAGGGACACCATAGTAAAAAAGAAAGTGCACTATATATTTTAACTCAAATTGTCGCAGCAATCTGCGGTGTTCTTGTGGCTCATATTATGTTTAATGAGGACCTTGTTACTTTTTCTTCTAAGTCCCGCGCAGGTTTTCCATTGATGTTCAGTGAATTTGTCGCCGCCTTTGGACTTATTATGGTTATTCGTGGGCTAAATAAAAATCACAATGATAAAATACCTTTCGCTGTGGGGGCCTATATCACAGCGGCGTACTGGTTTACCTCATCGACTTCCTTTGCCAATCCCGCAGTGACCATTGCTCGGGCATTAACGAATACTTTTTCAGGAATAGCTTACAATAATGTATTGGGTTTTATATTGGCGCAGGTTTTAGGGGCGTTGGCTGCGGAATTGACGTTTCGTTGGTTTCTGAAGGAGTTAAAGTGATAAAAGTTATTTTTGCCTGTGTGCATAGTGCGGGACGATCGCAAATGGCCGCAGCATTTTTTAATCAGCTAACTGATCCGAGTCAATTCAGGGCAACGTCGGCTGGAACTGAACCAGCAGCGAAAGTTCACCCTGAAGTACTTACGGTGATGAATGAAATTGGAGTAGATCTTTCCTTGGCTAAACCCACGCTATTAACACAAGAGTTAGCTAAAGATGCGCGAATGATTGTGACGATGGGGTGTGGAGAGAATTGTCCCTATGTTCCCGGAGTTCAAATTATCGATTGGTCGTTAACTGATCCTAAGGGTCAAGGTCTTGAGCAAGTTCGTTTGATCCGTGATGAGATCAAACGGCTTGTGGTTGATTTACTAAGAGAAAAAGGATGGAATTAAGTAATGAAGAAAATTATATTTACCATCGTTTTCGCTTTTGCAATACCTGCATTATCCCAGTACCCAGCGACCGTTTTAATTTCCGATATCGACGATACGCTTAAAATATCCAACGTGAACGATGGCTACAGCGGGATCCCTTCGGCCGTATATACAGATCGTCGCTTTACCGGTATGCAAGAGATCTATCGTGAGCTTGAGAAAAATAATTTGTTTTTTCATTTCTACTACGTATCAGCAGCGCCTTTATTATTGATGCAAAAACATCATGAAAAATTTTTAACTCAACACGATTTTCCGATGGGACAACTAATTCTGCGTTTAAGTGGACCTACTGTATCTTTTAAAGTTTCTAAGATAACAGAAATTATTAAGCGCCATAATGCTGATACCGTTATTTTAGTGGGAGATAATGCTCAGGAGGACTCAGAAATTTTTCATCAAGTACAAATGCAGTTTCCTCAAGTCAAATTTCATCATTTTGTTCATGTTGTGACGGATCCGCAGCGAAGTACTGTGAGGCCTAGTCAAACGGGATACGCTTATGCAGCAGAGTTGGCCTATCACTTAGCGATGGCTAATTTTTTACCAATGCCTATAGCGGAATCACTAATGAAATTTATAAATGATAAACTCCCACTAGAAACGAATTCACCAGAGAAAAGCTTTCCCGATTGGTTGGATTGCCGGGGACATCAGTTTACGCATTCAGGAACGCCTTTGTTAGCTACGGTCAGTCAAAATGTGGTGCAGTATTGTCACTAGCCTATTGAAACCAATAGGTATTGATGTACAATCATTTTATTAAAACAAAGGTGGATATATGTCTGAAGATATGAAAGCAGAATTAGAGCGATTAAGAGCTGAAAATGAGGCCCTTAAAGAAAAAAAATCTAAACCTGGTGTACTTTCCATGAAGGTCAGTGAGAAAGGTGCTTTATCCGTGTATGGAATGGGGCGATTCCCAGTAACTCTTTACAAAGAACAATGGCTAAAACTTTTGGGTGTGTCGGAAGAGCTTAAACAATTTATTAAAGATAATGAAAGCCGTTTAAAAACTAAAGAATAATTAGATCAATCGGGCTTTAGATCTAAAAAGGCAAAGATTGCCATCGTTAAATTCCTGGGGTTCAGACCAAAACTGGCTTTTGATCCAATTTTTCGCATTGCCCTTAGTAACTACTGTGATCTTTCTTTGTTGAGTCAATTCCTGCAGCTGAGCCATTATCGTGGCATAAGTTTCATCGGTAAAAGAATCAAAAATATAATAAGTATCTGCCGCTGGGATTTTAAAATGAGGATCCGACAAATCTTGAGTGATAAAGCGAACGTGTTGATCTAATTGAAGATTACGACTGGCTTTATTGGCAACTTCTACGCGCTCACTAACATATTCGTACCCAATAAATTTTATATCAGGCCTCATCAGTCCGACAACTAAACCTATACGTCCATAGCCTGAGCCCAGATCAATAAACTGTGAACCCTTTCCTAGGTTTAAGTATCGCATAGCTATTAGAGTTGTGGCATAGCTGGACTGAACACCCAGGCCGGCACCTTCATATAGTCTTTCCTTTTGATCTGCAGATGGTGTTTCGTTCAATATGTAATCCAGTTCAAAAACTTTATCCAAAATATCAAAAGATCTATAAAGCGAAATTTTTGAATCATCCTTTTTTTTCTTTTGCGGAGAATTTAGTTGGTATTCGAGTTCAAAAATTTCTGACATACGCTGTAGTGAAATCTGCAAAAGTGTTTTTTGATAGGGATAGCTTTTTGTTTTAATAATATTTAAAAGAATTTTTTCCGTTTGCACCAAGACTTTCTTGGCTGAGTGTAAACCATCTATATTAGAATCTGAAAAAAAAGAGTGCAGAAACAGTAATGGTTTTAGTTCTGCACTGAAAAACTTTTTCACAAAACGATCAAAAGATACTTCAGCTGGCGCAGCTTGGCTTTGTATCCAATATTCATCGGCCATATATTGAATGACACTTTTTAAGTAGATACTATCAATAAAGAAGTTAGCTAAGTCTTTTTCGCTGATAACTTTTGAGATAGAATTTAACTGTGCTTCTAAAGTGTCAAATTCAGTCAATAAGAGTATTTTTTTTAATTCAGACTTATATTCAATCACACAGCATTATACATCCCCTTTGTTTTAAAATAGTATTGAAAGTATAATGACGCATGATATTCTTAGCTTATGTGAGGACATTTGTGAATATACCAACCATTTTTCATTATTTAGCGCCATTGATAGGATTCACGACTTTGTTTATTGGAATTGCTGCTACAATTTGGCCAGAGCCGATGTCTAAGAAGTTTGGTATTTCTGCAAGTAGCCAGGCCATACCCTATGTCATGAGCACGGGAATTCGCGACGTCTTTATGGGGCTTGTCGTATTGATATTATTTAATCTGCAACTGTGGGAAGCGTTAGGTCTAAGTATTATATGTCTGGGAATTGTGGCCTTTTCAGATTTTATAGTAGTACGTAAATATGGAGATAAAAAAGTTTCCTTGGTGCATTTAGCAGCTTGTATAATTGTTTTGGTCTATGGATTCTGGTTGTTGTAAGTTTAAAATCATTTTTGTTTAAAGCCTAAGATATCCACGTAAGTAATGCCCTTAGCTATTCCTGAAGAGGGTCGAGCATTTTGACCTTTAATTTGAATTTTTCCAGTATTAAAAAGCTCTTTAAATGCTGTCCTAGAAATTTCTCGCAAAGTTAAGTTTTCATTTTGCTGCTTGATGGCTTGCAATAAAATATTATCTAAACGATTTTCAGGTCGGTTTAAATCTAAAACGATACGAAATGAATTGGCCGGCAGCGGAGGAATATTTTCAGACATCAGAGTCTCCTATAAATAATGAAAGATTAGAGATTAAATCATTTAAATTTGTATCAGTCTTGATCAGTTTTAAGTAATCAAAGCTTAAAGCTTGTTTAACTGAAGCCTCTAGACCGTTTAATCTTAAATACATCTCAGTGGTCGTATAACGAAAACGTGCATTTAAGGCAAAAGCGTTTTGTGCTAAATTTTTAAAGACATGGGCTTCTGAGGGAAGTTCAAAACGGCTGAGTTCAAAAATCTTTTTAAAATCATTTTCATGCAGACGATCATTAAGAAAATTACTATGTAAGTAACAAAGTAACATAAATTTAAAAACTGAAGTAGAGCCGTGCTTTTCTAGGGCTTTTTTTAAATTTGTGCGATCTTCAAAGACTGTAAAATAAGAATTAACTTCTAAGAATAATTTATGAGTCATTTCCTGTGCATCTGCTATGGCAAAAAACTCACATGTATTGGCGAAGGACTCTTCGATCAGCATAACCATAAGCTGACGAGGCAGGTCCGTCGCTTTAAAGCTGAAGGATCGCGCTACGGCGTGACTGGATTCGTGAAAAACATAATTTGGCTTTAAATTATCAACAATGTGATCCCATTCTAACGGAGTTTTAGAGTGCTGATTTAAGTTTTTAAGCGTAGTTACGTTATTAACATAAGGAATAGTTTTTGTATTTAAAATTTTCTCTAACTGCCCCATAGGAAAAGCGATATAGTCTGGGTTGATGTCATCAGAGTACACAAAACCTAATGACAAAGCTTTTTGACGAATGCGACGAAACACTTTGTTGTGCTGAAGCAAGTATCCGTCACCTAAACTCAGCTTAAGGCAACCGTTAGAAATAGCTTCATCATGTTTTGCTAACAGTACGGAAAGTTTCATAAAAATAAGATACGCTTAAGCCGGCTAATAGCCAAATAAAAACTTTAAGGCTTCCGGAAGTCTTTGAGCCCAGTAATATTCGCTGTGGCTTGCCCCTGATTGTATAATCATTTTGATCTTACTTGGATCAGCGTATTGAACGATAAGCTGATTTTTGAGTTGAACGACATCTTGGGGGCGTTCACCACCAGCGGTGCCGCAATCGATGTAAATTTTAACGGGTAAATCCGTTGCATTTTTATAGATCGATAAAATGGATTTGTTGTTCCACCAAATAGAGGGTGAAAGAGCAGCGATTAGGCCGAAGTCTTTTGAGTACTTAGCGCCGGCATATAAAGAAACCAGCCCTCCTAAAGAGGAACCCATGATGGCCGTTGATTCTCGATCAGTTTTGGTTTGAAAATCCTGGTTAATTTTTGGCATTAGGTCTGTGGAAATATTTTTTAAATAAATGTCTGCTGCATTATTAGGGGTGTATTCGGCGGTACGGTCTGGCGTATTGTCGATGGCGACAACGATGAGCGGCTGTATTTGTTTATTCTGAATCAAAATGTTTAAGGTCTTTTCAGCGTTCCAGGTTTGACCCATGAAGGCTCGCTCTGGATCAAAAAGATTTTGTCCATCATGGACATACAAAACAGGGTATCGTGTAGACTTATTTAAAGAATATCCTGGCGGCAAATAAACATAGATATCACGAGAATAAACAGAGTCAGAAGGAAGATAATTTTTTAAGAATAGCGTAAATTTGCCATCCTGTGCCCACGCACTCATAGCCGTTAAGAGTACCCCTGCAAAAACTAAAAGTTTTTTACTCATTATTCAGAGTTATAAAACAAACCCGCAGAAGACAAACTTAATGCTGAGAATGCTGTTTTTATGATCTATTGACAGGTAAATTCAACAAAATTATACATGGCGCTATTTCGAT
Organism: Pseudobdellovibrionaceae bacterium; assembly: GCA_022843825.1. Lineage (GTDB taxonomy): Bacteria > Bdellovibrionota > Bdellovibrionia > Bdellovibrionales > Bdellovibrionaceae > Pseudobdellovibrio. The sequence goes on from JALHMX010000004.1 coordinate 28,453, forward strand.
GTGACCCACCTACAAAAATCCCACCCATACCCATACCAACCCCGGTGCCAACACCACTTGATGCGCCAGTTTCATCTCGTGCTTGATACTCTTTTGTGATTTGATAGTTTCCTTCGCAAAAATTGCGTGCTTGTTTATCAACTTCTTGAAGGTACTTGGATCTGCTTTTTTCACTTGAAGCTGGTGCATAGCGAACTACAGCCTGCTTTGTAGGCGCAAGATCCTTTCGCACAAATTCAACGGTCGTACATCCAGCAAAAGCAACAAGGGCAGTCCAGTAAACTATTTTTTTCATTTGAAAATCTCCTGTTAATTGAAACACATCTAATAATAAGCAATCTTTATTCCTAGTATGTTAGCTGTATAGAAGATTTAAGGAATGCAATGGGAATTATTGCCCCGCATACAGATGTTTAATAATTAATTAGACTAGAAAAATCTGAAAGAATTCGATAAGTTTAACTGATAAAAAAATAGTGGAGTAGTTCTTGGATATCCTAAGTTCGATATTGTCTCAAAAAATTTCTCAAAAAAATGATCGCGAAAGTGATTTTGATCGTATTTTTTGGTTCGTTGAAATAATGAAGTGGATTCAGCGACCTCACAGTGACGCTGAAAAGGGAGCTAAGAAAGAAACGGTCTACACTGTAAGGTTAAAATATCTTTTACAGCAGCTCAGTAAGAATCCGGAGTGGAAGTCTCATTTTATTTCTAATATCACTTTGTTGTTGTCTAAAATATCTTCGCCTTCTCAGTTATCTTCTGCGGGATTACCCGAGACCACCAGTTTTATTCAAGAATTTGTGAATAGGTTGCAAGAAAAAATTCTACCTCAGTCACCATTGTCTGAAGATTTATCAACGCTTATTTATGAAATTTTCCCTACTGAAGATGAAAGTTTGTATATTGACTTTATTGAAGGGGACGTGCTGGAGGAGTTGTTTTCACTTTTCAAAGCAGATGAAGTGTTGTCACGAAAATTAAGATCAGACTTATTGGCCGCAGCTTATATATTAAATCATCAGATACTTGGATATTCGCTCGTTATACAGAAAGAAATTGATGACATTAATGCACGCGTTGATCAGTTATATGAATTTAAACTTGAGGGGGCTTTAAGAGATTTGCAAAATCAACCGGATGGACAAGTCACTCAGGAAGTTTTTAGTTATATCGATGCTATTGAGTCGCATGTGCAACAACTTTTTCAAAAAATGAAGTTGCGCGGGGTAAAAATTGATCTTGTGTATCTTTTTCAATTGCAGCGCCGTAAAATCAATAGACTTCATATCATTATGAAGTTTTTAGATGCGAGCACCTCAAAAGTGTTAACGTTTAGATATTTTGTTTCACAATTAGTGTTAGAAATTCATCATCAAAAAAGTTTAATTTCATTTTTTTCGGAAAATCTAACTTTGTTAACTAATCGTATTGTTCAAACGAATTCTCATGTTGGAGAACATTACGTTACATTCACATGGACGCAATTTAGAAAAATGTTTCAATCGGCCTTGGGTGGTGGGGCGGTTACGTCAGTAACGGTCATGATTAAACAATTAATTTCCTTTTTAGGATTATCAGGTTTTCTCAAAGGGCTAGCAGACAGTTTTAATTATTCGGGAAGTTTCTTAGCTATTCAGATGATGGGCTTTACATTAGCCACTAAGCAGCCTTCCGCTACTGCACCGTATATTGCTTCAGCACTTCAGAAGTCTGTTACAGAATCGAAAAGGGCTATCGTTGCACTGTTAAGAACTCAATTCATTGCGGTATTGGGTAATTTAAGTTTTGCATTTCCGATGTGTTTTTTGTTTGCATGGTCCCTCAAGCAACTTGGTTATCCATTTTTAACAAAAGAAGAATCTATGTATATGTTTTATTCGACGAACATATTGGGGCCATCTGCAGTTTTTGCAGTATTCACAGGTGTGTTACTGTTTTTAGCCAGCTTGTTTGCAGGGTGGTTTGAAAATTGGATGCTCGTTAACCGAGTTAATAAACGCATTAAATACAATGGACGACTACAAAGAATATTTGGCGTTCAGCGTATTCGTAATTTTGCTGAATCTTTAGTAGAAAAAGCAAATCCCTTAGCGGCTAATATTGGATTGGGTTTTTTACTAGGAATGTCTCCGCAGATTCTGAAATTTTTTAATATTCCTTTAGATGTTCGTCACGTGACGCTAGCCACTGGGGGCTTTGCAGCCTCTTTGCCTATGGCGATTGAACATGGAGTGACGGCTTGGGATGTTATCAATGCTTCATCGGGTATTTTACTTATTGGAACTTTGAATTTGTCAGTTAGTTTTACTTTGGCTTTCTTGCTGGCATCAATTTCATCTAAGGTTCGAATTTCGTCATTTGTGCGTTTATTAAAATGGGGATTCTCATTAATACTGACCCGACCATGGCTGTTGATTATTCCTGAGAAGCAAGAAGAGAAAAATATATGAATATCAACATACATCCTCAGCTGATTCAGGGTGGTATGGGTATAGCTGTTTCTAATTGGAAACTAGCTAAAGTCGTGTCAGAAAAAGGATACCTTGGAGTTGTTTCGGGGACGGCCATCAATACTGTGCTTGTCAGACGTTTACAAGACGGTGATCCAGGGGGGCACACGCGACGAGCAATGTTGGCTTTTCCTTCGCAAGAAATTGTACAAAACATTTTAAAACAATATTACATTGAAAACGGCAAGGATCCTCAGCAGTCGTATAAAAGGTCGCCGTTGTTTAATCTAAAGTCATCGACACAATTACTGCAATTAACCATGGTTGCAAGTTTTGTTGAGGTCTTTTTAGCTAAAGAAAATCACTCAGGAAGAGTCGGTATTAATTTATTAGAAAAAGTTGTGCTACCTAATTTAGCTTGTCTGTATGGGGCTTTATTGGCGGATGTGGACTACGTCATTATGGGTGCAGGAATTCCGCGCGAGATTCCGGGGGCATTAGATTTGTTGAGTGAAAATAAAGAAGCTAGTCTTAAAGTACCCGTTGTAGGCAGTTCTTCTGAAGATAATTACGTCACTCTTTTTGATCCAAAAGAAGTTTTGGGTGAAGTTTATTTTAAGCCGCTTAAGCGTCCCTATTTTTTTCCAATTGTGTCTTCAAGTGTGTTAGCAGCAAATTTGAAAAAGAAATCGACAGGAAGAGTGGACGGCTTTATCGTCGAAAGTTCTTTAGCTGGTGGACATAATGCTCCACCTCGAGGTCCTATGAAACTCAATGATTTAGGTGAGCCCATTTACGGAGACCGGGACACCGTTGATTTAGCTGAAATGAAGGCCCTCGAATTACCCTTTTGGATGGCTGGTTATTATGCCACGTCAGAAAAAATTAAAGAAGTTCAGTCACAAGGAGCTCATGGTATTCAAGTAGGAACGCTATTTGCTTTTAGTGAAGAGTCTGGTTTTGACTCTAAACTCAAGGAAAAAGTAATCACAAAAATAATTCAAGGGGAGCGTCCAGAAAATGGATGGGTCTTTACTGACCCTGTGTCCTCTCCCACTGGCTTTCCTTTTAAAGCCGTACGACTTGATGACACAGTCTCTGAAGAGTCTGTGTATCTGCAGCGTATGAGAATTTGTGATTTGGGTTATTTGCGACACGCCTATAAAACACCGGAAGGTAAGGTGTCCCAACGATGTCCCGCAGAGCCAATTGAGGATTTTGTCAAAAAGGGCGGAGATATTGTAGAAACCAAAGGGCGTAAATGTCTTTGTAATGCTTTAATGGCGGATATTGGTATGGCTCAAAAACAAAGTGATCAAAGTTTTGAAAAACCGTTGATTACAGCCGGGGACGATCTGAACAATCTTTTTCGTATTCTTAATCAGAAGGCAAGGCAAAATCATATAGATCCCAAGGAAATAAAAAGTTATTCGGCAGTCGATGTGATTAGTTATTTAGGATTCTAAAAGGCCAATGAAAGAGGATAACAAACACTATAAACATTTAAAAAATATTGCTCAGTGGCTGGATAATAAATTTGAAGGGCCATTTGGTTTTAAGTTTGGATTAGACCCTATCATTGGATTAATACCTGTCGTTGGCGATTTAATTACTGTTTTCCTTTCAGTGTACATATTATTTAACGCCTATTTATTAGGGTGCAGCTTTCCAGTTTTTATAAGAATGCTCTTTAATATAGGATTGGATTTTGTAATCAAGGTTATACCCATTCTTGGTATCGCATTCGATTTTGTATGGAAAGCGAATATTAAAAATATTCAGTTGCTTGAAGCACACTTAGAGAATCCTCAAGGCACGCGTCGGCAATCTTTAATTATGATCATAGTAGGTATGATTACTCTATTTTTATTTTTAGTTTTTTGTCTTGCTATAACTATTGCAGTTCTAAGTTTTCTGATTGGAATGATATCTCGTTATATGGAGAGAACCACTTCCTAGAATAAGTAGCGGCGATAGGCGACGGAAGAAACTAATCCTAATCCCAACATCGTCGTTAGCATTCCTGATCCGCCGTAACTGAGCAAAGGTAGGGGAACACCAACAATTGGTAAAAGGCCCATAACCATTCCCACATTGATGAACATATGCCAAAATAAGTAGGCTGACACGCCCACAGTGATGAGCGCACCATTTCGATCACGTGCTTTTAATGCAATTTCAAAACTTCTAATGAATAAATAGACAAAGGTAAGCAGAACAGCGACACTTCCAAAAAATCCCCACTCTTCAGAGAGCACAGAATAAATGAAGTCAGTATGTCGCTCGGGCAGAAATTCAAGTTGTGACTGAGTTCCCTGCTTAAATCCTTTTCCCATGATTTGACCTGATCCCACAGCAATACGAGATTGAATGGAGTTATACCCTTTGCCTTGAGGATCAGAATCTGGAGATAGAAATGTAAGAACGCGATGTTTTTGATAATCTTTTAGTCCATAGTTCCAGGCCAGTGGCATGGCTACGATACCTACTGCAGCAGCAAAAACTATAATTTTTGCTTTAATTTTTACAAAAAATAATAAAGTTCCACCAATAAAAAACAATGTCATCGCGGTTCCCAAATCAGGTTGCTTGACGGTTAAGATAAACGGAACAAGAATGAGCAGCACGGGAACAAACAGATCCCGTAAACCCATGCCGCGACCTTCTGAATCCTTATGTATTAATACTTTTGCTAAAACCAAGATTAAGGCCATCTTCATGGTTTCAGATGGCTGGTAGCGAAAAAAATGAAGATCAATCCATCTTTGTCCACCAAGCACGACTTTTCCAAAAAAATCAACATAGACCAGCGCTCCTAAGTTTAAAACATAGATCACCCAGACAAGTTTGCTGATCCATGCGTAATCTACGAAGGTAAGAAAGAAAAAAATGCCCCAACCTACAATAAGCCATATGATCTGCTGAATAAACAAAGGTTGCACGTCAATTGAGTTAGGACCATGGGTAGCGCTGTACAGATTCACTAATCCAATAACATTTAATAAAAATATGGGAAGTAAAAACTTAAAATTTATACGACTAAAGATGTTCCTTTCGTTGACGTTCATGTAATCAGTAGCCATAAAATTCCTTTGCTTTAGTCATTGATCTCTTCGACTTTTATTTTTGGAGGGATCACTTTGCTCCCTGGTTTCTTGGCAGCAGCCTCAACGATGCCTGGATGATATTTTTTATAATAGGCTTCGACCACATCGCGCACTATCGGTGCTGCAGCGGTATTACCACTACAGCCATGAAGTGCTAACACGGCGACGACAATTTCTGGATTGTCCCAGGGAGCCCAAGCTATATACCACCCATGATGTCTGCTTTGCATAGGTCGTTCTTTGCAACTGGTGTAAATTTGATCGGCGGAAAAATTTTGGACTTGTGCAGTTCCTGTTTTACCGGCCATTTCAACTCCAGGAACTTTCCAGTGACGAGCAGTCCCTGTTGACCCATTAGCAACACGTCTCATAGCTTCTTTTATAATTTTAAAATTTTTAGGCTCAATATGAGCTCCACTATTTTGAGGTTGAGATACATCGCGAACTATTGATGGAAATTGTTCCAACAAAGTATTTCCTTCGTTGTCTGTGACTTTTTTGATGAGCATGGGACGCACAACTTTTCCTTCAGTAGCAATAGCATTGTATGCTACGGCCATTTGCAACGGGGTAACGGATACATAGCTTTGTCCTATGGCTACGCTCAGGTTTTCACCTGGTTGCCACTCTTCACCTCGATTATTTTTTTTCCAAACGGAATTCGGCATCAGGCCGGGTACTTCTCGTGGAAGTTCAATGCCTGTACGACTACCTAACCCAAGAAGGCTGATGTAATCATACATTTTATCAATACCCAGTTTAATGCCTAATTGGTAAAAGAAAATGTTACTGCTTTTTTCCATGGCCGAATAAATTGTGACGTAACCGTGTCCTGCACGATTGTGATCATGATATGGACGACCACCAAAAAACATTCTGCCAGGAGAGTACACGACAGTTTTGTCAGTGATAATGCCGTCTTGCAAGGCCGCTAAACCAACGAAAGGTTTAAAGGTAGATCCCGGTGAAAAGTGATCTTGAATAGCCTTATTTCTTAAAGGCTTAAAAGGATTAGTAATCAACTGGTTCCAGGTTTTAGCAGGAATTTCTGTGGCAAAGTCATTAGGATTAAATGAAGGGGTGTTGATCCAAGCTAAAATTTCCCCATTACTTTTCATGGCAATTAATGATCCGATTTTTTCATTTTTTTCAAAAGAATCGTAGGCTGCTGTTTGCAGGTCTTTGTCGATAGTTAAAGTCGCGTTATTGCCATAGACGGGTTCAAGATCTCTGATTTGCTCACCATATATATTAGGAATTTTGGTGACGGTTTCTCGGCCATGGGCATCGACTTGGATAAAGCGAACACCATCTGTCCCGCGGATCTTATCATCGAGAAGTTCTTCTAATCCACTTTTGCCAACTATGTCACCCTGATTAAACACAACCTGTCCGGGCAGTCTTTTTTGATTCAACTGGCTGAGTTCTCGACGAGAGATTTCCCCTACATATCCCAGAAGCTGAGCTCCATTATCCTGCAGTGGATACGCTCTAAGAATAGACTCTCGTATTTCTAAACCAGGTACAGTCATGCGCAGTTGTTTAAGACGAAACACTTCTTCTCTGGTCAAGTTCTCTTTTATTCGAATGACTGAGAAAGGACCATTAATCTTTAAACTTCTGTTAATGCGATCGACGACTCGCTGGGGCGTATATCCCATAACGGGGCCTATAATTTTCGCAAGTTCGTTTTTGTCTGTAATGTATTGTGGAGATATTATGACTTCGAAACCGGATAAGTTTTCAACTAAAATGCCACCTTCGCGATCAAGAATAAGTCCTCTTGGAGAATAAATTTTATTTTGCTTAACTCTATTTTTTTCCGAGAAATTTCGAAGTTCAGTGCCAATAACGATTTGTAACCAAAACAAACGACTAATAAACACCAGCATGGTCAGTCCTACAAAAATATACAGGATACGATATCTGCTTTGGTACGATCGGGCCTCTTCTGGGTTACTGATATATTGACTCATGCAGTCTCACCCGCCGCTGTCGACTTAGGATTTCTCCAGCTTTCCTTGGCTGAAAAGATGTGTTCTAAAAAGTTACCGATAAAATAGATCGGCAGACTAAATAAAAAAGCCAGGCCACATTCAGTAAGACGATGTAACAAAAACACACTGGTGCCTTTGTTTTCTAAGACTGCGGAGATCATAATATATAGAACGGAAAACAACATACAGGATACTGCCGATAATGTAGCAAATGAAAGTAGGGTTGAAGAGTTGACTCTGTTTTTTATAGTCCAAATAATTATATAAACTAAATTCAGCGTAATCCAGATCATCATCAGCGGTGCGTAGGTATAAAAAATAAGAATGAATCCTAAAAAATAAGTGAAGAATATTCCGTGGTACAAAGGCCAGCGAATGATAATATAGACAATCATTGTTAACCAGATGTGTGGCATCGGGAACGAACCAAACAGTGTGGGCCACACGCTGGTTTCAAAGGCGCAAATAAAAAAGAACAGCATTGTAAATGAAGCTATCTTTAAAATTAAACGCATGTGATTTTTATTGAGCATTCAAAGAGTCCGCTGTTCTAAAAAAATCTTCTTTTTCGGTATTAGTAATAATAAAGACCTCTTCGATTTGGTCAGAGTCCACGACCGGCTTAATATGAATAGCACGAATCGTATTATTGGAACGTTTGATGACGTCACTTACCACGGCTAGGGGAAAGCCATTAGGATAGATATTGTCTAATCCCCCAGTAACAATGACGTCACCCACGGCAATTTCATCACCTCGATCAAAATACTGTAGTGCGCCTAGGTTTTTACCTAGGCCCTCAACTAATGCATGAGAGCGGTTTTTTTGAATAATCGCATCAGTTACGGCGTAACGATCGGTTAGAAGCATGACATGACTTGAGTGTTTCTCTGGTCTAAAAACATAACCCACAGCGCCATGAGTGGTTATGACCGCCTGTTGCTCTTTAATTCCATCTTCTGTGCCTTTGTTAATAGTTATTGTTTGGTGATCGATCGTCAGGTCCCGGCCAATAACTTCAGCGGCGATCAATTTCATTTTAGTTTTATTTTTAAAATCGAGTAGGTTCCTTATGCGATTTAGCTCATTAAGATTTTCTTGAAACTGAGTATGAAAAGCCATGAGTTCGCTATTTTGCTGAAGCAGCTTTTCATTGTCGGATTTAATGTTAATTAAGTTTATATATTCTGCGGTAGTGCCTCGAACAGACTGACTTATTCCAGAGAAAAAAGATTGAGTTATGCTTGCCAAAAAGCTTATTGGTTGAGCAAACCATACATTTTGAGTGTGTTTTTGCTCCATGTTGATTGAAAGTAATGGCAATAATGCAATTAAAAGAACGATTATCGCTTTTCTAAAATTAAAGTTGAAAAAATTCAAAACCCCACCTCATGTTCTATCACTTACCAGGGTAGCAAAAACGTTTTATAATTCAAGAAATATAATTAAACGCAGGTAACCTCAAAAAGCTTGAAAAAAACGGAGATCCATGCGGAGATTGGAAGACTTTACTTAAGGAGTTGGAATGTCGAAACAAAGCACCACTGGTTTTGCTGAGCAGTTACAGCGTGGATTTTCTCAGAAATTTAACATTAGAACCATTTTAGCGCTTATTTTATTTGGTATGATCATAGTCGTCTTCGTTTTTTCAGGAATCATGGGGCAGGGCGGAGCCAGCATGGGGACCGGCGTTGCAGCCACAGTCAATGGAGATATTATTTCCCTCAAGCAATTTCAAGATCAAGAAAACCGTGTAGCGACATACTATTCTCAAATGTTGGGTGGCCAGTTTGAAAACTTAATCCAAAGAAAGCAGTTGCAGGCTGAAGCCCTGAATCAACTTGTTGATAATTCAGTCGCTGCTCAATCGGCAGAGCGTGAGCAGATATACGCTACTAACGTGGGTGTGCGTTTGACCATTCAAGATATGCCTTATTTTAAAAAAGAGGGCATTTTTCAGACAGATTTGTACCGCGGCGTCTTGGCCAGCAATAATTTGTCGCCCAGCGAATTTGAAAAAATGATTCGCCAACAAATTGCCATCCAAAAGATGCGGGATATTTTTGAAGCCTCAGTTATCCTCACAAAATTAGAAAAAAATGTTGAAAATGATATGAAACGCGCAAAAATGAATTTGTTGTACTTAAAAATTTCTCCGGAAACCCAGAAAACTCCGGAAGAGGCAATTAAATTAGCTCAAGAACTTGAAGCTGAAATGGCTAAAACCTTAGATCAAAAATCACTAGAGATTTTTTTGAATTCTAAAAATCAAAAGCTTAAGGAGACAGGTCTATTTGAAATCTCATCAGAAGTTGTACCGGTTATAAATTCTCCAGGTGTTTATAAGGCAGCGCTGGATCTGACGGCTGATAAGCCTGTAGCAAAAAACTTAGTTAAAGAGGGCGACAGTCATTATTTAGTCATACTTAAAAGCAAAATTTTTGAGCCGACAGCGAATGTTAAAGAAGATCCTAAAAAAATTGAGATGCTTGATAAGCAAAAATCCTATGTGCAATATCAGCAATGGTTGGAAAACAACAAACAGATTTTTACCATCAATCGTAATCCACAATTAATTCAGTAATTTGGCATTAATCAGTCTTGGTTTCAAACGGCAGCGTCTGACGAGCTGCCTTTCGTCCTGGATTTAATTGATAGTGATGAGCACAGTTTTTAGAGCAGGTATCTTTTTTCCAATTAAGCTTTACACAGTCTTCACAAATCAGCATAGAGGTATCGCACCGTTTACAGTCAATTGGAGTTTTGCCGGGCTGTCCACAGTGTGGACAAAGTTTATATTGCTTTGAGGGTTTTAGGGTTTGGTCTACAGCTACGCGATGGTCGAATACAAAACACTCACCTTCAAATTTATCGTTAGGCTTCTCTTTAAGGTAGTTTAAAATACCGCCATCAAGCTGATAAACTTGTGAATAGCCTTTTGCTTGAAGCTCTAAGATTCCTTTTTCACAGCGGATGCCGCCGGTGCAAAAGATCAGGACCTTCTGATCTTTTTTGATGTTTTGTCGTTCCATGTATTGTGGAAACTCAGTGAATTTTTCGGTATTAGGATTTAAGGCTCCCTTAAAGGTCCCGATTTTGTATTCATACCAGTTACGGGTGTCAATTATGACTGGATTTTCACTATCAATGAGTTTATTCCATTCCTCTGGTGAGAGATGATGATTCTTGTCGCTAGTAGGCCGAAGTTCAGCGCGACCAGATGTAACTATTTCCGGTCTAAGTTTTACGACAAATCGACGAAATGGAGTATGATCAGATTCAGAATCCTTAAAATTAAGAGATTCCAAATTAAAATATTTCAAGATAGATTTCTTATAGATATTAAGTTGATCCAAAGACTTATTAGATATAGTCGAGTTAAAGCCTTCAGAAGCTAAAACAACTAAGCCTCGAGTCTGTGTTTCGTCTGCTAGTTGTATAAAAAATTCTTTGGTTTTTTCGATGTCGACGATCTCAATGAACTTATAATAGGCTGTAATATGATGCACAAAATCTCCTAAAGTTGTCAGCTTGTGGCTACAAACCACATTGAGCTTATTTGATTTTATTCTACTTCTCTCAACGCTTTTTAGATGCTAAGTTGCGAATATGTCAACAGCTATTCCTTCTACCCTAACAGCCGGCCCATTAGTTAGTCCTCAGGATCAAACAGAGATTCAACGACGTCGCACGTTTGCAATTATTTCGCATCCTGATGCGGGGAAAACCACACTTACCGAAAAGCTTCTTTATCATGGAGGAGTTATTCATGAAACTGGCGAGGTCAAAGGTAAGTCAGGGACCAAAGCAGTGACTTCAGATTGGATGGAGCTTGAACGTCAAAAAGGAATTTCAATCACATCCAGTGTAATGACTTTCGACTATAATCAACTAAGAATTAATTTATTGGATACGCCAGGACACAAGGACTTCTCTGAGGACACTTATCGTGTTTTGATGGCGGTTGAAAGTGCCTGCATGCTTATCGACGTGGCCAAGGGTGTAGAGGAACGTACTAAAAAGTTATACGACGTGTGTAGATTAAGAAATATTCCCATTTTTACTTTTGTTAATAAGTTAGATCGCGAAGGAAAAGATCCACTTACTTTGATAGATGAAATTGAAAAAACTTTAAATATGCAGTGCTACCCAGTTACCTGGCCGCTGGGAATTGGTCAGAGATTTAAAGGAATTTATAATCGGTTAACTAAAAAAGTACTTTTTTATAATCAACGCCGAGAAGATGACTCTTTCGAAGAGTTTGATTTTTCTGGCCCGCAGGATCCCATTCTAGAAAAATATCTAGATCATGAAACTGTTCAGCAAGTTCGAGATGAACTTGAACTGATTGAAAGTGCGCTACCGCCCTTTGATGTGCAGGATTTCTTAGATGGAAAAATTAGCCCAGTGACTTTTGGTTCCGCTAAGCAAAACTTTGGAGTAAACACCTTTCTTGATTTTTTCACTCAGTATGCTCCTCCACCTTGCGCGCGCATGACGCTGAAAAATGAAACTATTACGCCATTGTCCCAGAATTTCTCAGGCTTCGTCTTTAAGATTCAAGCTAACATGGATAAGCGTCACCGAGATCGCATCGCGTTCTTAAGAATTTGTTCAGGAAAATTTGAGCGAGGGATGAAAGTGCAACATGCACGCCTGCAAAAAGAATTGCGACTTTCATATTCAAGCCAATTTGTAGCGGCAGATAAAGAGACTGTCGACATCGCCTATGCAGGGGATATCGTAGGAGTAGGGGATACCGGGAATTTTGCTATTGGTGATACCGTCTCTTCGAATGGCAAAGTAGCCTATGAAGATATTCCTAAGTTTGCTCCAGAGTTATTTGCAAAACTTTCGGTACGAGATGCCTTAAGAAGAACGAAAATGAATGAAGCCTTAAAGCATTTATCTGAAGAAGGCGCAATTCAACTTTTTGTCGATCCAATTATTGGTCATCAAGAATACATTGTCGGTGTAGTTGGTGAACTTCAGTTTGAAGTTCTGCAGCATCGTTTAATGGATGAGTATAATATCGAAGTAAAAATGACACGTCTTGGGTTTTCGGTGGCGCGGTGGCCTCGCAATTCAGAGGGAAAAGCCGTCCATCAGTTGAAAGGTAATTTTAATCTATTCGTGGATATGATCGAACAACCGGTTATTCTGTTGAACCAAGAGTGGGATCTTAATTGGGCTCAAAAAGAAAATCCAGATGTTGTATTTGCAACCAGTATATCGAGGGCTCGTTAATGAATGCCTTAGAAGTAAAAAACCTTAAAAAAACTTTTCAATCCAAAGATACCCGAACCGCCTTAATTGTTGAGGCGCTAAAGGGTGTAAGTTTTGAAATCAAGCATGGAGAAATATTTGGTTTGCTGGGTCCTAATGGTGCAGGTAAAACGACTTTAATTAATTCTATAACCACGTTAGAGCAACCCACATCGGGAGATGTTTTTGTCTTTGGGGAAAGTGTTCTTAAGAATCCACAGTTTACTAAAAAGCAAATAGGCGTAGTTCATCAGGAAGTCATCAATACAGGTTTTTTTGATGTTGATGAAATTCTGCATTTTCAGTCGGGATTTTATGGGATTAAAAATAATCATGAACGAATTGACTATCTTTTGGCTAAGCTTTCTTTAGCTGCTCACAAACATAAAAAAGTAAAACAACTTTCTGGCGGCATGAAGCGTCGTCTGATGATAGCAAAAGCTTTGGTGCATTCCCCTCGATTATTATTACTGGACGAACCCACAGCCGGCGTAGATGTAGAACTTCGCGAATCACTTTGGAAATTTGTATTGGAGTTAAAAAACTCCGGTGTATCTATTTTGCTGACCACGCACTATTTAGAGGAAGCAGAAAAACTGTGCGACCGCGTGGGTATAATTAACAAAGGGCAACTTGTGTATGTCGGACAACCTACTGAAGTAATTTCAAAATATTCAACTAAAAAAATTAACGTTAGAACCAATGATGGCAAAACTTATAGCTTTATTGATAGTGCGGCGAAGCCCATTCAGGAAATCTTAAAGGAACATAAAATTTCTTTTTCTGATGTGGCAGATATTCGAATTGAAGAGGGTAAGTTGGAAGAGGCCTTTACTAAAATGGTGAATTTATGATTCCATTTTTAACACTTATACAACGAGAAATTTCGCGCTTTTTTAAAGTGATTATTCAAACTGTTTTAAGTCCTATTCTGAACTCCTTCTTATATCTTTTAATTTTTGGGGTATCCTTAGGTTCTTCAATTCAAATGGGAAGTGGTAATAATTATTTGGCGTTTCTGATTCCAGGTTTAGTGGTTATGGGGCTTATTAACAATGCCTTTCAAAATTCATCATCGTCCATTATTACATCGAAGTTTTCAGGTGACATCGAGGACATCAGAGTGGCTCCAATCACTCACAGTCAAATTGTATGGGCTATGGGAATTGGCGGAGTATTTCGAGGATCACTGGTGGGACTTATTACATTTATCGTTGGAGAAATTTTCTATTATGTTCAAAACGGGGAACTGTTATCTATCGCGCATCCTTTTCTGATGCTTTTCTTTACTTTGACCGGTGGATTTATTTTTTCATTTTGCGGGATTTTTGTAGCGTTTATAGCTAAAACTTTTGATCAACTGAGCGCCTTCACATCATTTATTTTACTTCCACTAACCTACTTAGGTGGAGTGTTTATTTCTACAGATAACTTAAATCCATTTTTTAAAGCCCTGTCGCATGCAAATCCTTTATTTTATCTGATCAATGGCTTTCGGTACTCTGTTTTAGGGCATTCAGATGTAGAGATTCTTGTGGCTATAATTACAACTTTAGTAGCAACTGTGGTTACATTTTTCATGGCGCGATTTGCCTTACTTAGGGGCTCATACAGTAGGTGGTAATATGATATTTGAAGGTTTATCAGACAAAATTTTAGGTTCGATTAAAAAATTAAAAGGGCAACATAAAATTTCAGAATCGAATATTGAAGATGCGATTAAGGAAATTCGATTAAGTCTGCTTGAGGCTGACGTTCATTTTAAAGTCGTAAAATCATTTGTTGATCGCGTAAAGGCTAAAGCTCTGGGCGCTGAGGTCTTAAAAGATGTAAATCCCGGACAAATGTTTGTTAAAATTGTACACGATGAGTTAGTTCAAACGCTTGGTGGTGGCGCTGTTGATATTAATGTTCGCGAAAACCCATCGGTGATCATGATGGTTGGTTTGCAAGGGGTGGGAAAGACAACCACGACTGCGAAATTGGGTTTATATTTACGTCAAAAGCTGGGAAAAAAAGTGGGGTTTGTACCGGTAGACGTTTATCGTCCGGCTGCCATAGAGCAACTTCAGACTTTAGCTAAACAAAATAATTTTTTATGCTATCCGTCCACCGTCAATGAAAAGCCTCCGGAAATTTTAAAAAAGGCATTGAGCTGGGCGCAAACGGAAATGATCGATGTTTTGCTGGTGGATACTGCAGGCCGTTTGCAAATAGATACAGAGTTAATGCAAGAGCTTGAGGACTTGAAGAAGGTCATAACTCCTACAGAGGTGTTATTAGTTGCTGATGCCATGCTGGGACAGCAATCGGTCACGGTGGCAGAAACCTTCCATGCTAAGATGAATCTAACGGGTTTGGTCTTAACTAAGGTTGACGGCGATGCGCGCGGAGGGGCTGCGCTGTCTATTCGCGAAGTCACGGGCGTTCCTATTAAATTTCTTGGTGTGGGTGAAAAAGTTTCCGCTTTAGAGGTCTTTCATCCTGATCGGTTAGCGGGGCGAATTTTAGATATGGGGGACGTGCTTTCCTTAGTCGAAAAAGCTCAAGATGTTATTGACGTCAAAGAAGCTGAACAGTCGGCTAAGAAAATGATGAGCAACAAGTTTACACTGGAAGATTTTTTAGCTCAGATTCAACAACTTAAGAAGCTAGGAGGCTTCGAATCGATGCTGAAGTTTTTACCGGGAATGGGTAATATTTCGAAGCAACTTAAGACGATGACCCCTCCGGATAATGAAATTAAGAAGATTGAGGCCATCATTCGATCCATGACAATTCAGGAAAGAAATGACCACAAAATACTGAATGGCTCAAGGCGTCAAAGGATCGCTTTAGGCAGTGGTACCCAGGTTCAAGATGTTAATAAGCTGGTTAAGCAATTTGAAGAGGCCAAGAAAATGATGTCGGGAATGATGTCCGGGCTGGGGCGAGGGGGCCCTGGTGGTAAAAAAGGTCGTCCGGGCTTCGGTGGTGGGGGCATGAAATTCCCCTTTTGAGTGATAATTTTATTAATTTTTATTGATCTTGAATACTTTAAGATATAAAAACAGTGTCTTTGGAATAGATTATAAGGAAGGGCCTTAAAATGGTTGTTATTCGTTTAGCTCGAGTTGGTTCAAAGCATGACCCTAAATACAGAATCACTGTAGCTGATTCTCGTAAATACGTTACTGGTAAATTTATTGAAGTTTTAGGAACTTACATTCCTTCTCCTCGTGGTAAAGAGACTAAAGTCACACTTAACGTAGAGAAAGCTAAAACATGGCTATCTCAAGGTGCTCAACCATCAGATACAGTTCGTCACGTGTTTAAATTAGGTGGGCTCGAGATGCCAGCAAGAAAATCTCCGCCAAAAACCAAAGTAAAATCTAAAAAAGCGTAATCTAATTGCTTGAGACCGTCTGCAATTTTTGCAAAACTGTCTTTGTACTTCGGATGTAGAAGAGGGGCGTATGGACAATTTAAAAGAGCTTGTTGAACACATGGCCAAATCATTGGTCGATAAACCTGAAAACGTTGTAGTCGATGAAATTCCTGGTCAACAAACAACATTGCTTGCATTAAAAGTTGATAAGGAAGACCTGGGTAAAGTCATCGGGAAACAAGGAAAAACAGCTGCTGCGATGAGAACAATAATAAGAGCCGCTGGAACCAAATTAAATAAAAGATACCACTTAGATATCGTTGAATAATAAAAACAATACAGACCATTCAGATATTTCACCTAAACTTCGCAAAGTAGGGAAACTTAAAAGTTCTCACGGGATACGCGGAGATATTTTTTTTCTTATTTTTTCTAAAGATGCATCGTGGTTACAACCCAATATGAAAATCTATCTTCCCAAAAACAACTCATTTGAAGAAAAAGTAATTCAAAAATGCAAACCTCATAAAGACGGTGCAATTATCACCTTGGAGGGTATCAACAGCCGCAATGATTCAGACCTTCTGTTGTCACAAGAAGTTTGGGTGTCTGCGGATTTGTTTGTATCGGAAGACAAGGGAAACTTGTATTTGATCGAACTTGAGAATTTTGAAGTTGTCGATGCGATGTTAGGAATGATCGGTCGTATTGAGGGATTTTCTTCCAATGGAATGCAGGATTTGCTGATCGTCGTTAATAATGATAAGAGCTATGAAATCCCTTTTGTTAAAGAGTTTATCCAAGAGATTGATTATAAAAAAAGAAGCATAAAGACTCAGCTTCCTGAAGGATTATTGGATATAAACTATGAAGATTAGTTTTATTACACTTTTTCCTGAATTTATTAAAAGTTACATTCAGACAGGGCTTTTGGGTCGAGCGCAGTTAAATAACATATTTGAGTTTGAAGTTTATAACATAAGAGATAATGCCGAAGGTAATTATAAGTCTGTGGACGACACTGTTTATGGTGGTGGGGATGGCGCTTTAATTCAGTATGCTCCATTAAAGAAAACTTTAGATCAAATTGAATTAGCTTCAGATAGCGCGGTGATCTACTTATCTCCACAAGGCCGACCGCTAGATAGTGCATTAATTAATGAGTTAAAAAATAAGAAACACTTGGTCTTAGTTTCAGGCCGGTACGCCGGAATTGACCAGCGTTTTATTACACGCCATGTGCATATTGAGGTCTCTATAGGTGACTACGTATTAAGTGGTGGTGAGTTACCCAGTCTGGTTTTAGTCGAGTGCCTATCAAGACAATGTGATGGAGTATTGGGGAATCAGAAATCTTCGAAGGAAGATTCATTTGTTAATAATTTTTTAGAAGCCCCGCAATTTACAAAACCTGTGGAAATTGACGGTATGACGGTGCCTCAGGTGTTGACATCCGGTGATCACAAAAAGATTGAAGTGTGGAAAAAAAATATGTCTGTTTTAATGACTTTAAGTAAACGAGAAGACCTTATAGCCAGTCATGACCATATTAATTGGCCGGATGTTTTAAGTTTTTATAATTCGCTTTCTGAGGAAGACAAAAACCTTATGCAGATTCATCATTTGTTAGAAAAAATAAAGAAATACAGTTTATGAAAAGAAAAGCCCCATTAGCTGTTGCGCTTATGCATTATCCGACCATAGATCGTCAGGGCGACATAGTGGCCACGAATATAACCCATTTTGATATTCACGATATTGCGCGGGCATGCCGAGTGTATGGGGTAGATCGCTATTTTTTAATTCACCCTATTGCCGAACAGCTTATGTTTGTAGAAAGGGTCCTCGATCATTGGCGTACCGGCGATGGGTCCAAATTTAATCCCATGAGGAAAACGGCATTAACTGACGTTTATGTTGCTGAAAACTTGGACAAGGCTTGTTCGGACTGGGGTTATCCTGATGCTAAAATTGTGGCTACCCATGCTCGTCAGCTGCCAGGACAGGAAAAGTTCAGTTTTGGTAAGTTTAAAGAGCAGCTATTAAGTCAGGATAGTACACCCTACATTCTTATTTTTGGGACAGGCTTTGGTTTGACTTCGGATTTTATGAAAAACTGTCATGCTGTATTAGAACCTATTCGAGGAGACTCGAAAGATGATTATCGGCATCTGAGTGTGAGATCGGCCGTGAGTATCTGTTTGGATCGACTTCTGGGCACTTGACCCACCTGGGGTGACATGGTAACACCATATGTCTTAAAGAAAACAAAGGGATACATATGGCTAAAGCAACTGCAGCAAAATCAAAATCTACTAAGAAAAAGACGGTTTCAACAGCTGTTGAAACTAATTTGGTTCGTCGTGTGACTCATAAAAAGAAAACAGCAAATACTAAAATAGCTGATTTTTCTCCAGGCGATACAGTCAAAGTTTATGTTAAAGTTATTGAAGGTGAAAAAGAGCGTGTTCAGCTTTATAAAGGCGTAGTGACTAAAATCCAAGGACACTCTCATAAAACGTTTACTGTTCGTAAAATTTCTGCAGGCGTGGGTGTTGAAAGAACGTTTCCGTACTCTTCTCCAGCGGTAGATTCAGTGGAAATCGTAAGTTACGGTAAAGTACGTCGCGCTAAACTTTATTATCTGCGAGATCTTGATGGTAAGGCAGCTCGTATCGAGTCTGAGTTAGCTGCTGTTAATGAAACGGCTGCTGAGTAATCAAATTAAAGTTAAAGAAATTCTAGCCACCACTTCATTGTCCATAGTAGGAGTTGATGAAGTAGGCCGTGGTTGTATCGCCGGACCAGTCTGTGCCGGCGTTGTTATTTTCAACCCTCTGTCCAAATCAAATCTTAAAAATTACGTTGATTCTAAAAGTATTCGTGAAGCTCAAAGGCAGCAGCTATCTGAAGAAATTTTGTCAGAGCATATGTGCGCACTAGGATGGGCCACCGTTAATGAGATAGATCAGATAAACATTCGTCAGGCGGCTTTATTAGCCATGCGCAGGGCCGTCCTAGAGCTTACCGAGAGCTATAAGATTCAGATTGATCAGCAACTTCTTATGATTGATGGTTTAGATATTATTCCGAATCTCGTCGGATACAAACAGCAAAATGTGATTAAAGGTGATCAACTCCTTCGTCAAATTTCTGCAGCTTCAATTATTGCTAAGGTGGCTCGAGACAACTTAATGAAAAATTTTTCTCTTGAGCATCCAGAGTATGGGTTTGAAAATCACAAGGGGTACGGCACTGTCACACATCGAAAAGCCATCGAAAAATTTGGGGTCACCACGTATCACCGAAGAACTTTTGCCGGAGTTAAAGAGTATATCCGTTAACCAACATAAAGGTCATTGGGCGGAGTCGACAGCTAGGGACTACTTTCTTAAACTCAACTATGCTTTTGTAGGACACAGAAAAAAACTTAAATTTGGAGAAGTCGATTTAATGTTCCAAAAGAGCCAACAGGTACTGTTGGTGGAAGTTAAATATTTGCATAATGAATGGATGAGCTTTCAACGGATATCGCGTCATCAAAAGAAAAAAATAATTTTAAATGTTGTTTTTTATCAGTCTATGAATCCAAAGCACGAAGTCAAGGCCTTGCTCTGCTTGGTGGATGCAAAAAAGAAAATAACAATTATAGAATTGTGAACAGATTTTTAATTAATATTTAGCTCTGTCGGCGGAATAACTTTAGTAGGTTTTCCATCCCATGAGAAGTCAAAACTAAATCTCCACTCGGCTTCAGTTCCAATTTTTTGTTCTCTCAGTAAATTGATGGCCCAGCATTCTCCAGGGGGTTTAATTTGAGCAATCATTGATACTTTTTTTACCCTTGAGTCCGCTTGACGATTTTCACTGGTGTCTAAAATAACTCCTGTTAGTACATTGATATAGGTACTGACAAATCCTAAAGCCAAGGAAACATCATCTTGTTTGGGTTCTTCGGATCGCTTAGAAATGTATCCAATTTTAAAATATTGCTGGTAAATATTTTTATAGGTCAATGTTGTATATGAGTTCGTCGCAGACAAGTAAGGATAAAAGTAGGATTCATTTGAAACTATAAAGTCGCTTAAATAGAGGTTGGCATTGCTGTAGAGTGCCGACAAGGGTTGTGATTTATTCTCTCCGTAGAAGGCCTGATATATATCGTAAGACTGTTTAAGTTGGAAATCGAAAATATTAGCATAGGCTTGAGTTTCATTGTTTTTTTGTATGACTCGGTTAACTAAAGTGACGGTAATAAAGTTTCGATCGTAAAGACGGTCGTTATAATCAAACTGGATTTTGCGATCAGTATTTATGTCATTGTCGGAAATTGTTTGTCGTGACAGTATGGGGATCTCTCCGTTTATTGTAGTTCCAAAAAAGGGGTGAATATCCTCTTGTAACCAAGGAATCCAGCGGTAAGAAATTTCGGGGATAAATTCATGTTTATATTTATTATCCTCGGACTCATAAATGCGATAAAGTTTACTGCGAGAAACCAGGTCAAATTCAAGATATCTTTTAGTGCTGTAAGGGTCATCCCCAACTGGAAATAAATAATGGGCTTCGTTGTATGAAACCTCTGGCGTTATACTGACCACATCACCGATAGAATAAGAAGGAGTTAATAAAGTTCCTCGTGCAAAAAATCTTTGTCCAGTTCTTATAATATCTGAGTCGGGATCGTAAACTCCACCAGCAGTGAGTTGGCAATTTGGGGAAAGTTTGTTCTCATCATTTTCACATCGAGGGTCGTTAAGTAGGTTAGAAACATATTTTTGAGTCCCATCAATTGAGACATCATCGAAGTCGCGGTCACGATGGAAGTTGGTATAGTTAAAGTTAAGTTTATAATACACATGCGAGTCGCCTATTTGCTGAAGTGTCGTATCATATTTAATCTCAGGAAGCTGATGAACAGCCATAGAGTTATCTGATAGTGCATTAGCGGACAACAGATGTTTATAGTAAATCGTGTTAATGCTAAAAGAAGTGTTGTCGGTATTTTTGGTGTAGTTAAGTCGATTTTCTAGGGCGCTATCAGCGTAGTTTGGGAACTCATCGCTATAAAAATCCTTAGGGTATTGAATATCGCTGACTTGATTAAGTGTAAGTCTTAGTTTGTTGGATTCATTGAATCCATGTTCGGCGTAACCCCTTGCGCTCCAGCGATCATAGTCGGAGTCAATTTCGCTGACAGGTATAAATGAAGTATAACGTCGTTGCGAAGCAAATAATCTATCAGGAATATGAGAAAAAGATAATGTCCCTGTTGAATTTTTCGCCAGGGCGTAGTTGTACTCCATTTGTTTTTTTAAACCACCACGTTCGTAGTTAGTTAATTTAAAAGTAAGATCTTGGGATCGAGACACAGCAAGAAATAGACTTTGGCTAAAGAAAACACCGCGATCACTTTTAGAGCCAAATTCCGGAGTAAGGAGTCCGGTTTGTCTTTCATTTTTTAAAGGCACCATAAAATAAGGTAGCCACAGCACGGGTATGCCAGACACACGTAAAAAAGCGTTCTTTAGAAAAGCATACCCACCAATTTCAGCATCAATTTCTGAGCTATCAAAACTCCAGGTTGCGGGGCAATTGCTGCAAGCGGTATAGTCCGCATCTACTACAAAAAACTGATTTTTACCCCTTTGTTCAATTCGACGCCCTGAAAAGAAGATGTTATTTGATTTAACGTACCCGTTAATAATAACGGCCGTGTTATTTTCGTAATTAAGATCAAACTGATCGCCGCCAACTTCAACAGTCATATTTTTAACGACGACGTTACCTGCAAAAGAAGCTGTTTTATTTCTTTGATCAATTCTTGCTGAATCAGCAGAGATATGTTCTTCGCCAAAAAGAATTTGTACCTTTCCAGTAAGTTCAGTTTCTCCGGTCTCTAGGTTGCGTGATACATTTTCACTAGAGATAGTAAATTGATCTATTTTAGCTACGGACATAGAAGAACCCTGAGCATAGGCAACAAGCGAAATCAGATGTGCAAACAAGATGATAATAAAGTGTCTCACGGCCTAAATAGTCTAGAAACAGAATATAAGAAAGTCACGGCGTATTGCTCAGTAAATAAGTGTCTCAAATAAATACTCATGTCATCAGGTATTTTTGACGATAAAGACTTGATGAAAATGAGACTGCTATTCCTATTTGGGGTTATAACACTAAGTTCGATATTGAATGCGCAGGTTCCTCAGAATCAACCCTGGAGGCCGCCAGTTTATGGTGAGCAGGTTGGAATGGGTTACGATGCAAATACTTTTGCTATTCCTGAGGCACTCAAGGAAGAAGTTAACTTTTGGATTAAAATTTATACACATTATACGACTCATCAAGGGGTCTTTCATGTAGCTGGAGGGATCAACCAAATTTTAGGCGAAATTGACTTAACGGATGTTCATTTGAATCCTAAATGGGGTCCGATTCGTCGGGAAAAAGAGGCAGAACTTATTATAAAACGCCAACGCCAACGCATAGCTAAAGAAAAGAAAATGGATATTAAAAATATACGACTGCAAATGGGATTAAAAGACCGTATGCAAAAAGCTATCTATGAGTCAGGCAAATATTTACCCATGATGGAAGAGATCTTTGAGAAACATAAGCTCCCTAAAGAGCTCACGCGGGTCGTTTTTGTTGAAAGTTCTTTTAATACCTTAGCGAAGTCAAAAGTGGGGGCTAGCGGTTTATGGCAGATTATGCCTGCCGTGGGTCGTAAATATAAATATCTTCATAAAAGTTATGACAAGCGAGATCATCCTCAATACGCAACCGAGTTAGCTGCAGATATTTTTAAACAAAACTATCGGATATTGAAGTCCTGGCCGCTGGCGGTGACTTCTTATAACTTTGGCGTCGGCAGAATGATGAAAGTACGAAAAAAACTTAAAGCCTCTGATGCGCAGGGAATTTTTGGATCCCAAAAGCTAAAAAAGCATATTGGCTTTGCATCCAGAAATTTTTACGCAACATTTCTGGCGGCACTTCATGTCGAAGCCCATGCCAACATATACTTCGGTGAGCCTTTTATGGTGGCTCAACCATTAAAGCTTAAACATATCTATTTAACTAGAAATACTAAATTTGAAGAAATTGTTAAAAAACACAATTTAGAAAATCAAGAATTTAAAAAATTGAATGTGCATATAGAATCGAGACTTCTAAGAAAAGGACGAGTTTTGCCTAAGGGAACATTGGTCTCTGTTCCGGTAGAAGACAGTCGTGAAAAAGTCGCGGACTCCGATAACTAGTTAAATAACTTTAGATACTCTGAATAGCCTTCCGCTGTCAGCTTATCCTTAGGGATAAAGCGCAATGATGCTGAATTAATACAGTATCGTAATCCACCGCGATCCTGAGGGCCGTCAGGAAATACGTGGCCAAGATGGGAGTCAGCACCTAAACTTCGAACTTCAGTTCGCTGTCGACCATGACTTTCATCTAAAAGAGTTGTTATTGAAGTCGCATCTAAAGGTTGGGTGAAGCTGGGCCATCCAGAGCCTGAATCAAATTTATGAATTGAACTAAACAAGGGAACACCAGAAATGATATCCACATAAATACCTTCCTGTTTGTTGTCCCAATATTCATTATCAAATGCGGGTTCGGTTCCACATTGTTGAGTGACAGCGTATTGTATCGGTGTAAGTTGGCTTAGATTTTTTTTATTATTCATAGAGTGAATATATCAATCTAAGTCTAGAAAAACTAGACCTACGTATTGAGTCGGGTTAAAAAACGGCAAAAATCCCCTTACGATATAGTCATGGGGATAAAAAATAATATTAAGTCGGTGTTAGGTGCATTTCTTTTGTGCTCTTTATTCAGTTGCCAGGGATCTACCTATTCGGAACATGATGTCGCAGATATTGTTGAAGCTACACAGCCGCAGCAAAAGCCTGAGGGTGTTGGTTATACAAATCGATCATGTGCTCATGCTAACAATGGTCAATTCACACAAGTTAATCTGGGGCTTAGTAAGCTAGATTACTTTTTAAATCGCTGTTATTCGGAAACTAACTCTAAAGCCTGGTGTGACCAAGTCGCGCGTCCCAATCCAGACAGTCGGCCCACATTTAACTGCACATACTCACCGCAACAACCACACTTTTTAATTCATCCTGATGAGAACACCTGGGCCCACGCCATTCAAGCGGTGAAGCTAGTTCAAGAGATGGTGTCCTTAGGAATTGGAGTAGAAGTTATTTATAATTGGTGGCGGCCAGAGCCTTATAACGCAAATGTGGGTGGTGCAGCAGGAAGACATCCCTATGGAACTTCAGTGGATGTGCGTTTTAAGAACAAGGCAGAGCAAAACCGTGCTCATCAAAAATTATGCGAATGGAGAAGTCACGGTCGACTACGTGCTTTAGGTTATTACCCAGGAACGGGTTTACATTTAGGAGTTGGTGATACTCAAGCGAATACTTGGGGTAAAGGTTGTCCATCAGGATTTAATACTTTGTAAAAGCGTGCAGCCTTTAGACATTGTGTTTTTATCATCATTTATAATAACAATCCATTCAGTTGCAATTCAAAGCGCTCTGTTTATGTCAATCTGAGAAAATCTCATTTTGATCACTACAAATCGAAAAAAATTTATCCATATTAATCATTCTAAAAACAAATAAAGCGGCTCTAGCAGGTCCTTCTGTTGCACATAACTGTAATAGTTAATTGGGGGGATTGTATGAATAGCTACAAACAAACTATTATAGCTTTAGTAAGTTTTGTATTTATTGCTTTAAATGCACAGGCAAGTACGCGCGGTGGATATTTAACTACGCCGGCAGAATTGTTGATCATTAAAGAAAAAGCCGAGCAAAATATCGAGCCTTACAAGGCCTCCGCTTTAAAATTGTATAATGTGGTGCAAGCGCCGAGCTATTGGCCTTACTCTACCTTTGCAACATCATTTAATCGAGACGTGTGGGATGGCGCCAGTACGCTTTTGTATGGTAAAGCGTTGGCCTATCATTTAAAAAATGATCCAGCTTACGCCCAGTCAGTTCGCGATAGATTAGTTCAAGTAGCGCAAGCCCAAATTGGTTCAGGTGGGGATGATCTGGGTTTAGTTAGACATATTCCGGGCCTCATTGCTGCTGCCGATTTAATTGAAGATTTTTACGGCTGGTCATCAGCGGATAAACTTTTATTTAAGACGTGGTTGGCCAGTGATAAAATATATAAAATTGTAGATAAGGTATCCCAAGAGCGTTCCAATAACTGGGGCTATATGGGTAGTGGAGCTGCGGCCTATATATCAGATTATTTAATTGGTTCTGGTTTACAAGTTACAACCAAAAACGGTTCAAAAATTTCCGCAGAAGCTGCGTACCTTGAAGCCAACACTGTTGCAAAACTGAGAATGGATTCTGGTAACAATATAATGAAGTGTGGAACTTGTTCGAACATGACAGGGATTTGGCCTTCAGGGCGAATTCCCAATGAAACAGGACGGGGAAGCACAGGTTGCTATGGTGATTACTTACTTGATGATGATGGATCATGGAGTTACATGATTTCAGCGGTGAACGGGTTAGTGCGACATGCAGAGCTGTTGCTTCGTCGTGGTGACAGATCTATGTACGACTTTGTGACCAGTTCAGGAAGAGGATCATTGTTGCAGGCTATACTTTATGTCATTGATAATCCAGGTGGGTCGTTTCCATGGGACAATGGTCAAATAGAAGTATTAGAACCGGCTTACCGCTATTATCGACATCCAGCAATTGCAGCGCAGTTAAAAATTGGTACCACATCACGAGTTATTGCGATGAATGGAACAAACGCTACCTCTGGCCCTAACGGTTTTTTAGATTTTACCACATTGACACATGGTTTCGCCTTAAATGAAAATCCATCGCCGACCCCGACCCCTACACCAACGCCGACTCCTACTCCGACGCCACCACCGACGCCACCACCGACGGAACTTAACATTAAAGTTTCTGAAGATGCGATCATTCAACATAAGTATCCCAATGCTAATAAAGGGACGGCTAAATTTTTAAACTTAGATAATTCGCCTAAGTCTGATGTCTTACTTAAGTTTGTCGTATCAGGGATTGGTAATAAAAGAGTTGTCAGTGCTAAGCTAAAAATGAAAGCCATCAAATCTCTTTCTCATGGTGGTGTTGTGAATGTTGCATCAGATAATAACTGGGCGGAAAGAACAGTAACTTGGAATAATGCGCCAGCAGTATCAGTGACGATGGCCACAATCGGAGCTGTAGCTGAAGATGCATGGACAGACGTAGACATCACTACCTTTATAAATAGTGATGGGACCTATAGCTTCAGACTGAATACTCCTGTTGATGATAAGCGTACGTACGACTATCGATCTCGAGAAGAGGGTAGTTCCAGCGCGCCATACATTATGTTAACGTTAAGTGACATATAAAAAAATTAAAAGCATGTTATATTTAGATAAACCTATTGAACAGGTTGGATTAAAAAATCAATGCGGTCTGTGCCTGGCACTTCTTTACCGATGATTTTGTACTTTACAGTTTTTCCGTTTTGTAATGTTTGAACATGTTCGAATTCAACGTTGTCTTTTTGCATATACTGCTGTATTTGCGGTGCAGGAATAGGTAAAGGTTGTGGTTCAGCATCGTTTTGCATAGTCATGATTGAAAACATGACCACCACTCCAAGTAATATTTTAAAAGGTTCTTTAACTAAGACTTTATAAAAAATGTCTTTAGCTTTTCTTAAAAGAATTTTTTGCGCAATGACTTTTTCTGATTTTAGGGAAAACAATTGTCTTAGCTCAGTTTTAGTAAAAAGTTCGAAAGCATCAGCATATTTCTCTAAAATGTCTAAAGTTTTTCCTTCGATAATAAAGGGAATAGCGACATCTATAACTGTTCCAGGCTCAAAATATTTGGTGATTTCAAATTCAGAGCGTTGAAGTTCATAGCGATCTTCATGAAAGATGTCTTTGGTAACTAATGTTTTATAGCCCGTTGGGCTTACAATGCTAATTTCCTTGATGACAAATTTATTTTCAACCCGCGAGTCTGATTTATAAACCACCTCTAAAAAGTAATCTTTTCCAAGTTTGTAACCTAATGTCATGTGATCTTTTTTAACAAAATTTTTATCGCTTAATGAAATATTGGAACTTAAAAGAGCCTGACGAGTAATTTCTATCGCCGCCTTTGCAGAATCTTTAAGGACATGCTTCTGGGTTAACACAAGTTTGGCCGGGTCGGCAGAGGCTTCATTATGTGTTATTGTAACACTTTCAGCGGCTTCTATGGTTTGTGAATCTTGGTTTGAAAATAAATCAATGCACTGAACAGCCTGCGCTGAAACAGCGAAATGAACCAAAATAAAAAGTAGTAGTTTCGTTTTTATATACACGTTTACTCCATCTTCTTAAAATGCAAATACATCACCTGCTGAGGTCTAATATAAACGATTATAGGATTCTAGAGTGTTAATGTTTTTGACATTTTAAAAGGGGGTTTACAGTGAGAAAAAGCCCCAAATCCCCGTCGGAAATTTGGAGCGGGAGACGGGACTCAAACCCGCGACCTATGCCTTGGCAAGGCATCGCTCTATCAACTGAGCTACTCCCGCAATCGAATTGCGTGCTGTCAAATCTATGGAGTTTCAATGCGCTGGTCAAGAAAAACTAACCTCTGCTTTAATAAGTTGCCGATATGTAAATAATATGTAAATATGAAGGAATGAACTACAAACTTCAATGGCTTTTGGTGGACTTGAATTCTTTTTTTGCCTCTTGTGAGCAGCAAGATAACCCCGCACTTCGGGGAAAGCCCATAGCGGTGGTTCCGATGTTTGCCGAGAACACTTCCTGTCTGGCGGCCAGTGTGCAAGCTAAAAAGTTTGGCGTAAAAACCGGAACCAAGGTTTTTGAAGCGCGTAAACTGTGCCCAGATATTCAGTTTGTCTGCAGCGGACATCGCAAATATGTCGAATATCATAATCGTATTGTGGAAGCCGTTCATAAGGTTTGTCCGGTGGAGAAAGTGTTATCTATTGATGAAATGGTTTGTCGACTTATCGGTCGCGAGCAAGAGTATGAAAATGCGTTAGCTATTGCTCAGCGGGTGAAGAAAATTATTTTAGACGAAGTGGGTGAGTGTCTGACCAGCTCGGTGGGATTGGGTCCGAATATTTGTATCGCTAAAATTGCCTCCGATATGCAAAAACCCAATGGTTTGGTGGTTATCCCGAAAGAACTTATTTTAGAAAAAATTGGTGATCTTGACGTGCAGGCGATTTCCGGTGTGGGTTACAACATGAAGTACCGCTTGAATCAAAAGAGTTTTTTTAAAATTAAGGATTTGTTGGCGATTTCTGAATATGAAATGCAGAGAGTTTGGGGAAGCATTGTAGGGCTTCGCCTAGCTAAAGAATTGCGCGGGGAAGATTTTGCCCGGGCCCAAAACAAAACCGCTGCGTTTTCGCACGAACATGTATTGCCACCGGATCTTCGGACCAAGGAAGCGGCTTATAAAATTATTCAAAAGCTTTTATTTAAAGGGTGTTCTCGGTTGCGCGATACGCGAAGAAAAGCGCGGGGGGTGGGAATCTCTATTCGCTATATGAATGGCGAGCGCTTTGAAAAAACCATTCAATTTCAAGATAATGATGATGCTTTTTATATGCTGAAACAAATTGATCGAGTTTATGCGCGGATCGGAAATGAAAAACCTATTAAAGTGGGCATTGTGCTTTTTAATTTAACCGAGCCTGGTGCAGAGCAATTCTCTTTTTTTGATAATCAAAAAAACAATAAAATTAATCAGGTGCTGGATCTTATTAATGATAAACACGGTGCTAATTCGATAGTTTCAGCGGGGCATTTAGATGTGGTCGGCGAAGCCAAAGCACGGATTTCATTTTCTCATGTGCCCAGTCTTAAAGAGGATTATGAATAGCTGACTATTTTCTCTTCTCGGCATGCCGTGATTCAGAAACGATAGTTTCCCGCACCACCACCACTTTAATTTGACCAGGGTATTGCATTTCATCTTCGATGGTTTTCGCAATCTGGGCGGAAACTTCCATGGCTTGGGCGTCGTCTAAGACTCTGGAGTTAACCAGCACGCGGCATTCGCGACCACCGTTAAGGACGAAGATATCGGTGACACCTTTAAAGCGGCGGCCAATTTCTTGAAGGCCGGTGACTTTTTGATTGTAAGTTTCCATGGTGCTGCGACGAGCGCCCGGGCGTCCGCCGGAGATCGCATCGGCCGCAATAACCAGGAAATCCATTTCATTGTCGGGCTGCACATCATAGTGATGGGCGCGAACAGCATGGACGATATCGGCGGCTTCGTTTCTTTCTTGAATAAAGTCGGCTCCAATAACCGCATGGCTTCCATCAAATTGATGATCTAACGCTTTACCGAGATCATGCAGAAATCCGGCACGTTTGGCTTTTTTAATTTCAGTTTTTAATTCACCTGCAAGCAGCCCCGCGAACCAGCCCACTTCACCGCAGTGAAAATACTGATTTTGAGTATAGGAATAACGATAGCGCAAAGATCCCATCACTTGTTTTATTTCAGGGTGAAGATCTTGAAAGCCTAATTCTTTGGATAAGTTGTCTCCATCTTTTTTAATTTGTCTGACCAGCTCAGTTTTTAAATTTTCGCTAATTCGTTTAATATAAATCGGATCAGTGGGCTTGTTGGACTTTTCGGTATCGCGAAATATTTTATCAAAAATTCTGCGTGTAAGTTCTCGGCGTACTGGATCGTAGCCGACCACCTGAACATTAAAAAGTCTTTCAGGCTCAGGATTGGCATCAATAAAAATGTCACAACCGGTCGCTTCCTGAAGGGCAGTGATATTTTCTTTAAGGTTGCGACAGAAAAGTTCTCTGATTTTTTCATTAGGAAAATAAGTTGAAGATATATGACGTTCAGTGCTCATCTCTTTGGAAAAGCGCTCAATACACAAGGCTAAAATTCTTTTAGCCTTAGCTTCAGAAAAGTCTTTAAGATCGGCATCCACCTGTTGAAGATATTTCTCCGTATCTGCTTCGTATTCAGAAATAAAGCGATCTTTGATTTGGCCGATAACATCTTCTTCTGACATGGTGGTTTTAGCAAGAAGGTCTTTGGTGTAAACGGTACGTTTCTCTTGAAGTTGATCTTTGACGCTTTGGAACTGTTTTTGAACTTCACTGAGGCGAATAGAGGCCATACGAAGATCAGTTTCTTCATGCATTAAGTTCTGTCTTTGAAGCTTATCGGATTCCTCGTAAGTCTTTTTCTTGCTTTGAATTTGTTCTTCAAGCTCGGTGCATTTTTCTTCAATAGCCAGATGCGCGTCTTCAACTTTGCTCCAAAGGTCAAATTCTATTTCTTGGGTGCGCTCTAAACGATGGGCTTCTTCGGCCTCAAAGGTTTCCTTAGATTCTTTTATGATTTCGTCAGCATCTTGGCGGGCCTCATTAATAATCGATCTTTCAACTATTTTTTGAATTGCAAAAATAATTAAAAGACCGACTCCTGATCCGATTAAAATATAAATAGCAAGCGATGTTAAATTCATTCTTTTACTCTTCCATGTGTAAGGTCTAAGTATTTAATTTTTTGAAATAACATCAACGAAATAAATCCAAAGACAATAGCAAGATACCCTACTATTTGATAGTGTTCAAGACGCCCCGTTAACACATCTTGTGTGACGACTTGTCCAGCAAACCAGGCCCCTAGCGCCATAGATAAAGACTGAACACAGCTCAGAATACTTAAAAACGAGCCTCGATGACTTGGGTTGGCGGCCGAAGAAATTAAAGCCTGAGCAGGTATCATCCGGGCTACTGCGGATATAAAAAATAAGCCTACTATGGGAAGGACAACGTATAATGGGGCAACCTTCTGATGAGTAATCAACCAAATGGGAAGTGTTGAAGCGATTAAAGACCAGGTAAAAATTTTGGCTTTACCATAGCGATCCGATAGTGCGCCGACATAGGGGGCCATGAACATGGAACATAAACCTCCAACTAAGTAGATTAACGGAAGATGATGTTCCGCTACGCCGGCATTGGCCACAAGCGAGGGAGAGATGAATGGAATGATGGCAAAGTGTCCTAACATCAGCATAAACATGAAGGCTAGGGCCATCATTTGAGTCGGACTTTTTGCAATATTAATAAATGGATTAACTAAACGAGAGTTCATCGTTTGAGTTTCTAAGTGCGCACGTACGGGTGGAATGTATTTATAGGCAATGGCTAAGACAATCACCGATAAGATGGCCAAAAAGTAAAATGGAGCATGCCAATCAAAGCGATCAGATAAATATAAACTAAAAGGAATGCCAACAATTGACGCCGTAGAAAAGGCCGAAGTAATAGTCCCCATAGCTGTACCTCGACGATTGTAGTCAATCAGATCACTGACTATGGACAGTATAAGTGAATTCATAATGCCACCGAAAAATCCCGCAAAGGCACGAGCGATCAGAAGCCATTGATAATTAGGTGCAGTACCGCACAGAGCTGTGGAGACTATGAAACCCATAAACATGACCATCAAAGTACTTTTTCGATCAAATTTATCCACGTAAAAAGAGGCTATAAACCCAGAAATGCCGGCCATTAAAGTGTACATCGAGACCAACAAGCTGAATTGATCAGGTGAAATTTCAAATATACGCATTAATTTAGGCCCGAGTGGCATAACGATCATAAAATCAACAATGTGATTAAATTGTATGGCAGCTAGACTAAATAAAATAATTTTTTCACGACGATCGAACATCATGACAGTGTAATTCAAGAAGTTATCAACACGTAGAAAATAGAGTGGATGTTGTGCGTTATGCCAAAGCTAATGAGCACTATGAAATCAGTAAAGAATAAGTCATATTTAGAGTATGAAATTTCTAAACTATGTATTAAAAGCTTTCTTTATTTTTTTAGGTGTAACCTTATTTATTTGGATTTTTGTTTTTAACTGGTCCTTTGTTTTTAAAAAACGAGTCGTTGGTGAAGTAGCCACAATCGAAAAAGTGAATGCGGGTTTTGTCGTGGCCACGACCCAAGAGGGAATTCCGGCCCAGGCTTTTTCTTTTTCAGTAGCTATAAAAGATCTAATAACACAGGAAATTCACATGGCTTCCAGCGAAGATCGCAAATGGGCTGCTGTTCAGCCTGGTAACTGTGTGATTGCGGCGTTTTATCCTTATCCGCCGTGGATGATTAATAAGGGGACAACAGATTATAATGCGCGTTTGGTTCAAAATTTTCAGTCCTGTGATACAGTTAATAAACACCCAAGCTGGTGGGATCACATCAAATTTTTCTTTTTGTGGGTTTAATAAGTAGAAAGTCTTTATTTAAAAATCGAAAATGAGGCCGCTGATGCAGAAGGGAAAGCTCCTCTGTGATGAGGATTTATTTTTTGATGAAGCATGTAAGTCATCGTAAGGATCATTAATATAATAAACCAGTTACGCATTTGCATATAAAATAACATATACTGATTTTATATCTTGTTTTTAGGATGAACGTAAAGCTGAATGTATTGCCACCCACTAAATAGGCTAAGTCCGACGCTAAACCAAAGTAAAAAATATCCGATTTTGACTGTGTGTAAATAGCTATCAATATAATCAAAATCAGTCATAATTAAGGGGATAGAGATCATTTGTAGAGCGGCCTTCCACTTGCCTGTAGTTTGAGCATCTATAATGATACCATCGGCAGAGGCCGCCGCTCGTATGCCTCCGACTAAAGTGTCCCGGGTAATAAACAAAACGACAATCCAAATATCTATTTTTTGTTGGTAAACAAATAATATAAGAAGTGAAGAGACAAGAATTTTGTCAGCCACAGGATCTAAAAATTTTCCTAAATTTGTGACCTGATTGTACTTACGAGCAAAGTAGCCATCATAGTAATCAGTTATTGAGGCCACAATAAATAAAATTATTGCAAACCAAGTTGTCCAGTGGGCTTGAGCCAAGGCCAGGCACACTATAGGCAAAGTCAAAAAGATACGGCTAAGAGTTAAAAATAAAGGAAGAGTCATTCTTGTTAAATGTTGAGGTACACGTTAGTCTCTGTCAATATAGGTTTTTATAAGGAGGCATAGTGGATCGAAATTTAGCCTTAGAATTTGTACGTATTACAGAAGCAGCCGCTCTTTCTTCAGCCAAATGGATGGGGCGAGGAGATGAAAAAAAGGCCGATCAAGCCGCCGTGGATGCCATGAGAAAAGCTTTTGATTCAGTTCGTATCGACGGCACAGTGGTTATTGGCGAAGGAGAGCGCGATGAAGCTCCTATGTTGTATATTGGTGAAAAAGTCGGTTTTAAAGGGGCGAGTGATTCACCGGCAGTAGATATTGCTTTGGATCCATTAGAAGGCACAACAATTTGTGCTAAGGGCGGGGTCGGCGCCATATCAGTGATCGCCGCAGCCGAACGAAATGGTTTTTTACATGCGCCAGACACATACATGGATAAAATTGCTGTCGGACCAGCATGTAAGGGTTTAATCGACATTGATAAGTCTGCCACTGAAAATATTCATAGAGTATCCGAAGCGCTTAAAAAGCAGGTCGGTGATATAACCGTAGTTATTTTAGATCGCCCACGTCATACGGATTTGATAGCCGAAGTCAGAAAAACCGGAGCACGCATTCATCTTATAGGTGATGGTGATGTATCAACAGCAGTAGCAACAGGCTGGCCTGATTCTGGAATTGATATTCTTATCGGTATAGGTGGAGCCCCCGAAGGGGTTATCGCCGCCGCTGCTATGAAATGTTTAGGCGGAGATTTTCAAGGAAGACTTAAGTTTCGTAATGAAGGCGAAAAAGAGCGCGCGTTAAAGATGGGAATAAAAGATTTAAATAAAAAGTTTACATTGGAAGATTTAGCTAAAGGTAATGTCATATTCTGCGCGACAGGTATTACAGACGGTCCTTTATTAGATGGAGTTAAAGTTTTCCCAGGGGGACGCGCGAAAACTCAGTCTATCGTCATGAGATCTCAAACGGGAACGATTCGAACGATACATGCTCATCATAATTTTTCTATTAAAAATGTTATCTAAAGGGTTCACACATGCAGGTTTTTTGTTTTCACTGTAAAAAAACGAATGAAGTGATCGCCAGTTCAGGTCAAATTGGTCGGCGTGAAGAGTGTCAGTTCTGTAAATCGGACCTGCATGCTTGTAAGAATTGTGAGATGTATGAACCGAAAAGTTACAATGAGTGTAAAGAGCCTTCAGCTGAAGTCGTAAAAGAAAAAGAGCGCGCAAACTTTTGTGATTACTTTAAAGCACGGGCTACGGGCGATAATGGAGATCAAAAAACAAAGCTATTGTCCGCAGCTGAGGCATTATTTAAGAAAAACAGTTAAATTAATCATAAGGAGATGATCAATGGCCAGCGTAGAAGTTACCGAAAAGTTCAATTGTACCGCTCAGGAGTTTTTTGATTTAGTGGCAGACTTTGAAAGCTACCCTGAGTTTTTGTCTGACGTGAAAGATGTCAAAGCCTTAAAAAAAGGAAAAAAAGAAAAAGAATTTGAATTTACGGTATCAATCATTAAAACCATCAAATATAAAATTAAAAGCACGCAAAAAGCACCTTCAGAGGTTGATTTTGAATTTATAGGTGGCGATATATTTAAATCTATGGCAGGAAGTTGGAGAATTGCAGATCTAGCCGGCGGAAAATGTAAAGTCACTTATCAGATCGAAGCTAGCTTTGGCCTGCTGGTACCAGGAGCAATTGCCAAAACTCTTATTGGGGTAAATTTACCATCAATGATGGAAAGTTTTAAAAAACGCGTAAAAAAAGTGTATAAAAAATAATATGAAAAAAAACAAGAAAACGCCTCAGCGCTTATCAGATTTTCCAAAAGATTTACTAAGTATCGCTATAAACCAGGTGACCCGCACTAAAGATGATATTTCTAACCGAGTTACTCAAGAAATGATTGCTTTAATTCGTAAAATTGACTTTGTGAAAGAGATTTCTAAATTTGCTGAAGACCATAAGTTTAAGGTTTCTGCAGAAATCGAAATTATTAAGAAAGCGAAAGACAAGTCGTAGCTTTTATGAATTCTTGGAGTATTTTTAATCCCAGAACAGGTCATAAAGTTAAAGATTGCAGTTACGCCAATCATTCGGAAGTATTTAAAACCTTAGAAAGCTTGTATTTGGGTTTTTTAAAGTGGAAAAAAATATCTTTCAAGGAACGTCAGCAGACATTGTCTAAAGTCGTTAAGGTCTTTGAAGAAAATCAGCAAGAATTGATTTTAGCTATCCATGAAGAGATGGGGAAATCCTTAGCTCAGACCCAAGCAGAAATTAAAAAATGTTTAGATTCTGCTAAGTATCTGTGTCAGGCAGAAGTTAAAGGATTAGATTCCTATGATGTGCCCAATCCAACGTATTCAAAAAGCCATATAACCCACGAACCCTTAGGCGTCGTTTTATCAATTTTACCGTGGAATTATCCGCTATGGCAGGGCTTTCGGGCTTTTTTCCCGAATCTGTTAGCAGGCAATACAATTTTACTTAAGCATTCCGAGGTCACGCCCACAACTGGTGATTTAATTGCAAAATATTTTAAGCATGCAGGATGTGAATATTTGTTACAGCATTGTTTGTTTTCTCATGAGATCACAGAAAAAGTGGTGGCTGATGCGCGTACTGGTGGAGTAAGTATCACTGGGTCAGTTAAAGCGGGGAAAGCCATAGCAGAAGTTTGTGCGAAGTACTTTAAAAAAAGCGTGTTGGAGCTGGGAGGAAGTGATCCCGCTATAATCTTACCTGATGCGGATTTTGAGTTTAGCTGTAAGTCGGTGGCTTTGTCGCGCTTACAAAATGCCGGACAGGTTTGCATTTCTGCGAAGCGACTGATTATTCCGCGCTCTGCACAAGAAAAAATTATTAATCAGTTAAAAGTAAGCTTCGATGAAATTTTAATTCAAAAAGAAGACCTCGTAGGTCCGTTAGCACAGGCTAAATTTAAAAAAGAATATGATCAGGCTGTCCAAGAAATAAAATCTTATTCAGAACTTATTTATGAAAAAGATCTGAGTTCTAAAAATACAAATGAGCATACCGCATTCGTAAATCCCTGTATTTTGTTTTTCAAAGAGAATCACGCTCAGCTTAAAGACTTGGAAATATTTGGTCCCTGTCTTGTCGTCATTCCCTATGAAACGGAAGCGCAGGCTGTTGAAATAGCTAATTCAACAATTTTTGCTTTAGGAGCTTCAGTTTATGGCAAGAGTGCTTCGCGCTGTCGTCAGGTGGCTGAACAATTGAAGGCCGGACAAGTCGCGATCAATGATCTAGTTCGATCGGATGTTCGGTTACCTTTTGGGGGAAGCAAAATGTCAGGCTACGGGCGAGAGCTTGGCGTTGAGGGTTTTTTTGAGTTTACACAAGTTAAAGTTATTTCAGAAAAATAGTGTATGTGGAATAACTTAGAACATACTCTTTGGAATAAACTTAAACATCACGGACTTGATCAGCAGTCCGTCTATTTGTTGGCTGTCTCTGGCGGTTTAGACTCTATGGCCTTAGCTGAAGTATTTAGAAAAACAAAACCTCAGGCAAAATTAGTTTTAATGCACTATCATCACGGTGATGGCGATAACAAATCATATAGAGACTTGTGTTTACACCACGTCGAAAAAAAAGCTGACCAAGGTTTTATTTTTGAAAGTGATAAATCTGTAAAAGAGCTGCGTTCTGAAAATGAATTTCGAGAGGCTCGACGAACATTTTTTGACAAAATCAAATTCAAATACCAGACGGATTTTTATGTTACGGCACATCATCTTGATGATGTGTTAGAGACGCGCTTGCTTAAGTTAATTCGAGGGACAGGGATCGAGGGTTTGAAAAGCTTTCAAGAGTGGAACGGAGTGATCTTTCGGCCGTTTTTTGAAACCGCTAAAAAGACGCTCTATCAATATGCGGAGATGCATCGATTAACTTGGGTCGATGATCCAACGAATAAAGACAATCAGTATTTGCGCAATTGGCTTAGAAATGAGTGGTTGCCAAGTTTAGAAGATCGTTCAGTAGGTGCAGTCACTAATCTTGCGAATTCGTTGGAAAACATTCTTCAAGCCAGAAACGAAAATGACCGTTACCAGAGTGAATCGGCGCGTTATGTAGCCTATCAGGATGAACAAATGACTATCGATCGAACTTGGTTGGACAGCTTTAATACAAAAGACCAGCTCTCGGTCTTAATTAGAGCCTTAAAGTCAGGCTTTCAAGGTGATTTTACGACGAGTCAAGTTAAAGAAGTGCTTAGAAGACTCGACAAAAATCAAAAGGAACAAAAATTTGCAGTGGCAGGTATAAATTGGGTTATAAATGCACGCAATATTGTGTTAAGTTATAGTACGAAGAAGTAGGTGAAACATGAAGTTTAATCAAAAAACGTTATTAATGTGGTTTGCAGTTATTTTAGTCTCAATATTTTTTGTGCAAAGTTATAATGCTAAACAAACAAAATTGATTCCCAATTTTGATTACACTAAATTTATTACCGCTTTAGAAAATAAAGAAATCGATGGAAGCACTATTCTCGTTAACAAAGGTCCAGCGACAACTCAAGTTACAGGAAAAGTTTTAACTAATTTTGAAACTAAATTTGGTGGATCTGAATTTGCTGTTGAAGGGCCGAGTGTCGATAAAATTCAAGAGGACGTTCAAAAGTATGGATATAAAAGTGCGAATTTCCAGAGCGCTGAATCAGGTGGTTTATTTTCATCTTTCTTAATTAATTGGCTACCGCTTTTACTTTTAGTGGGAGCTTTCTTTTTTATCATGCGCCAATTGCAAGCCGGTGGAAGCAAAGCGATGTCCTTTGGTAAGTCGCGCGCGCGTTTAGTTGAAAACAAGCAACGAGTTACTTTTAAAGACGTTGCGGGTATCGATGAAGCTAAGGATGACCTGCAAGAGATTGTGCATTTTCTTAAGGATCCTAAAAAATTCACACGTCTTGGTGGTCGTATTCCCAAAGGCGTTCTTTTAGTCGGCCCTCCAGGAACAGGTAAAACTTTATTAGCACGTGCTGTAGCTGGTGAAGCGGGAGTTCCTTTTTTTACAATCTCTGGATCTGATTTCGTTGAAATGTTTGTTGGGGTTGGAGCCAGTCGGGTACGTGATCTTTTCGAGCAAGGTAAAAAAAGTGCTCCATGTTTAATTTTTATTGATGAGATTGACGCCGTAGGACGCCATCGTGGTGCCGGAATGGGTGGCGGTCATGATGAGCGCGAACAAACGTTGAATCAACTTCTGGTTGAGATGGATGGTTTTGAATCCAACGAAGGCGTTATTTTAATAGCTGCGACGAATAGACCCGATGTTTTAGATCCAGCATTGTTGCGACCGGGACGTTTTGATCGAAGAGTCATTGTCGGAAAGCCAGATCTTTTAGGTCGAGAGCAAATTTTAGCGGTTCATATTAAAAAAACACCAATAGGGCCCGATGTTGATGTGCATAAAATCGCACGTGGCACGCCCGGCTTTTCTGGGGCTGATTTAGAAAATTTAGTGAATGAGGCTTCTTTAGTCGCCGCTCGTGCAGATAAAAAATATTTAGAGATGGAAGATTTTGAAAAAGCTAAAGATAAAGTCATTATGGGTAGTGAACGTAAATCTATGGTGATCAGTGATGAAGATAAGAAGAACACGGCTTATCATGAAGCAGGACATACTCTTGTCGGAAAAATTTTGCCAGGATTAGATCCAATTCACAAAGTCACTATCATTCCTCGAGGAATGGCTTTAGGGCTTACGCAGACTTTACCTGAAAAAGACTCTTTAAGTTTTTCCAAGCATCAAGCTGAGAATTGGATAGCATTTGCTTTCGGGGGCCGAGCCGCCGAGGAACTTATTTTTAAAGACTATACCACAGGAGCTGCCAATGATATCGAGCGCGCAACAGCAATGGCGCGTAAAATGGTCTGCGAATGGGGAATGAGTCCACTGGGCCCATTAGCTTACGAGAAAAACGATGGCCCTGTATTTATGGGAATGCAGAACGGACCGCGCACGAAAGATTATTCTGAATCAAAAGCACAAGAAATCGATGCGGAAATTTCAAGTATAATCAATACTGGTTACAAGCGCGCTATGGATGTTTTGGTTCAACATAAGGATGCTTTGGAACGTTTGACTCAAGCTTTACTTGAATTTGAAACAATTGATGCCATAGAAGTGGATATGTTGGTTAAAGGTGCTGCGGTATCAGAAATAAACAAACTGCGTTCAAATAAAAAAGAAGGAACCGGAGCTCCACCCACAAGCGGCACAGCGGTAGAGATTGATGATAAGCCCACAGCCATTAGAAAACCTGTACCCACATAGCTAAAGTAAAGCCGCTGAATGAATTTATTTATAAACTTTTGGGAAAATCTATTGTTTATCCTGTCTCATTTAAGATGGCAGGATTGCTTTGATATTTTTCTTGTTTGGATTATCATTTATCGTATTCTTATCTTAATACGTCGCACGGGAACCGTGCAGATGCTTTCGGGACTGGGTATTATAGCTATTACATATATTCTAAGTATATGGTTTGAGCTTTATACTTTGAATTGGCTTTTAGAGAAATTTTTCTCAAATTTATTTGTTATTGTAGTGGTTTTGTTTCAAGGCGAAATTCGTCGAGCATTGGCTCATATAGGAAGTCATCCGTTTTTTTCAGATGTGTCTGAAACGATGGAAACTCACATGGTTGAAAATATTATTAAAGGACTTATTACGATTAGCGAAAAGGGCTATGGAGGCCTTATCGTTATCGAAAAAGAAATTTTGGTGGACTACTACATCGAGACGGGAACTGAGATTAATTCACAAATCTCTGCCGAAGTTATTCAGTCTATATTTCATCCGCAGGCGCCTATGCATGATGGGGCCATGCTGATTCGAAACGGCAAGATATTTTCAGCAGGAAGTTTTTTACCTTTAAGTAAAAACCCCGCGCTGGATAAAAATTTGGGGACTCGACATCGTGCCGCCATTGGTCTGACTGAGGAAACCGATGCGCTAGTTATCGTTATTTCAGAAGAAACTAAGGCGATCAGTTTAGTTTCTACCGGTCATTTACGACCCAATGTTGAGATCAATGATGTACGTATAGCGTTATATGATGCTTTTGATTTAAAATACAAAGGTCGTACGATATCTTCGGAACAAGAAGGAGTGATTAAGTGACTCCTGAACAAATAAAAAAATTAAAATCAAAAAAATCAAATTTTAATATTTTCGGGAATATGTCTTATAAATTAGTTTCATTATTTATAGCCTTTGTACTATGGCTATCTATTTTAGGGCGACGAGACTTTGTTTCCACTGAAGATGTAGAGATAAATTTAATTCCGGCTCAGGGGTATTCAGTATTAGTACAAAATGAACGAGTAAAAGTTAAAATTTCAGGCCCACAGACTTTAATGAAAAGATATAAAGATAAAATTCAAGTCATGAACGTAGATGTTTCAGATAAGTCTGAGGGGTTTTATAATATAGACATCATGGCCAGTCGATTTGATTTACCCCAGGGCATTAAAATTATCAATATACGCCCTCAGTCAGTTAAGTATGAAATTATTAAAAAGTAAAAAAGGATCTTCATGGCTAAGTTAGAAAAAAAAATAACTAAATTGTTTGGAACTGATGGGATAAGAGGAACTTCGAATCAGTTTCCTATGGTTCCCGATGTAGTTGTTAAGATCGGTCAGGCTATTGGATATTTGATACGAACAAAAAAAATAAGTTCTCCTTCGTTAGCGAATAAAGTGGTTATAGGAAAAGATACTCGTTTATCGGGATATATGATTGAGCAAGCTTTAGCTAGCGGATTAAATTCTATGGGGATATATGTACAGTTGGTTGGGCCTCTTCCTACACCGGGCATTGGTTATTTAACCCGAACCATGAGAGCGGCTGCAGGAATAGTTATTTCAGCGTCTCATAATGCATTTCAAGATAATGGGATTAAAATATTTGGACCTGATGGGTTTAAGTTGGGGGACTCCTTAGAAAAGGAAATTGAAGCCTTAGTAGATAATGATGATCTTTTAAAACTGTTACCCAATTCAAAAGACGTCGGTCGAACTAAACGTATTGAAGATGCTCAAGGGCGATATATAGTACATGTTAAGTCGACATTTCCATTAGAGTATACTTTAGATGGCATGCGAATAGTTTTAGATACTGCCCACGGAGCGGCCTATAAGGTGGCTCCTGCAATTTTTGAAGAGCTTGGTGCTGAAGTGATTCAGCTTGGACATCAGCCGAATGGAACGAATATTAATGACAAAACGGGTGCCCTTCATCCATCGCAGTTGGCGGAGGCCGTGGTTCAGTACCGGGCCGATGTAGGTATTGGACTAGATGGCGACGCAGATCGCGTTATTATGATTGATGAAAACGGAAAAATACTTAACGGTGATCATATATTAGCGTTAACGGCTTTGCATTTTAAACAAAAGGGATTGTTAAAAAATAATACACTGGTCGTGACTCAAATGAGTAACTTTGGTCTTGAAAAAAAGATGAAGGAATCCGGTATTAACGTAATAAAAACTAATGTTGGCGACAAGCATGTCGTAGAAGAAATGCGTAAAAATAATTATAATCTTGGTGGAGAACAGTCGGGACATATTATTTTCTTGGATCATTCAACAACAGGAGATGGTGTTGTTGCCGCTTTAAATGTTTTATCTGTTATTAGAGAGACAGGTAAAAAAATGAGCGAGTTAGCAAGCGTTTTAGTGGAGGTCCCTCAGGTTTTAATTAATTGCCATGTGCAGAAAAGAAAGAAACTAGAGGATATTTCGGGATATTCAAGCTTATTAAAATCAAAAGAAAAACAACTTAATGGCCAGGGGCGAATATTCATTCGGTTTTCGGGAACGGAGCCTTTAATAAGAATTCTAGTTGAGGGAAATGATAAGACTCAAATTTCTCAAATTGCCGAAGAAATGGCGATTTTTTTAGAAAAAGAACTTAAGTAGTGAAACTTATTTTATCACAGGATATTTTTGACGAAGTATCAGTAAAAAAGTTTGCTGTAAAAGTTAAACCTTATTTAAAGTTAAAAAATATGCTTTTATTAGAAGGGGATCTGGGAGCAGGTAAAACAACCTTTATTAATCTCTTATTAGAGTCTTTTGGCTATACAGGGGTTAGCTCCCCAACCTACGCTTTTCGTCACACCTATCTGACTGACCAGCTTAAAATCGAACATGTTGATCTTTATCGTCTTGAAGGTGATGAGGATATTGAGTCGATAGGATTGTGGGATTTATTTCATAATTCAGAAAGCCTCATCATTATAGAATGGGCAAGCCGAGTGCCTTTGTCTGATTGGCCTATGGATTGGAAGAGATATCAATTGGAGATTACTGTTGAAGGAAATCGTAGAAAATACAATTTCTATGAAGCCTCTTGAGATATTTTTTCTAGAACTGACTTGTCATCGTCATTAACTGCAGATGTTTTTAAACCCAAAAGAAATCCCAGAACTGTTTTTCCTTTAGTCAGAGGAGTAACCACTGCTGTGGCATAATCTAAAATAGTTAAATTTATGGAACTGAGCTCAAAGGTCTGAGACTCCTTAGTGATTAAGGCTTGGGAAAATGGATTAGACTCAGTTAAAGAAAAGTTGAAAATTTTAGGATCTATTTTTTCTTTTGACAGGTCTTCATCCATTTTAAACAACTCTACATTTTTGTTTTTAATTTTTAAAGTCACAAAGCCGTCAAAATATTTCCGCGCTTGCAAACTGTAGTCAAGGTGCTGTGATTCTGTTTTGACCCAGTGATTATCAATCGCACTGGCGGAAGTGTTGATATCTGTAATTTGACTTAAAATATGAGCTGGGCACAGAATGAAAATTGAATTTGGAATTTTTTTAAGATTTTCATTGTAGTTCAGACCCAGAAAGAGGGTATGACCTTCCCATTCTTGAAGTGCTATGAGATCTTGATTTAGAAATGAGTAGTCCGAATAAAACTTTTTGTTTTTCTGATATGTTTCACTAAGATTTAGGATGTCATTGAGTCCTAAGTGATCTTCTATGGCTGCACAGCCATACTGTTCTTGAAACCACGTTTTATAATCAAACCAACTTAATATTCGCTGCTCAAAGGCAATGCGCAGTCGCGACTTTTCATAATCAGCCTCGGTGGAAAGATACTCTTCCACCTTTAGGGCTTCTTCATTAAAGTGATATTCCCAAGAATGCTCTTGTATTTGATGGGTTATATAGTTGCTCACAGGATCTCTCATCGGTCAAAGAGGGGCTAAAAATGAGGTCAAGATAGTGAAAATACCTCTAAAATATTGAAAAAATTGCACAACAGATAAATTTCGGGATTTTAAAGGCCATTAAAGCGCTGTTTAGAGGTCTAACATATTAGAACTTTTCAATTTTTTCAAAATCAGGTACAACAACACCCATGTTACGTCCAGGTTTTGTCTATTTAGATCATAACGCGACAACTCGTCCGCAGGCTAGCCTTTTGACTGAGCTTTCGTCCGTGCTTGTGCGTGATCAGTGGCCTTGGGGTAATCCTTCATCTGTTCATTGGGCATCGCGTGAGCCAAAAAATATTTTGCGCGAAAGTAGAAAACTATTTTCAGAAAA
Organism: Pseudobdellovibrionaceae bacterium; assembly: GCA_022843825.1. Classification (GTDB taxonomy): domain Bacteria; phylum Bdellovibrionota; class Bdellovibrionia; order Bdellovibrionales; family Bdellovibrionaceae; genus Pseudobdellovibrio. Next base: position 72,299 of record JALHMX010000004.1, read on the forward strand.
ATTTAATTGTCATCCCACAGAGGTCATTTTCAATTCAGGAGCTAGTGAAGGGAACAATACAGTTTTAAAGTCTGTGTGGTCAATTTTAGGAGAAACTAAAAATGAATTTTTAGTTTCTCATGTTGAACATCCAAGTGTAATCAAAACTATGCACTACTTAGAAAGTTTAGGTGCAATTGTAAAATGGATACCTGTCAACCGAGAGGGACAGATTGATTTAGATTTTATTCACAAAAATATTTCTGATAGAACAGCTCTTGTTAGTGTAATGTTCGCAAATAATGAAACCGGTACTTTGTTTCCTGTATTAGAGATTTCAAAGATAGCTAAGAAATATAATACTTTAATGCATGTTGATTGTGTTCAAGCCTTAGGAAAAGAAAAGATTGATCTCAAATCTTTAGGTATAGATTATGCTACATTTTCTGCACATAAATTTTATGGACTAAAAGGTTGTGGAGTTTTGTTTGTTCGAAAAAGTGCACCGTATATTAATTTAATTCACGGCGGCGGCCAAGAGCGAGGACGTCGTGGTGGCACTGAAAATATTTTATCATTATGGTCTTTGCAGAAGATGCTGCCTGAGTTGGACAATATTGAAAAAAATAATGAAACTGTAAAAAATCTTAGGGATTATTTTGAGGAGCAAATTCAAACAAGGGTTCATGGTGTGAGCATCACGGCACAAAAATCAAAACGTTTGGTGAACACGTCAAGCCTAGTTATATCAGGTGTTGATGGAGAGACGCTACTTATGAGTTTAGATCTTAAAGGTTACGCGGTGAGTACGGGAGCGGCTTGCAGCAGCGGAAGCCCAGAGCCTAGTCCGGTCTTATTAGCCATGGGTTTGACTCGCGAGGAAGCGCAGTCCTCGCTGAGAGTTTCTCTGGGGTGGGGAAATACTCAAGTAGAGATAAATAATTTTTTGGATGTTTTAGTTGAAGTGATTGAACGTATTCGTTCGATCAGTGAAAGTGATAAAGTTGCACATGTCTAGTCAAATTTCTAAGGGTAAAGTTTTAGTCGCTATGTCCGGCGGAGTTGATAGCTCAGTTGCGGCTAGTCTATTGGTCGATCAAGGTTATGAGGTTATAGGCGCAACCATGCAGGTTTGGGACTATTCTTCGTGTGATATTACTGAAGGCAGCGGAACATGTTGTTCAAGTATTGATGTGGATGATGCTCGAAGTGTTGCAGATCGTATAGGTATTCCATTTTATGTATTAAACTGTGAATCTAAATTTAAGGCTGCAGTTATAGATCCTTTTATTAATGACTATCTTAACGGAAGAACACCTCTTCCTTGTGTTAACTGTAATACCTTTTTAAAGTTTGATCATTTAATTCAAAAAATGAAAGAACTTGGTTGTGACTACTTGGCGACAGGGCATTATGCTCAGGTCATGAAGAATGATAGAGGTACTTCTGAAATAGTCACTTCAACGGATGATTGGAAAGATCAAACCTATTTTTTGTTTACAATTGATCCTAACATTATACCTCATCTTCTTTTTCCTATAGGTCACTTAACAAAACCTGAAGTGCGAAAAATAGCAGAAGCTAAGGGTTTAACAGTAGCTAAGAAAAAAGATTCAGTAGGAATTTGTTTTGTTGGAGATAAAGGTTACGATCAGTTTATTAAAGAAAACGTATCAAAAGATATTTTAAAAACTAAAAAAGGTTCTTTTAAACGTTTTCCTGAAGGGCAAGACCTCGGAAATCATGATGGAATTCATTTGTATACTGTTGGCCAAAGTAAAGGTCTTGGTTTAACTTATCATGAAAAACTATTTGTGATTAAAATTAATCCACAGGATAATACTGTTTGGCTCGGTGAAGAGAAACACTTATTTCACCATGAAGTGCAGGTCATAGAGCCTCATTTGCTGAACGACATTATTGATGGTGAAGAGTTACATGTTAAAATTCGTTATCAACATAAAGCCTCTAAAGCGAAAATATTTAAAAATGAAAATGGATTTGTATTAAACTTTGAAGAGCCACAGCGAGCGATAACGCCTGGACAGGCCGCCGTTTTTTATCGCCAGAAAAACAGATTGTTGGGGGGCGGATGGATCAAAATTTAGATTTTGTTGTCCACACTTTCGGCTGTAAGGTGAATACCTATGATACGGGGTTGATTCAAAAAAATATGAGTCAAGGTGGTTTTAATTTGTTAGATCGCGTGCAGCGTAATAAAGCACAAATACATATTTTAAATACTTGCGCCGTTACGGCAGAAGCCACTCAAGAAGCTGTTAAAACAATTCGGCGTATTAAATCCAAGCAGCCGTTTTGTACAGTGATCGTAACGGGCTGTGCCGCACAGGTCGATACCGGAGCTTTTGAAAAAGTTGCTGGTGCAGATCTTATTATTGCAAATTCCCATAAAGGATTAATTCCGGAGCTGGTGAGAAAGTATTATAAACGTGAGTTATCAGAAAGAGTTTTTAAATCTAATATTTTCAAAAAAGAAGATCTTGAAGCCGGCGGTGGACAAGAGCAGTGTCACACACGCAGTTTTTTGAAAATTCAGGACGGATGTAACAGCTTCTGCACTTTTTGCATAATTCCCTACGCTCGTGGTAAAAGTCGATCAATTTCTATTGTGGATTTAGTCAGTAGAATTAAAGAGCTAGAGTATCAAGGCAAGAAAGAGGTTGTACTTACTGGTGTTCACATAGGTGACTATGAAGATGAACAAAGAGGAGACAAAAAGACTTTAGAAGATCTGATCGAGGCTATTTTGAAAAATACGAAGATAAGTCGTATTCGATTGTCTTCGCTTGAGCCTATTGAACTTACAGATCGCTTATTAAATTTATACAGTGATGATCGCTTGTGCCCTCATTTTCATATGAGCATGCAAAGCGCTAATACGGAAGTACTTCAACAAATGAAACGCAAATATTCTCAATCAGAAGTCGAGAGTGCGTTACATAAAATTTACAGCAAACTTAAAAATCCTTTTGTAGGCATGGATATCATTGCGGGCTTTCCGACCGAGTCACAAGAGCAGTTTGAAGATACATATAAGGCTTTGAGTCTACTGCCTTGGACTAAGCTGCATGTATTTCCTTACAGCGAACGTGCTGGGACAAAGGCTGCAACTCTGGATCAGATTCCCTTTCATGTACGTAAAGAGCGTGCTTCTCAGTTAAGAGCACTAAGTCTTCATCGCTATCAGACTGAAATGCTCAAGCAGCCATCACAACTTGATAAAGCCTTAGTCTTAAATGATGAAACTGTTATTGAAGGGCTACCTTATCGTGAAGCCTTAACCAAAAGTTATTGGCCGGTGCTAATACCAAGATCGGATTTGCTAAAAACTGGCGATGAGGTCTCAATTAAAATATTAAATCCTCAACAAGACCGATTGATTGGAGCCTTAATATGAAAATCAATCAAACCTTAGTTGGTTATGTAGAAAGAGAAATTGGTTACAAGTTTAAACAGCAATCTTATTTGGTCGAGGCATTGACTCATAAAAGCTTTTGTATTTTGGACAATAAAAGTATTCCTCATAATGAGCGCCTTGAATTCCTAGGAGATGCTATTTTAGGCTTAGTTATGGCTGAGCAACTTATGGCCTACTACCCCTATGATAATGAGGGTCTATTATCTAAAAAAAGGGCTAGCCTTATTAATCAAGAAACATTGGCTGAAAAAGCTTTAAAATTAAAGCTAAGTGATTTTTTAATTCTAGGGCCTGGAGAGAAAACCCAAGGTTCGCACTTAAAACCTCGCATTTTAGCATCTGCCTTTGAGGCCATCATCGGAGCAATATATCAGGACGCGGGATTTGATCAGGTGCGAGATTGGATAAATACCGAATTCAAACCAAACATAGAGATCATCAAACCTGATCTTGAATATGAAAGAGATTATAAAACACGACTGCAAGAACTGGCCTTTAAACTTAAGATGGCTCTGCCGGAGTACGAGTTAATATCTACCCAGGGCCCATCGCATGACCCTGAGTTTTTAGTCGCTTTGAAAATAAGTGCTCAGGAAAAAACACGTGCCTTAGGTAAAAGTAAAAAAATCGCTGAGCAGAAAGCTGCGCAACTTTATATTGATGAATTAATGAAAAAAAATGAAAGAGAAAAAAATAAATGAATAAAGTCAAAAATGAAAATTACAGAGCTGGTTTTTTAGGAATTATCGGCCAGCCGAATGCGGGCAAAAGTTCGCTTATGAATTACTTAATTAAAGAAAAAGTATCTATTGTAACAAGTAAACCTCAAACAACGCGGAGACGCATACTAGGCTTGCACTCTGAAGATAGCGGTCAAGTTGTCTTTATAGACGCTCCTGGTGTGGTTAAATCAACCTCGGGCTTAAATATGTTTTTGCAACAAGAGGCAGAGGACGTTATTAAGGCATCGGATAGCTTATTAGCGGTTTTAAGTATTAATGAAGATTCCATTGAGAGAAATGAAGAGATTTTAGAGATGGTCGCTAAATCTAAAAAACCTTGGATGGCCATCATAACTAAGACAGACTTAACAGAAAAGATTCATCGTATTTCTATGCTGAAAGATTTAGTTAAAAGCAAAGGTGGTGAGTCTTTAGCTGTTTCAATAAAAAATGATACCATAGAAGATCGTCAGATGATTTTAGAGAAGTGTATTAGCTTAATGCCTCAGGCCGCGGCCCCCCTTTATGATGAAGAATTATTTACTACTGAAAATGTAAAGTCTATTTTAGAAGAAATAATTCGTGAGAAGTGTTTTGAGATACTCGAGTATGAAGTTCCATATCAATTGGCGGTACAAACACGAAAGTTTGATGAAGAAGCTAAGCCATGTCCAAAAATTTACGTCGATATTATTATTGGCAAAGATACCCATAAGCCCATAGTTATAGGTAAGGGCGGAGCTAATATTAAACGTATTGGTGAACAGGCCCGTGAAGAAATACAGAAGATTATGGATATTAGTAAAGTCTATTTAGAACTTAATGTCGTGGTTAAGGACAATTGGTTTGAAAATAAAACCACTATGAAAGAGCTGAAGTATGTCATCGAAAAACAGTGAATACCTACCCAACGATGATATGACCGCGATTGAAGGTGGTTATATAGATTTAGCCAAGGTGGCTATAATTGGTCGTCCTAATGTCGGTAAATCCACATTATTTAATATTATTACTGAGACCCGAAAAGCCGTCGTTAAAAATCAACCGGGAGTCACTCGTGATATAATGATTCATCCTGTCAGCATATGGGGTAAACAGTTTGATTTAATTGATACTGGAGGCGTAACAGAAGCTGATGATCTTTTTTCTAAACTGATTAAAGAACAAGTGACTGATTTTTTGTTTTCAGTGGATTTTATAATCATTGTGATGGATGGTCGATCAGGTTTAGTTCCCGAAGATCGAGATATCATTAAACTTGCAAAGCAAACGGGGCGACCTATTTTGCTAGTTATAAACAAAGTGGACAGCCCGCATGAAGAGGATATCGCTAAAGCCGATTTCTACGAATTCGGAATTGATATCGTCGCAGCATCCTTCGAGCAACGTCGAGGCGTTGGAGACATTTTAGAGTGGATCGTCAAAATGGTTCCAGAAACACCAACTGTTACTGCGGAATCAGCTATGAAAATTGCTATGGTGGGTAAACCTAATGTTGGAAAAAGTTCACTTTGTAACGAACTTTTAGGGACTCATCGAATGATGGTCTCTGAGGTGGCAGGTACGACCATAGATTCGGTAGATAGTCCTTTGGAGTACAATGGTCAACATTATGTCCTTGTCGACACGGCAGGGTTACGTCGTCAATCACGAAGAGAAGATGACGTTGAAATTATCTCAGCTTTTAAGTCGAAGGAATCTATCCGACGAGCACAGCTCGTCCTATTAGTTGTCGATGGTTTAGAAGGACCTACCGAACAAGATGCAAAGATTATGCAGGCTATTTTGCAAGATCATAAAGGCGTTATTGTCGTGGCCAATAAATCCGACCTAGGACAAGCTCAAGTGGAAAATTATAAGGAAACTTTTCGAGCTCAAGTAGCGCGTGTATTTCATTTCTATGTTGATGTTCCAATTGTTTTTACGAGCGCATTAAAAGGTTACGGGACTAAAGAGCTTTTTAATGAAATCGAAGATATAAATCGCAAAATTAATTATCGAGTCTCAACAGGCGATCTTAATGACTTCTTTTTTGAAACGATTCGTAAAGCACCAGCGCCAGTTTATGGAACAACTAATGTTAAGTTTTATTATTTAACTCAAACGTACCAAAAACCTCCAGCGTTCATTGCTTTTGCTAATCACCCGGATGGAGTTACTAATTCCTATCGTCGGTTTTTAATTAAGAATATGAAAGAAAGATTTGGTTTATATGGTATTCCAATTCGTATATTTTGTATGAAATCTCGTCGACGTGGCGAAAACCATAAGTTTAATTAAGAGGTTTAAGTGAGGAGAGGATCCTGGGCCAGTCGATTTTCATTTTATTTACTTGCAGTAGGTAGCGCCTGCGGCCTAGGAAATATATGGCGTTTTCCTCATGTAGTGGGAGAAAATGGCGGAGGCGCTTTTCTTTTGCTGTATATATTTTTGGCTTTTACGGTGGGTCTTTCAATTCTTGTCGCAGAGTTAATTATGGGCCGATCCGGTGAGCACGGTATTTTAAAAATTTCTCGTCTTGTTTCGGTTCAACAGAAAAAACCTTTTTATTGGTTTGGTCGGCTGTCGTTACTAATAAGTGTAGTTATACTTGCATATTATTCTGTTATTAGTGGTTGGGTTTTGCATTATCTGACACAGTTTTTAGTTGGGTTATTTAATGAAGATCGTTTGACTTATATTAGTTCAATCGACATGACAGCATTAAAAAATAGTGGATCTTTGCAGTTTGCTTTAGCCAGTGTACATTTATTATTATGTGGACTGGTCGTTGCTCGGGGCGTAGTTGAGCGTTTCGAAAAAATATTCACCCGCATGTTACCGATTTTAGTTATACTGTTTATAATACTTGTTATGCGTTCATTTTCACTGGACACAACGAGTGATGTCCTTAGATTTTTATTCTATCCAGATTTTTCTAAACTTAATTTATCTTCACTAGGTAGAGCTATTGGTCATGTTTTTTTTACGTTATCTTTGGGAATGGGAATTATGGTTACATACGGTTCCTATTTTAAAGATAACGAACATCTGCCTTCGGTAGGTTTTCGAGTAACAGTAATAGATACAATCGTATCAATTATGGCGTTGCTGTTAATTTTCCCTATAGCATTTTTAAGTGAAAGTAATCATTACTTTACTGATCCTGCTCTTTTATTTGGGTCTTTGCCTAGGCTATTTGTTAAAATTCCATATGGTGAATTTTTTGGACTACTTTTCTTTTTGTGTCTTTGGTTGGCCGCCGTAAATGCCAGTATAGGTCTTATGGAGGCGCTAGTTGCGAATTTAAAAGATAAGTACAGTAAAGTCAGTCGTAACCAAGCAACTCTATTAGCTACCATAGGTGTTTTGTTTATTACTATAATTCCAGCTTATTCAGGCACGTTGTTTTCTAAGCTAAAAGTATTTAATCAAAGCGTAATCGAAAACCTCGATTCAGTATTAATTAATTACTTACTGCCCATAGCAGGACTAGGACTTATAATCATTTTTTTCAAGTCATTAAACGACACGGATAGGCGTGGAAAATTTATTGATGCAAAAGGAAAAAATAGTCAGGCCATGTATCACCACTGGGTATGGGTGCTGAAATGGTTTTCTCCCGCTCTCATTATTTTAGCCATTGCATTGCAGTTGATAAACTTAATCAAGTAATGTTTAGTTAAAAAAGATGCGACCACCATACGGATGCGATTGTGCCGGCATTGTCATTTAGCCTTAAGTCTCGTCTAAACCAAAAGAGAGTGAGTGGAGTTTTATGAGCCTTCATAGCGTATCATATTGAGACGTCAGTCTAATTTTTATGAATAATATTAAGAAAATAATATATTAAGCCGACCTGCATATAGAGGTGCACTTTGTCGATGAAAAATCCGTGGGGAAACATTCCAGCTTGGGCCTATGAATCGGTTCAATCGCTTCTATCAGCTTTAAAGGCAGTTGAGCCTTCGACTTATGAGCATTGTCTGCGCGTAGGAGAGTATTCTCGTAAACTAGCACGAGATATAGGCCTTAATGAATACGAACAGAAAATTGCACAGTTTTCTGGATTGCTGCATGATATCGGAAAAATAGGAATAGATAAGTCCATATTACTTAAACCTGGGCGACTGGAACCTATGGAACTAGATATTATGAAAAATCACTCGATCATGAGTGAAAATATAGTTAAGCCCTTATCGACACACCCTTTTTTCAATCAGTTACTACCGCTCATTCGTGCCCACCATGAGCGTATGGACGGCGAGGGCTATCCGGATAAAAAAATCGGAGATGATATTCCTTTAATTTCTCGTGTTATACTAGCGGTAGACACCTATGATGCTATGGCAGAAAATCGAGCCTACAGAAGAGGATTACCTGATGACGTCATATTCGCTGAGTTAAGACGATGCAGTGGGACTCAATTTGATCAACAGATTATAAAAGTATTTTTAGAGTGTCAGCCTCACTGGAGCAAAGAGGATGTTGAACAAGATGCTCATGAGCTTATCATTAAAAAAATCGCTTAAATCAAGATTAGTACTCGGCTAAAGATTTAAAAACAGCTCCTAGCTCGTAGCGCGTACTTTCAATAGACCAGTTTCTTTCATTGGAAATAAACCATTTAAAATGTAATTTTTCAAATATCCCATCAGGTGCACGACCATATTTTAAAAAATAAATAAATACACCCGGAAGTTCTGATTCTTTCACGCTATCTTCGTCTATAGATGCCACCGCCTTTTTTATAAGCCCTTTAAATATCGGAAATGCCTTTAGAGCTTCATCCTTAATTATTATTCCATCTTGATTTAGGTCATATAAAGTAAATATCATTTCTATGTATTGGACGACGTGGGTAAAACGATCAGCATCCTCCATAAGGACTTTCTTTTGATTATTTGTAACGTAACCACCACTAATGAGTAAGTTTTTAAAATATTCTTTAACTTGATCAGGAGGAGTTAATATTTTAAATAGGGAGTGCTGAGGTAAAAACTCAAAGCCTTCACTATGCTGGTAATAAGTATTAAGCAAACATTCTTCATCAACGACATCTGTTGATTTAACAGAAGTTTTCAATGAAGAAAGACAGTTGGCAACGATGAAAGGTCGAATTTTTTGTGCTCTGAGTGTTCCGGAAATAAGATGTAACGCTAAGTCGTGAGCTTCATGAAAACTCATCCACTGATTTCCATCTGAACGCGCTATAAATAAATTAGCCTCTTCAAAGCGGCTACTCATAAAGGTCGAGGTGTTGGCAGTAAGCAAATCAAGCTCTACCAGAATATTTTTGAATTGATTAAAGGCCATTTCTAACTCTAACAATGAAAGTTGACTGGTGAGAGTTTCAGTATTTTCAACTGTTTTAAAAGTGTGAGCATAAGATTGAGTTACAATGCGGGCGGCATGTCGGGCTAAGTTAGACAGCTGTAGTGCATGATATGTGTATGCAGAAGAAGAGGAATTTAAAATTTTTAAAAAGTAGCTGTCAAATGTTAGCGGTGCAGGACTATTAATCATAGAAATGATATCGTAATAAGTCTTTTTTTGTTCAGGAACAGGTGTCAGTTCAGCTTGCCTTAGAAGTTCTTGGATAATCTCTTTTTGTTCGTAATATGATTGGGCCAGAAACAAGCGACTTGTTAAATGATCTGAAAGAAATAGTTCACTAATATATTCATAAAGACGATCGATGGCTAACCGGTTGAGCCCAGGTAATACACTTTGCTGAAGTCGATTTTCAGGAGGATTTAGAACATTGCTCCACAAGATTTTAAGTAGTACCTCAATAGAATGCGAGCTTAATGGAGATTCTGTTTTTAATACATCAAAAACAGACATGTAGGCTTGAAGAATATGTTCGGAGCTGATGTAGCCTTTGGTGTTTAACAATAAAATTTCATGCAGCGTGTTTTTAGTATCAGGCAAAAACTTTAAGGCATTTAAGGCATACTGCGGATCCTCGTATTTTAAAGGTTCAAGAAAATTTTTATATTGTAAATAGTGAAAATAAATACGTGCAGTAAGTGGCATGAGTTGATGTAGATCATTTATACCTAGGCGGGGCGAGGAATTAGCAGTAAAAAGCTGTTTAAAACTTATTAAGGAATGAACATAGGAATTATAGTCTACCAAAGATATCCAGTTTGCATTTTTTAGCTCTGTTAACAGCGAAGTCAGATTATTGAGATCGTACTCACCTTTAAATAAGATTGAGGTCTCTTTAATTAGAGTAATAAATGCTTTATTACTGGCGCCAAATTCAGCTTCCTTAACTTTAGAACTCAAATCTTGATGATGCCACTTTTGGTTAATAATAGGCATATATCGGTTCAATTCAATTATTCCTGGAGTGAGCTGATGTATGACTTTCTGTAGATAAACGAGTTCAGTTTTGGTTAAAGCAGTGGGTGAACCGCCAAGAAGTGCCACTTTAAGTTTAAAAATTTCTTTGATAAAAGTGTTTGATAAAGCTGTTTTATTTTTTAATAAGTTTTGATTTATAAAATAAGTGACTTCTTCCGCTGTGAAAGAATCAGGTTGAGCACCATGGACGTGACGAGTAAAATCACGAATAAGCTGACTAATACAATTTAATGAATGAGAAATTTTTCTATCTTCATTTGATTGATAAACTTCTGACTTAAACATACGGGCAAGTGTTTCAAAAGACTCATCCAGGCACGCAGAAGACGTATTTTCCACGACAAGTTCAGATTCAGATTTTTCTCCCACTTTCAAGCCGCAAGAAAGCAGACTTAAAAAAGTTATTAGATAAATTAGCTTAGAAAACATATTGAAGTCCTCCAGTCCATCGATCATCAGATTGATGTTGCGCCAGAAAAGAGTTTTCATTTTTAGATGTTACTTCGTCTACACCTAATAGATCAAAACCAATAGTTATAAATAAAGATTTTATAATTTCGTGATGAGCCTTATAGGACAACAGGCTTCCAGATTGGGTTTGATCGTAGGTCCACTGAAATTCCATTGTAAATGGTTTTCTTTTAATAAGCATGATTTCTGTCTGAGCCCTTATTTTAAATGGCTCTTGAAAGAGCAGGCGCTGGCGGCCCAAAGTAAAGTCGTTTTCTTGACCATCACTATCAATGTCTATGATTTTACCACCAGTAAACCGAGCATATGAAACTTCTAACGAAGTATTATATAATTGAACGCCGAAACCTACGCCGACACCTTCTATATTTGAAAGAAACTGAACCGTACGATTATTGGATTCAAGTTTATTTTGTGGGCGATCGAGCATATAGGAAACAAAGCCATGCATATTTTCGTGTTTGAAGACTATGTCGGAATTCACTTTTTCAGAATATCTAACAACAGGGTAAACATTGACTAAACTGTTCAAGTCTAAATCAGCTTCGATATTTCGACTTAAGACTATCTCATTAATTGGAGAATAGGAATATGCCGTTTGAAATCTAACAGGAGAAGTCGTTGGCTCGGCTTTTAAATAAACTGTATAGCCTGACTTATTAACAACTTCACTGTAGTCATTATCTTCCAGGTTATAATGAATGTTTCGTCTTTCTCCATTACTTATAAAAGATTTAGGCGTTTGGACAATCCATGGGGTAGGTCCTACAATTTTTCCATTTTCTTCTTTTATCACAGCGCCTTGATTCGGTAAAAACAAGGGATAATAATTAAGACCAAGCTTTAACTTATCAGTGCTGGTTTCAGTGTGAAGTCCAAGTAATCCTTGAGGTGTATATTGCAAATAATCAGTGGTGAAATAAGGATTAAACAGCCCTAAATTGAATGTACGATCAAGTTGATTCTCATAGGATATTTTTCGTCCAAAAGAAACCGAGCTATCTAAAACAGATATTTGTTTAAAGGCTTCAGGCACAGCTGCATAATTATAATCTGGATCTCCGTAGCTGCCTAAAATCAGATGCGCTTTTTGATCGTTGTCATCATAGAGATAGCGGGCCTCTATCTGATGAGAGTGAGAATTTGATAACATTTGAAACAAAATATGATAATCGGTAGCTTTAAAGTCAGGTAGATTCAAGTGAGATGTGTTTGCCCATGAAAAGTGAAAAAAGCCCAAGATTACACAAAAAACAGCATAAATGGACTGAAGTTGTTTACTCACAGCTTAAGCGTAAAAAAATCTATTCTCACGGTCAATTAAATGTTAGTTTATTATTCAATAAAAGGGTTAAATAAACTCAGAATAAGGATAAACATGGCAAACGAAACGGCACTCCTCTGTTACCTAGAGAAAATGTGGCAGGATTACTGTCTTTTGAACCCTCAAGCAAAATCCATTTTCGAGGCTTTCGCGCATAAGGGTGAAATGGTAAAAAATGATCATATCGCTTTAAGAACTTTTAACCACCCTCGTTTGGGCATAAACTCGTTAGCACAGCATTTTACGAAATATGGTTATATTGATTCCGGTGAATACTTTTTTAAAGAGAAAAAGCTTTATGCAAAACACTATGAGAACATAAACAAGAATTTACCTAAAATTTTTATCTCTGAGCTCGAGCTTGAAAAAATGAGTCCCTTTGTGCAGCAAGTTTTAAATGAAGCCGCAGAACAGGTTTTAGAGTCTCAAGTTAACAATGAGAAGTTTGTTTACGGAGGTCGCCCATGGAAAGCCAGTCATAGTGTATATACTCAGCTTGCCAAAGAAAGCGAATATGCCTCTTGGGTTTATGCCTTCGGATTTAGGCCCAATCATTTCACAGTCAGTATTAATGAACTTAAAAGTTTTTCCCAAGTGTCTGAGGTTAACCAGTTTATTAAGTCGTTAGGCTACAATTTAAATGTTTCAGGAGGAGAGATTAAAGGCACACCTGCCGAACTCTTAGAACAAAGCTCGACTATGGCGAATATGATTACTGTGGATTTTACCGATGGAAAGCATGCTATACCGGCGTGTTATTATGAATTCGCCAAAAGGTATCCCATGTCCAATGGGGAACTTTATCAGGGATTTATTGCCAAATCGGCAGATAAGATCTTTGAAAGTACCAACAAAACGACTTAAAATGGTGCCCATTTTTAGAGCATTTATTTCATAAACGATTGACTCCTTAAGAAGATTCTACTTATATAGACAGCTTGTTCCACAAGGAGTATTTATGGCAAAAAAATCAGGTCGAATTATCATTACTTTAGAGTGCACTGAAGCAAAAGCTGCGGGCAAACCTGTGTCTCGTTATACAACGACAAAAAACAAAACTAAAACACCGGGTCGTTTGGAAAAAAAGAAGTACAATCCAAACATGCAAAAACACACTGTTCACCGCGAAACTAAATAAGCTCACAATTTATTTTTTGAGTTTAATCTATGATTCTAACGGATAAAGAAATACTAAATAATATGGAAAAAGGGCTCATTAAAGTGGAGCCCTTTGATTTATCTAAGCTAGGTACGAATTCCTATGATGTGCACTTAGGGAAGACCTTGGCACTTTATGATTCTGAAATTTTAGATGCTAAATCACATAATAAAATTACGACTTTTGAGATACCACCGGAAGGTTACGTACTGACTCCATCTAAATTCTATTTGGGAGTCACTGCTGAATATACGGAGACGCTGGCTCATGTTCCATTTCTTGAGGGAAAATCAAGTGTAGGGCGTTTAGGGATAGATATTCATGCCACAGCCGGAAAAGGTGATGTGGGGTTTTGCAACTATTGGACGCTAGAAATTTCAGTAAAACAACCTGTTCGTGTGTATGCTGGCATGCCCATTGGTCAATTGATTTACTTCGATGTCAAAGGTGAGATTGAAAACTATTACAACAAAAAATCATCAGCTAAGTATAATGAAAAAAAATCGATTCCAGTGGAGTCGATGATGTTCAAAAACAAATTCTAATCTATACATTTTGCAACGATATCGTGACCGATCCAAGCGACTGGTCCTGCAGGTTTGAAGGCTTCATGAAGCATAATATAACCACAAGACTTAAAAATTACTTCGCTTAATTGTGGCGCCATTAAAAGTTTTGGATCTTTATGAAATGAAATAACCTGATCCGAAAGTTGCAATGTTTTTGCAAGTTGTTCTTGTTGGGAATGTTGTGGCCAGTTGATATATTTGCTGGTTCCCACTTTCTCAACGTAATCCATATACTCATCTATAAGTTTAAACATGGTTTCTAGATCGGCGGGATTATTTAAAACATGCTCGCATTCGCGACGTAGTTTTACTGTGATGGGGTGATTAGGGGCCTCTTTTTCTAAGGCGCGGATTAAGTTATATAACGGAATTTCAACGCCTTGAAAGATGGAGCTGGAGTTCGTTAAGATCTCGGGGCAGTTGTAAACACAAGCCTGCACACCCTGACCAAACCAGGCTTTAGCATAATCCTCTAATTGAACTTTTGCCCATCCTTGAATATAGGGTGCATAAGATTGCCAGCGGTATTCGTTATGGATAACCACCTCTGTACCGTGGTATCCATAAGCCACGTAGCTGACACTGCCGTGGTGAGACTCGATTTTATTTCTTAAATCAGTTGTTTCGTTGATCAGAATATTAAAAGTCTCAGCTGTGACTTCTAAAAAATTTTGTCGCATGAATTCACCAATTGAGCTTTGCATAAAAGTGATAGAATCTAAATAGCGATCTCCTACGCCTTTAAAAACGCGATTCATTAAAGGCATAACGATTTTAGTTCGTGGAACTCCGCCCGCCATTAAGTGGGCAAAGTGAACATGACATCCATTTTTTATATTATCCTGTATAAGTTGATCAAGTTCATGGATAAAAGATTTCACATTGTTTGTGAAGCGCGTGCGAGCGGACTGTTTAGCTTGCAATAGGACGTGGCTTGGAACTTCGGCGGATTGCCACTCGCTGAGCTTGAATCCTTTAAGATAGTCATTGGGCGTTTTATCATTGGCATCTTTTTCTAAATCAAAGCCGGCTTCTAGGGGGATATTAATAAAGGGCTTGGGGATATTTTCAGCCTCTTCAGCATTCAAAGGTCTTAAATTTTGATTTTCATCACGACGTCCTACGGTAGCGCGAACGATAGTAAGTCCATATTTTTCAGCCTCTTCCACTAACCCATTGGCGTAACCGCGATTAAAAAGCTCTCCAAATAAAACGAGCACATCTCCTTTTTTATAAGAGTGAGGTTGGGGTTTTTGGCGTAAGGGCTTAAAATCTGACATATTTTGTTTCATATTAAATTTTCTAGTATTTTTTCTGCGATAAGTCTAGAGGAGCCGCGCTGCTTTTCGGTGTATTCTTTAATGTGTTCAAGATCTATTGTGGCATTTACTAGATTGGTGGGTTGCAAAAGTTTTAAAATATCGTCCGTTGACCTTACCAGGTGGGTAAGACCCTTTTGTTGGGTTTCTACCGCTTCAGGGTTATTATTAAAAAAAGGTCCAAACAAGACGTGGTTTTGGGCGGCGAGGGGCTCCATAACAGAGTGAATTTTTCTTTTGAATGATCCTCCGACGAAGGTGCAAAAAGTATATCTATAAATATCTGCTAAATATCCTACACGATCTACAATAAGCAAAGGTGTTTTCATATTAATGTCAGTTAAGCTCGGATATTCCGACAGTAAAGTAGGGCGGTGTGATTTCAATTTCAAAGCTAGATTTTGAGCACGATGTGTATCGTGCGGAGCTATTATAATTTTATACCCAGAAGAAATCAGTTTTTCTAGAGCAGGAAAAATAACTTTTTCGTCTTCGGGCCAAGTTGAAGCAAAAATAATGCGTTGATTTAGTGATGCGCCATCAGAAAAAATAATTTTCGATGGTTGCCCCAGTCGATTAAAAACTTGGTCAAAGCGCGTATCAGAAAATGTATAGACCTGTTGATGTAATAGTATAGACAGTTCCTCTGATGTTTTGGAATCTACAGTGGTTATTAAGGAAAAATTCTTAAGAAGCCATAGGTACATTTTTCGATGAACCAGATTTAGTTTTGGAAACATCGAGATAGCCATCAAAGGAATTTTTTGAAACTGAGCTTGGTGGATAAGTTCTGGCCAAAAATCAGTTCGAGAAAAAATGATGACTCTAGGTTTAAAATGATTGAGAGTCTTTTGAATCGCCTGGCGGGTATCCCAAGGCAAAGGGAAAACATAATCAACATCGTCTTTGATATTAAAAAGAAGTTTCTCTGCTGAAGGTGATGAATAAGATAATACAATTTTAAGGTTCGCATTTTGAGCTTTTAACTGTTTGATTACAGCCTTACAATATTCAATTTCCCCACTAGAGGCATGAAACCACAAAGGAGAAACAATTTTTTGATTTAAATAGTTGGTATTTGATCGCAAGCGAATCCAATTTTTAGTTTTCACGGATAAAAAAGGACTTAGAATTTGCAATATAATCTTAAAGAATAAATAGGATAAACGATAAATATAAATCATAAATTCTCGAGAAGTTGATTAACTTCCGTGGCTGAAATATCATTCATACACTTATGATATACCGGATTCACGCAAGGACCTTGGCCGTGCTTGCTGCAGGGCCAGCAAGGGACATCCTTTTTTATAATAACTGTTGAAGTTCGTGAAGGAAAGCCAAACGGCGCAGCTCCCATTAGCGCTATAGTTTTTTGTCCAAGTTGCTCAGAAAAATGTAATAAACCTGTATCATTTGAAATAACCTTATCAGCCAATTGAATAACGGCAGCAGACTCAATCAATGTCGTCATTCCAGTAAGATTAATGACATTTTTAAAGCTATTGAATTCGTTTGTAAACGTGTCTTGTCCACCAGCTAAGACAACAAAGTTTGTGTCATGGGCAAGGGAGAAGAGCTCTTTCCATTTATCAATAGGCCATCGTTTAAAATAATGAGCTGCCGAAGGTGCTACCACCACGTAGGGAAAACGGACCTGTTTAGTAAAAAGTATTTTCTTTGCGTTATCTATAGTTTCAGCGCTGAGAAAGAGTTGAGGGGGGGGCGGAAGATGAAACTTTATTTGCCATTTTTCAAGAGGTTTGAGTAGATCTCTTTGTCCAGAAAAAGGCTTTTCAAATTTGTTAATTTTAAATCGCAATAATAAAAAACGCTTAAAGCGTTCCATGGGTTTTTGAAGTTTTTGTTGCGCTGAAATCCAATAGTAAAAGAAATTCGATCGTAAGCTATTATGAGCATCATAAATAGCATCAAAATTTTCAGCATTAAGCTTTCGTGCGATTTTCAATAAATCAAGAAGTGAACTTGATGAAGATATAGTCCAAGTACGTGCTACAGAAGGGTGATGGTTAAACAATTGTGAAAAAATATCCTTGGTTAAAAAATGAATTTGAGCCTCAGGATATCTACTGCGTAAATGGGCGGGTATACTAAGGGCTTGCGTGACATCGCCTATACTGGAAAAGCGAATAATGAGTATTTTCATACCTTCATTTTTTTACAAAAACTGTCATATGTCCATAACTTAGAAGGTTTGCCCATATATTGGCTATCAGACGTATTATACCGCATTTGTAGGTTCTGTCTGGGTATAGAGTTTGAAGTTATCCCTAATATGGCGTTTAACGTGCGTTTTATCTATAGGACTCTAATTATGACTTTACTGCTCTTTGGGCACTTGAAGGTCTATGGTGATGCTTCTTTGTTTTTAAGATTAGAGTCTCTCAGTTTCATTAGTCAGGATTATGAAAATGATCTTAAGCAAATCAGTTTTGTTGGTTTAGACATTAAAAACACGGCTCGTACTAAAAGAGCTTCAGTTTTTAACATTGATCTAGAGGCTCGATATGCAGTTGGCCAACCTGTTTTAAGCTACGTCAATGTCAGCGAAATGTATCTGCTGCAAAAAAATGAGTATATTAATATACACTATGGCCGACAAAAATACCGCTGGTCAGCACTAGATGAGTTATGGAGCCTGGGTTTTTTTCAGCCTCAGTTTCGCTGGAACTCGTTAGAGTCAAGTCCTCAAGGAAACGTTGGATTTTTTTTCGAGAGTACTCGTAAGCTGCATGAAAAATTAAGTTGGATGGTCTATGCATCTCCATTATTTTTGCCTGATCAAGGGCCTGGCTATGAAATGAGAGATGGAAAATTTCAAGACAGTAATCCTTGGTTTAATCCACCGGCTCGATTTATCGATTTTGGCGGACAAGTTTTGCCGATTGATTATAGTTTAACGACGCCGAAAAATGAAGAAGTTGTGTTAAGGGCAAACTTTGGTGCTCAGGTGGGCTATATTTTTGACGAAGGATATTATGTAAGAGCTTCGTACCTTTCTACGCCATCTCACCAAATAGCAATGACTTATAAAGCCGTTTTAGTCGCGGATCGCGTGCAAGTCGAAGTCGCACCGCAGGTTTATCAAGAAGAGAATGTCGCTGTAGACTTTGGATACGATAGTGACAGCCAACGACTCGGATTATTTTTTCTATTTAATCATCCTCATGCTGTAAATGCGACTGCTGGATTTAATTATCCAGATATAAATTCGTCTTTGAGCTGGGGTCCGCATTTACAGACTCATATTGAAGGAAAATATGGAAGCCTAAAGTTGCATGCAAGTGGACTCTGGGTGAGTGATGGGCAAATTGACGAGCAAGGGCCTGACTCCGGCCAGATTACAACGTCCCTAACATCCAAGCACCTCTCCAAGACCGCCTATAAATTGGGGGCTCATTATAAGACTTTTTTAACGACCTCAGATGTTTATTCGTTAAAGTTGGAATGGGTTAATGGAGTTGATAGTACGATTCGATTGATCAAAATTAAAAATTTACTAGAAATCGGTCAATGGTGGAGTATTAATTTAGATATTCTTTTAGTAGATACTTCGGATGAGGCTTCGGTAGGACACTTAAGAAACTTAGACCAATTGATTGCAGGAGTACGTTATGAATTCTAAAAAAATTATTATTTGTGCCTTTATAGCATTAACAGGCTGTTCGGATTTTTTAAAAGGCAAAAATCAAAAAAACGACATTTTAAAGATTCAAATTGTTGATGACTCCTGCACCGTGGACTTTAAAGCACACCTCAATAGCATGGTTCGGTCAGAAGCTAAAGACGAAGATATACATTTGGTTTTTAACTGTATCGATCAATATTTGGCTCAGTTTCAAAACAAAGTAAATGGTAAGATTTCTCCTGATCATTATGATGCTCAGGATTTATTTTATATTACCAACCGATTTTTTAAGGACTTGAATCTTTCTAAAGAGGCCCTCTCTCAAATTTTACTGCTTAAAAAAGCTATTGTGGGTGGAAAATCTGATCAAGTTTCTAAATTGGAATTGATTCAGTTAAGGGAGTTTTTAAAAAAAGCTAAAGCTGAAGTTTTGGATTTGCATCCCTATTTTAAACATCTAAGTTTTAAACAACCCGATGAGCACTTAAGGACTTCAGAGGAAGACATTCGAAAGTCTGTTCAAAAACTTAAAATGAGTCTTAGTAAAATGTTACACATTACGCAGTTAGCAAGCTCCGAGTACTCATATTTTGATTTTAAAAATTTATTATTGAGCTTACGATTTTTGAACTCTGAGCAGACGGATATTCTTGGTGATTTAGACATCGTCAGGCAACTTATCATCGGGACAGAGGTTATCAATACCTCAGAAGACTACGCTAGTGTGCTGAATAGTCATCTGGATTTTTTTCAAATATTTATATTGGCCATTCATGGTCATATTGCTTTTGAGATGAAGACTATGGAGTCTACTGATAAGGCGATCAGCTATGTTGATGAAATAGTAAGTGTGCTAAGAAACACTTGGCAATTTCAAAAAACAGGACAGATAGCTTTGACAGACTTGGATGCGCTGTTAGAAGTTGTTTTAAAGAAGAAAATTTTGCCTTTTAAAGTTAAGTTTGAAACATTTAGAGATTTTTACAAAGTCACTTTAAAGCGACTGTTTAAGCATCAGGCAAGTGGTTATATAGATATATCACAGTTTCAGGCTTACGAAAGAGAAGCTGAAATCTTTAAATTAAACATGAAGTTTTTGAAAAGCTTAGGAAATCAAGCGTTGGCACCGAGCGAAATCCCTAAGAAATTATCAAAATTTACTGCTGGCAAAAACTATTTAGTAACTGCTTTAGCTGATTTGTATAATGATTATTCTACTTTGTATCCCATGGTGGTAAAAAACAGAAAACTGTTTGTTAGCACGGGGTCTGTTCAGGCTAAGGTTCTTCCTCTAGATCTTATGCACAGTTTTTATATCAGGATGTTAGCACGGCAGTTGCTGATAGGATGGGGAAATGCACAGACATCTTCTCAATTATTAAAATCACAAATTAATAAGGACCAGTTGATACAGTTTATGCAGGATTTCAATCAATTCGGCATCGAGCTTAAACTTAACGATCCTCGGTCAAAAGGAAATGGCGCCAAAAACTTTTTAGAGGCTGATATTCTAGGTTTTCATTCGGACGGAGATGGAATGATGTCTATGCTTGAAACCATTGAATATTTGCATCACTTAGTGGCAGAGGGGTCTTGGGCTGTGAATGAAATACAAGCAGATCTGAAGGCGCAGCAATGTCATATCAATGAGTTGGATGTATTTGGAATTCCTTATAGCTCCGATCAGTGTTTCTACAACTTAGTGAAACATAATTATTCAAAGTACTTTGCTAATAAACCTGGATTAGTGAAATACTTGAGTCAGCTTTCGGCGATGGATTTTCAACAGTATTACTCTTTGCTGATCGATGTGGGGCGATTTGAAATATTAAACAAGGGCTTAAAAGTTGAAACCGTCGACTTACAAAGTTTTGTTGTCATTAGTACATACGTAGAGGGTTTACTCAGTAAGTATGATTCAGATAAGAACGGTGCCCTTTCGGCAGCAGAGATTCGTAAGGGCTATTCTAAGTTCAAAACTTTTGCGACAGATTATAGCCTACAAAATGCCGCAGATGCCTTAGATAAGTGGGATTCCAAATTCAACTATTGCCGAATGTTTTATTCAAAAGAAGATCTGATACGAGAATCTTTTGTTTTTATGGTTTTAAATAACGGTATTACTCCTATCATGAGTGATCTTAATTATGTCAGTTGTGGTGTTAATGGGTTGTTTACTTTTAAAAAAGAAGTTGATCGGAAAAGCATTATAAACACTTTCTTTGTACTAAAGACTGTATTAGCATCGAAGAAATGAGTTCCACTTCTGAATCTAAGAGAAAATTTCCTTTTCCTATCCATCAATCAACCTGGGCAGTTCTTTTTGCATTTATAAGTATGTTTGTTTTGGGGTTAGCAGATAACATTCGTGGTCCCTTGTTTCCAGAAGTTCTAGAGTATTTTAATCTGACCAGCGCTAAAGGTTCCTGGAGCTTCGCGGCCACCTCAGCTGCAGCACTTTTAGGAAGTTGGTCAAGTTTATATTTTTTAAAGCGCTATACAATCTCTACCTTACTATTAATGGCCGTCGTTTCCATGGGTTTTGGCGTTTTTATTATGGGCTATGCTGCGCAGTTTTGGGTGTTTATAGTTGGAAGCTTCTTTTTAGGGGTCAGTATCGGCTGGATGAGCGTTTCGCAAAATTTATTGGTCTCGGAAAGTGTTACTGTGGAAAGAAAATCCCGTGCTCTTTCAGGGCTGCATTCAATTTATGGTTTAGCAAGTTTTGTGGCTCCAGTTCTGGCGGCTTTAATAACCAGCAGAACCGAAAGCTGGAGAAGTACTTTTATTCTTATATCTGCATTGTGTGTCGTTTATTTAATTGTGCACGGCTTTGTAAGGGCAGAACCTTCTTTTCCTATTGTTCAAAATATCGAAGAAGATAAAATTGATAAGACAAGAATATCATTGATATCTTTGTTTTCTATTGGTGGTTTGTTTGCCTTTTATGTTGTGGCAGAAATTTTAATTGGTACAAGACTGGCTCAGTATATGCGAAATTATTACTCAATGGACCTTCTTCGTTCTAGTGAGTATGTTACGTATTTCTTTTTATTTCTTCTTATAGGTCGTGTTATTTTTGCATTTAACAAGTTTCCCCTGTCGACGAAACTGCAGATGAATATCTCTTTAGCTATATCACTTATCTTGTTGATATTAGGACTGAATTCTCACCCAATCATTCTTACTCTCGTAGGTTTGTCTATGGCCCCATTTTACCCGTTGTGTGTGACGTACATAAGTGAAGTTACTGGCGTACATGCACGTAAATTTTTAACGTTTTCAATAACCTTTCAAAGTGCAGCCGTCGTATCTATGCATCTGGGGGTGGGCTATTTGACGGATACGTTGGGCCTACTTTATGCTTTTGGAGTTGGGATATTTGCGCTAATATTATCTTTAGTATGTTTAAACTTACATCCGCAAAAACTCTATTAACAAGTCTGTTTACGGTCAGTATCATATTAACTTTTAATTGTGATTCAGTATGGGCCCAAAGAAATAGCAGAAATTATACCGGCACCGCCATAGTTGAGTATATAATTGATGAACGAAATATCATGGCTATTTCTGACACCGGAGACTGGAATGTAGGAGAAATCCTTCCCATTATTTCACAGAACTCTAAAATCGGGGTATTTGCTTACACTGAATTATCGTCAGTTAAATATATTCAGCCGCGGCGCTATGAACTGAGGCTTAAATTACTCCGTCAGTCGCGAACTTACCTTATCCAGCAGGGTGATTATGTCAAACGATTGAATTTAGATGGGGCTAATGCAGATTATATCGGAACGACGGACTTGCTTGTCAAAAACCATGAAAGTACTGTATCGGCAAAATATAAACCTTTGGTGCATCAAGGTATCGTCATTGGAGAAACAGCTCAAACTTTATATAAAAACGAAATTCTGATTAATTTTTTGGGTAATGCTTATTACGGATTATTTGAAAATTTTATGATCGGATCTTATTTACCGCTGAATGTGCTTACGGGAGCCAACGGAAATATTAAATATAAACTTTATGATTCTGAATCGACAACAATATCATCCGGACTTAGTTATGCTGATATTAAAGAAAAAGGTGAGCAGAGTTTAAACTTCAATTTTTATTGGGACTCAGTATCGACCGTATCTTTGATTTCACATATCTATGTGAGCTTGGGATTAATTCGTTGGGAAGACGCCGGTGATGCCACAGCCATTAAGGCTTTAGGCTCAAGTTCATTTCAAACAGGTTATGAGGTTATCTTATCTAATTGGGATCGTTTGCTTGTTGGTCCAAGTTACAATTTTGATAAGAAAGCATTAGGCGGATACTTAGCTTACGTTTGGATTTGGGATCAGTTTCATATGGAAATTTCTATAAATACGACAAATGTAACCTCATTAAAAATTAATCCAAGTGATGGTTATTACGGTTTTTTTGATCTGTACTGGAGATTTTAGTGGAAACATTTTTCGTCAGTTGTCCGGTGCGTTTTGAACAAGAGTTGATGCGAGAACTAGAGTCTTTTTGGTTTCAACTGATGGATTTAGATGGCCTACCAACGCGTGCAGCTTTTCCAGAAGTAAACATTGAAACTGGTGGCATTGAGTTTCAGGCGCCGATGCATTTGGGATTACAGGTCAATTTTTTTACGCGTATAGGATTGCGCGTTCTGTTGCGCGTAAATCGTTTTGAGGCTCGGTACTTTGATTTACTCGAAAAAGAATTGAAGAAAATGCAACTTTCAAGATATGTAAATCCTCAGCCGATGAATATTCTTATCGAATCTTCTCAATCTCGGTTGTTTCATGAAAAAAACTTACTTGAGTGTGTCAGTAAAGTTTTGTCTCAGCAAAAATACAGCTATGACAAAAACGCGGTTGTTAGTTTGTATATAAGAGTCTTTAAAGATAAAGTTACAGTCAGTCTTGATACCAGTGGAGAGCACCTTCATTTTAGAGGGTATAGAAAACATCAAGGAGAGGCGCCGCTGCGGGAAAACCTAGCCAGCCTTGTTCTTGAGTTAGCTAAGATTGATGTTTATCAAGAACAAATATTATTAGATCCTTATTGTGGTTCGGGAACATTTTTCTTTGAAGCCTGGCTTAAGGGTATGCCTAACTTTGCAAGAGAATATTCTTTTCTTACATTTAAAACTACTCCAGCTATTTTCAAATCAGAAACTTGGAAGAAAAACTATCGATGGGTTGATTATAATAAAAAAATCATATGCATAGGCTTTGATAAAAATGCTGAAACGCATAAGAAAGCCATTATGAATCAGCACTTTTTCAATGAAAATTATTTTCCTACAAATATTTCTTTTAAAAAGTTGGATAGTGAAGCATCAGATATTAATCAAGAGCTGTTAGATTCAAGTTTCCCCGTAACTATTATTACTAACCCGCCCTACGGAGAAAGATCTGCCGCCGGCGCTGTCGTATCCTTTATAGAGCGGTTAGAAGGTATTAAGAATCTAGAACAAATTGTTGTGATTCATCCTGAAAGCTGGAGATTTAAATTTAAAAAAATGAGACAGGCGTCTATTTTTAGTTTGTCAAATCAAGGGATAAAAACAGTCGTCAGCGTTTTTAAAACCAGAGATAATCAAGAAAAGTCGGTTTAGTCATCTTCAGCCGAGTATGATATGCTGGCGAATCAGATTGTTTAATTTCAAATAAACCAAACGGAATCTGAGCGCGCAGAGTCCCTTTAGGAGGACGATAGCTGTATTGATTTGTTTGGTAGGCATAAAGTATGAATTCATTATTTGAAGCACTATGGTAAGCAGAATAAATTAAACTTTTAAGTACTTCCGGATGGTCAAAAAATAAAAAATGCAGCATTTTAAAATTTAAAGTTTGCTCTTTATTGGTGCTTGAAAATGGGCGAGTCAGTGTTCGTGCAAATCGAAGAAAAGATGCAAACTTTAAAAACTGACGAAAATTTGTAGCTTGAGAGTCGTAAGCCTGAGGAAAGTAATCTTGTAATAAGCTTGAATTTATAGGGTGTGTGCATCCAACAATTTTTCCATCAGGATCTTTAGCTATTAAAAAACGAGAGAAGGAGTAAAGTATAGAGCTAGAAATATACTGAGAAAAATCATTTTTTAATTCTGTAGGAACTAAATCATAGTTATCGAGCTTTGAAGTTATATATTGAATGAGGGCTTCCTTATCCGTTTCAGTAGAATACTTAACAGAAATGTTTTTTTGTCTGCGATAGCTTAACGGAAAAAAACCGTGGATCGAAACTAAATTAAAACGATTTATTAATTCATAGATAGGCAAATGACTATCCAACTGGCGCGGTCGCAAGAAAGCATTAATAACTTTAGAATCAGTAAGATCAATAGCGGTAATAAAATGATCTATTTTTTCATCCTTTTTAAGTTGCGCAATTTTTGGAAGAAAAAAACGCGACCAATTTAAAATAGCTTTTCGTTTATTCGAAATCCGCAAGTCACAGGCAAGGGCGATTTTTATATCTTTGTTATGAAGAGTTCTATTTTGCAATAAAAAGCTTGCTGTTCCTAAAATTTCGGAAGTGATCATTGGAGGGGAGGCCGGTAATGTAAAAACCTGTTTTAGATCTTGCTCGGTGCTTTCAAAAATATAGTTTTTAAATTTCAAATTGAGTCTTTGGTAGAAGGAAAAAAAATCAATTTGACGTCGGACCTTTAAACTTATTTTCCCATCTGTGGCTATTGATGAAAAAAAGTTGTTCAAGGCATTAGAGTCCAGTGGTGTTGATTCTCGAAGCTGAATCTCATCTGACATATCTGAGTGCGGAGAAGGGTGGCTCATTGCGATTTGTCCCACTTAACTTCCATACTGTTGGTTTTTACGGCTGCGTATCTAGCTAAGGTAAAAAAGTAGTCACTTAAGCGGTTGAGGTAAATAAGTACACGACTTAGTAATCCAGGTTGATTAACGTAAACTTCGGAAACTCGACGTTCTGCGCGCCGGCTTAAAGTGCGCGCGACATGGCTGTGTGCAACAGCAGGATGTCCAGAAGGTAGTATAAAACTATTTAATGGTTCTAGGTGTTCCGTCATTTGATCAATAGCTTGCTCTAAAAAGCTAATATGTACATCCTCAATCTGAGGTAATGAATTAAAAAGTGTAAGCCCATTTGAAGTATTGGTCGCCACTAAACTGCCGATGCGAAACAAATGATGCTGAATTTTTTGAAGTTGAGATAGTTGAGGGTTCAAAGTCGTAAATTCAATCATCAGTACACCTAAGTATGAATTAAGCTCATCGACTGTGCCATAGGCCTCAACACGAGGATTGTGTTTTTCGACACAAGACCCATCAACAAGTCGTGTCGTTCCCTTATCTCCAGTTTTGGTGTATATTTTCATAAGACTATTAAACAAAGCGAGCGATACATGAGTCAAATTCCTTTTTTTATAACAATGCCGCACTCAGGAGAAAAAGTTCCTGAGGTCTGTGTATGGCTTAAGTCATTGCCAGAAACTGTATTGATGTGTGATGTCGATCGATTTATTGATGTTTTGTATTTGCCAGCATTAGAACAACTTAAGATAAAAAATCATAAAACAGAGTGGCACCGTTATGCTGTCGATTTAAATCGAATTCCTGAAGATATTGATGAAACATCAGTTATAAACTCAAAAAACCCTCAAGGATCATTTAATAGAGGCTTTCACTGGGTTGTTACAACTCAAAATGATCAATTAATGCCCAAACCAATCTCAGTCGAGTTACATGACGAGTTAAAAAACTTGATCTATGAGCCTTTTCATCAAAGTGTTCGAGAAATTTATGCCAATTTTAAGTCGAATGGGTTTAAACACGTGTACCATTTGGACGCTCACTCAATGCCATCAGTGGGAACATCTATGCATAAAGATCCGGGAGAAAAAAGAGCGGAAATTGTAATCAGTGACTCACTAGGAAAAAGTTGCGATAAGAAATATCGCGACTTAGTCATTGCTGCTTATGTTACAGCTGGCTTTAAAGTAGGCTACAATTGGCCCTATGTGGGTGGAAGGCTGACTGAGCAGTACGGAAAACCTGCAGCAGGGCAACATACCATTCAAGTTGAGCTTAATCGCGCTTTATATATGGATGAAAAATCTAAACAACTCAACGACGGCTATAAAGATGTTCAAAATAAAATTGCAAAGGCATTAGGCTACATTCAGTCTGAGATACCGAATTTAAAAGTTTAAGGCTTCACAACTGAAGTATATAGGTCTATAAACTTCTTGGTAATAATTTAAAATGCAATTCAAAAATAAGACATTTCAAAAACTTTGGCGATTCGCGACTTCATTTCAACTGGGAATTCCTGTTATTGCATCAATTATGATTTTGTCAATTTGGGGGACGATTGTAGAATCTCGTTATGATGCGTGGACTGCGCAAAAGGTCGTTTACCAAAGTTGGTGGATGTATATTTCAATGACACTTTTAGTTTTTAATTTGACCATTGTCATGATTGATCGATTACCTTGGAAAAAAAATCACTACCCCTTTATTTTGGTTCACATAGGAATTATTACCATTGTTTTGGGTGGGTGGATCACGCAAAAATTTGGCATTGATGGCAGTATGCGGGTGCCCATCGGCAAATCCCATAACATGGTGACAGTTCCTCCAACTGATTTTTCTGTTTATGCGACATTTGATGGCGAAAGATATACAAAAATTTACGATCGAGAGGTCGATTTTTTTAATTCTAATATCAGCGAATCCAGGCCCGTGGTTTTTGATCTTAATTACGGAACTTCACCAGACAGCAATCAGTTGAAAGTGCTTAAATACTACCCTTATGCGCGTGCGTCCCAAAAAGTAATACCCACAGATGAGATCGCAGCAGGAAGCTCTATACGTTTTCAGCTTATGAATGCGCAAGTAAAGCAGATTGAAAGTTTAACACAGCAAAATAAAAACAAAGTTGCTGAGACCACGCTAGGATTACTGAATCTATACTTGGGCTACAATGTTGATGTATTAGGAAGGAAAAATCCGCAGTCGAATGAGGCCTATTTTAATTCAATCGATAAGCAGTACTTGTCCTTTTCATTTTATAATAAAGATAATCCAAAGCCGTATCAAACAGGTAAGATAAAAATCGGTGATGTGATTCAAACTCAGTGGATGGGCTTAGAAGTTCGACTGTTGGACTATAACGAAAAGGCAAAATCCTTGTGGGAAGTGATACCGACGGACTACCCAACGGCATTGACCACCAGTGCGATTCAAATCAGTATGGGAAAAAATACGGAATGGATTCTGTTAAATGATACAGTTAAAATTTTCACTGACAACGTAGCCTATATAGTGGCTTATCATAATCGGCAGTTACCCTTAGACTTTAAAATTCATGTGAATAAGTTTGAAATAGAAAAGTATCAGGGCACTGAAAGGGCTAAAGAGTATTCTAGTCTGGTGACCGTGGATGATCCACTGTACAGCTCAGCGGAACCTATTTTAATTTCAATGAATGAGCCACTGAAGTATCGAGGTTATACTTTTTATCAAGCCAGCTTTGACTTGGACGAAAACACCGGACAGCCGGTGGCATCGATTTTTTCGGTAAACCGAGATCCAGGAAGAACGACTAAGTATTTAGGTTCAATTATTTTTTCATTAGGTATAGTGTGGCTTTTTTATCAGCGACGTAAAAGGAGAACAGCAATATGAAGTTTTTAATCAGCTCGGTTTTACTGGTCTTGTGTCTTCTGTTTTCTGGATTTACTTTGCAGGCCGCTCCGGGAGAACGAATAAAATATATACCCGTTCAAGATGGTGGCCGGATTAAGCCTTTTGATTCTTTTGCGCGAGAGACTTTAGAGCTTATTTACGGCAGATCATCATTTAAACGTACAGTTTCAGGCCAAAGCAGCTCTAGGGAGCCTGCCTATATTATTGTAATGTCTTTTTTATTGTCACCTGAAAGTTGGGTAGATGTTCCTGTTTTTGAAGTAAAGAACTTTGAAGTTAAAAAGTATCTCAACTTACCTCAAGATCAAAAATACTATACAGGAAATGAGTTATTCAAAGGGGAATTGTTTGCAAACTTAATGCAGCAATTAGCAGATAAACGGGAAACAAAAGAGAAGCTGACGCCGTATTATCAAGCGATACAAAGGCTGGAAAATCAGTTTTTTACATTTCGAGAAATTACAGCGGGGCGGTATATAAAAATTATTCCTCCAGAACTTTCAGATGAACCCCGAGCCGAAGGAGATAATAGTTGGGTTTCCGTTGCCGACTTACCTGAAAAGTATCAAGGCTTGTTTATCAACTTAAGTCAAAATTTAGCCAAGTACTTGGGAGAAGTTGTTAAAAGTGGAGAGAGATCAGAATCCGTTCTGGAAAGTGCAAAAAAATTAGATGAGTCCGTGGATCAGTTTATAAATACTGTTAAAACAGATGCTCAGGCGAAGAGTGCGGTTTCCTACAATCAAGCAAAAAAAGTAAGCGCTGAGATTTTCTACAACGAGGCTCACATTTTTAGATGGTCGTACATTTTTTATTTATTAGGAGCGCTTACAATTCTTGTCGTTTGGATTAGAGACCTCAGTCGCGGTATGAAACTGGCCTGGATTTTAACTTTGATCGGTTTTACGTTACAGACGATCGGTTTTTTGTTTCGCGTTTACTTGGCGGAAAGACCTCCGGTAACGAATATGTATGAGACCGTAGTATGGGTTTCATGGGGTGCTGTTCTGTTTGCAATGATTTTGGAAAAAATTTACCGGTATAAATCTATTTTATTGTCAGGTTTATTAGTCGGTGTTTTTTCTATGGTCGTGGCGGATATGGCGCCGGCAATTTTAGATCCCAGCATACAGCCTTTAGAGGCTGTCTTAAGAAGTAATTATTGGCTTATTATCCATGTTATGACGATCACAATTTCCTACGCCGCTTTTTTTCTGGCACTTGCGCTGGGGGACCTGGGGCTTATTTATTATGTTATTAATCCTAAAAAATATCAGGAGCAGATACGAAATATTTCGACTGCAATTTATCGAGCTATGCAAATTGGAGTAGCATTTCTAGCACCGGGAATAATATTGGGTGGAGTTTGGGCAGATTACTCGTGGGGTCGTTTTTGGGGTTGGGATCCTAAAGAAACTTGGGCATTAATTGTCCTTTTGGGTTACATAATAGTGCTGCACGCGCGATTAGTAAATTGGATTCAGAATTTTGGGATGCTGGTTTCTGGAATTCTTACATTTAATCTGGTTATCATGGCTTGGTACGGAGTTAACTACGTTCTTGGCGCAGGGCTTCATTCCTATGGATTCGGCGCGGGTGGGATCGAGTATGTTTCAGTTTTTACTCTCGCACATGTTCTTTTCGTCATCTACGCGGCCGTAATCAAAAAAACTTATGTGTCTGCAAGTAAAGATGTGAAGTGATGATTTTTTAAGAAAGCTTATTGTTGTCATTAAGTTTTCAAAATCCACCGTGACATTTTAAAGCAACTGTTTTTAAATTAGAGTCGATTATTTTATTTCAAGATAAGAAAGGCAAAAAAATATGTCTATGCGGAGCTTTTTGCGTTCAACGATTAAAGTTGATGTACTAAAAACTTTAGTCTTAATTTTTGCGTCGATAATTTTTACGGGGTGCTTATTTACCAATCCAGACGGTGGAGAGCGAATTGGGATCGGATACAACAAAGGGTATTCACCAGAACAACCTTTACCATTTAGTCATGAACAGCATGTCGGACTTCATAAAATTCAATGTCAGTATTGTCATAACCAAGTCGAAAGATCCAAACACGCAAATATTCCATCTTTAGCGACGTGTATGAATTGCCATCAACAAGTTAGTGGTACAGAAAATACTGAAAGTATTAAAAAGTTGCGGGAAGCTTATGCAGACAATAAGCCTATTGAATGGGTTAGGGTTCACATGCTTCCTGATCATGTTCAATTTGACCATCAGGCCCACGTGACAAAAGGAGTAAGTTGCCAAACTTGTCACGGTGAAATTGAAAAAATGGCTAAAGTTTATCAGTATTCTGATTTGTCGATGGGATGGTGTGTGAGTTGTCATCGCCAACCAGAAAATAAAGCGCCTTTGAATTGCACCACTTGCCATCAATAAAAGTAGGAAATAAATATGTCTATTAATAACGATGCTAACGAACAAAGACCTAAAAGTACTGAAGTTAAAATAGAGCGCGATCGCAATTTTTGGAAATCGTTCGATGAACTTTATGATACGCCTGAATATAAAAAAGCTGTGGAAACAGAGTTTATGAGTTCTCCGTTGAGGGATGAGTTTAAAGACGAGGGCACAAGCGGTTTTGCCAGACGAGAATTTTTAAAACTGATGGGTGCTTCTGTGGCTTTAACTACAGCGGCAGGTTGCATTCGACGTCCAGTGCAGAAAATTGTTCCTTATGTGAAGCAGCCCGAAGAGGTTACTGTCGGGGTAGCCAATTATTACACGTCTTCCTATTTTGATGGACAAGAGGGTTTTGGACTATTGGTCAAATCTCGAGAAGGTCGTCCAATACACATTGAAGGTAATCCATCATATCCTTTGAACGGATCCGCAGTGTCGGTTCGTGCTCAGGCTTCTTTATTAAGTTTATATGATCCGGCTCGTCTTCAAAAACCGTTTCGTAATTTATTTAACGAAAAACGTACGAACAAAGAAACCGTTGGCGTAACTTGGGAGGATTTAGACACTAAAGTTGTCGCTCAACTGCAAAAAGGTTCAGTGGCTGTCTTAACAGGAAATATTGTCTCACCGGCAACCAATGCCGTTATTGGCGATTTTTGTTCGGGTTTCAAAGCAGAACAATATTCATGGGAACCTTTAGCTTACGGAGATACAGTAGAGGCTCGCTATGATAAAGCTAAAGTGATAGTTTCCATTGACGCGGACTTTTTAGGTTCATGGGGATCAGCAATAACTTCCAACCGGCAGTTTGCAAATGGACGTAGAGATCCGAGTCAGATGTCCAGATTAATTTCGTTTGAATCGACTTATTCATTAACGGGTGCAAATGCAGATATTCGTCATCGAATTAAGCCATCTCAACAATTAGATGTGGTTCTGGGTTTAATATCATTAGTGTCAGGTGGTTCTACGCAAGTGCATGAGACCTTAGGAATAAGTGCTGAGGCCTTTCAAAAAGTTGCAGAAGATCTGAAAAACAATAGAAGTAAAAGTATTGTTGTCGCCGGTGGTGTACAAACGCAGACCGTGGATGCTGAAAATCTACAGATTGCAGTAGATCATCTTAATTCAATTTTAGGAAATCATGGCAACACGATTGGCGCCCGTTCAAATATGAAGGCTTCATATCAATCCTTAAACAGTTTGATCAAGGCCATGAATCAGGGATCTGTTAAAACTTTGATTATTTACCGTCAGAACCCACTTTACACTTTGTCTAAAAGTTTTGGATTTCATGAGGCCTTAAATAAAGTTGAAATGGTCGTATATGTTGGCGATGTGATGGACGAAACAGCTAGTTTTTCTCATTATGTAGCTACTGATAATCACTCTTTAGAAACCTGGAGTGATAGCGAATTTTCTCGCGGACTTTATGGTATTCATCAGCCTTTGATTCGAACAATGTATGATACACGGTCTTTCCAGCTGTCGTTAATGACCTGGGCGTACATGGCAAAAGTGGGTCCAGCACGGATTCAAAATTACGAGACTTTTTATGATTATTTAAGAGCTTTTATTAAATCCGACATTGCACCTAAATACGCTAAAGGTCAGGACTTTGAAACTTTTTGGAATCAACTTTTGCAGCAAGGTTTCGTGGGCCAAGTAGGATCTTTGGTTTCTAAGGCAACTTCAGGTTCAATTTCCAATATTAAGAAATCTTCCAAATCTGCCAACATGGAATTAGTTATGTATGCGAAGTCACATATTGGTGACGGAACATTAGCTAATATTGGTTGGCTACAGGAGTTACCAGATCCAGTCTCGAAGATAGTATGGGATAACTACGCGAGTATTTCGTTGAAGGCGGCGGAGAAACTAAAACTCAAACAAAATGACGTAGTTGAGCTAACAGTTGGTGATGTAACTTTAAAACTACCTATTCACATTCAACCAGGTTTGCATGACGAAGTAGTGGCGGTGGCCGTAGGTTATGGTCGTACTAAGGCCGGTGAAGTTGGCAATGGAATCGGTGTAAATGCTTATCCATTGGCTCAAGTCGGTCAAAACGGACAACCTATTTTGGCGGGTCAAAACGTTGAAATCAAAAAGACAGGTAAAAAATATGAACTTGTAACCACTCAAGGTCATGATTCAATGGAAGGTCGCCAAATCGTTGTTCAAGCTACGAATAAAGACTTTCAAAAATCTAAAGAGGCAAATATACATCGGCATCACGTTTGGTCTATTTGGTCTGGTCATCAATACAATGGACACAAGTGGGGAATGTCGATTGATTTAAATACTTGTACGGGTTGTTCGGCTTGTATGACCGCCTGCCAATCTGAAAATAATATTCATGTGGTTGGCAAGAAATACGTTATGCAAGGTCGAGAAATGCACTGGATACGTATTGATCGTTACTACGTAGGTTCTCCTGAAACAGCGCAAGCCGTGTTTCAGCCTATCACCTGTCAACATTGCGATAACGCTCCTTGTGAAGTTGTATGCCCAGTGGCTGCCACTGTACATAGTAACGAGGGACTTAATGAAATGATTTACAATCGTTGCGTAGGAACTCGATATTGCTCTAATAACTGTCCTTATAAGGTGCGACGGTTTAATTGGTTCAATTATGCTAAATTGATCCAGTCGCCGACGCATATGTCGCTAAATCCAGAAGTCACTGTCCGCACTCGTGGAGTTATGGAAAAGTGCAGTTTTTGTGTTCAAAGAATTAAAGTCGCGAAACAAAAGGCCACTCAAGAAAATCGATTACTTAAAGATGGAGATGTAAAGACCGCTTGTGAAGTGGCTTGTCCCACTCAAGCGATCGTTTTCGGTGATCTGAACGATGAAAAATCTCGGGTAGCTCAAATTTTTACCAATGAAAAACGTGCTTATACATTACTTGAAGAGTGGTATGCAAAACCAGCGGTTAGATATTTATCTAAAATTAGAAACAACGATGAAGTAACTGCCCCGAAAGGAGCTGGCCATGCTTAAGCGTAATCAACTCGTTTTGGGTAATAAAACTTTAAGAGATGTGACGAATGATATATGTGAGCCCATAGAAAGAATTCCATCTAAGGGATGGATGGGATTGTTCCTAGCTGCTAAAGGCTTGTTTATATTTTACATACTAACGATAGCTGTAGTTATTTCTACAGGCATGGGATTGCTCGGTGTAAATCATCCGGTGGCTTGGGGAACCATGATTATCACTTTCGTATTTTGGGTGGGTATCGGTCACGCGGGAACGCTGATTTCTGCAATTCTATTTTTATTTCGTCAGAAGTGGAGAACCTCTGTCGCGCGCACCGCGGAGGCTATGACCGTATTTGCCGTAATGACTGCGGGTATTTTTCCATTGATACATACCGGTCGTCCATGGTTTGATTTTTGGTTATTTCCTTATCCAAATCAAAGGGGACCTTTATGGGTCAACTTTAGATCTCCGTTATTGTGGGACGTATTTGCGATTTCTACTTATGCAACAGTGTCTACTGTTTTTTGGTTTGTCGGCATGATTCCAGATTTAGCGACGGTCCGTGATCGTGCAAAAAATTTCTGGAGACAGAGAATATACGGAGTACTTTCTTTAGGGTGGAAGGGGACTGCAAAAAATTGGTCCCATTTTGAAATGATCTATTTGATTTTAGCAGGCCTTTCAACGCCCCTAGTATTATCCGTTCATACCATAGTCTCTTTTGACTTCGCCGTTTCAGGTTTACCAGGGTGGCATACTACAATTTTTCCACCGTATTTCGTTGCTGGTGCGATATTTTCTGGTTTTGCCATGGTCATTACGCTGATGACTTTAGTACGAATTGGTTTTCCAAAGTTTAAAGACTATATCACGATCGATCACATGGAAGTCATGAATAAGATTATTATGATGACAGGCCTGATGGTTGGTTACGCCTACGGTGCAGAGTTCTTGATTGCTTGGTACTCGGGAAATATTTATGAGCAGTATGTTTTCTTCGTCAGCCGCGCCTTTGGTCCCTATGCGTGGTCATACTGGATTATGATTTGTTGTAACGTTGTCATTCCACAAATCTTCTGGTTTAAAAAGTTCCGCAGATCTATTCCGGTTATGTTTGTAGTATCCATTTTCGTTAACATTGGTATGTGGTTTGAGCGTTTCGTTATTACGGTAACTTCCTTGCACCGGGATTTCCTTCCGTCGAATTGGGGACAGTATGCATGGTCCATGTATGATACGGCTATCCTGATAGGATCATTTGGTATGTTCTTTACTATATTTCTTTTATACCTACGGGTGTTTCCAGCGATATCAATTGCTGAAATCAAACCCGTCTTAGGGGTTGGACGCGATGACCATGAACATGGTGGAGGACACTAAAATGGCAAAAAAATCTATTAGCGGTGTTGCCGGAATATTTTTAACTGAAGGTAAAGTGGTGAATGCCGCTCGCAAAGTGCGTGAGGCCGGCTACAGCAAATTAGAAGCAATATCTCCTTATCCTATTCATGCCATGGAAGAGGCTTGTGCCATTAAGCGATCACCAATTCCGTATATGACTTTTTTGGCAGGCATCGTCGGAATGCTCGTCGCACTGGCTTTAACTTATTATACGTCAGTGATTGATTGGCCGATAAATATTGGTGGTAAACCGCTTTTTTCATTGCCTGCATTTATTCCCATTATTTTTGAGTTAACTATATTATTTGCAGCATTAAGCTCAGTGGGATTATTTCTTTATTTGTGCGGGATGCCTGCGATCGGTGTGCCTCCCATAGATAAGGATTTAACATGTAATAAGTTTGCTATTTTTGTGCCTGATACTGACAAAAATTATAACTTTGAAACCTTAGATCGTATGTTCAAAGACCTTGGTGCGGTTGAAGTGAAGAAAGTGACGGAGTTTTAATATGAAGAAAACTGCAGTCAAAACTTTAACATTCTTAAGTCTTTTTATCTTAATATTTTCAGGGTGTAACATAGATAAGTCTCAGCCGAACATAGAGCCTATTCAAGATATGTTAGACTCGCCAGCTGTTGATGCCCAAGAGTATGATGCGTCTTCGCCTAATAAATCAGGAATGCGAGTTCCGCCTGAGGGCACTCAGCCTAAGGGATTTGTCCCTTATCGCTACGCTGCTGATCTAGAGCGGGCGCAAAAAAACGCAAATCCATTAGCCTCTAAAATGGATGATGAAATTCTGGGTGTGGGTTTAAAGTACTACACTATTCACTGTGCTATTTGTCATGGTGATCAAGGTGAGGGTGCGGATAAAAGCTCGATCGCAGAGAAGATGGCCTTGAAGCCACCGACTTTATTGAGCGATAAAGTCAAAGCGTGGACCGATGGTCATATTTATCACGTCATTACAGTCGGGCAAGGGGTAATGGGGCCTTATGCTTCACACATTCCAGAACAATATCGTTGGCAGGTCGTGAACTATATTAGATATCTGCAAAATACAGATAAAAAATAGCACACAATTAAAGGAATAAAAATGGGATCATCACACCATAATATAGAACTTAAGATATCAAAGTTTCAACCGGCTCTAGCTTTTAAATACTCAGCCTATGCGGGAATTTTGATTGGTATTATCGCGGCCGTCTTTGGATTATTTAATAATCCTGAAAGAATGTGGACTGCTTATCTTGTGGCATTTTTCTATTTCGCCTCAATGGGGTTAGGTGGATTGTTTTTCTTATCATTTAGCAATGCTTCTAAAGCAGGATGGCATTCCTCCATTAAGCGATTGGCAGAAAGTTTTACTCAATTTTTGCCTTATATGGTTGTAACCAGTATTGTTATGATCTTGGGATACAAGTATTTGTACTCATGGGCAGACCCCACACAAATTCACCGCATGACCGGTGGTAAAGAAATTTATCTTAATTTTTGGTTTGTTGTAGCTCGAGTGATTATATTTGGTTTAGGGTGTCTAGCCTTTAAACATATGATTGTAGGGAACTCGATTAAACAAGATCAAAATGGCGACGTGAAATACACAGAGAAAAACGTTGGAAACTCTATTGGTTTCATTGCTTTTTTCGCACTATTTTTTACTATGTTCTCAATTGATTTACTTATGTCATTATTACCAAGTTGGTATTCAACTATTTACGGCATTTATATGTTCGCAGGTATGTTGCAATCCACTTTTGCCATGTTAGCCCTAGTGGTCATCTTCTTTAAAAATTCTAAGTTCGTCAGCGGATATATCACCGTAGAGCATCAACATGATGTTGCAAAGTTTTTAAAGGGTTTCACTGTGTTTTGGGCCTATATTGCCTTTTCGCAGTTTATGCTTATATGGTATGCAAATATTCCTGAAGAGACAGAATTTTATTTAATGAGATCACACAGTGGTTGGATCGTGGTTTCTATAGGTCTACTTATTTTTAGATTTATTGTTCCATTCCTAGCGTTATTGCCTCGCGAAGCTAAACGAAATGACATGAATCTAGCGGCGGTGGCTATATTAGTCTTAGTCATGCAGTACATCGACATTTACTGGCAGGTCTATCCTAACTTTAATGATGGGGTTCCGGTTTTTGGTTTCTATGAGATTGCATTGTTCCTCGGTTTTTTTGGTTTATTTGCGGTGGCGGCGACTCAGTTTTTATCTAAAAACAATATAGTGGCTATTAAAGATCCAAGACTTCATGAGGCTATTAAGCATCACGTAACATACTAGTTAATTAGCTATTGCTCGTTATATTAATCAGTGATATCAGTCCCCCTTGTTTCGTGAGGGGGATAGATGTTTAAGAAGATTATATTATTAATTATACTTCCGCTTGTATTCGCTGTGAATGCACTAGCTCAAGAAGTTGTTTCCGCAGTACGGCCAATTCGTGAAAGCTGGAAAGTAACGGCAGCCCGTTATGAGTTTAATCGTAAATTTAATTTTAAGATTTTCTCTGTAGGACAAACAACAGCCTATGACTCGCGAACGGACAAAATTAATCTTAAAAAGCTTCCTGAATTTGGTAAAAATGATGCTGAATATTTTCAGATGTTTAATGATATTCGCGATAGACGGTTTTTAAAAGATCCCGACGTTGAAAATTTTCACCGCCGTATTTCCTGGTTATATCCCTACGATGGATGTTTTGCACGTGCAGAACATGTGGCTCATCTCATTAACAAAATAGACCCTAAGGCTCAGTTTGGCCGAGTTTTTATTTTTGGTGACCTAGAGGTTCAGACGCCCAACAGTACAACGGGTTCTGTTGGTTGGTGGTACCATGTGGCCGTTATATTTAAAAGCCAAGGTAAAGCTTTCGTGATTGACCCGAGCCTTAACTATTATAAACCTCTTGAGTTGTCAGTATGGGTTAAAATGATGGTGCCAGAGGAAACTGATGCTGAGTTAGCTTTATGTTCGGCTTGGACGTATACTCCGAGCTCTGATTGTATGGAAAAAGAACCGATGTCTGAAGGCTCTGCGGCCAGTGGTATTTCTCGATACTTGAGTGCCGAGCGCGATAATCTTATTGAATTAGGACGCAACCCTGAGGCGGAATTGGGACATAGTCCTCCTTGGCTATAATTATTATTAAAAGTGTTGAAAAAAGCCCTTTTTTTTGTCATTCTGACTTCATGATGACTGACGTCGTGAAAATAAATTCAAATTCTATCGTTACCGTTTTGACCTCATTTTAATGTCAAATATGTCAGTTCAAATAATTCTTCCTGATAACTCTATTCGCACCTTTGAGCACGAGCCAACAACCTTGGAAGTGGCGCAAAGTATTGGGTCCAGGCTAGCTAAAGATACCTTAGGAGCTAAGATTAATAGTTTGCCGGAAGTTATTGATTTGCGCACTCCATTAAAAAATGGAACAAAACTTGAAATCGTTACTACAAAATCAAAAGAGGCCTTAGAGGTCGTACGACATTCAGCAGCCCACTTAATGGCTCAGGCCGTTCAAGAAATTTGGCCTGAAGTTAAAGTCACTATAGGTCCAGTGATCGACAGTGGTTTTTATTATGATTTTGATTCACCATTTACTTTTACGGAAGAGCATTTTGCGCAAATCGAAAAAAAGATGGAAGAGTTGCAAAAAAAAGATTTAGTAATCACACGTGAAAATTGGCCGATACAGAAAGCCATCGATACTTTTGTCAAAATGAATGAACGATTTAAAGTTGAGTTGATTCAAGATCTTGCCGCAAAAGGTGAAACTGAAGTCGGAATCTATCACCAAGGAAGCTGGTTTGACCTTTGTCGCGGACCCCACGTTCAATCGACTGGGCAAATCAAGTCATTTAAGTTGATGAGTGTGGCAGGAGCTTACTGGAGAGGTGATCAAGCCAATCCAATGCTTCAAAGAATTTATGCGACAGCTTTTCAAGATAAAAAAGAGTTAGAAGAGTATCTTAAGAATTTAGAAGAAGCTAAAAAGCGCGATCATCGTAAACTTGGTAAAGAGTTAGGGATGTTTACTTTTCATCCCTGGGCGCCAGGGTCTCCATTTTTTACCGGACGAGGCGCCTTAGTTTATAATGAGTTACTGGCTTATCTTCGAGAGCTTTATTTTAAATACGGCTATAATGAAGTGATCACTCCTCAAATTTTTGATGTGGAACTATTTAAAACTTCAGGACATTTGGCTAATTACAAAGACAATATGTTTTTTACCAAAATAGATGAGCGTGATTTCGCCACTAAGCCTATGAATTGTCCCAGTCATTGTTTATTGTTTGCTTCAGAGAAATACTCTTATCGTGATCTTCCTTACCGTATGGCGGACTTTGGTCGACTTCATCGTAATGAAGTTTCGGGTGCTTTATCCGGTCTGACGCGTGTTCGAACTTTTTGTCAGGATGATGGACATATTTTTTGCACCAAAGAACAATTACAAAGTGAAATCAAAAACTTCGTGCAAATGTTGAATGAAGTTTATCAAAAACTGGGTATGAGTGATTACAAAGTCTATCTTTCAACTCGACCTGAAAAGCGTATTGGAACAGATGAAGATTGGGATAAGGCAGAAGGCGCTTTAGCCAATGCACTCGAGTCGCTAAAAATTCCTTATGAAATAAACCCAGGCGATGGGGCTTTTTACGGTCCAAAGTTGGATATTATGTTTGTTGATGCCTTAAAAAGGTCTTGGCAGTTAGGAACTGTCCAGTGTGACCCTAATCTCCCACAAAATTTTGGACTTAAATATACCGGTGAAGACAACGCTGAACATACACCGTTAATTCTTCATCGCGCGGTCTTAGGATCATTAGAGCGGTTCATTGGAGTTTACTTAGAACACACCGCGGGTCATTTACCAAGCTGGTTGTCGCCGACGCAAGCTGTGATTCTTAATGTAACCGATCGGGTAAATGATTTTTGCGAAAAAGTTGAAAATTACTTAAAGCACGAAATGATTCGAGTAGAATTTGATCGGCGTAATGAAAAATTAAATTTCAAAATACGGGAAGCTCAACTCAAAAAAGTACCTTATATGTTAATTGTCGGGGATAAAGAAGCGGAGGCGGGTACTGTGTCGATCCGTTTACGTGACGGAAGTCTTCATAATAATATTAAGTGGCAAGCCGCTTGTGATATGATTATTAAAAATTCTCGCGATCGAGAATTACAAACGTTAGTTACAACAAATTCCGCAAACAGCGGAGCTACCTAGGAGGCAGCTATTAATCAAGTAGGTCGAGAACCAAGAAGTCCCAATAAGTTTGATCGTGATAGAAAACGTGGTGATAAAGATGGATTACGAGTTAATCGCGACATTCGTGCGCCACAAATTCGGGTGATTGGTGATACCGGGGAAATGTTGGGGGTAATGACTGTTCCAGAAGGCCTTCGAATAGCTGAGGATCTGGGATTAGATCTTATTGAAATTGCTCCCACGGCAAGTCCTCCAACATGTAAAATCATGGACTATGGTAAGTATAAATATGAAAACAAAAAGAAGGCAGCGGCCTCCCGTAAAAATCAGGTGATTGTGGTTATTAAAGAAATCCAAATGCGACCGCGCACAGATCAGCATGATTTTGAAACGAAGATGAAGCATGCTCGTCGATTTTTATTAGACGGAGATAAAGTAAAAATCAATTTGCGCTTTATGGGCCGAGAAATGTCCCATCAAGAAATGGGTTTGGAAGTAATAAAGAAAGCTATTGATTACGTTAAAGATCTTTGCCTGGTGGAATCACAACCTAAAACCGAAGGTAAGAACATGTTTACCATGTTGGCTCCGGACCCAGCAAAAATTAAAGAGTATTTAAAAGCACATCCGGCGAAAAATACTAAAGAGGTATTACCGGAACTGTCGAAGGACGATTTGTCTTCCAGTAGTCACTCTGAGGATCAAGACGAGTAACAATAAATTGTCTCAATATGTATAAAATTAACCGCTAATCTCTTGAAATTAACCAAGATTAGCGGCTTTTTTATGATTTTTTTCTAAAAAAACTAGATCGGGCTAAAGTCGAGCAACAAGGTTCCCGATGTCATGTTATCCAAAGGGAGAGTCGTGTCGAAGACACGCGAAAGGGTAATATGAAATATAAAACATTAGTTATAATAGCCGGTTTTCTTGCAATGACAGTTTCTTTCTCAGCTCAAGCTAAACGTAAAGTTTTATGCGAGAAAAAAAGAGATCATGTTATCAAATCTGTTTGTGGAAAATCATCATCTGAAGACAAGCGTAAAGAATGCGTGAGTTTTTATAAAAGTGCTTCATGCGGAACTGTCGCATTGCACGAACAAGCGGACTCTGAGTTATAGTCTTTGAGAGGGTTTTCTATCCAGGACGTTGTTTCAAGAAAATCCCTAAGATATTAATTCTTTGAGAGCCCAATCGGCCAGTTCTTCCAATTTCGGGTCC
Source organism: Pseudobdellovibrionaceae bacterium (assembly GCA_022843825.1). Taxonomy (GTDB): domain Bacteria; phylum Bdellovibrionota; class Bdellovibrionia; order Bdellovibrionales; family Bdellovibrionaceae; genus Pseudobdellovibrio. Next base: position 114,225 of record JALHMX010000004.1, read on the forward strand.
TTAAGTAATACGCTGACCTCAGGTATAAGGTCAGTTATCTTTCGATTAGCGATCACGACTAAAGCATTGCGCTTTAATCCAAATCCATGGGCTCGGTCTAAAGCCGTGCCTTGAAAGAGTTTTTGTAATTGTTTGTTCGAGCTTGTCAGAATCATTCGGTAAAATTCAATCAAATCTTGTTTTTCACTTTCACTTAAATCTAAAAAATCACTGGTTGAGGTAAGATGAGTGGTGGGTATTTTTTCTGTGCGAAAAACTTTTTCATTCCAAGGGCAGATAGTTTGACAAAGATCGCACCCAAAAAACCAATCGTTGATTTTGGAACGTAATTCAAGTGGTGGAACAGTTTTAGACTCGATAGTCAGATAAGATATACATTGATCAGCTTTGATGACTTTGGGCTTAACGATCGCTTGTGTCGGGCATATATCCATACAACGAGTACAGGTGCCGCACATATCAGGAAGTAGAGTTAAAGCGGGAGTGTTTGCGTCAAGTGAGGATAAAATTTCTGCGACAAAAAAAAGACTGCCTTTTTTGGGGTGAATCAGACATGAGTTTTTTCCGAACCATCCATGTCCGGCTTGGTAGGCATAATCTTTCTCTAAAATAGGTCCTGAATCAACATAGGGTACAAAAATATCACCTGGATATTGGTTTTGAAGTGCAGAGATACCTTTAATAAGCTTATCCTTCAACCAAAAATGATAATCCTTATTTTGTGCGTACATCGCCACGCGAGCGGGTAACGCGACATCAGTTTTTTCAATGGTGGGAAAATAGCTTTGAGTCACAGTGATGACGCTTCTAAATTGTGAATTGATGTTTTGTGGGGACCTTTTAAGCTCCAGATGATCAAGTAGGTACTTCATGGTGCCGTGATAGTCGTTGGCCAACCATTTTTGATAAAACTCTATCGTCATTGGTTGCTTTAGGGGGATATGACTGACTTGATCAAGTTTTAAATTCTGTTGAAACAAACTTTGTATTTCAGAAAACATAAGCTAAAATATATCCTAATGACGTCAATGAAGTTACAAAAATATTCTGATAAAATTAAAAATGATCTAAAAGCATTAAATCATTGGCCCGCTATTTTGTTTATATTCGATAAAATTGAGTCTAAAGGTCGGCTTTGCTGGCTTTCAGGCGGTGCAGTTAGGGATCTTATTTTGGGTCTTACGCCGCTAGACATAGACTTTGCAACCGATGCCTTAGAGGCGGAAATTCTTGAGTTGTTTCCCGAAGCTGTATTGGTCGGAAAAGAGTTCGGAGTTTATAAGATTCCGTATAGTGCGTCGGGAGTTCAAAGCATATATGATCTTACGGTATTTAGAGAAGAAGATAAGTATGAGGATGGACGACGTCCCACTGTGGTGACTCGCTCTACGCCAGATAAGGATGCTCAAAGGCGCGATTTTACTATTAATGCACTTTATTGGGATCTTAAAAAAGAATCTCTTATCGATTACGTAGGTGGAGTTGAGGATCTGGATAAAAAGATTATTCGGTGTGTAGGTCCGGCGGCGAAAAGGTTTCAAGAGGATTACCTAAGAGTTCTTAGGATGCTGCGGTTTAGTTATCAATTAGGTTTTGAAATTGAAGCAGAGACGTATCACCAAGGGGAAGTGAACGCGAAAGGTCTCTTAAAAATTAGTGGTGAAAGAATAATATCAGAAATCAGTAAGCTTAAAAGCCACAATTCGCGTCTTAATTTTTTTAAGGATGAGTTGACGGTCAAGATTTTTGAAATCAACGGATTCACTTTTTCTGAGATTGGTGAAAAAATAGAAAAAGTTCGACGACTACCGGAGACTCAAACAGAGCAACAGGCACTAACGGAAATTTTATTTTTTATAGGATTCCATGACGAAGCGGTAGAAGCTTTGCAGAAAAGATTCAAATTTTCTAGCGTATTAAAGAGTTGGTTGCTTAAGCTTAGCCATATTCAAAGGTTTATTGATCAATCTGCAGAGTACTTTCAGTATTGTTTATTAATCGATAAATCAGAAGACTATGCACGAGCTATAAATTGCTTTGCTGAGTTGGGCCTTCTCGACGATGTGCTGGCGCGACATATTATAGATACATTTAACCAACATAAAATTCCACTGCTTGAAGCTAAAGATATTATTTCATTAGTGCCTAAAAATATAATTTCCAGGACGTTAAGCACGGTGCGTATAATGCAATTTCAAGAGAAGTTAAGTGATTTTAAATCAGCTCTAAACTACGTGAAAAATCTAGACGTAAGAAGAGAAGAAAACGGTTAATGACTTCTATAAATGATTTGAGATTTTTAAGAAACATAATAAAAAGTCTAGTTTTTTTAAAAAAATAAATTAAAAGTATTGCGTTCTTATTAAAGTCTGTCAGACTTATAGTCAGGTAGCGTTGTAAAAAAAGTAGCTTGATAAGGAAATTAAGAAACTTTGAAAAAATGACGAAACTGAGCAGCATAAGGTTGTGTTGTTAGTAGAATTAAAGAACAAAAACAATTAATCAGGAGAAGCAAGGATGCTTAGAGATGTATTAATGCAAAAGGGTCTTTCAAATCGTGAGTCCGAAGTAGCGGAGCTAGTTTCAAAAGGACTTTCAAACAAAGAAGTTGCAAATCAATTATTTGTAACTGAAAAAACTGTTAAGTTTCACTTAACGAACATTTATAAAAAAATGAATGTTAAATCGAGAGCTCAGCTTATTGTATGGTGCCTACCTCATCTTGGTTTTGTTGAAAATGAAGCGCGTGTTGAAGCAGCTCAGCCTGCTGGAGCATCAATTTATAATAATCAACCGAATCAACCAGCGACGACGGGTACAGCAACAATTACATTGCCAGGTGGCGGTGGAATTGGTCGCAACAATGGTAACTCTGACATTGGCGCGTAGTCATTCGCTTAGTGGTTCAGTTTTAATTTAGTTTTAGGTTGGGTCAAACTATGCAAGAGAAAAAAGCGGTTAGCTCCTCTCAAGTAGTTATGACCCAGCTTGTTTTACCGTCACACATTAACGCTATGGATACTATATTCGGCGGTGTGATCATGTCATGGATCGATATCACTGCAGCCATTGCTGCTCAAAGACATTCAAATAAAGATGTAGTTACTGCCAGTATTGATAAGCTTGATTTTATTGCGCCAGTTCGTAAAGGTTGGGTCGTCAATCTTAAGGCTTCAGTCAATTTTACTTCTCGCACGTCCATGGAAGTTGGAGTTCGTGTGGATGCAGAAAATCCTCGGACCTCAGAAGTCTTTCATACCGCATCGGCCTATCTTACCTTTGTAGCTATCGGATCAACCGGTAAGCCTATTGAGGTTTGTGGAATTCAGCCAGAGACCGATACTGAAATTCGACGTTATAAAGCCGCAGAAAAACGACGGCAACAGCGGTTAGCTAATTTAAAAGTTTAGTCCTAAGATAACAGAAATATCGAAGAAATCACCGTCTAGACGGGGATAAATAGGAAAAGGCTGTGCACCGCCTTGATCAATTCCACGCTTATTTTCATCAGGAAACTGAACATAACGATAAACGCCTTGAAAGCCCACATAGGATCTATTTCTGAGGATCGGAATTTCTATTCCTCCACCAAATTTAAAACCCCACACCTCATCGGCCGAGTCCGTTAATACATTATCAAGGCTGTAGCTCCGAATATTAAAAGATGTTCCTAGGACGCCGTAAGGATTAAGATCTGCTAATCCTTTAGTGACATTGTCTGTATTAAAATAGTATTTAACGTGCAGATCTATAGCATGAATACTTACAGTTCCGTTATAACTTCTAGAGACAGTTGTAAGGGCTTCATTGGTATAACTATTAAAGCCCACATTATGATCACCCATTGTGTAGGACAGGCCCGCCGCGAGCTGAAGATTAAAGAAGTAGTTGAATTCTGCGCCGTAAGAAAGATTTCCTCTATAAGCCTGAGCCAATCCTCCCCCGATAAATCCCCGGTAGCCTGCGATAAAAGCTAAGGTGAGGTAGCGTCCATTACGTAAGAAATTGATATCTTCTTCTTCTTCGGTTTGTTGCTCGTATTCATTGTAATCAGCAAAAGGATCAAAGGACTCGTCAATTTCAATTTCAGTTGAATCTTGAGCGTATGTTTTAGGAATTGGCATTATAAAAGTAATGACAAAAAGCATTGTGCATATTTTCGTAATCAGTCTGTTGATACGCATAATTTATTGAAGCATACTATTAAGGGAGTGCCAATAATAAAAAAGCTGAGGAATTAAATGATTGAACGTTACCAAACCCCTGAAATGAAAACTTTATTTCAAGAGAAATCACGATTTGAGTACATGCTTATCGTCGAAAAAACAGTGGCAGAGATTCAGGCGAAGAAGGGTCTAATTCCTCAAGCAGCGGCCGCCAGCATCGCTAAGAAAAGCAAGATCAATCTGGCCCGCATTTATGAAATTGAAAATCAAACTAAACATGACGTTATCGCCTTTGTTTCTCAGATTGCAGAGTCGGTCGGTGAACACGGTAAGTACGTACATTTTGGGCTGACAAGCTCCGATGTTTTAGATACAGCCATGAGCCTGCAAATTCGCGAAGCCTTTAAACTTATTTTAAATGAAGTAAAAGAACTTAAAGGTATAATTAAGGGTCTAGCGCAAAAACATCAAAAGTCAGTATGTGCGGGGAGAACCCATGGCATTTACGCTGAAATAACCACGTTTGGTTTTAAGCTTATGGGTTTTTTATCTGAACTTTCTCGAAGTGAAGAAAGGCTGATTCGAGCTCAACAGCAGTTTGAGATTTGCAAACTGAGTGGCGCGGTGGGGACCTCATCTGCTTTGGGATTGGATGTTGAGGCTGAAGTCGCTGCAAAATTAAAATTAAAACCTGAATATTTTGCTACTCAGGTTGTTCCGCGCGATCGCCACGCGGAAGTTTTTATGTCTTTAGCTTTTACCGCCTCTTTTTTAGAACGATTAGCGATAGAGTTACGTCATTTGCAGCGCACTGAGGTTAATGAAGTGGTTGAAGGTTTTGATCCGAAGCAAAAAGGCTCTTCAGCGATGCCTCACAAAAAGAATCCGATCAGTGGTGAAAATATTACGGGACTAAGTCGGCTTATTAAAGGCTATGCCTGGACAGCTATGGAAAATATTCCGCTTTGGCATGAACGAGACATCAGTCATTCTTCCAATGAGCGAATTATTTTTGGCGACGCCTTCACCGCAACTCATTACAGCTTACGTCGCATGAAAACGCTTTTAGAAAAACTTTTTGTCAATAAAGGCATGATGAAAGAAAATACCTATAAAATGGGCGGAGTGCTTTACAGTTCTCATCTGCTCAATCATTTAGTAGCGAAGCATGGGCTGTCCAGAGAAGAGGCCTACCGCCTTATTCAAAAAGCGGCTTTCGATTTAGGCGTCAATGAATCATTAGGAGATAAAATTCTAAGATCGAAAGACTTTAAAAAGTATTTTACCACAGCAGAAATAAAAAGCATTTTTTCAGGGGAAAGACACCTTAACTCTATTCAACAGCGTATAAAAAAATATGAAAAAAACATCTCTTAAAGAAACAATCTATCTTAAAAAAGGTGATATTATTGATATTGTGGCGCCGGCCAGCGCTCCATCAGTTGATGAGTTGGAGTATGCTATCGCCTGGCTAAGGCAGCAAGGGTACGAGCCTCGTCTGCCTGAAGACTTGCTTAATCCACAGTTTTATTTGGCGAATACTGATCAAAAAAGATTTGAACATCTTAAAAAAGCATTAACGAATAATACTTCTAAAGTAGTGTGGTGTTTGCGCGGAGGTTATGGATCGATCAGATTAGTGCCGGAGCTATTAAAACTTAAAAAGCCACCAGAGAAGTTTTTCATAGGACTTAGTGACATTACAATCATACATCATTTTTTGAATCAAAAATGGAACTGGAAAACTATACATGGACCTATTTTTGCGCGAGCCCTTCAAGCGCAACGTCGCCCCGAAGACTATGATGATTTATTTGGACTGTTGACGGGCACAAAAGAGGTTATTGAATTCAAGAACTTAATTCCATTGAATCCAGTGGCCTATCAGTTTCAACAGCAAAAACGAAAAAAAATAATCATAGGAAAAGTTAAGGGGGGTAATTTATGCACCTACTGTTCACTATTGGGAACTAAGCTACATCCTAAGAGCAAAAATCACTTTCTATTTTTTGAAGATATATCGGAACGCGGTTATAAAGTTGACCGCATGTTAAACCAGTTGGCCTTAAGTGGTGTATTTAATCACTGTCGAGGAGTATTTTTTGGGGATATTATTAAGGCCGAAGAAGTCGATGGGACTAATTTAGTTTGGCCGGTGATAGAAAGTTTTTTTAAAAAATATAAGTTTCCTGTTTTTCGTGGAGTTGACTCTGATCATTCGGGACATCAGCGTCCATTGTATTTAAACACAAAGGCTGAACTGGTTTTAAATGAGACGGTCACTTTAAGAGTTAATAGTAAATAATAAGTTAGTTAAAGGAACAATAAGAATGTATATGAAACACACAAGTTTTGAATTGTCTCTTGTAGATAAAGTGACTAATGCGATACCGGACGTAACTCCAGGCGTGGTGGTAAGATCTTATCACAGCGGGCGTTTGATTTGCGATGTGGCAGTAGGAAATACCTATCCCCATTATGATATGGCTTCTTTAACAAAAATTATATTTACTCAGCAAGCGATGATGGAAGCTTTTGATAAAGGTCATTGGAATTTTGAAAGCAAGGTCGTCGACTTTATTCCGTCCTTTTTTGATGCCCAAATGACAGTTAAGTCTTTATTAACTCATACTTCGCAATTAGACTGGTGGAAGCCTTTTTTTCGTAGCTTGGTCGTTCAGGGGCAAGAGCCTTCAGATTGGCAGCAACAGCGATCAAAAATATTCGAGCTTTTAAATCAATCCTCTAACATTAAAAAAAGTGAAAAGGCGTTATATTCGGATTTGGGATTTTTAGTTTTAGGTTTTATATTAGAAAAAATTCATCAAAAAAGTCTTTTAGATGTTTGGTATAGTATTAAGGAAAAGCATTATTCGCATTCCACTATGGATTTTCACGTCAATAACAAGCCTATTTATGCTCAAGATCTTTATGCGCCGACTGAGTTTTGTCAGTACAGACAACGCTCCTTAAGGGGTGAAGTTCATGATGAGAACACCTGGGCTTTAGGTGGAGTTTCTACCCACGCAGGATTGTTTGGCAGTATAGATGATCTTGCTAGCTATGGAATGACGATGCGCTCACAGCTTCAAGGAATAGCAACTTATAGTGTTCGTCAAAAAACGGCGCAACTTTTTTCTAAGCGAGCCATTTCTGAAGACGTGGGTGATTGGGCCGTTGGGTATATGATGCCAACTGAGGGAGTAGCCAGTTGTGGTCATATGTTCTCTCCCAACTCAGTGGGACACACGGGTTTTACAGGAACTTCTTGTTGGTATGATCCCAAGATAGATTTATTAGTCGTTATTTTAAGTAATCGAGTGCATTATGGCCGAGAAAATAAAAGCTTCGCGAATTTGCGGCCACAAATCCACAATTGGATTGCAGAGGGAATTCCGAAAAGATAATAGATAAAGGAACACTCAATGGAAGTAAACAAACACTCGTTAAATCAACTTAAAAAAGGTGCGCACATTCATCTGATGGGCATTTGCGGAACGGCCATGGCGTCCTTGGCCGGACTATTAAAAGATCAGGATTTTAAAATCACAGGAAGTGATTCTCACCCGTACCCACCTATGTCCACACAGATTGAAAGTCTTGGAATTAAAATTCAAAAGCCCTATGCAGCAGAAAATTTAAACCCTAGGCCTGATTTTGTAATTGTAGGGAATGTGATATCAGCGAATAACCTTGAAGCTGTTGAGATGAATAGGCTGCAAATTCCGCATGGTTCATTGCCGCAAGCCATGGGTGAATTCATCATTGCGCAGAGGAACTCATATGTCATCTCAGGTACGCACGGGAAAACAACCACCACGTCTATGGTTGCTTGGATTCTGGATCAGGCGGGATATCACCCAGGTTTTTTGATTGGAGGAATTCCTAAAAATTTTGAGCGTAGTTTTAGGAATCCAATAAAACCAGAAAGCCCTTTTGTGATCGAGGGCGACGAATACGATACCGCGTATTTTGATAAAGTGCCCAAGTTTGTGCATTACCGGCCTCAGCAAGTGATTTTAACTTCTGTAGAGTTTGATCATGCCGATATTTACAAAGATTTTGATCACGTTAAATCCGCTTTCATACAACTTATGAATTTAATTTCTGCAAATGGAAATTTTATATATTGGGGGGATGACCCTCATGTTTCAGAAGTGGCTGCTCACTGCAAAATTAAAAATAAATTTTCCTTTGGTTTTGACCCAAACAATCATTTTGTTATAAATATTTTAAAACAAGATGAGAAGTCTTCGCTGTTTAATATTATTCAAAATCAAAAAGAATTACTGCAAATCGAAATTTTCTCGATTGGTAAATACAATATATTAAATGCGGCATCGGCAGCTTTGATTACTTATCTTAACGGAGTTAAAACTTCTGATATCATTGAATCACTAAAAAAATTCCAGGGAGTTAAACGTCGGCAAGAAGTGCTGGGTGAATTTAAAGGTATTACTTTAATTGAAGATTTTGCTCACCATCCTACAGCAGTTAAGCAAACCATAGAAGCCGTTCAAAAAAAATATCCTCATAGAAAAGTTTTCTCTGTTTTTGAACCCCGGTCAGCCACATCACGCCGAAAAGTTTTTCAGCAAGATTATTTAAATGCCTTTAAGCAAGCGCAGGAGTCCATTATTGCTGAAGCCTTTGATCAAACGAAGTTAAATGAGGGTGATAGGTTCTCTTCGCAAGAACTTGTTGATGAGCTTAAACAAAGTGGGCACTCCTCTCAGTGTATGAAGTCAGCAGATGAAATTGTTAAGTATCTGGCTCAAAAAGCTCAGTCTTCAGACATTATTCTAATTATGAGTAACGGTGGCTTCGACGGCATCTACCAAAAGTTAATTTCCCGCCTTAAAAATTAGCTAAAAAGGGGTCAGGCCCCCTTTCGTGTCGCACTGCTTACAGGAATGTAGCCTGACCCCTTTTATACTACAACAGTTCTATGGCTAAAGAACTCACCCCGTTAATGAAGCAATACTGGGAAATTAAATCACTTCACAAAGATAAAATTCTTTTATTTCGTATGGGTGATTTTTTTGAAATGTTTTATGATGATGCCACAACCGCAGCGCCTATTTTAGGGATTACGCTAACGCAAAGGAATAAAAAATCTGAAGACTCAACTCCTATGTGTGGAATGCCCCATCATTCAGTGGCTGGACCCATTAATAAATTATTGAGTGCGGGTTATAAGGTCGCCTTATGTGATCAAATCGAAGATCCTAAATTAGCCAAAGGGATTGTTAAACGGGCCGTGACGCGTATTTTAACTCCCGGTATGGTTTATGATTCTGATAATCTTAAATCTACCGAATCCCACTACATTTGCTCTTATGATAATAAGTCCATCAGCTTAGTCGATACGACCACGGGCGAAAGTTTCTATTTCTCAAACCTAACTGAACAGCAACGAGAACAGGTGTTCTCTATTTTGCCTATCGCCGAGTTAGTTCTTCCTTCAGATATTCAACCGGAACAGAAAATGCTTCAAACCACGGTGCATACCGTATTTGATATTATAGATAAAGAAGGCGATCATGCTCTGCCAGAGTCGGCCTTAAGATTATTGGCCTATGTTAAAAGTTTATCTCAAGCTAATATTAATAAAGTTTTACAGCCCTTTGAAGAGCGCAGTTTGCAGGGGCGCTTAAATTTAAATTTTAATACCATTAAGCATTTAGAAATTTTCACCAATTACAAGGGTGAGGAAAAAGGAAGTTTATATTCAGCGGTGAATAAAACTTTAACTTCAGCCGGAGCCCGCCTCCTTCGTCAGTGGTTGCGCTTTCCATTGCTAGACGCTGAGGTGATTTTAAAACGGCAATATTATATAACTTATTTTCGGGATAACTTATTTGAACTAAAAAAAACTCGCGAAATTTTTCCTAAAATGGGAGATATCGAAAGGCGACTGGCTAAAATTGCGCTTCCTCAGCGACACGGCCGCGATTTAACATCATTAGCCGAATCGGTGCTGGCGGGTCTTGGTGTATTGGAGATATCACAAGCTCACTTGCAGGTCGCACAAAACTTAAATACTTCCGGCTTATCAGCATTAGCTCAAACCATTTTGAATACCATTGTTGAAGATGCTCCCTTGGCGACGAAGCAAGGAAACATTATTAAAACTGGCGTAAGCCAAGAGCTGGATGAAATCATAGCGCTGGCCACCAATGCCCAGGGGCTGGTGACAGGACTTGAAACTAAAGAGCGCGAACTGACCGGAATATCTTCACTTAAAATAAGATATAACAACGTTTTTGGTTTTTATATTGAAGTGACCAATGCTCATAAAGATAAAGTTCCGTCACGCTATCAACGAAAACAAACATTAACCAATGCTGAAAGATACTGCACTGATGAGTTGATTGAGTTAGAGAGAAAAGTGCTTTCGGCCCAGACTCGTCGAAATGAAATTGAGTTTGCAATTTTTGAAGATCTTTGTGAGCAAATATTAAATCAGGCGACGGATTTAATTAAGTTAGCAAAAATATGTAGCGAACTTGATGTTTACAGTAGTCTTGCTTGGTTGAGCTTAGAGGAAAGTTATTGCAAACCAGTTCTATTAAAAAATGGGATTTTAAACTTAAAAGATTCTCGTCATCCCGTGGTGGAACAGTTTCAGCGAAGTGAAAGTCAAATTTCTAGATTTATCGCAAATAATATCTCTTTAAGTCCGCAGGATTGTTATTTGATCACAGGTCCTAATATGGCCGGTAAATCCACTTTAATGCGTCAAGTGGCCTTAACGGCAATATTGGCGCAAATGGGATCATATGTTCCTGCCAGTGAAGCCCAAGTTCCCATTTATGATGCGATCTTTACGCGAATCGGAGCCAGTGATCAGCTGACGGAAGGGCTTTCGACTTTTATGGTAGAAATGACTGAGACCGCAGAAATGTTGCACAAGGCTGGTCCGAATTCATTACTTATTTTAGATGAAGTGGGGCGCGGCACTTCGACTTTTGACGGTTTATGTTTGGCCCAATCCATTTTAGAGTATATTCTTAAAAATATAAAATCGCATGTGATGTTTGCAACTCATTATCACGAGTTAGTAGCGATAGATCAAAAATTCTCTCAAGTTAAAAATGTTCATATGCAAATTCATGAGAATAAAGGTCAAATTCAATTCTTATATTTATTACGACCTGGCCCTGCGCAAAAAAGCTATGGTATTCAGGTGGCAGAATTAGCCGGTATACCCTCTGAGATTATTCAAAAAGCCACTCAGCTGTTAAAAACTTACGAAAATGAAAATACGGCAGACCGTCCACGATCCTCAATGATCACAGGTCCTAAAGTTAAAGAAAACACTATAGATCAAATGAGTCTTTTCCGTTCTTAATCTAATGAGGTCCGACAGATGATTTCTTCTCAAGCTCTTCCCACCGGGTATAGAGCTGGAGAATTTGATTTTCGAGATCAGAAATAAAAGTCGTCATTTCATTTAATTTCTTAAAATCTTTAGAGACCTCAGGGTGGAGCAATTCATCCTGTTTGGTTTTTAAGATCGCTTCTTTTTCTCGGATCGTGCTTTCCATGGTTTTAAACTCATTTAATTCTTTTGCAGATAGTTTATTTTGAGTTTTAGCTATTGCCGATTTAACCGGTTTTGATTCTTTAATTTCAGGCTTATAAGCCGTTGATTGAGTATACGCTTCTAGCCACTGATTATAATCTGCATATTTAATAATTTCTTTATTATCATTTTCACTGAAGGCCCAGATTTCATTGCTGTTTTGATCTAGAAAATATCGATCGTGCGTTACTAAAATAACGGCCCCTTTAAACTCGCTCAGACAATCACTTAAAACATCTAAGGTCTCTACATCAAGGTCATTGGTGGGCTCATCTAAAATCAGAACGTGGGCAGGGTTTAGCATAAGTTTAGCGATTAATAGACGGCTTTGTTCTCCACCGGATAATTGCGAGACCGGCATATCCATTTGCAGATTGGTAAAAGAAAAACGACTCAGGTAGCTTCGAGCATAAACGGGTTGTCCATGTAAATGAACATAATCACCTTCGGGGCATACAACGCGTAAAACAGATTCATTGCTATTTAAAGTTTCTTTTCCTTGTTCGAAATAACAAACTTGAATATCAGGATTTAAAAAGACACTTCCCGTGGTAGGAGGTTCTTGCTCCATAATAATTTGAATTAAGGTGGACTTCCCACAGCCATTTCGACCTAATAAGCCTATTCGAGATCCGGGTCGAATAAGCGCATCCAGTTTAGAAAACAACATTGGACTGTCTTCTGTATAGCGTTTAGATACATTTTTTAACTCAACTAATTTTTTAGGACTGTTGGCATTGACTCCAAAATCAAATTCAACTTTTTTGACAAAATTTTTGTTTTCTAGTTGATCAACTTCATCAATTAAATCATGGGCGCGGTTTATACGCGCTTTCTGTTTAGTTAATCGGGCTTGTGGTCCACGAGACAACCAATCTTTTTCAATCAACATGGTGTTGCGCTTTTTATCTTCTAGCCTTTTTTGGCTGTCCATCAGCATCGATTTTGTTTCTAGATATTGAACGTAAGAGCCGTAAGATTTAATCAAGCCATCGGGATTACGCGGATCAAGATCAAAAATAGCAGTGCAGGTGTTTTGCAAGAAAGCGCGATCATGAGTAATAATCATAAATGAAATATCATTTTGTGATTGAATAAATTCTTCTAGCCATAAAATACTTTGGATGTCTAAATGATTGGTGGGCTCATCCAGAAGCAGAAGATTTGGTTTTTTCATAAGCTCACGAGCCAATGCAACTCGCTTTTGCCAGCCACCAGAAAGTTCACTGACTTTGGCGAACTCTTTTTCTGGATGAATATCTAAACTAAGTTTAGTAATAAGCTCGTAAGCATACGCTATATTTATTCCATCATAAGGATCATCCACCTGATTCATTAAACAATCATAAATTATTTCATCCTGTGAAAACTCGGGCTTTTGCGGTAAATAGCCTAGACGTAAGCTATTGGAAAAAGACAGTTTACCGTCATCCGGTTGGACTTGTTTATTCAAAATTTTAAACAGAGTAGATTTTCCCGCACCGTTTGGGCCGACCAGTCCTATTCTTTGTCCTGTATCTATCGAAAAAGTAATCTTTTTAAATAAATTTTTAGAGGCAAAAGACTTTGATATTTGATGAGTGGAAATGAGATTCATAGCACATATCTATAGCTAACTTTTAGACAGTTGTAAAACAGAAGTAGGAGGTCTTAAGTCGTCTGTGCCAACTCTGCGGCATGCATTATGAGCGCATCATAATGAGACAAAGTCTTATTATGAGATGGGCTTTAGTGGCACTAACCTTGCGATACCTTTAGTAGAGACCAAATATCTCGGAGGACTTATGAAAAAAATGATTTTAAAAACACTTGTTTTAGGGATAAGCTTGATCGCATTCAGCGGGTGCAAACCAGCGACTAAACAGGGCGTAAGATCATACAACGCGACCGTTAGAAATGACATCGTCAATAACGGCGGTACCGGCGGTACTGGCGGGCCAGTTTTGAATCCAACTTGCACAAATGGACAATCGGCGATTGGAGCTATTTTTGATACCTCAACGAATGCCCACTCATTTGAGCAGCGAGTAAAGATGTTCTTATCTGCTACAACACCTCCGGAAGATGTTGGTTCAATTAGTTCTGATCCGACCAATAATAGTACCGGTGTACGCTTCCAAGCTAGAATCAGATTGGATTCTTCAGGTCATGTTATTGCGCAAGAGTCTCAGTTAGCGATTAAAGTGTATGACAGTTTTGTGACCGGAGATGTGGGCCCCATTCCTGTGACTATAAATACTGCTCATGCGGGTCAGTTTAACCTACAAACCGGGCAAGGTTATGTGACGTTCAGAGATAACTATGGAGAAGTGCGCTTAGAAGGTCATATCAATACACAGTATTTTCAAGGCACAGTTAGCTTTGCTAATACAGTGACTGTTATTCCTAACTCATCACCTGCATCGGGCGTGCTTGGCAGTTTCTCTATAACAACTTGCGGTGTGATTCAATAACGGGCAATCCTTATTCCACGGGTTGATCTCTCTAACAAATTTACATAAACTAATGAGGTGAATAGCACCTCATCTGTTTATAAGTTTAACTTTGAAGAAATCTCCGTCGTCGCCGGCGGTCAATCCGTCTTAGACCAACCCAGACTGCATATTCATAATATCGTTGAAGCGGATTCCTTTTTGAAAAGCTATGGCTTTGATTTGTCTAATGAAACGCATAAAATTAAGCTGTGGTACTTTCATCGAAGAGCCTTAGTCCTATTAACAGATCGACTTAAGTTCGCAGAAAACGAGATACCTGAGCAAGTACGCATTCCCGACAAGCTGGGCGACTTAAGAAATTTGTTAATTTGGGCTTCAAATACTGATGATGGAGTGATTCAAAGATGGTCCTGCGCAATCCTGCGTTGTATACATGTATTTATACATAGTGAATCAGATCTTTTTGAGTCCTTTTCGGAAGAGATTCAAAGGCAAATTCTTTCTTCTTTCGAGCAAAGCGTAGTTCAAGAGGACAAATTGTATTTGCGTTCCTTCAAAAAAGAGGGTCATCCCCAAATCGAGCTAAATAGTTTTCAGTTGAAGCCGTTTAAAACCTCAAGCAGTTCTGTGATAAAACTTTTAGCTAAGCCTGATGCTTTTGCGATGAGAAACTTTGATAAAGTGGGCGTAAGATTTGTTACGAACACTATTTTTGACTCATTTCAAGTGATTCGTTTTTTAGTCGAAGAAAACTTAATGAGTTATGCCCATATTATGTCCGATCAGTCATCTAATAACTTATTTCCTGTGGCTGAGTTTATCCGTGTATGTGAAAAATTAGAAGAAAAACATGGTTTAGATAGATCGCTATCTTCAGAGAAAATAGATCGCTTATTGTTAGCCCATTTAAATTCTCAAAACAAACTGGGTTTTCTTAAATTGTTTAGAAAAACAAATCCTTTTTCTTCAGGAGAGTTTAAATATATTAAGTTTATTTCGCGCAAACTCATTCGGATAGAATCGTCTCCAGGAAAAGAGTTTAGCTTTTTTTATCCCTATGAGATTCAAATTATCAATAATGAAACTTATCAAAAAATGCAGACTGGCGAATCTGAACACACGGCTTATAAAAACAGACAGATTGAAGCCGCTCGCAAAAGAGTTATTAACTTATGAAGCTCGTTTATTTTATTAGATCGCTCATAGCCAGCATAATTTTTATTCTGTTTACAACATTTTGGTGCATTGTCAGTATTATAAATAATTTAACATTTGCCTATAAGCCGTTTGATAATTTCATAGTGGTCAGTTGGGGTGAGGTGACTTGTTGGTTGTTTAATATTGAGGTTGTCACTCATAACATAGATAGGGTTTCAGATACGGGCGCTGTTTTTTTGTTTAATCACTCAAGTTTTTTAGATATTTTCGCCTTGATTTCGCAAGTTCCTGGTCTGCGATTTGGGGCTAAAATTGAGCTTTTTAAAATTCCTATATTTGGTACAGCGATTAGACGGGCAGGGACCTTGCCCATAGCGCGAGGAAGTCGCGAAGAAGTTTTTAAAGTTTACAGCGATGCTCGTAGTCGGATAGCAAATAAAGAAAAGTTTGCTTTATCTCCGGAGGGCGGACGTTTTCATGGTCAAGAATTAAACCCTTTTAAATCAGGTCCCTTTATTTTTGCCATATCTTCAGGGGCCACAATTTATCCAGTCATTATCAAGGGTGTCTTTGAAGCAATGCCTAAAGGGCGCCTGATTGCAAATAGTGATCGATGGAAGCGCCAAGTGGATGTTTACTTTTTGGATCCAATAGAAACTAAAAACTATTCTTTAGAAGATCGTCAAGAGTTGCAAAAAGTAGTTTATGACAGAATGAATGCTAAATGGACAGAGCCTGATCCTCCGGGAAAATATTAGAAACTAAAAAATATCTCCTTAAAAACTCAGACAGCGGGCTTTCGCCCGAACTCGTTTTTAAGGAGATATTTTTTAGTTTCTAACTATTTCCCAGTTTTGGTCATAGATTTTGCTTTGCAAATGAATAATTCTGTAACCCGTATCGATATCTAAGGATATTTTTAAGGGCTCTTTGGATTTAATTCTTTTAATTTTTAAAGATTGCGGTTTGTAACCAATTTGTTTAGCAACGACATCAGAAATTGAGTTAACGTTAATGAATCGATCAAAGCTCTTTCCCTGATCTGTGCTGCGATAGGATCCTACAAAAATAAGATTATCGTTGTAGTAATAAACCGGTCCCTTGTAGTTTTTGAACTGGCTAATTTGCTTCCAGTTCTCTCCATTAGAAGTTATAAATACACCGCCCTCAGTTGAAACAATAGATTTTTTAGGCTCTTTAGGGTGCGAGGAAATAGAGTAAACTTCTTTTTTTAGAAGTTGATCTATAGTCGCTTCCGTAGCTTGTGGAGCTTTGGGTTCCTTCCACCAAACAAGACCGTGACCTTTTAAAGTACTTTTAATCCATTTCTGGGAAGAGGTTTTATAATTAACATCTTTTTCAAGGCTGACCTTGCTCCAAAGCGGTAAGTGTGAGGTGCTTTCAGTAACAATTCCTATTTTTTCATTGACGAATATACCTTCCACAGCAGCCATAGAAATCTGTGTTCCATCGTGTAAACCAATTTGATCAAAAGTGCGGGACTTAACATAGTGCCATTGTTTGTTTTTTGTTTGAGGATGAGGTGCATAGATAGCTACGGCAAAATCAAACTTGGAAATACAAAAGGAAATATCTACAAACCCCTTTTTCCCTTGATGTATAACTTGAATAAAACCTTTTTCGTATTTAAGCGGAACTAATAAACTTTGAGCGCTGACCTTGGCTAAGGTTGCAGAACTCAAATGAGGGGCTTTTTTTAGGCTCGTTTCTTTAAGGACTAAAAAGCGACCAATATCGGAATAATCTGCTATTAAAGAAAGATCCTTAGCAAAGGTGGGAGAAATCAGTTTTTTAGACAGTTTTTGCTGTCCATATCGAAAATATTCATATTCAGCTTTGATTATGGATTGGGCATCAAATGCCATTGTTCGCTTTAAATCTGACAATGAGGCTTCTCCCGAAGGAAATTGACTCTTAGGTGACTTATAGAAGTTCACTTTTTGATTTGGAAGTAGCTCTTGAGCCTTAATGTTCGAAAGAGGGCTTAAAAAAACAAGAAATGTGATGAAGAAAAGCGGTGTTTTGACAATAAGCATCTTTTATCATTTTATAGAGGAGAAATGCATGTCATCAAGGCCAGTTCTTGATATATATTTCCTTTACTAAATCCTTCGGAGGTAAACGTGAACGTTCAACAAATACAAAAAATAGGCGTCATCGGCGCGGGGCAAATGGGTAACGGGATTGCGCAAGTCTGTGCAGCTGTGCAGCTCGATGTGCTTATGTATGACATTTCTCAAACAGCCCTAGAGAAAGGTCTAGTGACCATCGGAAGCAGTTTGGATCGCTTGATTAAGAAAAGCGTTATTACTGAAGAAGATAAGAAATCTATTTTATCCCGAGTTAAAACTACGACACAAATGGGTGATCTTAAGAATTCGGATTTTATTATTGAAGCAGCGACGGAAAAGGTAGATCTAAAACTAAAAATTTTCAAAGAGTTAGACGCCATTGTTAAACCAGAAGCCATATTAGCGACGAACACCTCATCAATTTCCATTACTCAGATTGCTGCGGTTACAATTAGACCTACTCAGGTTGTAGGAATGCATTTTATGAATCCGGTGCCTTTGATGAAATTAGTTGAGGGTATCAAGGGTTTACAGACCAGTTCGGAAACATTTGCTTTAACTAAACAGCTTTCAGAAAAACTAGGAAAAGTATTCGTAGAGTCTGTTAAAGACATGCCAGGTTTTATTGTAAATCGTATTCTTATGCCGATGATTAACGAGGCTGTGTACACCTTGCATGAAGGAATAGCTTCAGTTGAATCTATTGATCAAGCCATGCAGTTGGGTACGAATCAACCCATGGGCCCCTTAACCTTAGCAGATTTTATTGGTTTGGATACTTGTCTGGCTATTATGAATGTACTTCATGAGGGCTTGGGAGACTCAAAATATCGTCCATGTCCTTTGTTGGTAAAATATGTGGAAGCGGGATGGCTGGGAAGAAAGTCAGGCCGAGGATTTTACAATTACGCAAAATAAGGAAATATATGTCGTTTGAATATCAAAATATAAGATTAGAAAATAAAGAAAATGGTTTATGGATTTTAACCATAAATCGACCGGAAGCCTTGAATGCATTAAATGGGACTTTGCTGAATGAAATGGGAGATGCTTTACGTCAACTTTCAGAAATGGATTTTGACCATGCGAAAGCTTTAGTCATCACAGGCTCAGGAAATAAAGCCTTTGTAGCTGGTGCTGATATTAAAGAAATGACGGATATGAGCTCCGAAAAAGCCTATCAATTTGCCCAAAAGGGCCAGTCCATTTTTCAAGAGTTAAATTTATTGAAAATTCCGGTTGTTGCGGCCGTCAATGGTTTTGCTTTAGGTGGTGGGTGCGAACTTGCGTTGGGCTGTGATTTTATTATTGCCAGCGATAATGCAAAGTTTGGACTACCCGAAGTATCTTTAGGATTAATTCCCGGCTTTGGCGGAACTGTTCGACTAATGCAAGCCGTAGGACTTAGAAAAGCTAAAGAACTGATTTTCACTGGAGATATGATTTCGGCCGATGAAGCTAAACGTTTAGGTCTAGTCTCAGAAGTCGTGCCTCAGTCAGAACTCATAAGCACTGTGGAAAAGAAGCTATCAACGATTTTAAGCAAATCACCTTTGGCTGTAGCCAGTTCAAAAAAATCAATCTTAGAGGCCTATAACGTAGAAATTGACAATGCACTTCAAAATGAGGCTAAGATTTTCTCAGTTCTGTTTTCGAGTGAAGACACCAAGGAAGGAACTCGAGCTTTCATGGAAAAACGTAAACCTCAGTTCAAGGGAATATAAAATATGTCAATTCAGCATCCAGTTCGTATCGTAACAGCAACGTCGCTATTTGATGGCCATGATGCCTCTATAAATATTATTCGTCGGATGCTGCAAGAGTTTGGAGCTGAGGTCATTCACTTAGGACACAACCGATCGGTCCAAGATGTGGTTAATGCTGTTTTACAAGAAGGGGCGCAGGGCGTTTGCATTAGCTCCTATCAAGGCGGTCATGTTGAGTATTTTAAATATTTGCGTGATAGTCTAAATGAAGCGGGAGCTTCTTACGTGCAAATTTACGGTGGCGGTGGTGGAGTTATCATCCATGAAGAGAAAAAGATTCTAGAGGACTACGGTATTGCTCAAATTTTTCATCCTGATGATGGACGGCGGTTAGGGCTTGAGGGCATGATTAAAATGATCGTTGAAGGCTGTGACTTTGACGTCTTAAAGGCCAGCAGTCCATTTTCAATTAAAAAAAGTCCAACCGATATTCCCTCTTTCCAATTAGGGGCAGCACTTAATCATGTCGAGTTGCGATCTGATCTTAAAAGCTTTGATGAAGTTTTTAAAACTCTTGATTTAGAAAAATTTAAACGTAAAGAACAGCCACCGGTGGTATTAGGAATAACAGGGACAGGTGGAGCCGGAAAATCATCCTTAATAGATGAACTAGCCCAACGATTTTTAAATGCCTTTCCAGGAAAAAACATTGCAGTTGTTTGTGTTGATCCTTCAAAACGTAAAACCGGTGGAGCGCTTTTAGGTGATCGTATTCGTATGAACTCTTTATCAAGACATCATATTTTTATGAGATCACTGGCTTCTCGCGGTTCTGGTAAAGAAATTGCGGACTCTTTGCCGCGAGTTTTAAATTTTTTAAAACAATGTAACTTTGATTTTATTATTGCAGAAACTTCGGGTATTGGTCAGGGAAATATGGCGATCACTGAGGTCAGCGATCTTTCCATGTATGTGATGACGTCTGACTTTGGAGCGCAATCTCAACTAGAAAAAATTGATATGATTGATTTCGCTGATTTTGTGGCGGTCAATAAAGCTGATCGTCGAGGGGCTTTAGATGCTGTTAGAGATGTGACTAAGCAGTATAAACGTTCACGAAAAATTTTTGATGACAGCGTAAAAGTTCCAGTTTTTCTTACCCAAGCCTCACAGTTTAATGATAAGGGAGTAAACCAATTATTTTTTACATTAGCTGATAAGTTGCACGCAATGGGAAAACTGCCGGCGGTCACTCAAGAATTTAAAAACACTGTGTTATCGGCAGAGGAACACATTATTATTCCCAGTGAACGCCAATCCTATTTAGCAGAAATAGCAAGTGCAGTTCACGGTTACAAATCTCGAACTGTTAAAATGGCCTCACAAGTGGGTAAGCTAGGATCATTGCATAACTTAAAAAATGATTTAAGTCTTTCGGAAACCAGCTTTAACGAGTTGGAAAAAAAGTACACCGACGGGTTAACCGCTCATGAGTTGGCTGAACTAAAAAACTGGAATGAGTTTGTTAAAAAATATTCAGGTGATGAACTTGTTTATAGTGTGCGCGGTAAAGAGTTTCGGCAGCCCTTAGTGACGACATCTTTAAGCGGAACTAAAATTAGAAAAATAAGTCTTCCTTCGACCACTGATTGGTCTGAAAGGTTCAAATTTTTAAAATTAGAAAATGTCCCAGGGGAGTTTCCCTATACAGCAGGGGTTTTCCCACTTAAAAGAACCGATGAAGATCCAAAACGAATGTTTGCCGGAGAAGGCACGCCTGAGCGAACGAACCAGCGGTTTCATTATTTGTGTAAAGGTGAGATGGCCCATCGATTATCAACGGCATTTGATTCTGTGACTTTGTATGGCCAAGATCCTGACTTGCGTCCTGATATCTACGGCAAAATCGGAGAAAGCGGAGTCAGCATATGTACTTTAAATGACATGAAGAAGTTATATAAGGACTTTGATCTGATTTCACCTAATACATCTGTTAGTATGACGATTAATGGACCAGCGCCGATTATTTTAGCTTTTTATTTTAACACAGCAGTTGACCAGCAAGTTGAAAAGTTTGAAAAGAAAAATAATCGCAAAGTGACTGCAGAGGAATTTGAGACCATTAAAAAATCGACCTTGCAGCAAATTCGGGGAACCGTTCAGGCTGATATTTTAAAAGAAGATCAGGGGCAAAACACCTGTATTTTTTCCACCAACTTCGCATTAAAAATGATGGGCGACATTCAGCAGTATTTTACCCAAAACAGTATTAAGAATTTTTACTCAGTCAGTATTTCAGGTTATCATATCGCCGAAGCCGGTGCGAATCCTATCAGTCAGTTGGCGTTTACTTTGTCGAATGGATTTACTTTTGTTGAATACTACTTATCTCGCGGACTAAAAATTGATGATTTTGCTCCAAATCTTTCTTTCTTTTTTAGTAATGGATTAGATGCGGAGTACTCAGTCTTAGGACGTGTGGCTCGAAGGATTTGGGCTGTGGCCATGAAGGATCTTTATAAGGCTAATGAACGCTCTCAAAAACTGAAGTATCATATTCAGACTTCAGGACGATCGCTGCACGCGCAGGAAATCGACTTTAATGATATCAGAACAACGTTGCAGGCCCTTTTGGCTTTAAATGATAACTGTAACTCACTTCATACTAATGCTTATGATGAAGCTATTACGACGCCGACAGAGGAGTCTGTTCGCCGGGCCATGGCGATTCAGATGATTATAAATCGCGAATTCGGTATTAGCAAAAATGAAAACCTAAACCAAGGAAGTTATTTTTTAGAGGAACTGACAGATATCGTTGAAGAGGCCGTCTTAGCTGAATTTAAAAAAATCAGCGATCGTGGTGGAGTATTAGGAGCCATGGAAACTCAGTATCAGCGCTCTAAAATTCAAGAAGAGTCTATGTACTACGAACATCTTAAACATTCTGGCGAGCTTCCCATTATCGGAGTAAACACCTTTATTGACCCTAAAACTTTAGCCAAAGGCTATGTCCCTCCAAGAATCGAAATGGCCCGCGCATCAGCGGAAGAAAAAAATCACCAACTGGATAATTTGAATGAATATATTAAAGATCATGCAACCCAAGCTGAAAAAGAAATTGCAGAACTAAAAAAAGCCGCGCTTTCCGGAAAAAATATTTTTGAAGCTCTGTTATCCGCCGCAAGACATTGCTCTTTGTACCAGATGTCGCAAGCACTGTATGAAGTGGGCGGGCAGTACCGCCGTAATCTGTAAAGGTGCCAGGCTCCCTTTCTTCGCACGGTGCGGTACGAAAAGGGAACTGTTACCTTTTTATATAAGAATATTTTTTAAGAAATGCTCAGCTTGTTCTTTTAATTCTTTGGGAAACTCGACATAAGATTCTTTATTAAATGATTTTTTCTTTACCAGCTTCTTAGTAAAGTGATCATTGAATAAACCTAAGTTATCATTAAGTTTTTTAAGGTAAATGTATTCTGCTGATGTTTCCTGATCTGAATTCAGCTTTTTGTCGATATAGTAATGATTCAAAAATTCTTTAAGATTTTTGCGCACGATGTGGTATTCATGAACCGTCATCTGGGACTTACCTAATAGTTGTAATGTGGAGCTCTGTACTTTTTTATAATGTGATATTATCGACTCCTCGGTTCCAATCGTCATAGAACGTAGTATTTTTTTAAAATTGGTGTCCTCGATCCGAGAAAGAATCTTATTGGCCAGTTTTTTGGCTTTCTTCGTTTCATTCAGCGAAATGTAGTCATTTAATTTTCCTAAGTCGCGAACAAAGTGGTCAAACTCTTTAGGAACTTGATGGTTTACTTCTACGGTTTTCAATATTGATCGAGCAATTGATAGCTTTTTTCGAGTTGATTTTAATAGTAGACCTTGCTTTGAAGTTAGCGAGTTAGCACCGTTTTTAATAATAGATTTAAGAATTTTAGGAATCTCATTAAACTTATCACTAAAAGTCATAGCTATGCCTAAATCGAACATTTCCTTAGGCGCATGGTTAATTCTAATGTCAGATTGAATGGAATTATTTAACGCTATACTGAGTTCGTTTTCAGCCTGACCTTCCTTGCGTATAAAGTTAAACTTTCCTGCGTGTGAAGAGTTTTTAACATATTGATGGTATATAGTTGCAGCCTTTAGGATTTCAGATTCTTTGTCTGTATTTTGTGGCTGTGGCGCATTTTTAGGGTCTTGAAAATCGATACCAACAGTCTTTTGAATAGATGTGACTGGAACTTTAAGCTCTACATGTCTGGCGTCTTCAAATCGTGGCTTAAGCATACTATTATTACGTACAACATCGATGGGACTTTTTAGTGAAGTACTTGAATACATTTGTCCTGCAAAAACACCTTGTTCTCTGTCTATAGTAGTTTGAAAGCCGCTGGTTGATTCAAAAGCAGTACGATGATAAAATGTCGCGCCTTCTATTTCAAGAAAATTATTGTTATTCAGTAGTCCGGTTCTTAGAACATTAAAGACAGCTTCGGTTCTGGCTTTATTATCTGGAGTTTTAAGATTAACTTCCTTTTCGATTTCAGAAATTCTTTCTAATGAGATTTTTTGCCTACTCGCGATATCAATACCATTCAGCGGCGCAAAAAGCTTAGATACTTGCGCAGGTGATAAACTTACATCCAGCTTTTGTACCATATGGTTTCCACCTAAAAGTGGTAGCTTTTTATCTGATATAACATCATTTAATGCCGTTTTAATCTCTAGTTTGAATGATTTTCCGTGCGGAGCAAAAATATGAGCACTTTTCCCAAATCGTTTATTCATTTCGACAGAGCTTAAGTGTTGCTCGGAATGAATGGCATCATTAATTTTTATAGTAATTTTATATAAGTCTTCAGACTGTCGCAAAAACTCAACGGTATTGCCTAAGGCATCGAAGCCTTGAATTGTTGATCCTATTGTCATGTCAGTGTAAATAATTTCGCGCAAATATGTACGCACTCGCATTTGATGCTTTCCTTCAGCATTTTCAACAACAATGGGTTTTGTATAATAGGTAAAAGTTGTATCTTTGGCACCAGTTGGTGCAGGTTTGTCTCGAACTAAAAGCTTATCTTTTGGTTTGATTTTATTTTGAGTGATTAAATCATAAATACGAGCATGAATTTGCTGAACAAATCCTTCTTGTTCGACTTTAAGATCATTTAAAACATATTTACGCGACTCTGAAGTTAAAAGTTCTTTAGTTAGTTGTTGCACATATTGGTTTGATTCAAAAAAACTTAGTTTCGTCTTCCATTCACTGCGCCATACAGTGGCAAGTTTTCCGCTCAGCGTAGAGCGTAGGTCTTGTGTCGTTTCATTAAATTGATCTTCGCTAATACTTACTTTTTCAACGACAGGAACAGTAGTACCTTGAAATACCGCACTACAAAGTGGTGCGGCCGCTAAAGGTAAAGCCGTCAAAGCACTTAAAGCAAGTACACTGACAATAAATAGCCTTCTAAGTCTGTAAATTGAGGTCTTCATAGGACTTAACTATTGCAAAAAACAGAGGAGATATAAATCGTTATATTGAGTTTAGAACTATTTAAATGTTCAAAAAACAATGAAGGGTAGTCAGACGGTAATAAGTTTGACGTCTCATTTTGAGATTTATCGACTATTTAACTTCACAATCTAAGTCAACTTCAAGATCAGATAAGTTACGATTATAAGGATTTGCAATCGTCATATCTGCCGATTCAAGTTCGTCTAAGTAAACATGAAAGTGGAAACCAACTTCATCGATAGAATACTGCACATCATACCCGACGGAAAGGGTGTTAAACTTTCTTAATACGAAAGATTTATTACTTTTTTTACTTAATCTTGAGATGGTCACTTCTGTTTCATAGGCATAATCATAGTAATCAGGAATTGGCAAATCTAAGATGTCTTCCGATAAGTTTTTCGTTTCTTTAATTTCAACGACATAGAGATACTTCTTTGATGTTGAATCAGTGGGTTCTTTACAAGTAATTGTTCTTAGTTCGCCGGCCTGGGCATAAGAAGCTGTAATTATAATTAATAAAATAGCGGTTATAGTTTTCATAAGATCTCCTTTAAAATTAAAGTCGTATATTAAAGGTAATAGCTAAAAAAGACACCTGTCACATTTCTAACATGTAAAAAGGACATAAAAGTACTAAATTTCTACTTTAGCAGCTCTACGATTTTATCGGCACAATTAATACCATCACAAGCGGCTGAGGTAATGCCGCCGGCGTATCCGGCGCCTTCGCCGCAAGGGTATAGTCCAGCATGAGAGACGCTTTCTAAGGTGTTATCATCGCGAGTCACTCTTAACGGGCAAGATGTTCGTGACTCCACGCCGTAAAGTTTCGCTTCGTCCGAGATAAAGCCCTTCATGTTACGATTAAAATACTCGACACCTTCTTTGATTTTTTTATACATAAAATCAGGTAGAAGTTCATTCAACATAACGGCTTTGATTCCTGAAGGTGAGGAGGTCGTTGTCACTTTATTAATGGAGCTTTTTTTATCTAAAAACGAAAGCAAATTCTGAACGGGTAGCTCCTTAGTTCCACCGCTTTTTTGAATAACTTTATAAGCATCGGTTTCAAGCTGTTTACGCAGTTTCATTCCACCCATAATGTCGTTAGGAAATAGTTTATCATGTTGAATGCTGACCACGATGGCCGCATTTGCATAAGGAGAGTTTCGATTAAAATTACTCATTCCATTGCAAACTAAGGCGTCTTTTTCTGTTCCACTAGATAGTACATAACCTCCGGGACACATACAAAAACTATAAACCCCAATGCCTGAGTTATTATCATGATGGGCCAATTTGTAATTAGCGGATCCCAGTTTTGGATGCTCGGCAAATTCACGGTACTGAATTTTGTTAATTAATTTTTGTGGATGCTCTACTCTAAGTCCCATGGCAAAAGATTTACCCTCTACCTTGACGTTCGATTCAATTAAATGATTCAGCATATCTTCGGCGGAATGGCCCGTGGCTAAAATAACATGATCGGATTCAAAAGTTTCATCATTTATAGTTTTTACTCCGCGAATGCATTTGTCGCCATAAAGTAATTCAGTGACTTGGGTATCATAATAAATCTCACAACCATTACTTCTTAAAAAATCTCGAATTTTAGGTATAACTCGGCGGATTTTATCACTTCCTACATGAGGATTAGAAAGCCATTGAATTTCTGCCGGAGCACCGAATTGAACAAGTCGATTAAGAACGTAGGGAATATGCGGGGACTTGATTCGTGTAATGAGTTTACCATCGGAATATAAACCCGCCCCACCTTCGCCGTAACACACATTATTCTTGGTATCCAATTCTCCGTAACGCCAGAACTTATTTATTCCTTTTATTCGTTCGGTGGATTCAGAACCGCGCTCGAATAGTTTACAGGGAACGCCTTGCTCAACCAGGCGTAAAGCCGCAAATAATCCGGCAGGTCCAGTTCCTATAACAATCGGCTTTTTATTTTTCGTAGAATTAAAGTTTATCTTATTAAAATGAAATTCTTGATTCTGCAGCTTTTCATTTACACCAGCGACTTCAAGTGTGTACACAAAGTGAGGCGAGTGTTTTTGTCGAGCATCAACACTTTGCCTAAGAATACGATACTCGCTATAATTGGGCTCTAGCCAAGCTAAATGCTCTTCCAAGTTATCATCAATTTTAATTTTTAAGTCTTTAATTATCTTAGACATTTATTCTAATTTAAGGTACACCATGATCTATGTCATCAATTACGCGTTATATACCTAAAAATCATGTCAGTTTTATTCTTGGACAGTTGGCGCATTTACAATTACCTCGATTTATCTGGACTCCGATCATTAAGTACTTTGCCAAAGTATATAAAATTAATTTAGAGGAAGCCGAGCAGCCCGTTGAAAACTATGAAAGTCTTGGAGAGTTCTTTGTTCGTCGTTTAAAGCCTGGAATTCGTCCGATAGGAAGTGCGTGGGCCCTGCATCCAGCGGACTCAGAAATTACTCAACTCAACACCATACATCGTGGTGAGCTTATTCAGGCTAAAAATAAAACCTACAAAGTGAACGATTTTCTTCACGATCCTCAAGGTTTAGAAAAATATGATCAAGGTGTTTTTATCACATATTATTTGTGTCCTACAGACTATCATCGGGTTCATAGTCCAGTGGATGGGGTGATCACAAAAGTGACCCATATCCCTGGTATGTTATGGCCCGTGAATAAGTGGTCGACGGAAAATATTGAAGAGATGTTTTCGATCAATGAACGCGTTGCTGTCGAAATTAAAACAGATCGTGGCTTTGTAAACGTCGTTTTTGTAGGAGCTACTAACGTAGGATATATTACGCTAAGTTTTATGCCCGAAATTAAGGGTAATCAATTCAATGTGTTCAAGCCATTAATTAAAGATAATTTGAACATACCCATCAAAAAAGGTGACGAGCTTGGGATGTTTCGTATGGGGAGTACTATTGTTATGTTGTATCAGCTGGGTCTAGTTCAGAGTGTTGATGGTCTTCAGCGGCAGTATTTAGGGCGAGCCGTTAAGGTGAATTCTGACTTTACGTAATAGTCCGCGCTTTCCTTTGTCTTAATCTATAAATAAATTGATTGAACTGTTTCAAGTATACTTCTCTTTCTTGATAACCTAGCTCACGTTGTCGATGATTTCCTTCGAAATATCCACGTAATCCCAACTCTTCTAGTTTACTCATTAACACTCTGGTAAAAGCCAACCCATCCCAAAACCGACCAAAAGTATTCGACCTATGCGCTCCTGTGATTTTACGAGCCAATATGGCCGCAAAAGTTCTTAAAAAGTTTTGAAATCTTTTTTTATCTTTAAATCTGACTTTCAAGTGCAGGTGATTTCCCATATTCACAAAATCCAGAACCTCTATATAAAACTTTTTAGCTCTTTCTTTTACTAAGCTCTGAACTAATCCTTTATGAGCATAAAAAGAAAGTTTCCCAGATGCTTTGCTTGATTTAAAAACGACATGATGAACGAGTCCTTCAATTAAGGGCCGCGCTGTTTTACGGCGCTTCTTTAAAGAAATGCCACCAAAGCTGTAGGCTTTAACTAATCGGAGATCTTTTTGAGGAATAAGATTAAGTTGTGACATTAGGGGCAGTATATTTAAATTTAATATAACAGTCAAATATTACTTAGATATTACGTATATTTAACCTGATGTATAAACTTAAATTTATTTTTAATATGAAAATACAAAGCCAGATTACTACGGCGACTACTTATAGGCTAATCGGTTAGGACTATGGAGTTTTTCTATTAAGTTTTAACAAAAACCTGGTGTTTTTATAAAATCTTTATGTTAATCTTTTACAAAGGAACTTCTATGTCAGATGATCAATTTAAAAAACCTGAGGTGTATCTTAATTTAGCGAAGCAGAATTTTAAGTTCTCTAGCGCTCACTTTCTTATTTTTGATGATCAGCATGCAGAAATGCTACATGGGCATAATTATCAAGTCGAAGTCACGATATATCCTAAACATGATGCGAAGTTTGATGGGCAAGGGTATTTTATTGATTTTGCGGCGGCTAAAAAAATAATTAAACAACTTTGTGATCGTTGGGACGAGCATATTTTGCTTCCCGTTAAGCACAAAGATATGAAGTTTAAAACAAGTGCGGATAATAAAAACTATGAGATCATTTTTCGCGATCGTTTTTATTCTTTACCTCAAAATGAAACGATTTGGCTTCCAGTTACAAACACCAGCGTTGAGAACTTATCTCAGTTGTTTGCTGTAGATTTAATGCAAGAATTTCAAAAATATCCGGTGGGAAGTATTGAAGTTACGATCGAAGAAACTCGCGGACAAAGCGCAACATGCCGACTGTAAGATATTAAATATAACTATTTCTTCCGTTTATAAAAGTAATACTGACGATACCACCAACGAGTTTTCTTCCACAGCGAGACAGCGTCTTCGTGCGGAAAGATATTTACACGAAAGATAGAATAAGGGTTTTCTTCTATTAGTAGGCCACCGGTATCGGTATTAACCCCGTAATCATAGCCAGCCAACTCTGTACATTCTGCAGACTCTTCGTCCGTATCACCGTAGGTATAGGCAAAACTAATAACTGGGTACCCAAATTCATTTTCTAAAAGTCTTTTAGACTCTGTTAACTCATACATCTTTTCTTTGCGATTCATTGCAGGCATTCTTTGGTGTTTGATGCCATGAGATCCTATAGTAAAATTAGTTTTGATCCATTGTTGCCGATTCTCAGCCGACACAATATCGTGCTTATCTGCCGGATTGCTATCTTGGTAATCCCATTCATTGCTGGAGACGTTTTTATCAGCTAAAATAAAAATTTGCGCTTTCATGTTATATTTTTTTAATAAAGCGTCGGCATTACTTATATTGTCTTCATAGCCATCATCGAAAGTTAAAATCAAAGGGTGGCGCGGAAACGTAGACCAGTCTTTAAGACCTTTGCGAAATAAAGAAAGATCATCAAATGTTAAGGTAGTTAAACCTGATTTTTTGAAAAACTGCAGATGTTTTTCAAAGTTATCTTTGTTAACAAAAACCTTATGTTGAGATTTTAAATCTTGATCTGGCACCTTATGATACATAAGAATTGGTATCCATAAGTTGTAATTTATAAGAAAATAAGCGGATTCGTAAATACGTTCTATTTTTTTTGAAATAACTGGTAATGAATAAGTTTCTTGAATAGTTTTCGATAAAGATAAATAATCGACTGATTGTGATAGCCAAAGTTCAATATCTTTATATGCTTGAGTGGCATTAAAAGTGGGTAAGTTGAAATTGGATCCGATGTCGCCAAAATTAGTGCTAGCCGCATCAGACAAATTCATTTCGGTGATCAAACCTATATATTGTGATTCTCCAAAAGCAATGCAGGGTACGGCTGACATCAGTGCTTCCATGCTGACCCGACCTGATCCTACGATAAGGTCAAATCTCTGTAATATCTGCGAATTAAGGCCCGTGTGAGATTCTGATTTAAGCGGAGTTATTGTTTTTAAGATTAAAGGGTCTCCACCAATAAGGGTAATTTCAAAAGCTATACTTTTTTGTTTTAAAATTTCAGAGAATTTCTCTATAAAAACTTCTGTTCGGTGTTTTTTGGGGCCAGAGGTGCGACCAATAATTGCAATACTTAATGGTTTGCTTGTGTCTAATATTTTCTGAGTAGATGCAAAAAACTTTCGGTGATCAATAGGATTGGCGATGGTTTTAATTCTTCGGGCATTATATTTAAATTCATTTTTAAGTTGATCCGCTATTTTATCACAAACAGGCACTATAAAATCACCATATTGATTAAACCATTTCTTAGAGAAAGAAATATGCTGGCGGCCATGGACGCTTGAAACAACTGCAATTTTTAATCCAAGTCGCGCATAAAAAACCAGTTTTACGGCGGCTCTAGAGTGAGTATGAACGACATGTATTTTATTTTGCTGCAAAAAATTTCTTAAAAACAGAACTGATTTCCCAAACTCTATGATTGAAGTTGTTTCAACAGGTAAAGATATTTGCTGGGCAAGATTAGTCTTAAAAAAGCCATTAGAAATCTGAAAGACGCGATGACCGGATGATATTTGTTGATCAATCAAGGTCGAGGCATAGACTTCGGCGCCAGTAAGCTCTTTTTGTGAAAGTAAATGCAGGATATTCACTTCAGTTATCCAATAACTTGACGATAGGCTTTTAAAAAGCGTTCAAATAAAATTTCATTGTTTCCTACGTAACCTATGCTCAGTCGTAGAAGACCCTTAGAAAGCTTCATGGTCTTTTGATCATCTTCACTAATTTCGCTAGAGGTCGTTATTGCTGGTACGGTCATAAGAGTACGCGAAAAACCCAAAGAGACCGCATAAAGTCCAAATTTTTCATTTTGTAATTTTTGTGCTAGTTTCATGGCCTTGTCCGCAGATTCAATTTGTAGCGCTACCATAGCACCATATCCAAATCCAGGATTAAGTTTTTGTTTGTATTCCTGATGTTGTGGATGACTTTTTAATCCTGGATATATAACCGGTATATTATTTTTTTCTAAGCTTTGAGCGAAATAAAGTGCGGCTTCAGAGTGAGCCTTTACTCGAAGAGATAAGTGATCAAGTCGCAAATACAATTCGTGTGCAAGACGGGCATCCATGATTGGGCCCTTTAACATCACTGTTCCAGTATTAACATCGATGAGACTAGAAATAAATTTTTGAGAACTGCAAATTACACCCGCTATCATATCAGAGGCGCCAGAAATAAACTTAGTGCATGAGTGCACCACAACATCAGCGCCTAATTCAGCAGGTGTCACTAAGAACGGAGCAAAAGTATTATCTATAATAAGTGTAAGGCCATGTTTTTTAGCTAGACCAGACAGCGATTTAATATCACTTAAGTTAAGTAAAGGATTACTTATGGTTTCGGCGTACAAGATTTTGGTGTTAGAGTTAATTTTACTTTCGATAGCTTTAAGATCATTAATATCTACAAAATGAGTTTTAATATTTTGTTTAGGAAAAATATTTTTAAATAAAGCATAGGTTCCCCCATAGACGGTCATGGAACTAATGATTTCTCCACCGTTAGGCATAAGTTGTTCAATGCTGCAGGCAATAGCCGCCATACCTGAAGAGACTCCTAATGCGCTTTCGGTATTTTCAAGCGCGGCTACTTTGCTGGAAAACATATTTACAGTCGGATTTGAATGACGACTATAAAGATAACATCCTTCTTTTTCGCCTGAAAAAGTTTTTTCCATATCTTTAGGATTTAGAAAAGTAGAGGTTGCTGCTAAATCAATAGCCGGTATAACTCCGCCTTCTTCTCCAAAGTGCTGCAGATCCCGAAGTCTTTGTTCTGGATTTTTTTGAGAGGTGTTAGCATCCATGGTAACTCCAATGAATAGGTCGTCTTTAACGGCGAGGTCTTTGTTGGCTTTGAACGCCCTTTTTTGAGCCTCCAAATACCTTTCTTAAACGCTTATATTTATTTTGCCTTTGTTGAGAATTCTGTTCAAGCTGCGCCTTGGCTTTACCCTTAGAAAGGACCTGAGCTTGTTCTACTTTGACAGAGTGGTAAGGGTGCTTTCTGTCTATATCGATTTTAAGCTTAATTGTCTTTTCAATATCCTGAATAAATGCTTTTTCTTCGATATCACAAAATGAAATAGCTATGCCTGCTGTACCGGCACGAGCAGTGCGGCCAATGCGGTGAACATAGTTTTCTGCGACATTTGGCACATCATAATTAATAACATGGGTGATGTTATCGATATCTATGCCACGAGCTGCCACATCAGTAGCAATTAAGACCTGAATAGATCCCGACTTTAAATTATCTAATGCTCTTAAGCGCGCGTTCTGAGACTTGTTTCCATGGATGGCTTCACTGCGTACTTTATTTTTAGTAAGAACTTCGGATACACGATTTGCGCCATGCTTGGTTCTGGTGAAGACGATAACGCGTTTATACTCGGGCTTCAATAAGAGGTGTCTTAGTAAATCTCTTTTTTGGGAGGTCTCTACATACATTACAGACTGCGCAACTTTTTCTGCAGTGGTGGCAGGAGGAGCGACATCTACTCGTACAGGATTTATTAATATACTTTGCGCTAAGCTTTCAATCTCTTTGGGTAATGTGGCAGAAAACAAAATAGTTTGGCGCGACCGCGGAAGCTCCGCAATAATCTTTTTGATGTCATGAATAAAACCCATATCTAACATGCGATCAGCTTCGTCCAATATAAAAGTTTCAACCATTTTCAATGTAACTTTATTTTGATGCATCAGATCTAATAGGCGACCAGGCGTAGCAATTAAGACGTCGGCACCTAGTTGTAAATCACGAATCTGTGGTCCAATAGAGACGCCGCCATAGGCCAAAACGATTTTGATTTTTGCACCTTGGCCATAGGTTTTAAAGTTTTCGTGGATTTGCACAGCTAATTCTCGTGTGGGTGTAAGTATCAGTGATTGAGCGTTTTTAGCAGGCGTAGTTTTTTTTCGTGTGACCAGTTTTTGAATAAGGGGTAAAGCAAATGCCGCTGTTTTTCCTGTGCCAGTTTGTGCACAGCCAATAAGGTCTTTGTTCTCTAGCAAATGGGGGATAGCAGCGACTTGAATTGGTGTTGGTTTTTCGTAACCAGTTTTTTTAATTGCAGCTTGAATTTCAGACACAAAAGGGAAGTCAGTAAATAATTTATTTGTCATTATGGGGTGACTTTCGTATTAATTGTGTCAGAGTGCAATATAAATATGACTAGCCACACAATCGCTGCCAAAGCTCAGAAAATAATTCAGGATTTTTCAAAACTTAAATCGATGAACAATCAAGAAACTGATTGGGAGTTAAAGTATGAAAAAATTATCGAACTTGGTAAAAAATGGCCAGGTCTGCCTGATGAGTTTAAAATTGATGATCTAAAGGTTAAGGGTTGTCAGTCTCAGGTGTGGTTAAAGGCAGAACTTCAGTCAGATGGAAAAGTCCGGTTCCTTGGTGATAGTGATGCTATCCTTGTACGTGGCTTAGTGGCTCTTATACTTACTGTGTACGATAATGAAACACCAGAAGATATAATCTCTTTTGAGCCCCTCTTTTTAAAGTCAATTGGATTGGATACAGGTCTCAGTCCGAGCCGTTCAAATGGTCTATATTCAATGATCAAACAGGTGAAATATTACGCATTGGGCTTTAATTTTCTTAAAAATAAGCCGAAATAATGATTTTAGGGTTGCGCGTATTTGATCGGGCTGCCTAGAATGGAGGGATATGAAAAGAACAGTCTTATTCTCATTGTTGTTGTTGCTTATTATTCCTGCAGCAGAAGCGCGGATTGTGTACCGAAAAGTCAAAGAACCACCTAAGGTTTGTGGAATAATGAAAGAAGACCCGTATCTTTCAAAAGAAGAAAAAATAGTTTATGGAACACTAAAGTATAGTGTGGTTATTGAAGAAAAAGTCAGTCTTATAAGCGACTTAGGCAAGAAGAAGTGTCAGTGGAATATTGATGACTTTGCCGCCTATGGCGAAGTAGAGAGCTTTAGTTTTTACATAGATGAGTACAAAAACTATTTGTACCCATTCGTTAAAAATGTTCAGAATAACAGCTACACTATGTTAAAAATCGCGTTAGCTTCATGCCAGGTAGAGGATATGCTGGTTAATGAAAAGCTTGAGCTGCCTAAGTGCGATAAGCCAGCACCAAAAAGTAGACCTAAGAAAAGACGCATAGCTCGTTCTTAAAAGGGTCAGGCTCCCTTTCTGTAAGCGGAGCATCAATAGCGACTTAACCCAAGCATAGAAAAAAGTTTAGCTATATCTACAGTCGGATAGGCCATCGTTAAACAATGGATAGATCCATACCATCGATCTGACATGTATGAAGAGGGAATCCCTATAACTTTATAACCTTCAGCTTCATAGACCTCTTTGGCGGCAGTATCTAAAGCTGGATCATCATATGTAGGCATAAAGACTGTTCCATTTAAGATTGTTGAGTTGGCGTATGTACGGTACTTTCCATTGGCGCTTGGAAGCATCTTTACAGTATATCCTTTTCTTTCGAACAAATTTACGTACTTTTTTTGATTTGTAAGTACTGTTTTATTCGGAAGTAATTTAATAACCTCATCAACATCTCCAATTCCCGCCAAATAATCTAACCGAGTAATACTTTTACAGCGAAAGGCCATTTGAAACGATAAGTCATCAAGTTTAAAGATCCGATCGCTATTTACAGCAAAACAATTTCCATTTTCATCGGCCATAAGGTTGCCGCCCACATAAATAAAGTTATGCCGGCTGACTATACTCGTGTTAAGTGCTCCGAAAATAGTGTCATCTGCATTGTAAAACCTAAAATATTTATGCGCCACCAGTTCAACATCTTTGCTGGTATTTTTATATACCGCTATAGGGTATGAATCTCGGCTCCATTTAGTGTCGCCTATATTATTGCCGACGGCGACAATCAGACGCTCTTCATCGATCCACTGAAGAAAGTAGTTTTTTACATTATCAGCATAAGCCTCTTCTGTGACGACGATTAAGCTCATTTCCGGGGGTAAGTTTTGCGCAAAAGCGCGGTGCATTCCATACATTTGATGAGCAGGGTCATAAACTCGACCTTCGATGAGCAGATACTTAAAATTTTCGGTTTCGGAAGTGATCTGTGAGTCTGTAGGAAGTGGAACTGATCTTCTGCTTCGTTTTTTTATATACTGAGTATTAACTTCTAAAGCTCGCTGATACTCCTGCGGGGTGTGCAGCTTAGTCGTAGAATTATTCGCTTGTGAGAATGGGACTATACTTAAGATTAAAAAAAAGACGATGGTAACTTTAGATATCGTTCGATCCATGAATGACTCCTGAGTAGTAATTTTATATGTGCTTTTAGTCTTAACGAGTTAGCTCTTGTAGTCCACCGAAATTGCATTCTAATATAAGCTATGACTCACGCAGCAAATACAACAGATGTTCTTATGGTAGATCCTCGATATTATAATATTGAATATGCAATCAATCCATTTATGACAGATGCCAATGGTAACTTAAATCAAGTAAATCAGTTAAATGCCTTGAATCAGTGGAAAAATCTTAAACTTATTTTTGAGCAAATAGGGGTTAATGTTTACGTCTTACAGGGGGAGCCCTCTTTTCCAGATATGGTTTTTTGTGCAAATCAAGCTTTTCCGTTTCTGAATTATGTAACTCAAGAAAAAAGTGTGTTGTTAAGTAATATGCGTGCAGACCAGCGAAAAGGAGAGGTTTCTTTTTTTAAAGAATGGTTTCAAAAAAATAATTATCAGATTTATACGCTGGAAGATAAAAAATATTCTTTCGAAGCCAACGGGGACTTAATTCCAGTGCCTGGAACTAATAAATACTGGGGCGGAGTAGGGCCGCGTACGGACGAGCAGGTCTATCAAGAGATTCAAATTAGATTTCATTTAGATATAGAAACACTTCATTTAGTCCATTCACACTTTTATCACTTAGATACATGTTTTTTTGTGGTCAACCAAGATATCTGTGCTTACGTTAAACAGGCTTTTCCTCAGGAAGATGTAGAAAAAATTAGAAAACATTTCGTAAGCCCTATAGAAATTCCTATTGATGAAGCAATAAAGTTTTTTGCAGGGAACGCATTTTCGCCAGATGGTAAGAACGTCGTTATGCAACCAGGCGCACTAGTTACAAAGCGTCGTTTAGAAAACTTAGGATTACGGGTGCATGAAGCAGACACATCAGAATATATGAAATCTGGAGGCTCTGTCTTTTGTATGAAATTGGCGCTGCCTTAGTGTCAAACTATATACGTTCGTTTAAAGTAAAAAATTCACATATAGGATGGCTATAACGAATAGGCTGATTATAAAGGCGGTCTGAGTCTCGCATTTACTCTTCCTAAGAGGAGTGAATATGAATAAGTCTTTTTTACCCATTTTAATCTTAATACCATCTTTGAGTTTTGGTTTATCCTCATATAGTACGCACTCTATGGAGTATATGGATGCTCTAGAATCAGTACCTCCGGTTGCTATAGAGGCTTATGATATCGATGAAGATAATGATAACAACTTTATGTCTGTACCGAATGAAACAGCTGGGCTTTCAAAAGACTGCTGTCTATTTCCTATGAAGGTGAAAGCTACGGATTCATACTCGGGGGCTAGTGCGGCTCAGAGAGCATTTAATGCCCGTCGTGATAATGGGGCTCGCCTTCATGCGGCGGCCGATTTATATCAATCACAGTATCAACCAGTCTACGCTATTGCCGATGGCACTATTCTAGAGGACCGTGAGCCTTTTTACTTAGGCACCAATGCAACAGTGATTGAACACACCGGAGGTTTTATAGTTCGATATGGAGAAATCGCCAGCAATAGCATAAAGCCATTGAAACTAAAAAAAGAAGTCGTTGCTGGACAATTGATTGGCTATATTAAAAAAGTAAATTCGAAAAAAGTCACTTCAGCCATGCTTCACTTCGAGTTATTTTCCGGCAAAGCCCAAGGCCCTTTAACAGTGAAAACGACGACTAAAAATAAATATGGACGCAGGTCCGACCTTATGAATCCGACGACATATTTATTAGCTTGGGAAAAAACATTAAGATGAAAAAACTCATTGGGGTAGTTAGTCTGATTACTATAGCACTAGGAGTGACGGCTTATCTTCCATCAGAGTCTCCCTCTGTAATGGAAGAGACTGAAGTTGTGGTATCAAAAAAGTCAGACAACTCAAGTCCAGCAAAATTGGAAACGACGGTGTCAAAAACAAGTTCTGTAGTTACTCAACAAGCTGTACCTGTAGCTGAAAGTAAAAAAGCGTTACCTATAGTTGTCGATCATGCCCGTTTCTCCCGTCACGATGAGCCTTTAACGGAACATGAATCACAAGCCATTACAGACATAACTAAGTCTTTATCAAAAGCGATCGCGCTGAATTTAACATCCCATCAGTTTATGGAAACAGTTCGTGATGCAATGAAGTTACAACCTAAGTTTATAGATAAAGGTACGACCTCGGTAGGATCAAGGGTGATTGTGCGAACCCATAATTCATTAGAAGGTACTCGGTATATTCATGCACAATTTACTGGAGAAAAAAATAAAGCGGATTTCCTGCAGCATGCTTCTTTTCAAATACGACCGGGTCCAGATTCTTTTTCTAAGGCGGTTGAAACTTTGAACCAAGTTTTACCTAAAAATAAAAAAATTAAAGAAGCATCTTCAGATTATATTTTATATAATACGGGTGACGGTTATGTAGCTTGGGTAAAAGTAGCAAATAGCGATGATTTAAAATCAAACGACTATAATAAATCAGAAATTAAAGATGTCGGTGCAGTTATAGTGACCATAGAGCAAGATATACACAGCATGGATGAAGAACATAATCACTAAATTGTCGCGTAGACTTTATGAGTATCATCTAAATCATCAACAGCGTTAAGAAATTCTTCCACTTCTTTTTGTTGTTCAGCACTCAATTCAGTTATATTATTGGCCTTAAACGAACCGGACGCTGAGGTCACTGCCCATCCTCTTTGAACTAAGGCCTGTCGAAGTTGATCTAGATTATCAAAAGAAGTGGTGAACTCATAACTGCCATCATCATTTTTTTGTACGTCATCTGCGCCGGCTTCAATAGCCTCTTCATCAGCATCAAAAGTTCCGGACTTGTTGGCTTCCACGACACCAACTCGTGTAAACATCCAGGCCACGCTTCCAGTTTCACCCAGGTTTCCATCATGCTTTTTAAATACACTTCGCATCTCTGGCGCTGTTCGGTGTTTGTTATCAGTCTGACATTCAACGATAACTCCTACACCATGGGGGCCATAGCCTTCATAAGTTAACTCTTCAATTATTTTTCCATCATCCAAAAGGCCCGCACCCTTTTTAATGGCCCGATCTATTGTATCATTAGGACAAGAGGCTTTTTTGGCGGCATCGATAGCTAAACGTAGACGAGAATTCATATCAGGATCAGGTCCTCCAGCTTTGCTGGCCACAGCAATTTCTCGAGCTAACTTAGTAAAAATAGCCCCTTTTTTTTGTGCATTTTCTGATTTTCCCGCAGCTTTCCAACCTTTTCCCATAAAACCTCTGAAGGTTATTTTAAGCAAAATTCTACGGACTTGTCTAGGGGACGCTTTATGAGTAAAAGAGTTAAGATGGATATAAACTATGCAAAACTAGTTTTGGAGGAGCCGAGTGTATTTCGAAAAATAGATTTGTTTCGAAAATATGCTTTTTCTATTCTGGAGCAAAAAAAACCGTTAATTATATCCCAAGAAAATCTTCCGGCCAGAGATATTCAAGTACTGCATCCGAAGTATCACCCGCCAAAGTCAGGCTTTTCTACCCCTGCGGGACAAGCTCGTATGCTTCATGATTTAGCCAGTATAGAGCTACAAGCTATGGAGCTAGGTCTTCGGACCCTGGCTGAGTTCACAACGGCTCCTGTGGTGTTTAAAGAAGAGCTTCTAAATATCGCTTTGTCTGAAGCGAATCATTTAGAAATGTGTCTGATTGAGATTGAAAAACTAAGGCATAAGTGGGGCGATTGGCCGATCCATTTAAGTCTATGGAAAACCACATCTAAAGAGGATTCCTTATTAGATCGTATTTTGATTGTTCATCGTTATTTAGAGGGAAGCGGGCTGGACGCCGGGGACACTTTATTTAGACGATTACAGCTGATCGATTGTCCTTCGGTCAAAAAAGCAGTTCATCAAATTACCTTCGAAGAAATTGGACATGTCGAGTTTGGATCACGTTGGTACAGGACCTTGTGTCAGCAAGAAAATTTAAACCCTGCTGATGACT
This sequence comes from Pseudobdellovibrionaceae bacterium, assembly GCA_022843825.1. GTDB lineage: Bacteria > Bdellovibrionota > Bdellovibrionia > Bdellovibrionales > Bdellovibrionaceae > Pseudobdellovibrio. The sequence goes on from JALHMX010000004.1 coordinate 153,731, forward strand.
ATGCTTTCCGTATGAACCGCCTTATAAAAATCTTACCAAAACGATTAGAACCTATTGCGATAAATTTACGACGGGAAGCTGGATTTACTGACCAAGAGTTAGACTATTTACAGGACCTTAGAAAAAAAAGACTTACTCAATAAATAGTTTTAATTAACATAAAGTTTCTAACCAATGTTACGATAAATACAGTATGTCATACATATCAAAACTACTCAGCTCTGAATTTAAAATTGATACCAAAAATAACGAAAGAACTGAACCGCGCTATAAAACCCGAGAGTTAGCTTATCTTGAAGTTTATGGCCATACTGGAAAAATATTTTGTAAGCTAGAAAACTTATCTTTGTCTGGAGCCTCCTTAAGTATCGTTAGTTCAGATTTTGTACCTACAGCAGGTGATATCAGTAAAATTACAGTTCACCTAAGATCATTAAAAAAGACTCACATAAAGCCGGTAGAAGTAGTGTGGAGTAAGAATATGAGCTTAGGAATTCGCTTTATTGACCGCAGCGAAGTTCAAAAAAGACTTAATAATCAGCGAGTGCTATAGCCGGCACAAAATATGACAACTGTATAATCTTAATACACCACAACCTCTACAAAGTAGTTATAAACATATAGAACCAGGAATAGACCTTGCTGTTATAAATTCTAAAGCAAGGAGTTCATTATGAAAAAGGTATTACTTTTAGTTCTTTTAATTGCCCAACAGGGTTTCGCCGCTGAAATTGAATGTGCTGAATTTGGACTTTCGGGTAACGAGAATGGAATAAAATATATTTCCACAGCACGCATAGTTGACCTTAAAAAACAAAACAGTGGTAATACTAATTTACTTTTTGGAGCGTGGTCCGACGATGATCAATATGTTTCCGTGGCTCTTCCTAAAAGTTTTGAGTCTTTAGAATCACAAAGTGTAGTTGAAGTTTATACTTCTCTTGAAGATGTAACGACAACGGCCAAGCCGATTGGTAAGAAACATACTTGCGTCGTATTACCAACCCATACGATTCAAAACCAAGAGATGTATGTTCGTAAAGATGAAAGAAAGTATTTGGGAGATAAAGTTTTCTCTTTACTCGGGAAGTATTCAGGAGATTCTAGTTGCACTGTCGATGTAAAAGTTAATATTAAGACAGCCAACCGATTTGAAATTATTCTTTCTACGGCATCTGATTCTTTTGGTATCTTGGATGTTTCAAATGGATCGACAGTTAAGTCTATTCATCAAGCTGTAACGAACAAGACTTCAGAAGCGCTGGTAGAAACAGAAAGAGATGGGGTAAGAACTCGGATGTCTTTGCAGTTTAACAGTGCTGGAAAACTTATCCAAGTTAAGGCACAGAAACGCAATCTGTACTTAGGGGTACCATCTCCGTTATCAAGCAGCATAACTTGTTCAGGTCTTATCAGATAAATACTTAGACTTCTTCAGTGGCGCCCAGAAAGCGCCACTGTCCTTCAGGTAATTTTCCGAGTTTAAGGTTTCCTACGCGTACGCGCTTTAATCCGATAACTTTAAGTTGTACTTGTTCACACATTTTACGAATTTGTCGTTTTTTTCCTTCGATCAGAACAAAGCGAAGTTGATCTTCGTTAATCCAGTCGACCTTGGCGGGCTTAAGTTTTTCGCCATCAATTTCTAAGCCATGATTTAGAAGTTTTAGTTTTTCTTTGGGGAATATATTTTGTGGAGACTTTTGGTTTTGGTATTCAACGCGTACCATGTACTCTTTTTCCATTCCCGAATTTTCACCAATAATTTTTTTTGCAAGTCTTCCATCTTGAGTAAAAATGAGTAGACCTTGAGAGTCGATATCTAATCGTCCGGCTACGGCCAGATTTTTGAGGTCTCCCATTTTTAGTCGCTGACTATCGTCTTCAATAAACTGATTTTCAGGCGTAATTAGGCGGATAGCTGGTTCATAGCCGGGCTCAGGCTGAGCCGAAACATAGCCTACAGGTTTATTTAATATAATTGTAATAAGTTCTTTTTGTTCTTTCATGGCTTGTGACGCTAATGTGACGTGGCTATCGGGATCAACTTTTATTCCAAGCTCATTGACCACGAGGCCATTAACTAAAACTAAGCCTCGAGTTATAAGGTCATCAGCTTCCCGTCGAGAAGCTAAACCCTTCTGTGACATTAATTTTGACAGACGAATAGACTTCTTATCTTCGTCGCTCATTTAAGATTAATTCCACCGTCGATATGCAAAATGCTTCCCGTGGTAAATTTGGATTTTTCACTGGCCAAGAAATATATGCTTTCAGCGACATCTTCAGGTTGACCGAGTCCTTTAATCAGTTGCATTTTTGAAATAGTCGTTTCAACTTCTTTTTTTTGTTTAACATCTAGACTATGAAAATCTTGAATCGGAGTGTCTATAATTCCTGGGCAAACACAATTCGCGCGAATATTTATAGCCCCACCTTCCTGTGCCAAAGCGAGGGTCCAATTAACCATAGCGGCCTTAATGGCCGAGTAGGCGGAAGTGCCCGGAATAGGTTTAATACCTAAAGTGGATGAAACGTTAACAATCGAGCCCTTTTTGTTTTTTAAAAACAGTTTCCAACAGTACTGAGTCAACTTTACGCTGGCCAGTAGATTAGTTTGAAATATATCTGTCCATAATTTTTCAGTGCTGTCCTGCACAGAAGCCTGCTGATAAATGCCGGCGTTATTAACTAATACAGTCAGCGGGGATAGCTTTTTAAGTTCTTCTAAAAGATCTTCTTCTTCAAGTTGATTTAAATCGCCAATTAAGGTTGTTGCTTTAATTTGGGGGTTAATAGCTAAACACTCTTGAGTGTTTTTTTGCAAACGGGCGTAGTCTCTACCTAGCAATAAAAGATCATAACCATTTTTAGCAAAGACTTTAGCGGCAGCGGCCCCAATACCTGAACTTGCTCCCGTTATTAATGCGGTTTGCGATAATGCACTGACAAATGTTTTTCCCAACTAAGCTTTGTCCATTTCCATTTTAGCAATAGTTTGTAATTGCATGTTAGATGTTCCTTCGTAAATTTGACCGATCTTAGCATCACGCCAAAATTTTTCTACTGGATACTCTTTGGTAAAACCATTACCGCCAAATAAATCAATAGCCATTGAGGTCACTTTTTCTGCGACTTTAGAAGAGTAATATTTCGCCATAGCGGCTGCTTGGATAAAGTCTTGGCCTGCATCTTTTAAGCGGGCGGCGTTGTAAACCATAAGACGAGAGGCTTCAAGCTCAATACGCATTTGCGCCAATTGAAATTGAACTCCTTGGAATTGCCCAATCGGTTTTCCAAATTGTTCTCGTGATTTAATATAATTTAAAGTAGCCTCGTAAGCTCCTTGTGTAATTCCCACCATCTGAGCACCGATTCCAATACGCCCTTCATTTAAAGTTTCAATAGCTATTTTGTAGCCTTTTCCAACTTCGCCAAGAACATTAGCTTCAGGAACTTCACAGTTTTCAAACATAAGCTCACAGGTAGAGCTCGCACGAATTCCTAATTTATCTTCTTTTTTGCCAACAGTGAAACCTTTAAATCCTTTTTCTACGATGAAAGCGGTAATTCCTTTGTAACCTTTCGAAAGATCAATATTCGCAAAGACGATAAAAAAACTGGCTTCCTTAGCGTTGGTGATCCAAAGTTTATTACCGTTTAAGACCCACTTTCCTTCTTTCTTTTCCGCTCGACACTTTAAAGCAAAGGCATCGGATCCCGAAGAAGATTCAGAAAGGCAATAAGCTCCAACCCATTCTTTTGATAGGCGGGGTAAATATTTTTCTTTTAATCCGTCGTTTCCGTATTTAATAATGGCATTCGTGACTAAGGTATTTTGAACATCACAAAGAACTGAAACTGAGCCATCAATGCGGCCTAACTCTTCGATAGCTATACACGCCATTGTGAAGGTAGAGCCCGCTCCACCAAAACGATCCGGAGACTCAATGCCCATTAGACCCATTTCGAAAAGCTGTTTAACTATTTCAGGCTTCATTTCTGCTTTTTCATCCATAGATGTAACATAAGGCTTTACTTCGGCTTCAGCGAAACTCCGTACGGCGTCTCTGAAAGCCACTTCATCTTCCGACCACATAGTTAAAGCAGGTTGAGTATTAAAATTTTCTGACATTGCAATAAACTCCTCTTGTTCGTCGAAATAACTTACGGTGAATGTTAAAACTATTCAAGTAACACCTTGTGTTATTTGAAGTTTTTAAGTCGTTTTCTCGAATGAATAAAGTAATAGCACAATTGAACTTTTACTCGACAAGAGTCTGTGTTTTAATAACCATAGAGATAGATTAAGGTGGTAACGAAATGGATTTAATGGCGCTGGCTGGAAAACTTGGACTGTTCTTTGTTCCTTTTTTGTTTGCGCTTTGTTTTCATGAATATGCGCATGGCTTAGTGGCGAAGTGGAAAGGTGACAACACCGCTGAAAAACTAGGGCGACTGACTTTAAACCCTATGGCCCATGCAGATATTTTGGGAACGTTTATTTTACCCATTAGCTCCATTGCTTTTGGTATTCCTATATTTTTTGGATGGGCTAAGCCCGTTCCTGTAGACCCACGGAATTTAAAAAATGTTCGTACAGATATGTTTTGGATAGCGATCGCTGGCCCGCTATCTAATATTTTATTAGCACTAGTAGCAACAGCTGCACTTTATTTTTTTGTAAGGGCGCCTTTTTTACTTGAGTATCACCAAACTATTTCCACTATGCTTCAGATGTTTGTATTGATTAATTTATTTCTTGCTGTTTTTAATATGATTCCGTTACATCCGCTGGATGGAGGCAAAGTATTAGCGCGGTTTCTGCCAGCGCATATAAATCAAAAACTGGAAGAGAATCAGCAGATGACATCGATTATTCTTATTGTGCTGTTGTTGGTTGGAGTGTTGAGCATATTAAGAGTACCTGTATTCTTTCTGTTTAATCTTTTAATGAGTGCTATTGGCATTGGAAACTCAATTATATGAGCCAATTTAAACCACGAGTGATGAGTGGAGCGCGCACGACGCATCAACTTCATGTGGGAAACTACTGGGGAGCAATAAGAAATTGGATTCAGCTTCAAGATCAGTACGAGTGTTTTTTTGGAATTATGGATCTGCATGGTTTGACGACGGCCTATAAACGCGCAGAGGAAATTAAAATTTATAATCGTGATATTTTTGCGGATTTGATCGCTTGGGGAATCGATCCTGAAAAAAACACAGTATTCATTCAGTCTATGGTGCCAGAGCATATTGAATTATTTATGTATTTTGCCAACCTGACTCCAATGGGATGGCTTGAACGAGTTCCCACGTGGAAAGATGCGGAAGAAGAAGCCAAAGCTAGTGATACACACAACTTAGGGCGATTCTCTTATCCAGTTTTACAAGCCGCTGACATCGCCGTTTACCAAGGTAGTTTAGTGCCCGTGGGGGCGGATCAAATGGCACATCTAGAGCTGACCCGTGAAATCATTCGTCGATTTAATCATTTGTACAAAGGAAAACTTCCAGAACCTAAACCGCTATTAACGGAAACGCCGCTTATTCCAGGTTTAGACGGTCGCAAGATGAGTAAGTCTTATAACAATACTATTTTTTTAACTGAAGACGAAAAGACGTTGAAGAAAAAAGTAAATTCGATGTTGACCGACAGCCGTAGGGCTTTACGCGAAAACCCTGGAGTTCCTGAAGATTGCACTGTTTATGCCTTTCATAAATTGTATTCAACTCCCGATGATCTTAAATGGGTAGTTGAAGGTTGTACCACTGCAGGTATTGGTTGTGGCGAATGTAAAGCTAAACTTTGTGCAAACATGGAAGCTAAAACCAAAATTCCACGTGAAAAGAAAAAAGAGTTGTTGAATAACCCTAAAACGCTTGATTCAATTATTGAAGCTGGATGCGAAAAAGCTCGTATGGAAGCGAGAAAAAATTTAAATACCATTAAAGATTGGATGAAACTCCGATGATTTACTCCCAGAATCAGCTTCGCGTGCAGTTGCAACAGTTTGAAGGCCCCTTAGACCTGCTTCTTTACCTTATTCGTAAAGAAGAAATGGATATTTTTAATATCAACATGGTGGAAATCACTAAGCAGTACTTAGATTATATCAAACTGATGAAAGAATTTGATATTGAGATGGCCGGTGATTTTATCGCAATGGCTTCAACCTTAATTCATATTAAGTCTAAAATGTTGCTTCCTCAATATGATGAAAACGGTGAAATCGTAGAGCAAGAAGATCCTCGGAAGGTTCTTGTACAAAAACTGCTTGAATATGAAAAATACAAAGAGGCTGCTAAAAATCTTTATGAGCGCCCTTTGTTGAATAGGGACGTATGGGCTCGGGGTCTTCGTGAAAAGATAGAAGTTCAAGACAATGAAATAGAACTTGAAGACAATGCTTTGTTTTCCTTAATTGGTATGTTTCGTCATTCAATGAAGGCCATGTACAAGCGCGTTCATAAGGTTAATATTAAGCTTCAGTCTATCGCAAGCCGTATTATGGAAATGCGTCCGCGTCTAATTGTCGGTAAGCAAGTAGCCATGTCTGAGCTCTTCAATGAAACCATTACAGATATTAAAGAGCGCTCTCGTAACGTATTAATTACTTTTTTATCGTTGTTGGAGTTAGGTAAAATGGAATTGGTGTCTATTTACCAAACTGAAATTTACGGTGAAATTTATATAAATACCAAGAAACATATTGATGAAGATGTTGTTTCTCGAGCAGAGAACTACGATAATCTGAATTCAGAGACGGTGGCTGAAGGTTTAGTCAGCACGGCTAATGTTTTATCTGAAGAAGAAGTTGAACTTATTGAGTCCGAAACTCAATTTGAGTTACTTGAAAATTATGATACCGCAGAATTAGTACCTAAAATATCAGAGCACACTTTAGAGCATCTTTCCGAAGAGATGGCTACCGATGAGGATATACTGGCCGCTGAAATGGAAGAAGCAGAAGATCAAGCTTAGAAATAGGAAAAATAATGGCGAAAAAAAGTAATAAAAAGAAAATTGATAAAAAAGAAAAACTGGACGATCTAGCGACAGAACTAGGTGGGGATATTTCCGTTGATTCAGCGTTGTTTCTTCAAGAAGAAGAGGTTTTAGAAAGTTTTATACCGGAAGTTGAAGAAACTGAGGAAGACGAAGTTGAGCAAATTAATCTTGAAGATTCAGAATTAGCGGCTTTTGAGTCCGCTCAAATTGATGAAGTTAATTTTATTGAATATGAGCAAGCCCAAAGCATTGTCGAAAGTATTTTATTTGCCAGTGATCGCCCAGTAAGTTTGGCATCCATCACTGAAGTTTTTAAAGGGACCAATATTAAGAAAGTTCAAGTCCGTGAATTGTTAGAAAAGCTAGCTGTGGAGTATGCAGGTGGAACTCGCGGAATTTTTATCGAGGAAGTGACTGGCGGATATCAATTAAGAACGAAGATTGATAATATGAAATTTTTAAAGGGCACAGTGAAGTCGCGACCATTTAAACTTTCAGGTCCGGCTTTAGAAACCTTAGCCATTGTGGCCTACAAGCAACCTATTATTAAGTCCGAAATTGATCAAATTCGCGGAGTAGAGTCAGGGCATTTATTAAGAGCCTTAATGGAAAAGGGACTTTGCAATTTTGAAGGCAAAGCTGAGACTTTGCCCGGTCGACCGATGCAATACGGGACTACCCGCAGATTTTTAGAGATTTTTGGATTAAGAAACATCAAAGAACTTCCAACTTTATCTCAAATTGATGAGTTATTACCTGAAGGTATTACAGAAGATGAAGCATCACCGACTTTGTCTATGGTTACCGATAGTATGTCGGAGCAAGTTAAAGATGTAAGCTATTCTCAAGGTGAAGAAGATTTAATGAAGATTGAAAATGAATTATCTGAAATTTCAACCACCTCTAACTTTTTTGAACAAGAAAAGATTCGACAAAAACAGAAAAAGGAAGCAGATAGAGCTCAAGATATTCGTGATGCTTTAGTCGTCGGAGAAGAAGTCTCTAATCGCGATAGGAACTGGCTAGCACGTTATGAGGAGTCTTTATTAGCGCCGCAAGCTGAAGCCGCTTCTACCGCTGAAGAGGAAATAACAGCGTCTATGCCGCAGGAAATGGAAGAAGAGTCTAACTCAGATGATGAGCTTCCGTTCTATGGTGAAGCTGATGACGTGGATGAATCAGTTTAAAAAAATAGTTCTTCTTTGTGTATTTATTTATTTTTCTCTAATGATGATCGTTTTAGGAAATGGATCATCGTTTTTAGGACGATACCTAGGTCCGTACTTTACGCCGGTCGCGAATATCGTTGGCTTAAATACCACCTGGAATTTTTTCTCTCCTGATCCCGCTCATACTATGTACTTGCGCTATACCGTGTATTTTCAAGATGACTATGGAAATCCAGTTCAAGAAGCTATTCAAGAATTTTATCCATCTGAAGAGGAGAACGCTAACTTAAGTACCCATGTTCGCCGTCAAAATTATATGATGAGATTTTTTACCGCCAGCTATGAACGAATGCAAAAGTACTTTGTTCCATGGGTTTGTCGAAAATATCCTGGGGCTACCCATGTTCATACGGAGGTTATTTTAACCCGCATACCCAGTCTTGAAGTGGCGTCGACCTTATCACTATTAAACTATGAAGATTTACTAAAACAAGAGGAGATCAATCAAAATGCTTTCTCTTGTTTATAAAAATATCTCAGATCTAATATTTAATGTAGATAATCGAAAGCAACTGTCTTTAATGCGGATATTTCTTTGCGGAACCTTGTTTTATATGGCCTGTTCGCGACAGCTTAATATGGATCAATATGGCGAGTTATCTATGATCGCACGGGGAGAGGCCCTGGCGATTTATCCTGAGTTCTATCGTCCGGCCATTCAGTTTTTCTTTTGGCCCGATGCTTGGGCGTCACAGGTTCATCTTGTTCTTATCGCCTTATTATTCTTAGCAATGATTGGATTATCCAATCGTATACTTATGTTAATCACCTGGGTTATTGCACAGGGATTTATTAATAGAAATTATTCGATGTTATTCGGTGCTGATCTAATAGGGACATTGTTTTTGTTTTATTTGGCCTGGACCAAATGTCATGATCATTATTCGGTAAAAACTTTTTTCAAAAAAAATGTAATACAACCAGCAGCTGACATCATCAGTGCGGTTTTTTATAGACTTATGCAATTACAACTTATGGTGATTTACGCCTACACTGGTTTTGAAAAATTAAAAGGTACAACTTGGTGGGACGGAACGGCTTTGTGGACTGTTTTTGCTAATCCTCAGTTTATAGGCTATGACTTTATTTTTTTAAGAACCTTTCCACTTTTTTTTGCTATAGGTACCTTTATTACATTAATTTTTGAGATCTATTTTCCAGCGGCCATGTTTTTAAATAAAGGACGCTATGCCTGGCTGATTATGGGTGTGTTCTTTCACTTAGGCATAGGAATCCTGCTAAGCTTAATGCCATTCTCTATGGTCATGCTTTCAGTTTATTTCTTATTTATTAATGGTAAGTATATTATATCGTTTGAGAATTTCGTTATTAAGCAGTTTAATCGTTTCAGACTGAGACAGGCCTAGACTTATAAATGAATATTACTCCGGTCCGCGCCTTAGGTCTTAGACTGACTATATTATCAGTTTAAAATACCTTATACTAAAACTATGAAATCACTTCGATTCTTCCTGTTAGCGATGGGAAGTTTTTTAATTTTTGGATCATGTAATTCAAATCAAAGCAGTGGCATACTGAGTGATTCAGGCAGTTGTGACATTTTAGATTGTCCGACTCCGCAAACAACGGTTGAGGGTTCCCTGGGTATCGAAGCTGATGCCGGTACTTATTATCAAAACGTTGATCAAGGTGACGTGATCGAGATCGCAGGAAAGTGCAGTGATCTAGGAGTTCGCAACAATCGCATTATGGTTGAAGTCTACGAAGGCGAAGATCATCCTGATGCTTACATCGACAATTCAAGATCACTGAATTGCGAAAACAGTTTAACGCCAGCATTAAATGGTCAACGTTGTTTCTGGATAACTCAAGGTCGCGGGGTTGTCGATGGTGGCTTAGAGTATCCTCAATGTTTCAACGGCCGCTTTTCATTCTCCGTTCGCTTAGGGCGGATTATTCGGACGATAGAGTCTGCAGTGAATCCTGCTGCAATTAACGATGATGCTTCGAATCCTCGAAAAAAATACATGGTTAGATTTAAGTTGCGCATTCAGGATGGAGCAATTTCTGAAACCCCTTGGAATTCTACTTTAATAGATCGGGGAGTAACTAAAGTCACTTTTAGTCAAGAAACGACAAGTGCATCGCATATCTGCAATATTAAACTTAATGCTTATAGAAATTTATTTAGTTTATTAGATATCACTTACTCAGGAACACTCACCCGAGAATACATAAATAACCCGTCGAATCCGATACATCCGCTACATGGGTTATCGTTACCAGTAGCTTTATTTAATCCTAGTAAACCGTTGCTATATCCAATCAATGATGGTTTTAGTGTGGTTAATTTTAACATGGCTAATATAGAAACACCTGGAGTTTCTGGAGCCGTCATTCCTGGAGTAAGACATAAATTACAATTTATTGCTGAAGATCAAAGATATGATTATTCAGCTGTTCGATTTGGTGGAGCTATAGAAACTAGTCCGATCAGCGAAGAATTGCAGTGCGGATATGCTCGGCCAACTATTATAAGTGGAACTGTTTTTGATGGCAATGGAGCGACCAGAAACTGTTCGATCAGTTTAAATTTTCCAAGTGTTAACTCGGGATGGGTTCAATGGGTAGCTATCAAAGGTGGTGGTGGAACTTGGGCGGAAAATTTTGATCCAACAGCAGGAGTTCACTACATATCTGCTCTTCAGCCAGCATCGGGACCTCATAACTTTATTTTTTACCCTAATAATTATCCGGGGCTACCATGCGCTCCGGCTGCGAATTGTGTAGGGGAATATTATGTGGGGGCTCGGTATATACCTAACCCTGCAAACTCTTGGATTCCAGGTGATCCAGCAGGAGCTTGGACTTTTGAAGCCGCTCGATGTCCTTTTGCAAACTCAAACTAACTAAAAACTCTCATCAAAGCTGACTTGACCAGAGACGCCGACTTGGTAGGCCGATACGCGGCGTTCGAAGAAGTTGGCAAGTTCTTGCATATCTTGCAGTTCCATAAAGCTGAATGGGTTTTTTGCGTTGTAACGGGGAGGAATGCTCAGCATCTCTAAACGACGATCAGCGATGTACTCAAGGTACTGACGCATATCTGTCGCAGACAAACCGGCAATGCCGTATTGAAGGATATCTTCAGCAAATGTCATTTCGCAGTCGATAGCATCTTCCAGCATTTGAATAATCATTTCTTCCATTTGTTCGTTGAAAATTGTTGGATCTTCTTTTCTTACGGTGTTGATAACTTCCATGGCAAAAGCCATGTGCATGCTTTCATCACGGAAAACCCAGTTGGTTCCAGAAGCTAAACCTTGCAATAAACCTTTTGAACGCAAGAAGTAAACATAAGCAAAAGCTGCAAAGAAAAATAAGCCTTCAATGCACGTCGCAAAACAAATTAAATTCATTAAAAACTTGCGACGATCTTCTGTGGTTTTAATTTCATGAAGATCATTAATTGAATCGATCCATTTAAAACAAAATTCGGCTTTTTTCTTAATCGATGGAATATTCTCTACGGCGGAAAAAGCCATAGCTCTTTCATCTGGATTAGGAATGTAGTTGTCTAAAAGGGTTAGATAAAACTGCACATGCAAAGCCTCTTCATAAAGTTGACGAGACAAATACAAACGAGCTTCAGGAGAGTTAATGTGTTTATACAAATTAAGAACGAGGTTATTGCCCACAATAGAATCACCAGTCGCAAAAAAAGCCACTAAGCGGTGAATAAGATGTTTTTCAGAAGGCGTCATTTTTGAATGCAGATCACTTAGATCCGTAGAAAAATCGACTTCATCGACGGTCCACGTATTTTTAATTCCATTTTTATACATTTCAAAAAAAATGGGATATTTCATTGGTCTTAAAGTTAAATTAAATCCTGGATCAAGTATCATAGCATTCCCTCTGTTGTATTTTTCTATAAGTTATACGATTTTAAAACCAGGCCTATCAGTGTTTACTGACAAGCCTCACATGCTTCTGGGTTATCCAGACTGCAGGCAATAATTTCTGTATCCGTATATGTTTTATCTGTTGCTGCCGGAGCCATAGAAATAACTGGAGCTATCGATGGTAATTCCTCGGCGTTCTCAGATTTTCGCGTGGTCGTTTTAGCGATTGATGTCGCTGGACGAGAGCGTAAGTAATACGTTGTTTTAATTCCGCGCTTCCACGCATACATATACATCGATGAAAGTTTTCCAATCGATGGCGCTTCCATAAATAAATTCAAAGATTGGGATTGATCGATAAAAGCTCCGCGATCAGCGGCCATATCAATTAATGACTTCATAGGAATTTCCCAAACGGTTCGGTAAAGCTCTTTTACATCTGGAGGTATCGTCACGATGCTTTGAATAGAGCCCTCATGAATCTTTATTTCATTACGAGCATTTTCATTCCATAGTCCACGTTGTTTAAGATCGGCGACTAAGTATTTATTCACTTGCATAAACTCACCAGACAGTGTTTCGCGCTTAAATAGATTGGAAATCTGAGGTTCTGTGGCCTCATAGCAACCCACAATCGAAGCAATCGTTGCTGTTGGCGCAATCGCAATCATTAATGAGTTACGAAGTCCGGTTTTTTTAATTTTAGCTTTTAAAGCCGCCCAACGAGCTTCATTGGTTGGTTTTACATTCCACAAGTCAAACTGAAGCTGGCCTAAAAAGGCCCGGGTGTCTTCAAATGAAGTATGTGGACCGTGTTTTTCAGCTAACTCAGCACTTGCCGTTAATGCATTAAAATAAATTTCTTCTTGAATCTGTGCGGATAACTTTTGGGCTTCAGCAGAATCAAAAGGATATTTTAATTGAAAAAAGGCATCTTGAAGTCCCATTAAACCTAAACCTACCGGTCTCCAGCGGCTGTTTGAATCAGCGGCAGTATCGATCGGGTAGAAATTAATATCTACAACACGGTCAAGATACTTAACGGCCGTTTGCACGGTTTTAGCAAGTTTTTCAAAATCAAAAGCTCCGTTATTAATATGACGACCTAAGTTCACTGAACCTAAATTACAAACTGCCGTTTCATTTTTAGAAGTCACTTCTAAAATTTCCGTGCAAAGATTTGATAAGTGAATCACATTTTCAGGTTTACCGGTTTGATTTGACTTCGTGTTGCTGGCGTCTTTGAAGGTCATCCAACCATTGCCAGTTTGAGCTAAGGTCTTCATCATTCGGGAATACAGTTCGCGAGCTTTAATTTGTTTTACATATTTTTTCTCAGCTTCTGCGGCTAAATACGCGTCCTCAAAATCTTTCCCAAAAGTATCTACGAAGTGGGGAACTATATTAGGATCAAATAAAGACCACATGGCATCAGCTTCTACGCGTTTCATAAATAAATCTGGAACCCAGTTTGCGGTATTTAAATTATGTGTACGTTTTGCTTCGTCACCAGTGTTGTCACGCAATTCAAGAAATTCTTCGATGTCAGCGTGCCAAGTTTCAAGGTAAATGCAGGCCGCACCTTTACGTTTACCACCTTGATTAACGGCGGCCACAGAAGAATCCATCGTTTTTAACCACGGGATAATTCCATTTGAATGTCCGTTGGTCCCTTTGATTAAAGATCCACGAGAACGAATCCGGCTGTAAGATACACCGATGCCACCAGCGAACTTAGAGAGTAAAGCGATATCAGTATATTTGTTGTAAATAGCTCTTAAATCATCTTCTGGAGAGTCGAGCAAATAGCAGGAGCTCATTTGAGGACGTAAAGTGCCTGAGTTAAATAAAGTGGGCGTTGAAGGCATGTAATCATGAGAAGAAATTAATTTATAAAAATCAACAGCCTCTTTTACATTTTGAGCCAATCCACAAGCTACGCGCATAAAAAAGTATTGTGGATTTTCAAACACTTGGCGGGATTTAGGGTTTTTTAATAAGTAACGATCGTAAACTGTACGTAAACCAAAATACTCAAAACGATCTGTTTTATAGTGTTCGATAGCCGCGCAAAGCTCGGCCTTATGCTTTTGGACAAACTCTAGGGTAGACTCAGCAATAAGCCCATTTTTAAATCCAGTAAGAACAGAGTCAGCAAATGACCCAATTTTTTGAGACTTAACCTCTTCATCTATATATGTAGATAGCAAACGGGCAGCTAATCGAGAATATTCAGGATCTTCACCAATAAGTAGGCTTGCTGTTTGAATACATAGATTATCAAGCTCTTTAGTGGTCGCACCATCATAAAGACCACTAATAGCCTTGGTGGCTACACGAAGCGGGTCTACTTGGGACAAACCTTGGCAACAACGATTTACGCGCTCTACAATTTTGGTTACATCAACGGGCTCAAGCGTACCGTCCCGTTTTTTTACGCGCATTACATGAGAAGTGTTAGCTGTTGCCATATTTTCATTAATAGTCATCATTGACATTGTTCCCCTCTGAATCTCATTTCAGGTTGTTAGTGTTCAAAATTTTTTAGACAAAAATAGAACTTAGATCCCCCTCAAGACCTAGCTATTCTTTAGTCCAGTATGTATTATTTCAAGAAAAAAATGTTGACCATCAATGGCCAAATTATTTTTAAAACGGATTCGATAACGGTGCTCTTGATGCGATTTATCAAAATTGCCTCAACCACTATATCTAGTGTTCTAAAATATCGCCTCATCCTATAAGGCTGTATTTGTCTTGTTTTAAGGTTGAGTCAATTTTTTAAAAGAATCAATTTATTTTGTTAAAAAAAATAAAATTTCCCAAAGGTCTAGCTCGACTTTTAGGCAGATGCTGCGCGCTAAATTTCAAAAATACGGGTAACACTCGCTCGGGTTTTCTCTCTCGAAAAAAGCTGTCAATAGACATTTTTTTTTATTTTTTATAAGAAGAATTTATCATAAAATGAAGTGAAATTTCACTTTCTTAAATTGCCTGTCAATTGCGGTCATTTCGTTCAATTCGGGACTTCATTATGTTAAATAAGTGCTTGTCATTTTCGTTTTGTGGCGGAACTAGGCATCCTTGAAAAACTTTTGCTCCGCGAAGCTCATCCACAATGAACTGATGAGTTCCCATTTTATCCGAAGTCCACTTCGGCGCGATCAACTCTTCCCAACGAGACGCAAAAGCCGCTAGGCGATGAACAGCGATGCGCGGATGTAAATGAGAGAGGAAAAGAAGGACTTTATTTTTATAATCCTCTTTTTCAATCGGTGCGAATTCCCCGGCGTTAAACCATTTTTCTAAAGTAGTATTTTTTAAAACATGTAAGTTGTGAAGTTTTACGTTAGTGATCGGTAAGTCATTGCAGCGTTTAGCTGTATCTATGATTTGTTGATCTGACTCTGCGGGAGAGCCAAAAATAAGATGAATACCTAAGTCTACAGCCGTCGTATCGGCTATTTTATGAATAGCTTTTATAGAATCCTCTGCGGTGTGGCCTCTTTGCATAAACTCAAGGTGTTCGTCGTAAAAACTTTGTACGCCAAGCTCTACGGCGACGAAGGATTTTTGATAATACTCTTGCCATAGATTTAGAACAGCCGGAGATAAGCAGTCGGGACGCGTGCCTAAAACAAAACCTTTAACGAAAGGAAAACTAAGGGCTTCATCAAAATTACTTCTTAAAGCAGAAATTTTGGTAAAAGTATTGGTGTAGGCTTGGAAATAGACCAGAAAATTTTTAGCATGATAGCGATCAGCAATAATTTTTTGAAACTTGGTGATTTGATCGTGCAAATTCATTTCAAAAGAGTCTTCACGGGCCGCAGATCCCCAGACATCACAAAAACTGCAAGTCTTCATGCCTTTTAAGCCCATACGATTCGGGCAGTCATCGACCACAGTCACCGGAATCTTATAGATTTTCTCTTTAAAGATTCTTTTGTAGTGCTCAGCAATACTATGATAGGGTAAACCGGACCAGCCTTTTTCCATGGGGAAGACAATAACCTTATTCGGACAGAAAATGCAAAATAACAAAATTTATACTGTAGAAATAACAGCCGATGGAAGTCCCAGCCTGCGCTATAGGGACGCAGAGGCGGTGGATTCGGAACAAATGCATCATTCTGGCGGCGCTGCCTCAGAAACTATTTACATCTATGGCGAGGCCATCAAAGAGGCGCATAAAAAATGTTCTCCAGATCAGTTGAACTATTTAGTGCTGGGGTTAGGATTAGGCTATATAGAAATACTGATTTCACTACTGAGCGATCTGGGTTTTAAACGGCTTATAAGTTTTGAAAAAGATGAAGAACTTATTAAAGCTTTTAAAGCGTGGCTTGAATCACCGCAACCTGCCGTTTATGATGAGGTTTATTCGAGTCTAAATCAGAAACTGACTTCTAAGATTGAAGTTCGTATAAATAAAGAAAATTTTAAAACCACGCTGCAATCATTTTTATATCAAGATCGATTTCACTTATATCCAGCTTTAGATGATGCTCATAAAGTTGATCCCCATAAATACCATGTCATTTGCTACGACGCTTTCTCTAAAAAAACCAATGAAGAACTTTGGACTTTCGACTTTTTGGATTCATTTATCCAAAACTATTGTGATGAATTTTGTGTTTTTTCTACTTATGCTAAAACCGGCGATTTAGCCAGAGCCTTAAAAAAGAATGGCTTCCACATTTTAAAAAGAAAAGGTTTCTCTAATAAAAGAGACTGCACCTTAGCGATTAGAAACTAAGTAATCTCTGTTTTGTCGCCAAACTTATTCACATACTCGGTGATTAAAGCCAGAGTATCATCATTAATTTGAGAAAATCTTAAGCCGATGTAGCCATCTGATCCTGTATAAGTGACCTCTGCTTCTACATTTAATGGTGTAAAGAAATGAGGACTGGTGATTTGCCCACGAACGACATCGCCAATGCTTAAGTCAAAAATGTTTGTAAAACCAAATCCAGCTACGCTTATTGTAACGACTCGACAATTAATTTTTTGCTCTTTTCCTGATTGACCAGAAAACTGAGCTAAAATGGGAACTCGCGAGTTTTTACGTCGAGATAAGCCCAACCGTTCGACGACTTCAGGAATAGCATAAATTTCGCGCCACTCTTGCGTAGCCGGGTCGTAAACAGCAATCTTAGACACATCACTTTGTTGCATGGTGAATTGAACCAGCTGTTCATAGGTCATTTCTTTTTGATCTTTAAAGTCGTATTGAACTTTATATTTTGTCGCTATATTAAGACGGGGCGCACCCAAAGTGGTGTGAGCACTAGCTGGTGAAATATGAGTCTCCATGGATGCAAAGTTACGTTCATATTCTGGGGATTTCGCTATAGAAGGAGACCACTTGTCCGCATGAATCCAGTCTGACATCCCTCGAGACCACAAAAAAGTTGATTGCGTGCCCACATTTTTTAGTACAGTAGGAACTTCTGTATTATCGAAAGGCCCTTGTATTATGTCATTACAGTTAACAAACCATTTCATAATTATATCCTTCTCTTCATTTCAAATCTCAAAAAAATCACAAATTTCTTTTTTAGAACTAAAAGCGTCATCGTAACCATGGGAAATCAGCTTTTTACAAAAATCGGCATCAAAAAGCAGGTAGCTGATGATTTCGTTGGCGTCATCTAAAGATCCAAAGGCATTTAAGGTCGTACGCAATAAACGGGGCAGGTGATGGGCATGGGCTCGCGCAATTTCACCGATGTTAACGCTGGGGGAAATGCACAAAGCCGGTATTTCTTTAAGTAGCTTTGTTTTGTTTTTTGCATTCGGCTCTGTGGTTTCGACTTCATGTAAATTAGCTTTCCGCACCAGTTCATTAATGCGTTGTATACGATGCACATCCTGTTCAACAGAGTCCAATAAGACCGCATTTAAAAGTGTATTGAAAATGTTCACTAATGAAGTTTTTCGATGATCGTTAGCGGAAGCAGGAGTCGCTGGTTCATCGAAAAAATTTTGTGTTCGTACGCCAACGACAAACAACTTTTCTGCTCCCATGCGTAAACTAGGGCTGCAAGGTGTATTGTTTCGTACGCAGCCATCGCCATAATCATCACCATTGATATTGATAGGTGGAAACAAGACCGGAATAGCTGCTGAGGCCATGACGTGTTCAACATCCAGAGTCGTGTATTCAGGAACACGGCGCGAATCGTGCCAAGCAGACTTTTTAATGCCGGACTGCTTGTCTATAAAGCTAACTGCAGCTTGATGATGATAGTTATTAGCCGTGATAATTACAGATTCATACTTTTTATCTTTAATATTCTGCGCTATCTGTTTGAAATCAATATGCTCTTCAAGCAATTTTTTTAAAGGTGTTGTGTCAAGTAGGGCATTAAAGCTAAGACTTGATCGATCCTTAAATATTTTAGCTATAGAAAACAAATCCAATGAAAATAAATTTGTCTTATAAACCTGATCAGATTTTAACTGTGACCATAAGTAAATAAGTTTTTCAGATCGGAAGAGC
>JALHMX010000005.1 GCA_022843825.1 Pseudobdellovibrionaceae bacterium
TGGCCGAGTTTTAAAAATCAATAATAACTATCTAGAAGGCGCGGGCGAGAACGTGATGTTTGGAGGGGCTGACCCAAGTATTCCGAACATTATACCCAGCGATATTGAAATGCGCGGAAATTATATTTTCAAACCGCTAACATGGAAAATTGGACATGTATCGTACGCAGGTATCCCCTGGTTGGTTAAAAATCTTTTTGAAACTAAAGCCTGTCAGCGCCTGTTGTTTGAAGGAAATATAATGGAAAACTCTTGGACTCATGGTCAAACGGGGTTTGCTTTTGTGCTAAAAAGTTCCAATCAAGATGGAAATTGTACTTGGTGTGTGAGTGGTGATTTAACCATTCGTTACAATATTATTAAAAATGCGGATCATGGAACCTCTCTGCATACGCTGGATGAATACTCTGGCGGCGGAGGAATCCCACAACAAAAAGTTAGTATTATTCACAACATTTTTGAAAACGTGGGTTATCGTTTGTTTCAAATTACGGGACCCAGCAGTCAAGGGCCGCAAAGAAATCTAGAAATTATAAATAACACAGTCTGGGGTAATGCGACCGATGAATATCCTGCCTTTGTCGCGATGGGCGACGGCCCTGGACATGTGGTCAATGGCCTAAAAATTCAGAACAATGTTTTCTATCATGCAGGGGCACACCAAGGAACCAGCGTAATGGGAAGCGGTCAAACCTGGGGTCTACCTTCACTCAATTACTATGCGAGTAATCATGATGTCAGAGGAAATGCCTACATTAGATCGCATGAAGGGGCCAACGCCATACCTAATAATCAATATGTTCCGGTGGCCAACGCCGGTTTTAAAAATGTAGCGACCCGAGATTTCGAATTACTTTCGACCAGTCCACTCAAAGGTACCGGTGTCGATGGTAAAGATCCTGGTGCAGACATACCTTTAGTCAAAGCGATAACTTCACGAACAATCAGCGGCCAATAGTAGGCTTTGGCCGCCCGAAGCGTCTCATTGTAAAACAGTTTTACACTTCTTCTTTCTAAAACGAGATCAGCTCCAATATATATGCTTATAGAACTTATTTAGCGGCAAAGACCTTGCTGTGTAAAACAGTTCTGTAAACACATATTAAGGAGCTTTATGAAAAAGGTTATTTTAAAGTTATTAGTGGTCTCTTTGTTTTTTCAAGGTCAGATATCGTCGGCTTCCACTTTATCGCTAGAAATCCAACAATATAATCAAGAAATGACAGCTTCTGAAAATATCGGAGCTATGTCTGCAGAACAATATGATCAACTGATGGAGGCCAACGAGTACGAAGGAGAGGCTCCGTTAACAGAAGAAGAATTAATTCAACTTCAAAATGATTTAACTGAACAAAATCTCCAGCCGGCTCAAACAGATGACGACGTTGAAGATATCAGTGGTATAAACTCTGTAGCTGAACTTCAAAATGCGGCAATAGCTCGAACAAAAAGAGTCAAAGGCATTTGGGGAAATCACTTTGTCTATATCTCTAAAAAAGATGGCACCCGAACTTCATTAACTGCTCAAAATATCAATACCTCGCTTACTCCCGCATCGACTTTAAAAGTATTCTCTGGATATTTGGCTTATCTCAATAAAAGTTATGCTAATAAAGACTTAAGCTATATGCTTCATGTCAGTAGCAACCCAGGTGCTGATGCAGCATTAAAATCTGTTAGTGGAACTATAAATAAAAGTGTCGCTACATTGAAAAAAACATTTAGCGGCCTTAGTGATATTAATAAACTAGTTATGGTTGATGGCAGTGGTCTTAGCCGCTCCAACAAGGTAACTGCGCGTTTATTAACTTCACTTTTAGAAAAAATCTATAAAAGTGATAACTATGATACTTTCAAACACTTTATGGCTCAGCCGGGCGAATACGGCACTATGCGATCACAACTTAATGATGTTGATCAACAAATCGGTGATGTTTACGCTAAAACAGGAACCCTGCCCCGTGGTATGGTGAAAGGTCTTACGGGATACGTTGAATCAGATAAAGGTATAATTATTTTTTCATCTATAGCCAATAAAGTTAACCACGCCAGCGCTAAAATCGCTATGCAAGATCTTGTACGCATGCATGCAAAATACTTAAAATCTAAAGGCTTACTTTAATAGGACATAAAAAAGTTCAACCCAGTAGATCGGGATGATATCAAGGGAATCAACTGATAAAAGGTTTGATTCCCTTTTGCATTTTCAACAGCCGGCTCACCGGATCGACGATAAGCTGACTTATCATAAAAAGTAGCGCGTCCTACATAGTATCCTAAAAACATACCACCCACTACATCTGAAAACCAATGCACATCATCAGCAACTCGCGTTGCAGCGGTGTACACAGTAATTGGAATTGAAAGGGCTGCCGCTGGCCACCCATAAGCATAGGATAAATGAGTTGCCGTCATAGCTGTTATAGTCACATGACCTGAAGGAAATGACTGGCGGTTATCACTATTACCAGGACGATTTCGTGCAAAAAGTGTTTTCAAACTGTAAATGGCAATACCACCGTAGGCGAAGCCTCTTAAGTGAGACAGCAGATGATCTTCATTTGGATCCCAAAAGTACTGGGCACCCATCACCAAAACACTGCCCGCACCGGTACCGATAAAATCTCCAGCAGTAGTATCATCAGGTGAAATTTTTTGATGTTTTTTCCAACGTTCACGGACGTAGTCATCATTAGGACGTGCCACTAAAGACGCTAGCGCTCCCGATAAAAAAGTGATGCCTGAGTGAAAATCAGTACCTTTTCGCAACACTGGATAAATGTGTTTTTCCGAAAAAGTATAATCTTCTTCAGTCGATTGAGCATTTGCTGTTAGCGAACCTAAAAGAAGTGTACAAAATAAAAAACGCAACATGAAACCATGTTGCGTTTTTTTTAATTTCGATTCAAGTTATTTATTATCGGCGACCTGATTTAATTTTTAATTGCAGTTTAGAAATTAAATGTACAGCCATTTTCTCTTGGACGCGACACATTTTAAGCTCATCTTTACGATAAGAACGCTGTGATGGAGTCAGTGTTCCTGTTTCAAGTTCCATTTCATAATCCATTTTGCTCGAACGAATGCCCTCTAACTCTTTAGTTTGCTGTTTAAACAATTTCGTTACACCGCTTAATGGAGCGACTTCAATCCACTCTTCTTTTTGACGATACCAAGAAACCATTCGAAAAAAGCGCGCTTTATTTTTAGCTAAAGTAAAACGAGGAAATTCTGTCTCCGGAAGATCTAAAATATTTTCTACCGCATCAAAGTTAAAATCTTCGTCCTCTTCGCCATAAGTACCTGTGATCGTTTCCGCTTCTAAGCTTTGCAATGCAAGATCATCACCGTCGTCGTCGCCAAAACGATCTATTGGTTTCGCTTTTTCGTCAGCAAAATCATCTTGATCATCAGTATCGACGTCTTCAGCGTGGCCAGATGCTTTTTTAGTGTTTTCTAGATTTTTGTCGTCCACAGCTTTGCCCGCTGCATCGACTACCGAATGAGTAGATGGCATATTTTCCCCCGATGAGACCCGTTTTAAATTTCGTTAAACTACGTATACACGAAATAAGGTCATGTCGCAATATGTCATCGTAATAAAAATTTTACATAGGGCCTTTTTTACAAAAATGGCCCTCAAACTCAACTCTGATGTCGCACTATATTTTGTAAGGACGATACTCCAGGTTCAAGTCGCGTGCTACCGGCTCGTAGCAAACATATCCATTATAAACATTAAGGCCTTTCATCAACGGCTTATTTCTGGCGATGGCATCCTCTACGCCCATAGCTGCAATCATAGAAGCATATTTTAATGTCACATTGGTTAAAGCATACGTTGATGTACGTGGAACGACGCCTGGCATATTCGGAACGCAGTAATGAATGACACCATCAATTTCATAAGTGGGATCTGTATGTGAAGTTGGGCGACAAGTTTCGATACATCCACCTTGATCAACGGCAACGTCAACCACAACTGAACCCTTGGTCATTCGAGATACCATGTCTTTAGTCACTAAAGTCGGAGCTTTGTGCCCAGTAATAAGAACGCCTCCAACGACCAAATCTGAGTGCACAACCGACTCTTCAATATTTTTTGCATTCGAGTACAAAGTCTGGCAACGCCCCTGAAAAATATCATCAAGATATTCCAACCGCGGAGTGCTGACATCAAGTATAGTCACTTGCGCCCCAAGGCCGACCGCCATTTTGGCCGCGTTAGTTCCAACGACTCCTCCACCAATAATGGTGACTTTGGCTGGCATAACACCTGTTACTCCACCCATTAAAATCCCCTTACCTCCGTGATTTTTTTGAAGGTAAAAGGCTCCGATTTGTGTCGCCATACGTCCCGCTACTTCAGACATAGGTGTTAATAACGGAAGCGATCCATTTTCTAGTTGAATAGTTTCATAGGCGATAGACTTTACTTTACGCTCACAAAGAACTTTTGTTAATTTTGGTTCAGCCGCTAAATGTAAATAGGTGTATAGAATTTGATTCTCACGCATAAGATCATATTCAGCAGGAAGAGGCTCTTTCACTTTCATAATCATCTCAGCTTTATCGTAAACTTCTTTTTTGCTGGCGATGATCTTCGCTCCGGCCTTTTCGTACTGTTCATTAGTGATGCCACTGCCAATGCCCGCATCATTTTCTACAATCACTGTATGACCTTCTTTAACCAGTTGCAGAGCCCCTGCTTCTGTCATACCGACTCGATTTTCACTAATTTTAATTTCCTTAGGCACTCCGATAATCATAAATCCTCCAATAAAAGGTGCCAGGCTACATTTCGGAACGCTATGCGTTCCGAAATGTAGCCTGGCACTTTTTGAAGATTAGTCGTTTACGGACCAATTGGCAAATTTTTTCGCCTCGGTGGAAATGTCTACACCAAGCTCAACAAATTTATAGGACTGCGGGGATGCAATAATTTTCTTAACCAGTTTATTCATAATATCGTGACCCGCCTTATGCAGTACTACGTGCCCCATTAGCGGCATCTCCAAAGTCACCAAATCCCCTAATGCATCTAATATCTTATGACGAACAAACTCATCTTTAAACCGAAGCCCTTCTGGGTTAAGCACACGGGCTTCATCCATTATAATGCAGTTGTCTAAGCCTCCGCCTTTAGCTAGACCAGCTGCTTTTAAAGCTTCCGCATCTTTAAGAAACCCAAAGGTTCTTGCCGGTGCTATTTCTCGTAAAAAAGATTGTTCAGTAATTTCCATATCTAAGGACTCTTTGCCAATCGCGGGATGATCGAAATCAATCGTTACGCCGACGCGCAGCCCGTGATAGGGCACTACATAGGCATGCTTATCACCTTCAGTATAACTGATAGGCTCCAGGATGTAACAATACTTACGGGGCTGATCAAGCTCAACTAATTCAGCTTTTAACAGTGCTTCAGTAAACTGCAAAGCACTGCCATCACAAATGGGAATTTCGGGACCGTCGAGTTCTATATATACATTATCTAAACGTAAGGCCGACAAGGCGGATACACAATGCTCTATGGTTGCGACTTTAAAGTGTTCGCCGCCTAACACTGTTTGGTAATGAACTGCTTGAACATGGGTAGACGACACTTTTAAAAAAGGGCGCCCTGATAAATCGGCACGGATGAAATAAACCCCCGTGTCTGCTGGAGCCGGACAAAATTTTAAAGTGCAGGGCTGTCCAGAGTGAATACCTATTCCCTTAACTTCTATCGTTTTTCGAACCGTTTTTTGAAAAAACATGATGGCTTATCCTAAAATAATGAAATCTGTTTGCTATATTGAGTCAACACACGACCCCTCGAAGTTTTCTGAATAAGTCCCTCTTGAATCAAGAAGGGCTCATAAACTTCTTCTAACGTTTCACGGTCCTCACTTAAGGCCGCCGCTAAGGTATCAATACCAACCGGACCGCCATCGTACTTTTCAGCCATCAATTTTAAAATCCGGCGATCCATCTGATCCAATCCATTTTTATCTACCCCCAGCTGATCTAAGGCATAAATTGCAATTTTGTGATCGATGTGCCCATCACCTTTTACCTGAGCGTAGTCTCTAACTCGTTTAAGTAAGCGATTCGCTACACGCGGCGTTCCTCGCGCTCGACGAGCCAGCTCTAAGGCACCATCTGTGTCCATCTTAAGTTCTAACAACTGGGCGGATCTCATTAAAATTTTTTGCAGATCAGACTGATGATAAAACTGCAACCGCTCCTGTATTCCAAAGCGATCGCGAAAAGGATTATCCAGTAATCCTGCACGCGTCGTCGCACCGATCAATGTAAATGGCGCCAACTGAAACTTCATGGACATCGCCCCCAAGCCATCGCCGGTAACGATATCGATATAATAATCTTCCATCGCTGTGTACAGATACTCTTCGATCGTACGGTTTAAACGATGAATTTCATCAATAAACAAAATAGAATAGGGTTTCAAACTTGTTAATAGGGCTGCCAGATCACCCTTTTTATCAATCGCTGGCGCTGATGTAATTTTAATTTCTGCCTTAAGCTCATGAGCGATAATCTGAGCCAATGTTGTCTTGCCTAAGCCCGGAGGTCCAAACAATAAAGTATGATCCAAGGGCTCATTGCGGTTTCGCGCGGCCTGGACAAAAACTTTAAGCTTCTCTTTAACTTCATCTTGTCCCGGAAACTCTTCAAATGATAATGGACGAAGTTTATTTTCCCATTTTACTTCATTCTCAAGCTGTGCAGACTCTAAAATACGTGTCATAGTTGACCCGATAACTTTTGAAGTCCTAAACGTACTCCATCTTCAATTGTGGTCTGAGTATCTACTGTTGCAATAAACTCATCCACTAAGGTGGCCTTAAAGCCCAAATTAACTAAAGCTGAAACAATTTGTCGCTGACTCTCTGAGCGAATATTTTTGCCCGATGATTTACCGGTCAACTTGGAATCTAAAATCACCAACTTACCCTGAAGGGTTAAAACAATTTGTTCTGCTGTTTTCTTGCCTACTTTAGGAAGCTGCGACAAAGCTTTCGCATCACCCTCTTCAATCCATTTTTGAATTTGAGAATAATGTGCACCGGACATAATATTCAAAGCTGATTTTGGACCTATGCCATTGACTTTAAGTAACTGAATATAAAATTCTTTTTCTGGCTTCGTCATAAATCCAAATAACTGGAACGCATCTTCGCGAATGTGCGAATAGATCCAAAAAGAAATACTTTGGCCGATAAGCATTTGAACATCACTTAAGGTTTGTTGCGTAGTGGATATTTCGTATCCCACGCCGTTAGTTTTTAAAACTAAGCCCTCTGAGTTCACATCAAAAACCAGACCTTCTAAATAACCTATCATATCGTTTTTTCCATCTGTCTTACTTTTATAGACTGCATTCGTATCTGAGTCGAATGAAAACATGCTAAAGCCAACGCATCGGAAGCATCTAAAGATTTAATCGGTGGCAGCTTTAAAAGGTTTTGCACCACCATCCGAACATGATCTTTGTCAGAAGCGCCATTCCCAGTTATTCCCTTTTTTACTGATCGCGTAGCATATTCAAAAACTGAAACACGGGCCTCAAGCGCTTGATAAATGACTACGCCACGAGCATGCCCCAGCTTGAAGGCACTGTCAGCGTTCTTACCTAAGAATATTTTCTCAATCGACATGTGGTCCGGTTTATACTCTTGAATCAAGTCCTTTACGCCCTGGCCTATTTCCAGCAGACGCGTGGTTAGATCTTCACGGCTATCGAATTTTAAAACTCCATATTCTCGCGCGACCAAAACATTATTTTTGAATGAAATAATGCCGAAGCCTAAAAAGCGAGAGCCTGGATCGATACCTATGATAGTCATAATTCTATTTTTCCTTATTTTATTGAATAAGTTGCTTTTCATTCCGTCAATATAATGAGAGGATAACCAAAGAGATGACACACAACAACGACGAAGCACTTAAACAAATAGAATCCCTGCAAATCGAGCTTCTGTCCAACCCAAAGTCACTTTCATTTGCTCGATTGGCAGATCTTTACCTTGCTCAAAATATGAACTCTGAAGCAGAAGAACTTTTGCTGAGAAGTTTAAAATATCATCCCCACTCTGTGAGTGGTCATATGCTTTTAGGCCGTATCTATCAGCTTAAAGGTGATGACGAAAAAACCTTGCAGCATTTAAATTTTTGCATCAACAAAGCTCCTACAAATTGGAGCTGTTACCTGTTGCGTGCACAAGTTTATCTCAAAACTAAGAAAAACAAACTGGCCTTAGCTGATTTTAAACAGGTTATGCTTCACAACCCGAATCATATGGGCGTTAGAAAATCCATCGCCCGTTTAGAGGTTCTTACGGCAGATGAATACGACGAAGACTTATTTGAAATAAAAAGCCTCAAAGAAATTAAAAAACCAGCCCTACCGCTAGAGCCGGATAAATCAACTTCTATTTCAACCTCATCATCACGCATGGAACGAGTTCTATCTCTTGTTGATGCTTTTACAGTGCGCCAAGAATATGTTAAAGCTCTGAAACTTATCAAAGAGTGTAAATCCGAATTCGGTGAGCATGCGGAAATCAAGACCCGCCTGCTAAAACTTTCTCAATTCGAAAACGCAGAGAAACTGCGCCCAAAAGTAGCAGGACATACTTCTTTATCCAAGCAAAGCCTCATCATTGAAAAAAAGCAAAAAGCACTCGAATTATTGCTCCGCAGAATAGAAGAGTCTAAAATAAGTCAGCTTGTGTGAGTCACGGGCTTGTTTTAGACTGGTCTAATAGTCATTTAGGATTACGCATTAATACCAATTGGAGCATGTATGTACGAAACGTCGGATTTTAAAAAGGGTCTAAAACTTATGGTTGAAGGCCAGCCTTATGTCATTGTTGATTTTCAGCACGTTAAGCCTGGTAAAGGGAATCAATTTTCCAGAACTAAAATGCGCGCTTTACTAACCGGACAAAACTTAGAACGTACTTTTAAATCTGGGGAAAAATTTGAGGTCCCTAATGTTGAAAACGTTGAAATGACATTTTTATACAAAGACGATAGCGGCTACAACTTCATGAACCAAACAAATTACGAACAGATTACGATGATGGAGCATGAGATCGGTGACGCAAAAAATTATTTAAGTGAAAACCTTGTCGTCGTAATTACAATTTACAATGATAAACCCGTTCTGGTCGATGTTCCGAAGGCGGTTAACTTAACTGTGGCCCACACTGAACCCGGAATCAAAGGTGATCGTGTGTCTGGCGCAACTAAACCAGCGACGATGGAAAGCGGACTTGTCGTCAACGTTCCATTGCATATTAACGAAGGCGACGTTTTAAGAATAGACACCAGTGAGGGTGCCTATGTCGAGAGAGTAAACCAGAAGTAAATTTAATTCGATTAAAGTTACTTCATAAGGATTGAGGATCAGGCTTTGGCAGGGATGAACAGCCTTGAAATTGAAATTCATAACTTATTTCAAGAGAGTGCCTCTATTGATTATGTATGTCAGGGGTTACTTGCCAAATATGAAAAAAATGAGACTCTGAATTCCGCAGAGGTTGAAAGCCTAAGTCATTTTTTAATTACAGCAGGAAAGCTAGAACTTCTTAAAAAATTCTACATCAAATGCCTTCGTCAGAAAAAAATTGGCCAACTTCCCCTAGGATTTATTGTTCAAGCTATGGTTTTAAGCCAAACACCGATCACTGAAGAAACATGCGCCTTTATTGAATACATTGTCTCCCTACAGCCTCAAGAAATGACTGCTCTTCAGTCTGAAGTTATTCACTTATACTCGACGACCGTAGCTCGCAGTAAAGAAGAACTGAAGACTCAGTTTCTTAGACAACGTGAAGAAGTAAAAGCTAAATTAATAGAGCAACTGAATAAAAACCGGCTCTACCAAATGCATGACCAAGAAAGAAGTGTCCTTGATCAACTTAATCAGCTTTTTCCAAATGATATTGAGGTCGGCATCCTTAAACAAGCCCAGCTCGAAAGAAAAGCTGATGAAATTTTATCAAGACTGAAAGCAAAAAAAAGTTTAGGTAAGCCCAGGAACTCTACTGTCGATATATCTCTTGACGCTGTTGCACAGCAAGCCATCGATGATCTGGAAAAAAACATTCGCATCTTGGTCGAAAAATTTGTAAATGACTCTCCTGATCAGCTCTACAACCTGAGTATCTTGGCTTACCAGTTCGACTTCTATGAGCTGACTTTAGAAATTCTAGAAAAAACTCCCCCAACTCATTCTCGTGATTGGCTCAAGGCCGAAGTTTTACACGACTGCGGTCGTTTTCTTGATTTGCTAAAGCTTATTGAACAACTTGAGAACTCTGCAAGTGCTCTGCCTGGAGATACCCACGGAGCAGTTTACCTGAAAGCTTTAGCCTATTATGGATTAGGTCAAAAAGATCTAGCTGTTCGTTTGCTGCAAAGCTTATCTCGATCTGTTCCATTTTATCGCTCTACTGAAGCCTTACTTCATGAATGGAAACAAACATGAGAAAACGTCAGGCTATTTGGATACTCACTCCACCATTATTCATTTTTGTAGGTTTATTTCTAGTTTGGACACTCTGGTTAAAACAAAAAGTGATCACCTATGCCTTAAGCCAAATTCCAAAAATTAATGAAATGCAAAACGTTGTTCAGATTAATGTTAACGATTTGGACATATCATTACTCAAGTTGCAGGCAACAGCTAAAAACATTGATGTTCTTTTTATAAATGATCTAAATTATCTTACTCGAACAAAAATTGACTCTATTAAGCTGCAAGTTGACCCTTTTAGTTTAATGATTGGACAACTTGAAGCTTCCTACATACAAATTAACTCTCTCCAGTGGAACATCCCTAAAGAGGCTTATAGCAAACTCTTTCAGTCTTCATCACAGGAACCCACCCAAATTAATTTAGAGCCGATCTTTAAGCATCTTCCCGATATACCTATAAAAAATATCTATATAGCGAACTCGCGTATCCAATTAAGCTTACCCCCATCACCCAACCATAGTATAGCGCATGCTGCTTTAGATCTTTCCTCTCTACAGATTACAAATCAGAAGAAAGCGATCGACCTTATTGCAAATAAAATCAATGTTATCGCGATCTCAAATGTAAATGGTGCGGTCGATGTAAGCGCTCAGATAAGTGCACGCATAGAGCAAAATGCCATCCAAAGTTTAAATATTGAAGTCTCAAAAAATAATACATCGCTTCGCATAAACTTAACGACCGACCGACTGCGTACGTTGCTATTTAATCCTTATTTTGAAGGACAAGCTCAAGGCGAGATTCAGTTAGTTGAATTGCGCAATATAGCTTACCTGATAAAAAACACGGACTCTCGACTTCCGCAAATGAACGGAGAAGTTCGCTTCAACAGTAATATCTCTACGCAAGGCATAGATAGCAACGAGGGGAATATTCACTTGCGCTACAGTGACATTAATATTGATACCTTAAAGTTTGGCAACGGGGAATTCAGCTCTAAAATCAAAAATAATCAGTTCGATATTGACCGCGTTACTCTCCTCCACCCTTCAGGGCAAGCTGAGCTTAAAAAAATTGTCCTGGAAAACAAATCTCCTTATAAGTTTAAAACAGAAATCGTTATCAACGAGTTTTCATTGCAAAAACTATTTTTATCCATCAACGAAAAAACTATTCCTGTTTTTCTTGATGTTAAAGCCACGGCCAGCTGCGAAGGACAGATAGAAAGCTTCTCGGCAATATGCACCGGCCAGCTTAACGCAGAGAACGTCGATGTTTTTAGTGACATGAAAAAAGAACTAAACATTGTCTCTATAAAAAGAGCCTTTTCTAAAGTTAAGGCAAATTTAAATGCTGATGGTGTTGAGTTCGAAAACACTGTTGAATTCAGTCCGGGCTCTGCTTTCAGCGCCAAGGGTCGCGTCGGTTTTAAAACAGGTTTTAATATGGAGTTTAAATCTGATGGGCTAAATCTGGATGATATTCAAAATATTGCCGATTTAAAACTTAAGGGTATAGCTAGTGGATCATTAGAGGCCTCGGGAGATTCAGATCATGGAATTATCGATTCTGAGCTTTCCCTAAATAAGGCTTCCATCAGCGATTTTTTCCTGGGCGACATCACAACTCATTTTAATTATCGAAATGGCCTTATAAGCCTGACTCGGTTGAATGCTCGCATGGGGGAAAGCTTATATCACGGACAAATCGACGTTGATGTCGACAATAAAAGAACTCGTGGAGATTTTAAATTTTCTCATCTCAGAGTAGTCGATGCCTTAGAGATGATTGAAGAGAAATGGCATCTCCCCCTGAGGGCCACAGGTACAGGTTTAGCTTCAGTTTCGTTTAGCGGTCCACTGGATTTTTGGAAACTTAACCTTAAAATAAGTGCGGGCCTATTCAAAGGCACTATTTATGACGAATCTTTTACTAAGCTTAATGCCGAAATAGAATCTAATGGCAGCAAAATGGATTTTAAAAATGTCATCCTTTCAAAGACAACTGGCTCAGTCATCGTCAGTCAACATATAGATACGTCAAAGCCTGAACCCGAATTTAATCTAAAAATCTCTTCACAAAATCTTAAAGTTGAAGATATAGATTACATTAACGGACTTTTCAAAAATGTATCTGGAAATCTACAAATTAATGGATCAGTCACAGGCCCCCTCGATCAGCCGTCAGTCGTCACTCATAGTCAAGTTAATCAATTTCAAATAGATAATTTTAGATTACCAAACTCTCAAATTGATTCCGAACTCAATAAAAAATATTTCCATGCTAACGGACAGGTGTTTGGCCGACAAATACAAGCCGACATTAAAATACCTTTTGTGGAACAAGAGGGCTATGCGGTAAAAGCCAAGCTTAATGATTTTCAACCGTTATTGCTTTTACCTTTAATCGATATTCCTCTGCCAGAATACGACATTAAATCTCAGCTGAGCGCTAATATTGATATAACAACTAAAAAAAATGACTTTACAACTTTAACCGGCCGAATATCAATTGATCAATTTAACATTGAGCGAGGTTTACAAATAATTAAACTGACTCAGCCCACAGAAATACTTTACAGAGATGGTGCTATGACCATGGGGGCTCTTAACCTTGCAGGTCCCGATCAAAATCTTTCTCTGCAATTACGAAATCAAAATGGTGAACAGCGACTGTTTACACATGGTCGTTTGTTTTTGAAGCCACTCCAGTTCTTAGTTCCTTTTACTGATAACTTAACGGGTGTACTTGAGTTTTCAACCTACATTGGGTTTAAAAACGGTCGCCCCCTTTTTTCTGGTGAAGGTCTTATCAATGATGCCACGATTACGGCCAAAGGATTTCCTTACCCTATCACAAATACATCGGCCTTTTTTGATCTGTATGACTCTAAAATTGAATTCACTGATATCACTGCAAATTTAAATCAGGCTCGACTTATTGGGCAAGGTTTAGTTGACATGAGAGGTCCAAAAAATATTCGAGTAGATTTAAATATGGATTCCGAAGAGCTCGAACTTGAATTCCCCAGCAAAATATTAACGGCCGGTATGGCTAAAATCAGATTTTCCGGAGATTGGCTTCCTTACACCTTAAATATCGATTATGATATTTCGCATGGTTTAGTCACAAAAGAGTTTACCGGAGATGCTGAAGAAACAAATATGGTCTTGCCGCCTAGCTCACTGTTGCCGGCCTCTCAACTTGAAAGCAGCACCCAAGCCATGCTTTTGAATGTAAAAACTCAGTTTCCAAAAGGTATTGTTATTAAAAATAGTCTTATGGAGGGCTCTGTTGCTGGATACTTAAATATTACAGGAACTCCTAATACCCCGATAATGACCGGTGTAATAAATGTACTTCCAGGAAGTAAGCTGAACTTTAAAGATAAGCCTTTTGAAATTAAAAATGGAGTGGTTAGATTTAATGGGACCAAAGACATTAACCCTGAAGTCAGCCTGACAGCCAATGCTCGAGTTACTGACTATGACATTGCTTTAGATATTAACGGACCGGCCAAGAGTTTAGATATTAAGCCTTCAAGCCAGCCCCCTTTAAGTCAAAACGATATTTTTTCTTTGCTGGCGCTGGGTTACACCACTTCGGATGAAACATTGGCTGCTGGGCAAAATGTAACTTCAGAAACCCAGCAAAGACAAACTGGGCTTGAGGTTTTGTCAGCTATCGGTAACTCCTCTGAGTTTAGCAAAAAAATTCAGTCCCGATTGGGAGTCAATGTTCAATTAGCACCTTCTATTGATAATACGCGAAACATTGCTGTTCCAAAAGTTATCGTCAGTAAACAATTAAGTAAAAAAATATACACTTCCTATGGCCGCTCGCTGGTCGGCGATCGACAAAACAATGAAGTAAAACTGCAATGGCTGTTTCATCCGAATGCTTCCGCGATTGTTAGCTATCAAAATCAACCTAATATTTTAGAAAACACCAATATTTTAAATCAGGAAAATGAAGTTGGTGTTGGCGGACTTGATCTTGAGTACAAATGGGAGTTCGATTGAAACTTAAGTTAAATATTTTAATTTTGTTTTTTATTTTTCAATGGGCCTCTGATCTCATGGCCAAGCCATCCGCGACAGCACATGCCGTAAAGTTTGACCTGTCCTCGTGGCCCGTTGTGACTCAAGCTAATTTGTTAAAAAGTATTCCTGAACTTAAAAAAAGTCATTTTACAGATGAAGAGTTAAATATACTTATTAAAAAAATATATAAAGTGACTCGTCATAAAAAAATAAAAATTGTTAAAACCAACAATACACTTCAAATACATGCAGAAGCCGATTCAAAAGTGGATGAAATAACCTTTGATAGCACCCCACTGCTGAGCTATAATGATGCCATAGAGGTTTTAAATCTTGGACTTTCTGATGCCGTTGAGTCTGATAAAGTCAAATTAGCCCTAGACCGTTTAGTTAGTTATTATAAAAACTTAGGATATCAAAAAGCGAATGCAAGTTTTAAATATATTGATTTAGCAGATTTTAAAAAACGACTTCACATAAATATTAGTATTGGCCCCAAAACTATTATTCAAGCCCTATCTTTTGAAAATATTCCCGCGAAAGATATCGCTTATCTTAAAGATAATATTTATTGGAACTTTGTAGGCGAAAACTTAACAGATGACCGGCTAAAAAGTATCAATACAGAGGTTCGTGCCCGTTTAAATCAACGTGGCTTATTTCTGATTAGTAATATCTCACCACAAATTTTGTACAACTCGGATGATACCCGTGTTACTTTACTTTACAAATTTAATCCCAAAACAAAATACGAAATTAATATTGTAGGAAATCGATATTTCTCAGAGACTCATTTAAAATCTGAAGTTTTAAACTTAGCCGAATACAGCCCTAGCGATGAAAGTTTTCCTGACGAAATTCAATCTAAGCTTCAAAGGTTTTATCTTGCAGAGGGATACAGTCAATCCCAGGTCAAATACACACTAGCCAAGCAAAATGATCAGAATGTTTTAACCTATACAATTACTGAAAATTATAAAACCAGAATTTACAAACTTAAAATTACGGGTAGTCTTTCTCGATCAGAAAAATTTTATATTAACTTATTTGATGAGTATGCCTCTACATCTGTACAAAATCGTGTTTTTATAAGAGCTGATATAGATCAGGCTACTCAAAATCTGGTGATGGCATTAAAAAATCAAGGTTTTGTAAATGCTAAACTTAAAAGATTAGAAATGATAACCGATGAAGCCTATCCAGAAAGGGGCTTGGTGACAATCAACATTGATGAGGGCGCGCAAACGCGGATCGCATCTTTAGAATTTAAAAACGCGAAAAATTTAGCTCCAAGTGAACTGCTAAAATCGATGGAGCTATCCGACAGCCAGCTACTTAATTTAAATGAATTTGAACAGGGCCTAAACAAACTTCAACTTCACTATGCAAACCAAGGTTTCCTGGAGATGCGTATTGCAAATTTAGAATCTGAAAGTCTTATTCAATACAGCAATGATTTTACTTCTGCTCGTATTATGCTCGAAATAGTTGAAGGCCCTCAGATTTACGTGAATTCTATTCTTATAGATGGAAATAATAAAACCCATGACCGTGTCATTCTAACTGAACTTGAATTCTCGCCGGGAGAGCTTTTAACATTATCAAGGCTACAAGAGTCTACAGCTCGATTACAAAAAACAGGTTTATTTTCCTCTATAGAAATTAAAACACTGGAAAGCAATACCGATGTAGCACAGCGAACAATTATCGTTACCGTCGGAGAGCGTAAACCCGGAGTAGCCACTATCGGGGGTGGTGTTACCAATGAAAATGACTTTACCATGAGGGGTTATTTAGGTTGGGCCTACCGCAATATCGGCGGGTGGGGCCGCGGAGTCTCGCTTCGTGGCGAGGGCAGCTACAATCCCACCATACTTAATTTCTTAGAAAGTAAATTTACTTTAGGTTATCTTGAGCCCTATCTTTTTGATACCCGACTCCGTTTTCGTTTAAATTACACTACGTCTCGTACTGTGACAGATTACCTTATTCGTCGAAAAACAATCACTAACCAGGCCATCTGGTCCGTAGAACAAGATATCACCTCCAACATAACAGGCATCTGGCAAATCTATAATATTGCTAACTATGTGGATGAGGGCATCACCAAAGATGATGAAATTAGATACGGCTATACCCGGGATGATTTAGTTATTGCGTCCACCGGTCCTATTTTAGATTTAGATTATCGCGATAACGTTTTAAATCCAATGACTGGAAATTTTTCGCGTATATCTATAGAGTATGCCTCTAATATGATTGGCTCGAACAAGACTGATGATTTTTTAAGGTATACGGCACAAACCACTTTCTATTTTAATGTTTACAAACAAATGGTGTGGGCTAATTCCTTAAGGGGCGGATATTTACAGCCCTTAAAAATCAATGATGAAGGCGTAAGATTTGATAAAAAAGGCTTTATCCTTGGGGGACGTACGACCATACGTGGATTTGAATCCAATGAGTTTTTTCCTTCGACGGATACGGAAAAAACGTCTGAAGCAATCAGTCCCAACCTAAGACTGAGCGGCAATACATCGTACGAGCTTTTTAAGTCCGAGATGCGCTTTCCATTAATGAAAAAATCAGATCTTTCAGGCGCCATCTTTTATGATGGCGGCCAAGTTCACATTTCTAGTTTACCAAGCACAACGAGCTATAAAGCTGAATGGCGTAGCTCGGTGGGGATTGGAATACGATATAACCTGCCTATAGGCCCACTAAATCTTGAATATGCGCAAAAGCTCAACAAAAAAAGCTACGAGTCAGATGGTGCATTTCATTTGTCTGTAGGTGTCTTCTAGGGTATTTTTCAGAGTGCTTTTTTATAATTTTAATCATCAAAATTGACGTTAAATCAAGGAGACCCCATGCGACAAATTCCGGTACGAGTTTACCCCTCTAAAGAAAAAATCGACAAAAAAGATCAGTTAGCTTGGAAGCTGGCTGAGATCAGCTCAGACAATGCTCCAATCAAAGAAGATGTTATCGATATGGTTATAAATCGAGTGATTGATAATGCCTCTGTAGCTATTGCAGCAGCTAATCGTCGCCCGGTGGCCTCTGCGAGGTCAATGGCATTAGCTCATCCTCGCGCTGGCGGATCCACTGTTTTCGGTATGCCTAATGATCAAAAATTTTCTTGTGAGTGGGCCGCTTGGGCCAACGGCACTGCCGTTCGCGAACTTGATTACCACGATACATTTTTAGCTGCTGATTACTCCCACCCAGGTGATAATATTCCACCGATATTAGCCGTGGCTCAACAAATGGGTAAGTCGGGAAAAGATTTTGTCCGCGCCGCAGTGACAGCTTATGAAATCCACGTCGATCTGGTTAAAGCCATTTGTCTGCATGAACACAAAAAAGATCATATCGCTCACTTGGCCCCGGCAGCTGCTGGCGGTATCGGGACCCTTCTAGGTTTATCTACTGATACAATTTACCAAGCTATTCAACAAGCCGTTCATGTTTCATTTACAACGCGCCAATCACGCAAAGGTGAGATCTCTTCATGGAAAGCTTATGCCCCAGCGCACGCAGGTAAATTAGCAATTGAAGCTGTCGACCGTTGCATGCGCGGAGAAGGCGCCCCTTCTCCGATTTACGAAGGAGAAGACTCTGTTATCTCTTACATGCTCAGTGGTAAAAATGGAAAATACAGTGTTCCTCTTCCTGAGCTCGGTGAAGAAAAGCGCGCCATTCTTGAAACCTACACCAAAGAGCATTCAGCTGAATACCAATCACAGGCCTTGATCGACTTAGCTGCACGCATGAAAACAAAAATTAAAAATTTTGATGATATTAAAGAGATAATGATTCACACATCTCATCATACTCATTACGTTATCGGTACCGGCGCTAACGATCCTCAAAAAATGGATCCCTCAGCATCTCGTGAAACTTTAGATCATTCGATCATGTATATTTTTGCAGTGGCCTTACAAGATGGAACTTGGCACCATGTCGATTCCTATGCGCCAGAGCGCGCTCAGCGCCCTGATACTATTAAACTATGGCACAAAATTAAAACTGTAGAAGACGCCAAATGGACTGAAATGTATCACGATCAAGATCCGAATAAAAAACGTTTCGGCGGTCGAGTTGAAATCACACTTAATGATGGCACTACAATCATTGATGAATTAGGTGTAGCGAATGCTCACCCTGCCGGTGCTCGCCCTTTCAAGCGCGCAGACTATATCAAAAAATTTGATACTTTAACGGCCGACATTATTACTAAAGAAGAAAGAAATCGTTTCATTTCTTTATGTGAACGTCTTCCTGAACTGACTGCGGCTGAAGTTCAACAACTGAATGTCCAAATCCCAATTGATAAGTTAGTGGCCAACAAACGTGATCAAAAAGGAATTTTTTAATGTTGTTTCCAACGACTACACCTCAAGAGAAAAGAAAACTTTTCCGCGAGAAATTAAAAGCCGGAAAGTTATTACAATTTCCAGGATCATACTCCCCCCTAGTAAGTATGATGATTGAAAAAAAAGGGTTCGATGGAGTTTACATCTCAGGATCCGTCTTATCCAATGATCTGGGTTACCCGGATATTGGCTTAACTACCCTTTCTGAAGTCTCTTATCGTGGGCGTCAAATCGCGCGAACGACATCACTTCCTGCAATTATAGATGCTGATACTGGATGGGGTGAGCCCATGAACGTCACCCGCACCATTCAAGAATTTATTGAGATGGGCCTTTCAGGCTGTCACCTGGAGGACCAGGAAAATCCTAAGCGTTGTGGGCACTTAGACAATAAGGCTATAGTAGAACCTCAAGCTATGCTTAAAAAGATCAAAGCCGCTGTTAACGGTAAAAAACTAGATCAAAACTTTCTACTCATCGCCCGAACTGATGCGCGCGCCTCGGAAGGCTTAGAAAAAACCATCGACCGGGCTAAAGCTTATGTTGATGCCGGTGCCGATATGATTTTTCCTGAAGCGCTTCAAGATGAAAAAGAATTTGAACAAATGCGCAAAGCTATTTCAGCCCCGCTGTTGGCTAATATGACTGAGTTTGGAAAAGGAAAGCTTTACACCAAAGCAGAACTTGAAAACTTAGGTTACAACTTGGTGATTTATCCCGTGACGACGTTCCGCTTGGCCATGGGAAACACCGAAAAAGGCTTAGACATTATTAAAAGCACCGGCTCGCAAAATGAGGCGTTGTCTCTCATGCAAACTCGTCAACAACTGTATGATTTAACTCGTTATGAAGAGTACAACCAGTTCGATCAAAACATTTTCAATTTTAAATTAAAATAAAAGGAGCACCCCCCACATGGCTGAATATATTAATCCCGATTATGTCCCTGAACCAGAGAAGATGAATGTAAAAAAAGGACTTGAAGGCGTCGTTATGGATACTTCAAGCGTTTCCAAAGTTAATGCGGAAACTAACTCGCTTGTGTACCGCGGTTATCCAGTTCAGGATTTAGCAGAAAATTGCACTTTCGAAGAAGTGGCTTACCTGCTTTACAATGGTGAGCTTCCGAATAAATCTCAGTTAGAGGAATTTTCGAAAAAAGAGCGTTCATTACGTGATATCACCAAAGATAATTTAAGCGTGATTAAAGCTTTACCTAAAAAATGTCACCCTATGGATTCTGTGCGGACTGGCGTCAGCTTCTTAGGTTGTGAAGATGAACGTATATGGGATGCAACGCCCGAGACAAACTTGGATAAAGCTGTTCGCTTGTTAGCAAAAATTCCAACTATGGTCGCCGCAGATTACCGCTTTAAAAAAGGTTTAGATTTTATTGCGCCGAACCCTTCTTTATCAATAGCTGAAAATTTTTTCCACATGTGCTTTGGAAAAGTTCCCGATACAAAAATTGTTAAAGCTTTTGACGTGTCATTAGTACTTTATGCTGAGCACAGCTTTAATGCTTCAACATTTACCTCTAGAGTAGTGACTTCAACCCAGTCAGATATTTACTCGGCGACCACCGCCGGTATCGGTGCGCTGAAAGGACCATTACACGGCGGAGCCAATGAAATGGTGATGCACATGATGATAGAGATCGCCGATCCAACAAAAGCTGAGCAATGGATGATCGATGCTTTAGCGCAGAAGAAAAAAGTGATGGGCTTTGGTCACCGCGTATATAAATCGGGTGATTCACGTGTTCCCACTATGAAAAAATATGCGCAAGTGATGGCGGATGCCATCGGTGATCAAAAATGGATGCAGATGTATAATTCCTTAGAAAAAGTTATGGTGGAAAAGAAAAAAATCTATCCGAATCTAGACTTTCCGGCGGGGCCTGCTTACTACATGATGGGCTTTGAAATTGATTTCTTTACTCCAATTTTTGTGATGGCTCGTACCACAGGGTGGTCCGCACACATTATGGAGCAAGCGGCGAATAACCGAATCATCCGTCCGCTTTCTGAGTACATCGGAAGCCCGCAACGCAAAGTGGCCCCGCTATCAGAAAGAAAATGAAGCATCTCGTTTTTTGTTTAATTTTAATAACTGCAGATCTTTTTTTTACGTCTTGTAATATTAAGCCGGAAGATCTGGTGGAAAATTTTAGTTATCAATACAGCGAAGCCTTTTGCGAAACTGGTTATCACAGCTTCAATACACTAAATGCCTACTGCGAAGCCTTGCGCAACGACGTTTTAAATAACGGTTGCGCTCGCGCCCAGCGCCAAGATGCTTTTTATAATCGATGCTCAGGAAGTTTTTAGCTTACAGCGAGCAGCTTTGTTGAGCTACAGCGAGCAGCTTTTAAGAACCATGTTCTCAAGCCAAATATGCGATGACACCGGAGAAGATTTTAAAGCGCGATCAGTGTCCGATAAGACGACCAATGCTTCTTCGATTTTTTTAACCGGCCACAAACGAGCCTGATCACAATAGCCTTCGATAAAATACGCTGGGACCTGAGCCATGCTGGCCAGCTTCGCTCCGCCAATGCCTTGATCCATACCGGAACGAATGGTTAATAAAATTCGCATATGCCGAGCTAAAAGACTGACAATTCCGATTTCACTTTGACCTTGATCTATTAAACTCACCAATTGCTCTAAGGCCAGTACGCGATCTTTTTTACCAATCGCTCGAGTAAAATCAAAAACACTTTCCTCTTTGCTATTCGACACCACGCTGTTGACGTCTTGCACATCAACGACCGATTTTCCATTTAAGAAATTTTTAATTTTTTCAATCTGATTACTTAGCTCTGAAAGATTATTCCCTACTAGGCGATGAAGCCTGTGGGTTGCTTCTTTAGAAAATTTGAGTTCAAAATTCTGAGCCAAGTAATTAATCCATTGTGGAACCTGATTATCATAGGGCTTTTTAAACTCAGCCGAAACGGCCGCATCCATTAATGACTTCACACCTTTTTTTCGCTTATCGACTTTATCTGCTAAAACAACAAAAACTGTAGACTCCACCGGATTAGACCACAGTGATTGAAGCTCGCTCCATTCCGCTTCCTTAAGTTCATGGGCGTTTTTTAATATCACAAGCCGATGCTGTGACATCACTGGTAAAGTTTCAACGGTGTCTTTAATTACGCCAACTTCCGTATCAGCGGCATAGAATGATGCAAAATTAAAATCGAATGTGCTTTCACTAAGAACTGCGGCTTTGAAACGATCTGGAATTTGATTTAACAAAAAAGGCTCGTCTCCGAAAAAGAAATACACCGGCTTTAGCTTCTTAGCCTCTAAATCTTTGTAAATCACTTGCGAATCGACTACGGGCATTCTGCTTCCTGAACTATTAAGTTAAATGACTAAAAATTATCAACTAAACGATCTAATGCAAGTTGCATCATATCCTTGGATATTGACTCCAAAGTCTGCCTTCTCTCGGACAAATTGTAAAGATTGTTAGCCGAATTAATGACAGGCAAAGTTATCTGTGGAGGAGTATAATTTTTAGAGTTCGTATAATTAGCAGACCACAATATTTTTTGTGTTTTTTTATCTGTAAGCGTAATAGTTACGTTTACAGTAACTCGCACTATGGCAGACAAAACTGAGCCATACGGAAGAAACTGAGTATTCTTAGCTTCGGTTACAGACTCATCTGATTTCAATTCCACAGAGTGGATAACACCTGTCAGAATACCCTCTGCCGCAGAAGCCTCATTAACCAGCTTAACACGACCGAAGCGCAAGACCTCGTCTTTAAGCGCATCGGTGAAAAACACTTCCACATTGGGTTCGCGCGACACGTTGGAAAATACGGGAACCTGAACAGTTTGAATGTCTCCCGGAAATCGATCAACTTTGTTGCTGAGCTTGTACGCACACCCTGTGGTCAATATAAAGCAAAGCACTAAGGTGACAAATTTAAAGACAAAGTTTCTGTTCATTGGTTTAATAAACATCCAAGGTACAATAAATGTCAAATTCTATATTGCTATTAGCCCCAGGCCCTGTGCAACTCCACCCAAAAGTTCAAACGATTTTATCCATGCCTATGGTTCATCATCGCACACCTGAGTTCGATCTTATTTTTAAATCCGCGCTGGATAATTTAAAATTTATTTTCCAAACTCGACAGCCTGCTTTTATGTTAAGCTCTACTGGCACTGGCGGCATGGAGTGCTTATTGGTTAACGTTCTTAACCCTGGCGAAAAAGTTCTGGCGATTATCAATGGTAAATTTGGTGAGCGCTGGGCAGAAATGGCTCAAGCCTACGGCGCAGAAGTGATTCGCTATGATATTCCATGGGGACAAGCGGCTTCAGCTGACGAAGTTAAAAAATACTTTGAACAGCACAATGATATTAAAATTGTTTTAGTGCAAGCCTGTGAAACCAGTACCGCTACTAAAAATCCGATCCAAGAAATTTCCACTGTTGTTGCGAACACACCTGCATTGTTACTAGTCGACGGAATAACTGCGCTAGGAGCATACCACATTCCCATGGACGAATGGAAAATTGACGGCCTAGTTGGCGGAAGCCAAAAGGCCTTTATGTTGCCCACAGGGTTAAGTTTTGTGTGTTTTTCCGAAAAAGCCTGGAAAAAAATTAAAATAACTAAAAATAGAACCTACTATTTTAATATTCAAAATGAATTGGCCGCTAATCTTCGTGGCGAATGTTTATTTTCTGCTAACGTTCCCTTGATCCGCGGCTTAGATTATATTCTTCATCGTATGCAACATCATGGACTTACAAAGCACTTCAGCCATATAGCACAAAGGGCTAATTACACACGATCGATGGCGAAGATTATGGGTCTTGAGCTATTTTCACAGTCTCCTTCAGAATCAGTCACAGCCTTGAAGCTGCCGCCAAATGTAAATGGAGTAAAATTTCGGGATGACCTAGAAAAAAAATATCATCTTACCGTCATGGGTGGACAAGATCAGCTTAAAGGAAAAATTATTCGTATAGGCCATATGGGATATATTACAGCTCGTGATCTTCATGAAACCACATTGCGCCTAACGCGGGCATTTAACGAAAATAATTATCAAATGAATTTAAATGAAATAGACTACCAATCGAAAACATTACTTGAAGGTCAGGTTTAATATGTCAATAACAGTGGTTGTTGGAGCTCAATGGGGTGACGAAGGAAAAGGTAAGTTGATCGATGTATTTGCCACTCATGCAGATACCATCGTGCGCTTTCAAGGCGGCTCAAATGCCGGACACACCTTAGTGGTCAAAGGCAAGAAAACCATTCTTCATCTGATTCCCTCAGGCATTCTTCATCAAGAAAAAACCTGTGTTATCACTTCCAGTGTCGTCATTGATATTTTTGGCTTACTGGAAGAGATCAAACGCTTACGCGAATCAGGCGTAGAAATCGGACCTTCACAATTATTTATCTCAGACCGCGCCACGGTTTTACTTCCTTATCACAAAAGCATTGATAAAGCGCGCGAGCTGGCTTTAACCAAAGACACCAATAAGGAAAAAATTGGAACCACCGGAAAAGGTATTGGTCCGGCCTATGAAGATCGTGCCTCTCGACATGCCTTAATTATGAGTGATTTATTTGAACCTGAAACTTTACTTCAAAAAATTGAACATGCTTTAAAAGAAAAAAACTTCCTTCTGAAAAACATGTACGATATGCCAGAAATTAACGCTAAACAGTTACATGAGCAAATTCTAGACGTTGTCGAACAGCTGCGACCATTCAGAAAATCAGACACCAGCCTGTATATTTCTCAAAAACTGAAAGAAGGTAAACGTCTTCTGTTTGAAGGTGCTCAAGGCACATTATTAGATATCCACCACGGAACCTATCCATTTGTAACAAGTTCTTCCACTTTAGCTGGCTCTGGCGCAACCAGTGCCGGCATCGGACCCTACCATCTTTCGAAAGTGATAGGCGTGTTTAAAGCCTATTGCACGCGCGTAGGCAGCGGTCCTTTTCCCACTGAACTGACAGATTCCATTGGTGAAAAAATTCAAGCCGAAGGTCACGAGTTCGGATCCACCACAGGCCGTGCACGTCGCTGTGGTTGGTTAGATCTGGTCGCATTAAAATATGCCATTCGGCTGAATGGCATCAACAGCTTGGCCATCATGAAGCTAGATGTGCTGTCATGCCTAGATGAAGTTTATGTTTGCACCGGCTACAAAATTGGAAATGAAATCGTTCATGATTTTCCCACGGACACCAGCCTATTAAAAAACATCGAACCGATTTTGGAAAAATTCCCCGGCTGGAAAGAGGATCTTACGGCGATCAGATCAGTGATGAGTTTACCTCGAAAAGCGACAGATTATATTCACTTCATTCAAAGATACTTAGGATGCCCGATTGACGTCATCTCTGTGGGGCCAGATCGTGAGCAAACTTTGTGGGTGAAACCGGTCTACAAAGACTGAGCAAAGATTGAGCACGGGAAAAAACCCTTTGACTGAAACCCCGGTTTATTAGAAATTAGCGTCTCTGAGATTCGAGAGTGGTTCGCTAGCTCAGCTGGTAGAGCATTTCACTTTTAATGAAAGGGTCGATGGTTCGAATCCATCGC
Source organism: Pseudobdellovibrionaceae bacterium (assembly GCA_022843825.1). Classification (GTDB taxonomy): domain Bacteria; phylum Bdellovibrionota; class Bdellovibrionia; order Bdellovibrionales; family Bdellovibrionaceae; genus Pseudobdellovibrio. The sequence goes on from JALHMX010000005.1 coordinate 25,512, forward strand.
GAGCCACCAATTTTTGAATCTTGTCTTCGTTCGTTCCCATCGTCTAGTGGCCTAGGACACCTCCCTTTCACGGAGGATACAGGGGTTCAAATCCCCTTGGGAACGCCAATATTTCTCGCAACATATTGAAATCACTCATATTTTTATACAGGAATCCCTGTAATTTTACAGGGGTTATAGGTGAGTGTATTATTTAGCTATTTACTTTATAAGACTGCCAGCCGATATAAAGTTTATGGGTTATACAGCACGTAAAATTAAAAATAATATATATATTTATCACGAGTCTTATAAACCTAGGACACAAAAAATAGTCCCACGTGATAACTATATCCACTTAGGTTTTTCGAATTCTATGTCATTAGAAGAAGCCAAAATCCGCTGTAAAGAATTAAATATTGAAGACCAGATAGAACGTACAAATATAAAAAAGACTCAAACACTTGAACGCATTAGAAAACAAAAGTTATCTTATGTAGCTTTTTTGCCTCATACCAGGGTTGAACGTTTCATAAGTGAACTAGAAGCTGATTACTCTGATAACCCTGAGAGACTGAATAATGTTAAAAAATTGTGGTCTTCAGCCAGCAAGATAATCACTACACTGAAGCTAGATTTTACAAAGTTTTTTGATAATAGAAATTTAGTATATAATTATTTTAAGAATGAAGCCTATTCGCCTGATTATATCAAAAAATTGATTTGGATTATTAACAAATGGGGTGAATTCAGTGCTCGACAAGTTTCGGCCTATTATAAAGACATTCCCAAATTACCCTCTACTGCAAAGCAGATCATTTTGGATAAGCGTCAAGGTAAAGATGACATAAAACGCGCTGCTGATTTAATAACTTTTAAAGAACTAAAAAATCTTAGGACATCATTTAAGAATCAAGAATTAGAAATGCAATGGAACTGGATGTTCGTTGCTTTCAGTTTTGGTTTACGACCTACCGAATGTGATTGGCTTTTATCACAACCACACACTCCGATTGAATATGACAAGCAAAATAAATGTCAGGTTTTAAAAATATATCAATCAAAGCTTACTTCAGTTGACCATAAGGATAGATTTAAAGTTATTCCTGTGTATCTTGAAAATCAAAAAGAAGCCTTAAAACTAATTGAATCAAAGAATTTTAAAAGACCACTTAATAAGACTCTTAAAAGAATATTTGACCATAATGTTCAAACCTATTCGCCACGTAAAAGCTTTACAGACTTTATGCTTGAAAATAAATTCCAGCTTGAAGACATCTCTATATTTCTAGGTCACCGAAGTATCGACATGACATGGCGTCATTATAAAGGTCGAACTAAGTTTAACTTACCTAAACGAAAAGCTGCCTAAACCTGAAAGGTCATGCAATGAAAAAAATACTCTTATTAATTCTCATTAACGTCTTCGCCAGCTGTACCAAACCAAAGGTAACCAACTGGCAAGGTACGTATTACCCTAAAGGTTGTTTAACATGTGATGAGTTTTATGAATATAGCCCGATATTTAAAACATTTAAAGAATGTAAAAGTTGGGCAGATACCAAGATAAAAGATACCATCGACAAAGTTTCGTGTGGACGGCAATGCGAATTTGAAGGCCAGTTAGATATGTCTAAATGTGATTTAGTTGTTAGGTCTTGGGCAGTCCCATTGTTTCCTGACTCACCAACCTTTGATACTTATAAAGAATAATTTTGCTGTACCTATTCAGATTTAGCCTATCTGTTGTAGGCAAGTTCTAGTTTATAAAAATCTGGTTCAGCATGACAAATAGCTACTCCATCTGGATTACTACAAAACGCAACTGTGCTCTTATCACTACCTCGCACTATTATACTTAGGGAAGTTACTTCTTTTTTGTTGTTTATAACTGGGACAACTCTACTTAAATCCTCAAATATTTTATAATATGTTTCTATGGCGTTCGACTTGGTTACCAGCTCAGCATTAACCTCTGTTTTGTAGTATGTGACAAAGTGATGGACGACCAAATTAGACTCATTATCGTAGACTGAAAATACTTCTGAGCCAGTCGGTCTAATCTTAAGATATTGCCAGTCACTAATGTTTCGCTCAACATAAGTAATTGCATACTTTTTTAATGAAGATTTAAGTAACTCCTCACCTTTTAATATTAAACGTTCTCGTTCTTTTATAGAAAGTAGATCAGCTCTCTTAGTAGCAACAACAGAAGTAGTCTTTTTATCTTCTTTAATGACTATCAAGCAAGCGCCTATAATTAATATCAGTATAACTATGTTTTTCATTTCACTTTTATATCACAACTCAATTTCCTTATGTGACAGTTTGTAAAAATGAAAGTCTTGTCAAAAGATTCAACAATCCAGGGTCAGCCTAACCTTTGAGAATGCTGTTCAATGGCTTAGTACTTTTAATAGTATGATTGAATATATAGTAAAATATATATAGACCTAATCTTCGTTTTAAGGCTGATCGTCATTTAAAAATTAGCTGAAACAACTAATTTATTTTAAACCGCTTTCTAATACCCAGAATTAAGAAAAACCACAATAAAAATATATATAAACGAATCACAAATTTAATAAACGGAATTAATGTATTATCTAGAAACCTAATGTTGGAATTACTAGTAATAATTTTTAATCCAGAATCACCTATAGCAGAAATTGGACTTACCAATACGGCTAAGTAATTATGAGCAAAATCAGTAATCAAGTTTAAATAAATATAGATATTATAATATGGGCTTTGTAGGATCTGCACCAAAAGACTGTATACACTTAACAGTAATGCTATAGCAGCAGTATATTTTACCATTGTCCAAAATGGTTTATATGTATCTAGTCCAAAACTATTTATCCAATCATAAGCTTTAAAAACTCTCGTCTCAATACTATTAGGATATCCAAGTGCCTGCTTGCGAGTGTATTGACTCTTTAACTCCAATGAACCAAAATAATTAGCCATTCTGTCATTTCCATTATCGCCGTAACAATTTTTTATATGCCTAAACGTACTAGTTTTTAATGGATCTCCACTTGTGAAATCACAATCATCAAAAAACACATTTTGCTTTAACTTTAAATGATTGAAACCACCAGCTTCATCAAAGCTGCAATTATCAAATGAAATATGATCAATTAAAATATAGTCACGTTTTCTACTGGTTTCAGCTTCAACAACATGTATAACACTTCGTTCAAAATTTAAACCTGATATAACACTAGGGTCTCCGTACTCACGAAATTCTAATCGTCCGACACTGACATGCTCAAAATGTGTATATCTTGACGCCCCTTCTATCACTAAATTTTCTATCCTGTTAGGTTTTTCAGAATCACCGCCGGAAGTAAATCTTATTTGCCCGCCATATTGCTTTGTATCCCTTAAGCTAATCTCATCAAATTCACAGGCAAGAAATTCTAATGAAAATCTACTGTTCAACATTTTGTCTTTAGAATATAAAGGGTCTTGTGGTGTACTGTGGATGTACAGTTTTTCAAACTTGCAATTAACAAATTGAATATCCCCACCCATATACGCCAAACCTAAACTAATTTCTTTATTAGTAAACGCTGTATCGGTGAAGATCTGCGACATAACAATACTTTCCATTTTAAATTGTGCTTTATTCATAAATTCAATAAATCAACCCACACTGGAAAACAGTCAATCAGAACTTCGATAGTTCTATCTTTTTACTTGACTTTAGCTTATGATTTGTGCTATATTATGATTATCTGCTAGGACTACCCAATGAACCTTTGGAACACAAAAGAAATTATTACTGGCACAATTGGATCTATACTAGGTGCTATTGGATTTGCATCGATTGTATATATTTGGCGAAAATTCAAAACCCGCAATCAAATCGGCTTAGATAAAAAGATCGCTATAGAGTACTGGAGACTTTTTGGTGGACGCTCAGTACCTCTTTTGATGAAGTTATTAAGTGAACCTCACAAGCTAATACCTGATTCTAACTACGATCCTTACTATAATCGTGTTGAATTTTCTAATGACGAATGCAATCTCATAGATCAAAAACACTATAGCTTTTATACCAACCTTAAAAAAAAGCGTGATATTAGAATTTCAAGAGTGCTGTTATGGGATAAGTATGCAGGAAACCTTCAATTAGGTACTTGGAAAGATTTCTTAGCGAAAAAGCCAACAGATATTGAAACTTATCAATTAATTAATGACAATGATCTTGACTCTGGCGCATCAATAAACGATTACCCATCTTCTTTAGATTGGAAAAAACATAGCTCAAACATGAAAGATCTTTCTGGTCAGGTTGGGTTTCTATTTCTAAGCATTAAGAACATTTCTAAGAAATCTCTAAGCAATTTAGAACTTACTTTAAACAAAGCTGAGGTTGAAAGTTTTTTACCTCAACAACGTGAAAACAGAATTAGAGGGGGTAACTCCTTTTCTCTTTTGAAAAAGAAGATAAAAGATAAAGGTTCTTTCGAAAAAATTTCAGCAGATAAGAACATTGTTTTTGCGGAACATATCAAGTTTAACTTAGGAACATTAGACCCTAGCACAGAAATACTATTTCTAATCGCAGTTTATAGATCTAATCAAAAAGGTTATGACGATTTTTTTCTTGACGATGCTTATAAGCCAAAGTCAATCACATATCAGAATCTTAAAATGAAACTCAGAGAGCCCTTGAGAGATGCCTCTATTCGAGAACTCGTGCCTGATGGGTGGTTTCGGCAATAGATTAGTTTAAAAAGTGTTTTTTATCAGTAAGATATAGAAGGGGTTACTTGTTGAAAAAAGGAAAATATCCGGAAAAAATTCTGAAACTAACAAATAAGTTCGACGGAACTAATAAAATGTATTTAGACAAAATGATAGAAGACTTAAGAAAAAGAGGAAAACTCAATTTAGATGATGACGTTTTTATTGAACTAAGTAAAATTGTTAATTTGAACGAATTGCCAGATTCACTATTAAAAGCGTTAAAAGATCTCTACCCTGAGCGCTCACTTAAGTATTTGATTACCCATCCAAACTTCACAAAGGTCAAAAAATTAAAGTCATAATAGTAAATAATTAGTTTCACATGGGGAGATGCTACAGATATGCGTGTTTCTATACCTCAGTCATATTTTATTCATATATACCATTTAAAACGCAATAGAGCCAAATATATCGTTTATATCCTGTAAATAAGAAATGCAAATCCTGCTAAACTAGGAGTCGATTAGGAAGATTCTCAAAAAATTGCCGCCGCTATCCCAGAAACCAATCCGCCCACTAAAAGCCAGCACCCCTACCCCTACATTTTATTAGCGTCTATAAAGCCCTGCATTAACATTTCAATAGCCACTGACGGCGAAACGCCTCGATCTTTGCAGGCCCTGCCAAAGCCCTTATACGTAGCTTTAGAAAGGTACAAACTTGTCTTTGTTCTATCGCCTTTAATACCATCAATCTTTTTAAGAACTTCTTTAGCAATTTTCTTAGTACTCATACCTAAAGTGTAAATAAATCTATTTACAACTGTCAAATTATATACCGTCAAATATACCTAATTAATTATATAGAAGATATAGGGCCGGACTAAAGCTTGCATTAGCCTAATTAAATAGGCGGTACAAATGAAAAAAACTGGAATATATGTCAGAGTATCTACGGATAACCAAAGTATAGATGCACAGCTACACTCTATAAAGAAGTATTGCGAATCCCAAGGAATAGCCAATTATTGCATATATTCCGATGAGGGTATTAGTGGAGCGGCTAAGTCTAGACCTGCTTTGGATAACCTTATTGACGATGTTGAGAACTGTTGTATTGATACGGTTATCTGCTATTCATTATCTCGCATCTCAAGAACGACTACCCACCTCTTAAAGGTCTTAGAACGCTTTCAAGAACTTAATATAGACTTTATTTCCCTAAGCGAGAATATCTCTTTATCAACTCCAGCAGGTAAACTAATGGTTACTGTTCTAGGCGCAGTATATGAACTAGAACGCTCTATAATCAGGGAGCGAGTTATGTCTGGCCTTGCAAATGCCAAAGCTCAAGGGAAGAAGCTCGGTGCACCAAAAAGAAGAAACTCAGCATTAATTCGAGAACTGTACAGACAAGGGATGAGTTATCGTAAAATCGCAGCTCTCGCTAGAGTGTCAATTGGCACTGTTCACGCTGAAATCAATGCGTGTTCATTAAAGCAGTCCGCCTAGAAAAATAAACATTTAAGTCTGTTTAGTAGATTGTAGATAACTAAACAAATTATAAACACAGGAGAACTAATATGATTTCATTAGGCCTAATCCTCTTCGCTTTATATGTGATATTCTACATCATTATGTACTAGATACAGAATTAAATTCTTTAACGAAGGAATTATATAACGTGAGCGAGAATGTATTTAAAATTTTTCCTCATATAGCCGAACCGCTAGAGGATATGATTTTAGCTAAACAACTTAAAAACCTATTACACCGAGAAGATGCAACCGTCGCACAACTTGCCCGTGCTACTAAAATATCTGCCAAAACTATTTACCAATGGCTACAAGGTCAGAATCCAAGGGATTTGAAACAAGTTCGTAAAGTTGCTGATTATTTTTCAGTGAGTATTGATTTTTTAGCGTTTGGAATAGAGCCGAAAACTAAAAATAGTTTTACCGACTATAGCGAAGAAATCAATGCAGGACAATTTGAAGTTATATTAAGAAAGATTAAGGCATAAAATGAAACCATTTTTTTTTATAATGTTCTTAGTGCTTATCGTGTCTTGTAAAAATAGCTATCAAACAGATAGCTCTAGCACATCAGTAGGAGATCAAAAACTGATTGGCACTTGGAGGTACATTAGCGACACCTGCAATTCCGTCGAAACTCCAACAACATGGGATTATAAAATGATAATTAGTCAAAATGGCGCAACAGTCGTTAATGTCAATCTTAACGATGTAATCTCTCCTTGTCTCTTTTCATTTAGCGCCACATCCTCTGGAAATGAAATCAACTTCTCATTTGCCCCAACCAAGTCTTCACTAACAGGCAGCAGTTGTATAAATCATATAATTCTAAATGATCCAACCATAGAACCCTATATAATTTCAAACAATGATTTATTGTTGACGAAGCAAGATGGTTGCATTACCAAATACACAAAAGATTAGAATTAATCGAAAGGCTAATATGAGGAATATATTTTTTATTATTTTTTTATTTGGCTCTTCTATTTCTTTCGCAAAAACATTTGATAGCAAAATTAAAGTTGGTGATTGTATTTCCATAAAAGGCTTTTTAGATGCATACCATGTGTCTGCTATAGTTCAAGTCCCAGTTGCAAAAGAGGAAACACTCTACCAAGGATATGCATTGACCTACAAGTTACCTGACAAAACGTTCTCACAAATAGGAACATTTATCCCTAGCTTGGTAAATAGTAAGCATTGGAATAAGGTCAGTTGTAACTAACTGATTTAAATTTACTGCATGGTGGCAACTTAAAATGAATTTCAATATTATATATAGAGAAATATTTATTTTAGCGTGCTGGATCTTTTTTCCTGTCGGGCTGCTCGTGCTTATCATAATTCACACTTTTAAGGCTTTTAACTCAACACATAAACTAACCAACAACGATAAGCCTGAGATGTTGTTAGAAAATAATAACTGCAAAATGCCAACCGTAACTAAACTGTTACATTATAGATCTAAAATTAGATGTGTTAATCTGCCAATGAAAAATATAAATAAAAATGTAGCTTATCTAGAACAGCGCCCTCAACATGATGCTTATAATAATTGTCTATTTAGACTACAACAATTAGTTGAGCACTATGGAGAAACCGATGTGTTTAACACCATTCAAGATATATATTATACATCACATCCTGAATTAGCATGGCATTTAAAAAATCTGATAAGTACGTATAATATAGAATGCGTTAAAGATGCAATGGCAATGGTTGAATGGAGTACAAATACTAAAATTCTTGAAAAATACTACAAACTGAAACGCACAGGAGAATAGTATCTTAAAAGCTCTACTAGGTATCCTTACTGTTAATATAATTTCTTTTTCCTATGCCCAGTGGATTGTACCGCCTAAATCCTACTGGCCTAATCTATCAGAAATAAATAACTTCCATAAAGACTGTACTATCCAATCTAATGGACAAGCTTGTTATAACTACGGTGTACACTTAACTCAAAATCTTCTTAAAGAAGATGAAGGCATTGCGTTTTACAAAAAAGCCTGTGAACTTAAAGATTACCTAGGATGCTTCAATCTAGGGGCAGTTTTAATAAAATACGAAGAAAGCCTTAATCAAGGAATCCTTTATCTGGAAAAAGCCTGTCCAATAGTTCCTGATTCATGCAAGCTATTACAAGCCGCTTTAAAACATCAAAAGTAAAGCTATAGACTCCTCACTTAAAAGCCTTTCACTGAGTTCATAAAATTCCTGTTAGTTTTTAACAACTCCTAAAAATAAACCTTTTCTCTTCAAACAAAAAATCAAAAATCTAAAAAAATCCAAAAAACTCATTTTTTTACGAATATGCAGTCGATTACTAAATAAATATATGAGATCTGAAGACGCCAAAAGCAATACATTGCTCATAAAAAAATAATTCATTTTCTTTCAAAAAAACTCTCTGAAAAAAAACAAGTGAATATATGGGGATATTTTTTCAAAGATTCCCATCTGAAAAATCAAAGCCGAGCATCAAATGCTTTAGGCAAGCTATTACCCAAACGAAGGGCAAACATGAAAAAGAATCCTCGCAGATACATTGTACCATATCACACTAAAACAGATAAAAGAAATCAGGAGTTAGCTGGTCATTACCTTGAAGGGCAATACTCAATTGAAAAAACCAATATCTCTAAAAAGGAACTTGTTGAAAAAGATCTTATAACAACAATAACGCCATCTGAAAATACCTTTAAAAGTCATTTCTACCGCCAACTACAATCAAACATTGCATTTTATGTAGCTCACCAGGCTTTTATACTTACCTATGGGAAATCAACACAAAAGCAACTTTTAAAATCATCAGACAATGCACATCTCGTTCAATACTTAGATTATATAACAATCTATAGACCTGATTTTTTAATACCCCTTTATGGAATTGCTATAGAAATTGATGGACATATTCATAACAAGGATAAAGTTAAACAAACAAAGGATAGCTTAGCTGATTATGCTTATGCTGGCGTTGATTATTACATTTTCAGAATATCTAATGACGATGTTCACAGCCCAACCAAAAGACAAAAATTTATTAATGCTATTAATGCTTACATCGCTGAATGTAACACCGACCCTAGTCTACTTAAAAAATACCAAGCACGGCGCACAAGACAATCAACTTTAAGAAAAAAATATAAAGCCTTACCTCAACATCTTAAGAAGTCCTCGGTTGAAAAAAACCTAACCACTCCCATCAAAGACTCTGCTCGCTCTAAATACCAAGCTCACTATTGTGACGAACATGTCTATTGGACAAAGATAAGACCAGTTAGCGCCATTCGCAAGAAATGAATAATTCCTAAATAGCCTGATTTTTACTCATTGCCTAATTTGAATAATGCACTACAGTAGAAATAAGTTACAGGGGTTCAAATCCCCTTGGGAACGCCAATATTTTCTAATACTGATTATTCTTGCCCACAATTGGTTTAACCTCGACTAATATTTCATTACGTCTAAAAAAGGGCAATGTCCATGGCGGATTGTATCCAGCAAACATAAGTTTTGAATCGGCTTCGTATTGTTTTTCGCTTTCTATCCAATTAAGTAACCTTACACCTAATTCTTGATTTTTAGTTTCGTTCCAGAACCCAGAAAACATATAGGCGGCAACATATTTAGCAGGCGCAACTTCAATGACAATACGACTATCTTCGGGCGCAGGTAAGGTCTCCATGGTGTATTCAGAAGGCATACTGAATGTCATCGTCCACGTTCCAACTTTATTCCCTTGCCCGTTTTGACCAGGGGACATAACCACTGGCGCTGTCATTGAAATTTTCTCACTTATGTTATCAGGTTTTTGTACAACGGGCGCGGTCATTGCCATCTTTTTTTTGGATTTATTTTTTCCAAAAATGTATCCTGCCAAAATTTTAAAACCTCTACTTTGCGCCTCTTCAAAGGTTCCTTCAACAGTTGCTTTTGCAACAATATGGCTTTGATATTTTCGTATCTCTTTGCTGTCCTGCTTGTGCAAAACTTCATAGGTTGGCTGCTCTTCACTGCGAATTCCAAAAACAGAACATCCAGCACCAATCATCCCTATCAATGCTAAACCAAGAAATTTAATAAAATTTGTCCTTGAAATCATCTTTACCTCCAATCGTCTCGCACATAAATACCACTCGACGTTTAAAAACTCAATTTAAGCTCTAGCAAGGCATAGTTAAACCAGGAAAATGCAAACACTTTTTCATTGTCCGCCCCACCTTCAAGAGAGCGCACACCCACACCCAAGCTTGATTTTTCTCTGAACTTGTAGCGAGCTTTAAGTGCAGCATCTACCGCGCGCCCTTGTGCTGCAGCGGCCAAATCTACGTTAAAATTCAAATTCCAATTTGAGTTTAATGTCTTTTGATATTCAAAGTACAGCAAAGGCACAAAACCCACATTATCATAGGACTCACTTATGTTCGATTGACTGAATGTCGTTTTGGCATCGCGAACTTTTCCAGTAAAACCAAGATTTAATTGGTCATCCCCAAAATCCCAGAATCCGTAAATATAGGACAAACGATAAGAATTAAACTTATAACGAATTGTTAAATCTTCGCTATCTGAAAAAGCTTGACCATCAAAAACAACAGCTTTACCTGGGCGACCGGTCACTTCAATTTCAAATGGGGCATAGACCAAACGTAAAGCATGCTTTTGATTGACTCTGTAGTATGATTCAATTCGGTAATAATAAAACGGTCCATCGTTAAATTCGTCAACTTCAAGTCTCGTACCCGAATTCGATGGGATTTGAACATCATTTCGACTCTGCCAAACGGCCCCAGTCTCTATAAGAATATCAAAATTATCTTCAGCATAAGCTTCCGTTGCAAAAACCACTGACCCCATTAAAACAAAAGCAAAAATTATTGAATATTCTTTAGCCACAAAAAACTCTTTCCACCTAAAATAGAATTACAAAACAACTTGAGTCTACAACGAATCATCCAAAATAAAAGCACTAAGTAAGCGTGAAGTCTAAAGTTATGTTCATAATATAATCAAAAATGAATTTTCGAAACTCTAAATATACATGCAAATGTTCAAATTGCAAAGGCTGCTACAAAAGAATAAAAAGCTGAATTCACTACTGCCCGATTAATACATCTTTCAGAATATACAGCTTAGTTGAGTCCCCGACATAGACCAAATCAAAACCGTTGCGTGCAGCGTTCACTGCAAACGTTGGTGATCGCGGGTATTTCAACAGCTCAATAAAAATTCCCGTGTTGGTCACATCATCATAGCGGTAAATTCCGCTCTTACCATTTTTGACGGCCCCAAACCACACCTTCCCGTCGGGTCCTCGTAATAATTCACCATCTAAACTGTATTGATCGGGTTCTGCATGCGTGATTTCAGTAAGAATTTCACTTTGGACATCGCCGGAGACTAAATCGATTCGTGTTACCCGTGGCTGACCATTCGCATTTCCGCGTCCAGTCACTAAAACTATTTTTCCGGGACTGGTCTCGGCCACACGCCCCGGGGTTCCACCCTGAGCCATCGTGCCCGTATCAATCACCCGTTCAATCGTATTGGTCTCGACATCGATCACACGCACCTGAGAGCTTAATCCTACATTGGTCGTGGCCACGATTTTTGTTCCACCCATCACCGAAATGATTTTGTAGACATCAAAATTCGGAAAATTTCCTAAAGAAAATTCTCGGGTTTGAGTATTAAAACGATGAACAAAATGACCGTCACCAATTCGCACCTTACGACCGGAGACAAATACGTATTTCCCTGCAGAGGCTACGCTGGTGTAATAGTGAGCTCGCCCCGCTTCAGGAACATCTAAATTTTTAGGATTTACGTCGGCAGTGATGGGTTGTGTAGGGTCAAACTCCATAAATTTAAAAGGATAACCGGCAGTATAGAATTTTCGCGAGGTCGCATTAAAGGTTTGCGCATAAAATGAAGATCCTGAAGGCCCAAGTTTGGTAATCGCGCCGGTGACTGTATGCCGTGTTAGCACGTCATTCAAACCGGTCCACGCATAAATATTATTAGCATGATAGGTAATTTGTGTGATTCCCGTTTCGGCCAGATTAAAACCCGACTGAGTAGCTTGAAACCAAGGCTCATTGGGTTTTCTCCATCGTAGGGTTGCCGTAGCATTATTTATATTGGACGGAATCAAATTGCTATTATCGATTTCATACGGAGGGCCATAAAAATTATTTCCCGTGTATCTGCGATCTTTCCAATGCTTTACACATCCCGTAGGCATATACCATTCAGAATACATTCCTTTTGTTACATATATTGGTTCACTAAATCCGTTAGCCTTGTACCAATAAGACATACCTTCAGGGTCACCAGCCGCGACCTTAGCATTCGATAGCGGTGTTCCTGGCTTATAACTGATCATCACGGAAAGACTTTGATCGTCTTGCCAGGTGCATTCCCCAACGGTCACCGATGCCGCCTGACTTCCCACACTGTTTTCGCTATTCACAAAAGGGTAAGAGCCCCTCCAAATAGGATGTACTTCTCCGGTCACGGTGTTTTTTGCTGTGTAATAAAAATAATAATTATAATTTCCGCCATCTTTTCGAATCGTACTGTAAATATATCGTTGGCCATTTCTAATTTCAGAAGCAGAGCCAAAGACATATCTTACCCCAGTTAAATCTGGATCAGCCGGACCATGATCTTTCCAGGCCTCAGCAGCATTCGGATTATCGGGATCGTAAGTAAAAACTTTTCCTTCCACCCCTGAAGTTGAAATAATCACGCGATTTGATCCAGGAACCTGATCATGCAAAACTGATTGCGCTCCATCACCCAAGTAGCCGATGAGTTTGTTGGTATGATTAACGGGATCGATCTCCCAGAACTTGGCATGCTCGTATCCACCACCAATGTAAACCTTTCCGTTATTATTGTGGCAAATCGCATCGCCGATATTAGATCCATCAAAAGTGGTCTTCCAAGATTCACCGGTGCTATAATCGACCTGGAACAATTCCCCGATGGGGTGATAATAAGTTGCCAAAGATTTTGTAAAAACAAAAAAGCCCATCCACTTACCATTAACATCAGGACAATTTATTTGTCTTAAAACCAAAGACGAATACATCGGCCCAAGAAGGTTCGATTGCAGTACACCGGTATTCAACCCTAGGTTGGGAATAACTGGAATATTAGGATCATTTTGGCTGCTATTCGTCGATGAGGACAATGTTTCCGACTGATAAGAAGAACAGTTTTGATAAAAAACCAACAAAGTTGTTATTAGAATTAGGTATTTCGATTGAGCAACAACACGCCGAAACGAAAAGGTGGTTTTCATTTGATTCCCCTATATCAAATAGAATAGCAAAAATTTAATCAAATGACTGCTTTTTTTAAAATTAACAGACTTTAGTTTGCGAAAAAAATCTGGCCGCCTCAAAATGATCCAGCCTCAGTGAAATTTAGTACTTCGCTCTAAAGCTTTCATTAAAGAAGAAATCGAAAGAGGTTTTTTTATGACATCAGATTTCATTTTTATACGGATGGCGGAAATATCGTCTTCTCCGCTGACGACGATAACAGGTATGTCGCGCAGTTTGGGATCGGCACATTGCAAGCGACGAAATTCTAAACCACCCATCGTTTCCATGTTCATATCCAACAGGATCGTCTGCGGCTTTTCTTTTTTGGAGCGCAATATACTTAGTGCTTCTTTACCATTAAGGGTGCATTCTGTGGTAAATCCTTTCGATTCTAAAAGTATTTTTAGAAGGAATTGCTGATCTAAAGAATCATCAACGATAAGTATGTATTTTGACTGATTTTTTTCCATCATTCGGCAATGGATCATGATTTGCACCTATCCGCAATGATTATACTAAAATAATATCAAAGCGAGGTTTTAATACCCCAAACGCATCAAAACGAGGCCATAATGCTACATGAATTTTTGACAACCCACAGAAACGAAATCTTAGAGCTCAGTTCTGAAAAAACTAAAGAGCTTGCCGGAGTTCGTGGTGGCTCTGAGCAACTCAAACTTGGCCTTCCCTTATTTTATGAACAACTTATTAAAGTTTTAGAGCACAAACTCAACAAATATCCTCAGGAAGACATGTTAAGCGTGGCGGCTTCGCATGGAAAAGAATTTTTAAAACTTGGGTACACGCTTTCGCATGTAGTTCATTCTTACGGGTCAATGTGTCAGGCGATCACGGAAATGGCGACTAAAAAAAATGCCAATATATCACCGAGTGAATTTAATATTTTAAACGGATGCTTAGATATCGCCATAGCTTCAGCAGTGTCAGAATTTCAGTTTCGTAGTAATGCCGCCAGCGAAGAGCGTGAAATCAAACATCTAGGTTTTTTAGCGCATGAGTTAAGGAATGCTTTATCCAGTGCGACCGTGGCGCAAGAGATGATTAAAGCGGGCCTGGTCGGAGTCGGAGGCAGCACGGCCAGCGTGCTTGAGGCCAATTTGACGCGGATGCGGGATCTTATTGACCGCGCGCTGTCGGAAGTCAGGATGCGTGCGGACTCGGATTTATTTATAGAAAAATTTCGTCTTTCAGATTTATTCGATCAAATCGTGATTACGGCAAAAACTGATGCGGCTAAAAAACGTCAGACCATCGACGTAGACATTGATTGGAAAATCGAAATCGAAGCTGATCGACAATTTATTTTATCCGCAGTAGCAAATTTGATTCAGAATGCGCTTAAGTACTCCAAGTCCGGCGGAAAGATATCGCTTAAAGGTAAACTTAACGGAGATCGGGTTATTATCGAAGTGGAAGATGAATGCGGTGGAATTCAAATTGATAAAATCAGCTCTTTATTCAACCCCTACGTGCAAGAAAACATGGATCGCAGCGGTTTAGGATTAGGATTAACAATCACTCAAAGGGCTGTCCTGTTAAGCCAGGGAACAATTCAAGTACGAAATAATCCCGGAACTGGTTGCGCCTTTGTGATCGATATTCCACAAAAAGTAATTCTACCACCGAGTAACAAAAACGCAGTTAGCGGCACAAACTCGGTCCAACCTGATTTTACGAAAAAAAAATAACTGTTACTGCCAAACTCTAGGAATCGTAAAAGATAAGGTGCTGCCTTCATTGATTTTAGATTCACCCCAGATGCGCCCGCCGTGGGCATCTACCAACATTTTCGAGATATAAAGGCCAAGGCCTAATCCGCGCCTATCATTTGAACCCACCTGAGCAAAACGCTCAAAGATATTAACTAACTTATCTTCGGGAATTCCCGGACCAGTATCTTTGATCGATACCTGCATCTCCGTTTTGCTTACACTGGTGATAATGTTAATAGATCCTCCATCCGGAGTAAATTTAAGTGCATTACCGATTAAGTTTGAAAACACTTGTAATATCCGATCATAATCACAAACGACTTCATCCGATCCATCTATTGGAACTGCCCGCAGAAGAATATTTTTTGCCGAAGCTGTATGGGCAAAGCTTTCAACCGACTGCCGAATAATTTTCCCAATGCTATGTTTTTCTAATTTAATCTCTAATTTCCCCACTGCCATACGCTCTACATCCAAAAGATCCGTAATCATGCGCAATGAAACATCTACATTTCGTTTTATAAATTCAATCCAATATTTAACTTCTGGATCGATATTACTAAAGGTTGAATCCTGTAACAGCATTTCCGCGCAAGTGGCCGCCGCTCCGATAGGATTACGAAGATCATGACTAACAATGGCCAGAAACTCATCCCGAGTTGTTAATGAAATTTTTGTGCGACTAACTTCTAAATCCGCCTTCACTCTTTCAGAGGAAAGATTCTTATCGGTTTGTTTTCGCTCTTGATCGAACACTTGATCGACCAGATCACTTTTAATTCCTCGCTCTTTTTCTAAAGTGGCATCAGCTTGTGATCGCTCTAGCTCAACAGCGTTATCTGAATGCTTTCTTTCCACTGTAATGCTGTCTTCCCCATTACGGTCAGCGCTAGCTCGCGCGACCTCACGAGCCTGATCGGCTGCAAGCCGATCACTAGTAACATCTTTATCTATTTGTTCTTCCGTATGAGTACGGGATTGAGTAATGGATTTGTTCGCATTTTCGCGTTCTGCGACTAAGCTCTCATCGGTAAGTTGACGTTCATTTTTTAAAAATTTTTCTGTTTCCAAAAGGGCCGCTCAGTCTCTCAGATAAAAACTTTGTAGATTACAATGCCTAAGTGAGAACCTGTCATACCACGCCCTTTGGCACTCTACAAGGCAGAGTACAAAAGGCTGTTATCAGCACGATAACAGTTATGAAAAGAAATTCACTCTAATTTGACGAGGTGTCACAAGACATATGGACTTCTTTTTCAACGCCACGAGAATTCGCTAATCTCATTGAAGAAGAGCTCGTTTCATCTAAGTAGGTGTTGAAAGCAAAACTATTCTCTTTAATGGCATTGATCCCGTAGTATACATCTTCACTGCTGGAAATAGCATTAAACTGCTTCACAACTTGAGAACGACCGGTATTTGGATTAAAACGACCTATAGTGACTTTAACGTCGTAAACGTAGTCAGCTACATATTCACCATCACGCATTACACCGCGTCCGATTTCTTTAGTCTCCTCTATTTTTAAAGTGTAATGAGTTTTATGGGCATCACGCGAGGAAAGATCCTCTTTACAAAGAAAAGTTTCTAATGCAAATGCAGAACTTGTACTCAGAGTAATGGCCAGCGACATTAATAGTTTTTTCATAAAATCTCCTTAAGTATTTAGGGTTGCAGTTATATCACAGACCACAATATTTATCGCTTCGTTTTTTGCCAGATATAATTTTTTTCATAGCCGTCAAATACTTAGACACTCGAAAATAGCCTGTAATCAAATAACTTAACTACCGTGACGGAACGATCGTTGCATACCACAGCTTGATCAATTTATATTTAAGGAGCTTTCATGAAAAAGACTATTATACTTACTGCTTTACTCTTCGTCGGAATATCTCAAGCACAGGCAGATATTGTCTGTCAGTTCTCTAAAAGTAATTACGGGCTAAGCGCCGCAAAGCTGGTTATCACCGATGAAGTTGACATTGTAATGTCTGAACGCGAAGAAAAAGGCGAATACACTATTAGCCTTTCCGAAAGCGAATGCGAAGACAGCACTTTGATTACAATAGATAAAAAAGATGTCGCTGCCTACAAGGCTGGAAAAGTGATTGAAGCTTTTGTGTCGCATGAGACTCCAGATGTACACATCAAGGGTCATGCTCGCTGCCAATTGAAAAAGTAAAAATATTTATCTAATTACATTGAGCATCTAATGAAAAATAGTCCATGTTGGTCGTAATCCAAAAAGGTCCATCGACTGTGCACGATCCTTGAAGATCTTTGCCAAAAATAAATGAGGATCGCGCGCTAAAAGAGCCGCCTTGAGAACAACGTCCTTGCCAGTTTAAATACTGGTTATTTGTTCTTATCCAAATACGACCATTCATACACTGTCCGGTCAAAATTTCCGTTGAAGTACGTGCGTCCGCCGTAAAATATTGGCCATCTTGGCAAAAGCCGCTGGCTCTGATAAAATCTGGTGATGTATAAGCCGTACAGCGATCCCCGATACATGATCCTTGAATATTCTGAGCTGGTATTCTGACATTCGCATGACAAGGTGCCATTGACGTAATCTGTTCAGCAAACACGCTAAATGCAGCTAAAAATACTGTGGTAAAGATAATTCTTTTCATAAATTCTCCTTTAAATTTCATACAACTATTAATTCGACGAAGCGCCACTTGGCTTAATCCAACTTGGCACACCGCTAATAATAAGTCCAACGCCCATATATGGGCCGCTGAAATCCAGGCCCGAGATATTAGAACCAATAACTCCAGAGTGACTTAAATTATCTAACTTAAACATTTCATATCCGCCTTCGACATAAAATTTCATTGCTGCACTGCCCACACCGGCCGACATACCCGCCCGTTGATAAAAATGAGCATCCTGCTTCCAACTGGCTTTCCCTGAACTCGTCGCAATTTCAATGGAATTATTGGAAAGACCGAGCTCACCAAAAAGATCCAACAAAAATAAATCTTTACTGACTAAATTTATTCGACCGGTAAATCCTACTGAATATTGTTGATATGATAAATAGTACTGTGCTGGTGGTGCTGACTCAGCTTTATTTGAACCCGAAAATATGCCTTTAAATTTGGTCCCTATTTTAAACCATGGAACAAGCTGTGCTGTGGCCTCAAGACCGAAACCAATGGCTTGATTAAACTCTTCTATTTGATCCGCTTGCATTATGGCTTTTAGCTCAGAAGATGTATTTACAAACTGTGTTTGATTTAAAAAGAATCTAATCTCTGACCAATCAAAATTAAGATCTTTAGCCAGAACAGATTTCGACATTAAAATGCAAAGTGCAAAACTTAAAAATAAGACATATTTTTTATTCATATGCTAAAAGCATAGATATTTTTTATTGCTCAAGCAATAACTTTTAAGCTTAAAAATAATATCTTGCGCCTAAGCCAAAATCCATATCAACGTCAGTTTTAGGAACCAACTCTAAAGCCAATGCAATCTCAGTAAACAGCTCTATGCGAGGATCATGAAACTGCATTCTTAAGCCCACAGGAGCACGAACTGCTGCGTGGAAATCGTTTTCATGGCGATCAGAGTGATTGTGATGTCTAAAGGAATTATGGTCGTGGTCGTAATCATGACTGATCATCCGCGCCCCAATGCCATAATACCAATTAACTGGATATCGATCCAGTTCAAATAGCGTTTCCTTAGAAATCAACCATGTTGTATGAAGATAGATGTTACCCCCACCGCCGAAGGCCAACGCCCCATCAATAGCCTCCGTAGAATTAAGTACATATTTAGCACTTATACCCGTAGGGTCCCCTAAAACGACGCCTAAACCGAAATTATTATTTGAAAACGCAGGAACAGAAAAAAATAAAATGAGCAGCAGAGTGGTCTTGATTAAGAAACGCATAAGATATCCTCCATTGAATTGATAATATCTTCCTCATTCTGCCAATATTCTAGATTCAAGCAATAAAATTTTGTTTTATTTATTTAAAGTGGGGCTTTTGATGCAAAATACCCCACTTAATTATTTTTGTATTACTTCTTACACATAAATACAGATTTTTTCGTCGTATTTTTTTGTTTATTATTCTTATGTTTGTTCTTGTGACATGTCTTTTTAGGAGTCTCGACCTCGACAAACTTACATTGTTCACAACTTGGTAAGAAGCTGGACTTCATCACAACAAACTTTTTATTTACCGATGGAACATATTGTACATTTGGACGCTTACACTGGTTGTACCCATACTTATTCACCATGAAACCCCAAATCTGCTTAAGATCATCGGGCAGTCTATTTTTCATGATGACAGTCCAAGTTTTTCCACCGTCACGACTTACACGGGACTTAAAGTATCCAACGCCCATACCCCAGTTGCCGCGACATACATTCGGAAACTCCCAAATAATATTATTTATATCACAGGTATTAATCGGAGGCTTTGGCTGCACTATGCATGATTCGTATTGCGCTGAACCCGAAAGTACTCCATTCACACAATTTCTAGTCTCTGACTGACAGACACTTCCATAAGGTACGCTTGCAGATTGGAAAAGAGTGATTGAGTCTCCACTTTGTACGGTCTTACCGTTGATTGAACAACTTAAAGGCGCAGGAGGTGGCGGCTCTACCGGCAGCGGCTCTACTGGCGGTGCCGGATTAACACTGCACGAAGAATGACTGTATGATCCGCTCAGTAATCCATTATTACACGACCGAGCTTGACTTAGACATGACTGACCATAATCAACAGTTAAAGATTCGAAAGCCGTTACTGATTCACCATGCACAACAGTTCGTCCGTCAAAACTACAGTTTGCTGGATTTCCTACAGTACATGATGAGAAATTATATGATCCTGACAAGGTCCCATTATCACAAGTCCGAGACTGCTGCGTACACTGACTGCCATACATCACAGAAGATTGAGCAAAAGCGTTTACAGTTTCTCCATGAGCTATATTTCTTCCATCAAAAAGACAGCTGGCGGGTTGATCGATATTACACGCACTAAACTGGTATGTTCCTGACAGTGTACCGTCATTACAAGTACGGTCTTCAGATCGGCACTGACCACCGTATTGACTTGTTGACTCTAGAAAGGCCGTAACGGTATCTCCGTGATCAAGCGTTACTCCATTAAATAAACAGGCGCGTGGAGAATTTGAATTACACGATGAATACTGCGCACTGCCCGTCAGTACTCCATTATTACAAGTTCTTACTTCAGCTACTGTGTTACAAGATACTCCAAATGCCACGGATGATGAATGATAGGCTACAACCGTTTCTTCATGGGCAATAGATACTCCATTAAATAAACAACTGGCATTTTGGGCAACTTCACAGGTGGCATAGGCAAAACTTCCATACAAGATGCCATCGACGCAAAGTCGATTTTCAGACACACAGGCCTCACCAATAGGAACAGTTGAGTTTTGATAAGCAACAACCTGAGTATCGTTCGGTATGATTTGGCCGTTAAACTGACAAGTGCCATCGAGTATAGCGGCGTTTGCAGACAGACCATACATGGTTACTATAAAGACAAAAAACGATTTTAAATAAGTCATTTATTACTCCTGCTTTAGTGCTTCAACTAGAATAACCCTAGTTTACAAAAACAAAAATAATAAATAATTTATTTTAAACTCAAGACATTCAATCCGAGAATGTCCTGAGTTTTGTATTAAAGTTTGACAAAATTTTTAAACTTAATGGGCTCCACCTGAGCGAATCAAGTTCAAAGCCGACCCTGCCTTGAACCATTTAATTTGCTCAGTATTGTATGTGTGTTTGATCTCGATACGATCACTGGTTCCATTTTCATGCTTAGCTATCAACGTTAAATTTTTTCCTGGAGCAAAATCCTTAAGTCCTTCTACACTTAAAAGATCGGCTTCTTGGATTTTTTCAAAATCCTCTGGATGAACAAAAGTTGCCGCTAGCAATCCTTGTTTTTTTAAGTTGGTTTCGTGAATACGGGCGAAGGATTTTGTGATCACAGCGCTACATCCTAAAAAGCGAGGACACATTGCTGCATGCTCACGGGAAGAACCTTCACCGTAGTTCTCATCACCAATAATCATCCACCCCTTGCCCAGTTTTTTATAATCTCGAGCCACCTGAGCAAATTCATCTGTCATCCCGGTGACTTGGTTTTTACCTTTTCCTATTTCTTCTGGACGAAAAGCATTGGTTGCTCCTAATAACATATTATTAGAAATATTATCTAAGTGGCCACGAAAGTTCAGCCATTTACCCGCAGGGCTAATATGATCTGTTGTACACTTTCCCTTAGCTTTCGCTAATAAAAAATGATCTTGAAAATCTTCACCATTCCATTTTGAAAATGGCTGAAGTAACTGCAACCGACTTGATTTTGGATCTACAGCTATTGTGGTTTTTGCACCTTCGGGCTTTTGATAACCCAAAAGATCTGGCACAAAACCTTTTTCTGGCAACTCTGGAGCTTCCGGGGCTTTTAATTTTATTTTTCCTTTTGGCCCCTCTAGTTCGTCAGTGATCGGATTAAAATCAACACGACCAGCTAATCCCATTGCCATGACGATCTCAGGCGAACCAATAAATGAAAGAGTTTCCGGGTTCGCATCATTACGTCCACGGAAGTTACGATTAAAAGAGGTAATAATAGTATTTTTTTCGCCCGGCTTAATATCATCGCGTTTCCACTGGCCAATACAAGGTCCGCAGGCATTGGCCAAAACCATTGCACCGACACTTTCAAAAGTTTTCATCTGCCCATCTCTGGTGATGGTATTTTGAATTTGGGTTGAGCCTGGTGAAACTAAAAAAGGTTGACGCATTTTTAAACCGATATTTATGGCTTGCTCTGCGATTACAGCGGCACGACCGATATCTTCATAAGAAGAATTGGTACAAGACCCGATCAGTGCGCTAGAAAGTTTAACTGGCCAGTCATTAATACGCGCTTCCTCGGCCATCTTAGAGATCGGTCGAGCTAAATCCGGGGTATGCGGACCCACGACGTGCGGCTCTAATGCCGTAAGATCAATTTCATAGACTTCATCAAAATATTTTTTTGCATTAGTGACGACATCGCTGTCCGCTCGCAGAATATCTTTATTAGCATCAGCGACAGCGGCTAAATCTGCACGTCCTGTGGCTTTTAAGTAGCTACTCATTTTTTCATCGTAAGGAAATAAAGAGCATGTGGCTCCAAGCTCTGCTCCCATATTTGTAATCGTAGCTTTTCCGGTACAGCTAATCGTATCTGCTCCGTCTCCAAAGTACTCTACGATTTTATCTGTCCCACCTTTAACAGTTAACATCCCACAGAGTTTCAAAATAACGTCTTTTGCTGACGTCCACCCATTCATTTTTCCCGTAAGATGAACGCCGATGAGTTTTGGATTTTTTACTTCCCAAGGAAGGCCCACCATCACGTCACTGGCATCAGATCCTCCAACACCCACAGCACACATTCCTAATCCACCAGCGTTCGGCGTATGGGAGTCAGTTCCAATCATTAATCCACCAGGAAACGCATAGTTTTCTAAAATAACTTGATGAATAATCCCAGCGCCAGGCTTCCAAAAGCCAATATTGTATTTAGAACTGGTGGTCGCTAAGAAATCAAAAACTTCTTTATTCGTCATATTTGATGAGGCCATGTCTTTTTCTTTGCCCTGATAGGCTTGAATAAGATGATCACAATGAACGGTCGAAGGAACCGCGGCTTCAGATTTATCCGCTAACATAAATTGCAATAAGGCCATTTGCGCTGTTGCATCTTGCATAGCCACGCGATCAGGTCGTAGAAGCAAAAAAGACTTACCTCTTTCCAAGGCTTGATTGTTTGGATCATCAAGATGTCCATAGACAATCTTCTCTGCCAAAGTCATCGAACGATTTAAACGCTTTTGTACAATCGCTATTTTCTCTCTTGTTGTTTTATAAACATTCTCGACCATTTCTTTTGTGGTTTCTATTTGAGCCATATATCCCCATTCCCTTTGTTAAGAGTTCATTAAATTTCTAATATGTTGGATATAGATATAGTCGGTCAAATTAATACTAGAAAAAATAGAATAATTGGAATACAATTAATTCTATATAGGAATATATCAAGACCTTAGCCCTAAAAAGGAGCACTATGATCAATTACCTTGAAGCCCTACTGGCTTTAGAGCGAACCGGCACCATCAGCGAAGCTGCAGCTCGACTGCGACTGACCCAATCTGCAGTGACAAAAAGAATCCAAGCACTGCAAAACGAAGTGAAGTTTAAAGTGATCGAGCCCGACGGACGTCGAGTAAAGCTAACAGCCAAAGGCCAAAGCCTGTTGGATAAAGCCCGACCCCTTATTTCTGAAATCAAAAGTCTTAAAGATATCCAAACCGAAAACAACATGAATCAGTTTTCCATCGGTGTATCTGACTCCATCGCCGCGTCATGGGGGCCTCGATTAATTCGGTTAGCCACAAAAAAAGAAAAAGATCTAGTTTTAAATATTCACGTTCATCGCAGCACCCTGATCGAAGAAAATGTAAAGCTGGGACGTTATCATTTAGGATTATGTGTAAGCCCAACTGAAGATAGTCAGCTTGTTTCCGAGGTCATTTCAACCGAATCCATGATTCTACTTTCCAATCGGTTTGATCCTGATACCGAATCAAATAAAATTATTACCATTGAGCCCAATTCAGCAACTTGGAAAGTGATTCAAGAAAAAACCATCAAACATCCAAAACTTAAAAATTTAGAAATGGTTCACGTGGAATCATTCGCCGCCATCGTTCAAATGGTGAAAGAGGGCTTTGGCCACGGCTTAGTGCCGATTGGCGTAGCTTTAACCATGGGGGCCCCGAAAAAAGCCATTCACTTACTGCTGCCCTCTGTAAAACGTGAAATCAAATTAATTTCACGAAAAAATATTTCATTACTTCCCGCAGTCCAATCCTTAGTAAAATCTTTGAAAGACACCTCTAAGGAGCTTTTTTAATTGATATAACTTAGCCTACACACGCGGATACATAGCCGCAGTTATGGCACCTATAACAACTAGCCTCAAGCACCATTAAATTTTTACAAATGACACAATTCACTTGCGAACTCTGTATTTGATTGTTGAGCGGCTGCACAAACTTACTTTGGTCGCGATAAATAGAAACCGCTTTTAGTTTTAACTTCCACGCTTGACGGTAAACTTCAGATATATCATCCACAGAACTTGACGCAGGTAAATTCACTGTTTTAGAAATCGCGCCACTTAAAAATGCCTGTGCCGCTGCCATCATTAACAAATGCCCTTCGGCCGATATCATTTGATTTTGATCCTCAGATTGCGCCATCTGAAAAATACGAAGGTGTTCCGGTTTAAAATTCGGCGCATCTTTTAAAGAACCCGTTTTCATAACATGCTGCTTTATCCGCTCTACCTCTATTGGCGAATAATTTAAACTCAATAAAGCTTTTTCGACTGCAGGGTTCGTAATATTAAGACTTCCTCCACCAGACAGTTTTTTAAATTTAATCAACGCATAATCAGGCTCGATTCCGGTCGTGCCACAATCCATGACTAATCCAATGGTTCCCGTCGGAGCAATCACAGTGACTTGTGCATTACGAAGTCCATATTTTTTTACATTGACTATATTTTTGTCCCACAAAGAAACAATTTCATCTTTAAAGCCCGCAGGTAAAACACTCCAATCAATTTTAGCTAATGACTTTTTCTGCTTACTCATCACCTGTGAAATTGATTTTTTATTTTTTTTATATTCTTTAAATGGCGCCCTTGTACGAGCCAAATCAATACTTGAAGCATAGGCCTGACCGGTCATGGCCGCAGTTATGGCGGAGGCCCAGGCACGCCCCTGTTCGCTATCATAAGGAATACCCATCAACATCAATAAGCTTCCTAAATTTGCGTATCCTAAACCGATCGGTCGAAAACGATGAGAATTCGCTGCAATAAGTTGCGTCGGATAACTCGAATAATCAACCAGAGCTTCTTGAGTTCTGAAAACCAGATCAGAAGTTTTTAAAAATTCTGTTAAATCAAAACTACTTTGATCTAAAAACCGAACTAAATTTATCGAAGCCAAGTTGCAAGCGGTATTATCCAAGAACATATACTCAGAGCATGGATTACTGGCGCGGATTTCATCGGATTTTTTACACATGTTATATTCATTAATAGTGTCATGAAATTGGATCCCCGGGTCGGCACAGGCCCAAGTTGACTGACAAAGACGACTCCAAATATCTTGGGCCATCACGGATTTAAATGCTTTTCCAGATGAAGGGTATTTCAAAGTCCATTTTTCATTTTTTTGAACGGCCTGCATAAAATTATCCGTCACTCGCACTGAATTGTTTGAGTTTTGCCCTGAAATTGTACGATAGACTTCACCATCTAAAGACCCATCATAACCTGCTTGAATTAAATGCCGAGCTTTCTGCTCTTCATTTTTTTTCCATTCTATAAAATCAATAATTTCCGGGTGATCCACATCCAGACAAACCATTTTGGCGGCCCGCCTGGTGACACCTCCAGATTTAATCGACCCTGCGGATTTATCAAAAATTTCAAGGAAAGAAATTAATCCAGAGCTTTTGCCTCCTGGTTTTAGTTTTTCATATTTACTTCTTAAGGGCGTAAAATTTGTTCCACTGCCGGAGCCATATTTAAACAACATCGCTTCACTTTTTAGTAAATTAAATATGGACTCCATACTGTCATCAACAGATTGTATAAAGCAGGCTGAACACTGCGGACTGGCATAGGCATTTTTCACAAGCTCTGTTTTTTTTGTTTTAAAATTGTAGGCATAGTGCTGGCCATCATTGGATTGAACTTTGTAGCTTTCAAACAATCCACAGTTAAACCAAACCGGCGAATTGAAGGCAAATTTCTGCTGATACAAACCTAATTTTATTTCTTCTAAATGATGTGATAATTCTTTAGTGGTTTTAAAAGTTTTGTTTTTTCTAAAAGCCGCTTCAAAACCACGCGCAATCCGCCCCACCAACTGACGAACTGATTTTTCTTTACCTTTATAAAAATACTTGCTGGCCACTATATCCACCGCAGTTTGTGACCAAAAAACCGGAGCCTCAACTCCGTTCATTTCAAAAATAACCTGACCCTCAGTATCAACTATTTTACAGTCAAACTTCTTCCATTGGATTTGGCTTTCTGCGCGTTTCATCTTAAAACCTCTATTTTTAATTTAAACGCCTAAAAACCTATAAATCTATGGTTAACACACCTCCTTTAATAAATATTATCTATCCCCCTTCCCCAATAGACTGAATCCGTGTATAATGGATCCATGATAGATATTTCTCCGGCAGCAGCCACTAAACTAAAAAGCCTTAAACAAGAGGAGTCTCAGCCCGATACGGCGGTTCTTCGCGTGGAAGTTAAAAAAGGTGGATGCTCTGGTCTTTCTTATAAGATGAATTTTGATAAAACCCCTCAAGAGGGCGATCAAGTCTTTGAATCCAATGGAGAAAAAATTATCGTGGATGGCCAAAGTCTTCTGTATATTATCGGAATGACTCTGGATTATTCGGGTGGCCTTAATGGAAAAGGATTTGTTTTCTCTAACCCCAATGCCACTAAAAACTGTGGTTGTGGTTCAAGTTTTAACGTCTAATTGATCTGGTTTTAAATATACGCTTTACCTTGTTTGTAAACCTATAAAAATTACCTTTTAATCGATAAGCCTTTACTTTAATCAGACCAACTGAGAATTTAGCTTTTTAAACGGCGCGTAATACCGTCAGAAATGAGATATTGTGAACACTGCAACTCCTGAAACACCTGTGACTGCTCCAGTAGAGAATTTAGAACCTATCACTTCACCAATGGCTGAACCAGAAATGCCAATTAATGACTTTGAAGAGTTTGGTCTTTCTCCAGAAACTTTTAAGTCAGTCAGCAAAATGAAATACACGACGGCCACAGCTATTCAAAAAGCCTGTATTCCGTACTTAATGGATAATGTATCTGATATTATAGCTTTGGCTAAAACCGGAACTGGTAAAACAGCGGCTTTTGGTATCCCTTTAATCGAAAAAATGGACGCCGATGGCGGGCTTCAGGGCTTAATACTTTGCCCTACCCGTGAGTTAGCTCAACAGGTGGCTTTAAACATTAAAAACATGGGAGAGCAAAAAGGAATTCGCGTAGCCACTATTCTTGGCGGTGAATCCTATGATAAACAATTGCGAGCGCTGCGAGCTAACCCGCATGTCATCGTAAGTACTCCAGGACGACTTATTGATCTTATCGAACAAAAAATTATTAAATTGGAAACTGTAAGATATTTTATTCTCGACGAAGCTGATGAAATGCTTTCTTTTGGCTTCCAAGATGCTTTAGAGCAAATTTGGAAGTCCTTAGATGAAAAAGCCGGAGGAAAATCTAAAGTTGAAGACAAAACTTTTAATACTTGGTTGTTTTCTGCAACGATGTCTGAAAGCATCCGAAAGCTAGCAAAAAAATACTTACACACTCCGTATGAAGTTAAATTAAATACTAAAATGGAAAAAATCAAAGTGGAGTCTTTCGCCGCTGTGATTTTTGAAGAGGACAAGGTTGACGCTTTGTCTTTACTTATTAAAAATGAACCTGAGTTTTATGGGATTATTTTCGCCACAACGAAAAAACAAGTGGCCGAGTTAGAGTTATGCTTAAGAAATCTTGGCTTAGACGTGGACAGCCTTCATGGCGATAAAGTTCAAGCTGAAAGAACACGAACAATTAATCGCATGAAAGCGAAACACACTAAGATATTAGTGGCTACTGACGTAGCGGCACGTGGATTAGATATTCAAGATTTGACTCATGTTGTGAACTTTGAAATTCCTTGGGATGTAGAAACTTACACTCACCGTATTGGCCGAACGGCCCGCGCCGGTAAAGGTGGAATCGTTTGGACTATGGTTAAACCTAAAGAAAGTCCTTCACTACGTCGTTTTGAGCGCGCTTTAGATTTTGAATTTAAAAAATTAATCATCCCTACGGTTGAAGATGTTCAAGTGTTTCAAAAAGTAAAATCATTAAAAGATATTGCTGCGCGACCTTTCCGTGAATCTGAATTTGTTAAATTTGAAAAAGCTATCGCTAAAATGGACGATGAATCCATCCAAGCTTTATCTTTAGAAACGCGCCAATGGTTAGCACGAGCTTTCCAATATTTCGGACAATCTGAAGAGTTACACATGAAACAACCTCGTGCTTTAGAGTTAAGAAAAAGCAGTGATTTTGATTCTCGTGGACCTCGTCGTGATGACCGCGGTGGGTACTCGAACGACCGACCGCGCAGCGGAGGCTATTCATCTCGTGGCGGTAGCCGTGATGGCGGTGGTTATGCGCCTCGTGGTGGCGATCGTCGTCCGGTCCCAAGCCGTGACAGCAGAGATGCTGACCGTGATGGTGCTCGAAGCACCAGTGGCAGTGGTGATCGCTGGAATCGCAATGATCGCGGTCTCGGCGCTCGAAGTAGTGATCGTAGCAGTGCAAGTAGTAGTCCCCGTCGCCCAGCTGCTGCGGCTGCCCCTCGCTCTAAGTCGCCCTTCCGTCGCGCAAGTCGCGAAGGTTAGTTTATAAATATTTATGTCAGAACAAAGCTTATGCGTAACCTGCCAAAAAAGCAACGCTCCACTTGAATGTGGAGTTTGCAAGTCGGCTGTTTGTAAAAACTGTGCGGATTTTTTGGCAGAAGATGCTTTTCAGTATATCGATGAGCGACCTGTCATTTTGAATGGCCTGGTATATTGTCAAAGTTGCTACCTCAGCGCTATCGCTCCCGAAATTGAAAACTATAATCAAATACTAGCTCAAGCTGAAGATGTGCGGATTTTTGATCGATCGCAAACTAAAGAGACGCGCCTTATGAAGCGTAATGAAAAGCCATTGCAAGTCAAAAACTGTTTGGATCCTCAAGAGGCCACGATGAAGCTGGCCTACTTAGCTGCGTTGAAAAATTTTAACGCTATCATCGACGTGGACATCAAAACGACTAAAATACGCGATGGTAGTTATCAAACATCTGAGTGCTCAGGTATAGGCTTTCCGACAAATATTTCTAACACTAAAATTGAACGCGACCGCAAAGTTCGTGGAAATTAATTTAATAAAATTTTATTTCTTATCTTTTTGTGAATCATTAAGAATAAACGTGTCTTGCTTGGCGTGTATATCTTTTTGATCAGCCGTTCTAACGCCTTTGATTTTCTTTTGAGTATTAGTTTTACCCATCTGCTCAGTTAAATCCACCGTAACACTTCCATAGCAGTGGACTTGGCAACTTAAGCGTCTGCCATCGATAAAATAACTTGTCCCAATTAAATTCAGCTCTTCTTTTCCTGGGACTGGGATATTTGACGTGCCCTCAATGATTTTCACGCGACATTCAGCGCAGGAAGGCTTTCCGTTACAAATAGATTTAATATCAATCTGATTTTCATGAGCAATCTGCATCAAACTTTTTTCTGGATTCCCGTCAACTTCAATATTTTGGGGCATAAATTTAATTTTCATGGTTTCGCCTTAATTCTAAAAAATTTTTTCTTGCCCGCTTTAAGTATGACTTCTTCTCCAACTTTAAGTTGAATAATCATTTTAGGGTCACTTACTTTTTGCTGATTAAGACTGACTCCGCCACCGGAGACCAGCCTTTGAGCTTCTCCATTGGATTGACTACTTTGTGTTTTGACCAGTAACTGCACGATGGTCAGTGGCTGATTTGTCTCAACTAAAAAATCATCGATCTGATCAGGAAGACCTTTGTCTACGAATATGCGATTAAATTCGTCTTCAGCCGCTTGAGCAGCCGCAGCTGAATGAAATCGAGTCACTAAAAATTTTGCTAATTGCACTTTGACCTCGCGGGGATGTTTAGTCTTTAAGACTGCAATATCTGAAGGCTTCATGTCTGTTAACAATTCATAGTATCTAAACATTAACTCATCCGACACCCGCATAGTTTTACCAAACATATCCTTCGGTGATTCGTTTACGCCAATATAGTTATCCAAAGATTTAGACATCTTATTAACGCCGTCTAAGCCCTCAAGAATCGGCATAGTCAAAATACATTGCGGAGCTTGGCCATAGTGAGATTGTAAATCACGACCGACCAGTAAATTAAATTTTTGATCAGTTCCACCCAGCTCTAAATCCGATTTTAAAGCAACTGAATCGTAACCTTGGCAAAGGGGATACAAAAATTCATGAATAGATATAGGAATTCCCGCTTTGTAGCGATTAGTGAAATCATCACGTTCCAGCATGCGGGCCACCGTGTACTGAGCCGCTAGCTTTATAAAATCAATTGAAGAAAACTTTAATAGCCACTCGGAATTGTAAACAATCTGAGTTTTATTTGGATCTAATATCTTAAAAATTTGATCTGAATATGTTTTAGCATTTTGATTTATTTCTTCCCGAGTCAAAATCGGACGTGTCGTGTTTTTTCCTGTAGGATCGCCGATGAGCGCGGTAAAATCCCCAATTAAAAATTGAATATGATGCCCCAAATCTTGTAACACTTTTAATTTGTTGATCACTACAGTGTGACCGATATGAATATCGGGACGATTTGGATCTGCACCCAATTTTATGTTTAAGGGCTTTTTATTATCGAAACTTTTTTGAAGTTTCTTAAGCATGTCACTTTCGGAAATAAAATCCACCGTGCCATGTTTAATAATTTCAAGCTGTTCTTGAGGAGCCAAAAACATACTATCGCGCCATTTCTACCGAGCGAGTCTCGCGCGTAACTGTCACCTTAACTGATCCTACATGTGGAAGCTCTCGCTCAATTTTTTTGATAATATCTCGAGCTAATACAATAGATTGATCATCAGTCACTTTAGAGCTTTCAACCAAAACACGAATCTCGCGACCCGCTTGAACAGCTACTGATTTCACAACACCGTCGAAAGAATTTGAGATACTTTCCAAATCTTTTAACCGATTAATAAAACTGTCCATCTGAGGACGTCGAGCCCCTGGGCGAGAGTTCGATAATACATTGGCCGCATGGATGATCCACGCTAGCACTGAGCCATGCTTATCTTCATCATGATGTGCTAAAATAGCATGACAAACCTCTTCAGACTCGCCAAACTTTTTTGCTAAATCTGCCGCTACACTGGCGTGATTGCCTTCAAAAGTATGATCAGCTGCTAAACCGATGTCATGTAGGATCCCTGCGCGCTTAGCTAGTTTAACATTATAGCCTAATTCCGTCGCCAATAATGATGCGATGTAGGCGACTTCTAAAGAGTGATTCAAAGCGTTTTGCGCATGATTGTTTCGATATTTTAAAGCACCAATAAGTTTAACCAATTCATTGTGAATTCCCGAAAGACCCAGTTCAACGATAACTTTGTCTCCCTCTTCTTTCATGGATTTCTGAAGTTCGGTTTTCTGCTTCTCTACCACTTCTTCAATGCGGGCTGGATGTACGCGACCATCTTCCATCAATTTATCAATCGTGCGCTTTGCTAGCTCACGACGAACAGGATCGAATCCTGAAATAACGATAGTCTCCGGAGTATCATCGACAATAAGATCCACCCCACACAAAGCCTCAAGAGTTCTGATATTACGCCCTTCACGACCTATAATTTTCCCCTTCATCTCATCAGAAGTTAAACTCATGACTGATACGGTTCTCTCCGAGGTGTACTCCGAAGCGAATCGTGCTAAAGCACGTGCGATCACAGCTTTAGCGCGCTTATCCGCTTCACGATGAGCTTCTTCTTCAATCTGGGTGATACGCACAGACGCTTCTTTTTTCGCCTGGTCTTCCATAACTAAAAACAATTCGCGCTTAGCTTGATCTTGCGACATGCCTGCTATGTTTTCTAATTTTTTCTGTAAGAATTGAATTTGCTCATGGGTTGATTTCTCAGCTTCCTTTAAACGATTTTCAGAAATTTGAATTTTCTCTTGTCGATCCTTAAGGCTTTGAGCAAACTTATCGTTTTCATCCATACGATGTTTGTGCTGGTCTTCAACTTCTTTTAAGCGTCGCTCAAGCTGCGATTCCTTATTTTTCAGCTGAGATTTGTGTTTATTAATTTCAACCTCTGCATTACGGCGAGCTTTAGTTTCAAAATCTTTAGACTTCGTTTCTGAATCTCTTTTTATGCGACCTGCTTCTGATTGAGCTTTACTTATAATTTTTTGCGCCTCAGATTGTGCCGTTTTTTTCGTGTTTTGATCTTTAATTTTTTTAATGGCAAACATGGTGAATGCCCCAATAACCAAACCTATAACTGCTCCAATAACCATTTCCATTTTCTTGACTCCTACTACGCTGCTTGCACAATTCTTTGATCTGTTATGATGGTGTTAACTTTTACGTCATGAGCTTCATACGGAAGCTCATCATTTACCGTCAAATCAAAGGCAATACCTATTTTTAGTTTATTAAAATTTTGCAATTCTCGATCATAGTATCCACCACCGCGCCCCAAGCGAGCGCCGTTAAGATGAAAACCTAAACCGGGAATACAAATCCCATCCAGCTCTTGGACAGAATAATTTTTATTATTATTTACGAATCTAAGGCCATTTTGCTCGACTTGAACAAAACACCACTCAATTTGCGAACTTGCCTCTATCCAGTTTACTTGAGGCTCACTGGCTAAGGGCACAAAGGCTCCCCATTTTCCTGACTTACCTACAAGATACTGCTTCAAATTCTGTGTAACTTGAGCAGACATAACCTTATTGTCATGTACAGAAATAGACATGATCTGCTTCTTCAAAAGCAAACGAGACTGTTCTTTAGACTGATTTTGACTTTGTACCAACGGGACCTCGACAAATTAAACTTTTAACTCCAATTTACTTTGTCGACTTTAGAAGAATCAATTTTACTTGCTAATTTAGAAGCCTTCGCTTCAAGAATCTCAAGTTCATCATAAGCTCTTTTTTTCAAAAGAATTAGCTCTTCAGCTATATTAAGGGCAGCCAAAACAGCAGCGTTTTGGAAAGAAGCATTTTTAGTAACTTTTATCGCGTCACTGACTTTTGAGTCTACGTAATTCACCAAATTTTTTACAGTCTCTTCGTCATGAGAAGATTTTATTTTATAAGAGACCCCGGCGATTTTAAAATCAAAAAATTTCTTCGCATCTAAAGCCCCTGTGCTTTTAACTGGCGTCGAATTATTTTTTTTGATTTCTTTGTCCATGCTTTTTTGCGCTCAATCTTTATGTTGTTTATTTTCAAAAATTCTAAAGTAAACAAATACTTACACTATTATTATAAAGATCAACGAGGTTTTCGCAAGGATTTATCC
Organism: Pseudobdellovibrionaceae bacterium; assembly: GCA_022843825.1. Taxonomy (GTDB): domain Bacteria; phylum Bdellovibrionota; class Bdellovibrionia; order Bdellovibrionales; family Bdellovibrionaceae; genus Pseudobdellovibrio. The sequence continues at coordinate 59,120 of JALHMX010000005.1, forward strand.
GTAAAAATTGTGCAAACCTATGACGCGGCGCTTTGGTGGCCACCTATACAATTTATATGTCAAAAACTAAGACACTATCAATATCCATAAGTTGCTATATATTAGCACAATATTAGGAGATTTATCATATGAAAACTATTGTACTTATTTTAACGCTTACTGCAACCATCACAGCTCAAACAGCCTTTGCGGCCAACAAATGTGATCACAAAGTGGCTCGTGACTTTCAAAGATATGCTGAATCTAGAAATCATCAGTTTTTAAGCGTCGAAGAGACGAACCAAGACGAAGCATTTCATTACATTACTGAAAGCGATGAGCTATCACTTAAAGAACAGGATCAAGCCGTTAAAATGATCGATCGTGAAGATGTAGCCTTATATTTAGCGACCGATTCATATATGTCAGGAGCTGGTCAGACAATCCTTGTCGTCAACCAAAAGTCTTGCCGTACTTTAAAAAGATTTTTAGTTTACGTTGAATAATTAAAATATCTCAGACCTTAAGGTAATATCGAGTTGATATACTCTTTATAATCAAACACCTTAAGGTCAGAAATTTTTTCTCCAAGGCCCACCAGTTTAATCGGCACCCCAAGATTGTCTACTACACCAATCACCACACCGCCCTTGGCTGTGCCGTCCATTTTAGTTAAAATGACTCCACTGATTTCCATGGCTTTATTAAATTCTATAGCTTGATTTAAAGCGTTCTGACCAGAATTCGCATCTAAAACGATCCAGGTATTGTGTGGCGCTTCGGGAATGGCTTTGGTCATCACACGCTTTACTTTTTTCAGCTCTTCCATTAGATGGCTTTGGGTGTGCAGTCGTCCCGCCGTATCCAAAATAATATAATCAAAGTTTTGCGCTTTTCCCTTGGCGACGGCATCAAAAGCCACTGCTGCGGGGTCAGTTACGCCGGCGGGCCAAAAAATATCGACCATACCACTTTCAGTGGCTTGCGTTTGGGCGCGATCGGTCCAGGTTTTAAGTTGTCCACCAGCGGCGGCACGGAAGGTGTCCCCGGCAGCCACTAATACTTTTTTATTTTTACTGGCTAAAGCGGCGGCCATTTTTCCGATGGACGTGGTTTTTCCCGCACCATTCACGCCAAGAATCATAATCACTGTCGGACCGCTTGAGGCATGTTGAATAACGTCAATCAATTCCGCTTGACCTGTTTGCGTAGAATGCGCCGGCTGCAAGATTTTAGTGATCTCAATACTTAATGCACTTTTTATTTTATCGATTTGATTTAAATCACTTTTGGATAAATCATCTTGCACAGCAGATATTAGTTTCTGAACGGTTTTAGGACCCAGATCGCTGGTGTATAGAATTTCTTCGATTTGCTCGATGATATCTTCGGATTTATTATTTGCGGAAAAAACCTGTTTAATTCGCCCGAAAAAACTTTCTTCCGTTTTTGATAAGGCAGATTTTAAAGTGACCTCTGGTGTCGGCTCCGGTTTTTGTGCTACAATGGGTACATCTTTTTCAGAGAGCTTCTCGCCGGTGATTATTTTTTCAGGACTTAGCTCTGAACTTTCAATTTTACTTTGAGTCTTCTTAGACTTAAAGAAAACAAAAACAGGAACCAGCAAAACAGCGGCTCCACTTAATATATAGATTAAACTAGGGTCAGCGAATAACTGTTCCACAGGCCTACTGAATATCAGCTAGACTTACAGAAACCATGGTCGACACTCCACGTTCTTGCATAGTGACGCCGTAAAGTTTCTGGGCGCCTTCCATGGTGTGCTTGTTGTGTGTCACCACGATGATCTGTGAACGCTTCGCCATTTCTTTGACTAAATCATTAAAGCGGAAAACGTTGGCGTCATCCAGTGGTGCATCAACCTCATCTAATAAGCAATACGGAGATGGCTTAACTAGAAAAATAGAAAACACTAAAGCCACCGCTGTTAGGGCTTTTTCGCCACCAGACATCAATGATACATTCTGCATTTTTTTACCAGGAGGTTTTGCGATAATTTCAATTCCCACTTCACTTTTTTCAGGATCTTCCACAATAAGAAGCTGGGCTTCACCGCCACCGAATAGTACCGGGAAAACTTTTTGGAAGCGCTCATTCACTAAATCAAAGGTCTCTTTAAAACGTTTCGAGCAAATTTTATTAATACGTTCGATCACTTTTCTTAGTTGTTCTTTGGCTTCTGTTAAATCCTGATGTTGCTGAGTAAGAAATGTATAGCGCTCTTGTGTTTCTGAAAACTCTGCAATAGCCGAAAGATTTACTTCACCGATTTTAGATAGTTTCTCTCGAAGCTCTTTAAGCTCTGCATCCGCAGCCAATGGATCACCTTCGCGACCTTCATACTTAGAAATAATATCCGGCAAAACAAGCATGTATTTTTCTCGCGTTTGGTCGATGAGGTACTGCTCTTTCATTTTCGCTTGCTCTAATTTTAATTGTGAATCGTTCATTCGAGCCAAACGTTCGTTGCGTTCGCGCTGTGATGTCATCACTTTATTTTCTAATTCGCGAATATGAGCGGTCTCATTTTCAAATTGATTTTTAAATTGTGAAACCTCAAGACGTTTAGTCTCGATATCTGCAACCATTCTTTCAAAATCAATTTTTGCTTGCTCGAGTGCATACTGACCTTCACTCATCTGTGATGAATAGCCCTCTGCCTCTTCTGACATTCTGGATAACTGAAGTTGCAAATCTGAAACCTGACGGCTGACCATCTCAAGTTGCTTGAGCACGCCCTGATATTCTTGCGTTCGCGATGCAGCCTCTATTTGAAGCTGAGTGACCTCAACTTGTTGAGCCTCAAAACCATCTTTCATAGACATATATTCGTTGGTCAATTCAGTGATGGCTATCTCGAGCTCCGCTTTTTGGGCCTTGACGCTACCTAAACTTGAATTCATTTCGTCAATTTTTTCATTTAAAGAACTCAGTTGTTCTTGTAAACGGCGAACTTCTTTTTCTTGGCGCTCAACAACTGATTTAGCTTGTTCAAATTCATTCTCGACGCGCTCTAAATCTTTTTTAAACTCAGCGGCCTTAACTTCTTGATCATTTCTGCGCTTTTGAGCACCTTCATAATCCGTTAAAATATTTTTCAATTGTTCTTCTGTTTTCTTTAAAGCTTGCGAAGCCAACGCGAGCTTGCCCGCCCATTCGGATTTCTTCTGAGACAATTCTTTAATTTCCCGACGACGCTTAAGCACTCCGCTTTCTGCGGACTCTTTTGCTCCGCCAGTGAGTACGCCATCAGAAGACAGAGTGTCGCCCTCTTCGGTCACAAAAGTCCAACCTGAATAATTAGGTCTTAACTGTAACGCTGTACGAATAGAGTCAACTATCGCAACTCCACCTAAAATGTGCTGAACCGATTGCTTAAAGGTCTCATCAGCCTGAACCACTTCATTTAATAATCCTAAAACGCCAGATTCATTTTTTGGATTACCCTGAACCATTGCCGTAGAGCTGTCATTGGAGTAAAAACTTGATCGGCCCGCTTGTTGAGATTTTAAGTAATCAACCGCTTCAATGGAGTGATCTTGCTTGTTAGATAATAAAATTTGAAGCTTAGATCCCAAAGCCGCTTCCATTGCTACTTCATACTGGCTAGGAACTTGAATCACTTCAGAGACCGGATGAAAAACTTCAGAGACCGTGCCGTCAGCGTGTATTTCTGTTGATTTTGTTTTGCTCCAAAGCATGACTTGTTTCACGCCTTCTTCAAAACCCTCAAAATTTGAATGCAAATTTTCCAATCCATATAATAAAGATGTCACTTCATTAAGATTATCTTTAAATTCTTGGACTTCCTGTTGTTTAGTTTCTAATTGCTCCGTTAAAATTTTCTTATTGGCTTCAAAAGACTCGACGTCATTTGATAGATCCAATTGCAATTGACGTTGCTCGTCCAAATGCGTGATCACCTTACGTCGACGATTTTCAAATTCATGCTGAGTTTCTCGATATTCACTAAGTTTAATTTCTTCCTCAGAAATGCGATCGGAAACCTCTTGCTGTTGAGCTTTGTAGGTGTTTAATCGCGCATCAATCGAGGATTCCGACTGACCTAAGGCAAATTGCTCGCGTCGTTTAACAGTCAATTCTTCGTCAATCTCAACATATCTTTTTTGTTGCGCTGTAAAAATCTCAGATTTTTCTACAGACTCAACGCTTAAAGATTCTGATTCCGCTTTTAATTCATCGGCCTGTGCTTGCAACTGAACTTGATCCCGAGAAAGCAGATCAAAGCGTGCCTGCTGCTCGTTCAAAATACTACCGGTCATTTGCTCGTTGCGTTTAGCTTGCTCTAAAGTAAAGCGAAGCTCTTGAATTTCCATTTCCTTTTTCTGAACTGCAGATTGATGATTGTAAAAATCCTGCTGTTTGGTTTCCACGGCTTTTTCTTGTTCAAGGATAGACAATTTCAATGCTTCAAGCTGCGATTGCATTCCGGCAAGCTCTGCCTCACTTCCGATTTCTAAACTTTGCGCTTCGTCAAAGATTTTTTGCGCTTCGTCTGCAGCACGTTTTAATTCTACATATTGAATTGACGACAACCACAACTCAAGATCTTCAATTTGAGTTTTAATTCCCTTATAACGCTCAGCCCGTTGAGCTTGTCGCTGTAGACTGTCGATTTGGCGCTTTAATTCTCCAATGATATCTTGTAACCGAATCAAATTTTGATCCGTTGATAAAAGCTTTCTTTGCGATTCTTTTTTGCGCGCTTTGAACTTCGTAATTCCCGCCGCTTCCTCGATAAGCATTCGGCGATCTTCTGGTTTCGAAGTAATGATCTTCCCAATCATTCCTTGTGCGATAATGGAAAAACCCTTAGAGCCCGCTCCGGTGTCCATAAAAATTTCTTGAACATCTTTAAGTCGTGACGGCTCTTTATTTATAAAATACTCACCTTCACCGCTGCGATGAAGTCGCCGAGTGACCATGATTTCAGAATGCTTCAAATATTTAACAGGAAATGGACCGCCATCATTTTCTAAGGTCAGTGAAACTTCGCACATTCCCAATGGAGAATAGCCTTCCGCTCCGCCAAAAATAACATCCGTCATGGTCGACGCGCGAAGATCTTTCGCCGATTGATCCCCCATCACCCACATCAAAGCATCTACGATATTTGATTTACCGCATCCATTAGGTCCTACAATTCCCGTAATCCCTGCGTCAAACTGTATAACTGTGCGATCTTTAAATGATTTAAACCCAATTAGTTCAAGTTTTTTGATTCTCAAAGCGTTGTCCCCCAAATTGTCGTACCAGTTCCATGCCTATCCTATAACTGTCCTTTGGTCCGGTGCATGAGTCAACTACCCAAAAAGGGGTGCTGGCACTTTTTTTGGCGCGCCGCCTATATGGTTGTTTGCTGCGCTGCTTACAGGAAGGGAGCCTGACCCCTTTTTAATTGGTTTCTTTCATTTTTTTGGAGAAGGGTTCCCATTCTTCGTTTAGAGCGATGGGGCCTTGAATTTTGATGGGCTGAGGTTGCAGCAAATAATTGAGATCAGCTATGTTCATTTTTTTCTGATAAATTTTATCATAGGTGGATCTAAAAGTAATAACTCGTTTGACGTAGGTTCGGGTCTCGGCAAATGGAATATGCTCAACAAATACATCATAATCGACGTTGCCCCATCTTTGAATCCAAGATTTCACGCGATGTGGTCCACCGTTATAAGCTGCAGCCATCAATGGCACCTGCTTATCGAGTTCAAGTGATAGTTTCTTTAAATAGCTGGCTCCGTATTGAATTGATTTGTAAGGCTCGAATAACTCTTCAACTTGCGTGTTATTACCAATCAGCTTAGTTAACTTCTCTAAGGTGTAAGGCATGAATTGCATAAGCCCCACAGCTCCTACTGGCGAGATAGCGTCGGATTTATACTGGGTCTCCGCCTTCATAATGGACCAAATTAAATACGGATCAATTTTCCGTTTTTTAGCATACTTACTGACATCGTCTTTGTAGGCTTCAGGATAAATAGATCTAAGCAGAAAAATATCACTATCGAAAGACATGCGATTAGCTCTTTGTTGCTGAGCTAATGATAGCGCTCGATAATAAAAACTTTGTTCGGCATAAAATTGAATAAGTGCTTTGGAGTTTTTAGAGAATCTTAAATTTTTCTCAAGCTCGTAAAGATGCCATTTTGCTAATTCAGGTTGATTGTTAGTTATCAAAAACTGCGACCATCCAATATGACGTTTTAGTTCGGATTCAGTCTCAACGACAATCCCTGCATTTTCATCAGAAAAAATAACTTCGTTTTCGTCGTTAGCGACCGCTATAGGGTTTTGATCTTCGCCACCAGTCTCCGCTAAAATAAAACTGTAAAGTTTGTTGATTTCATCGCGTGTCACTTGCTCGCTAGGAATAGGAAACATAGAGTGTCTGTCCTTAGAAACCAACAACAAATCCTTAATTAAACCATTTTTCTCTAAGTCAGTATTTTTTTTCTTTAGATCATTATAACGTAACCATGACATCAAGTTATAGTATGAAAATGTTTGGTTGTTACTTATAGTCTCTGACGATTTTTTAAAAAGCTCCATTGCGGTCAATGGCTGATCCAACCTTTGATAGCACATGGCGATCCAGTAACTCAGTCGCGAGGGATCAGAAGTATAATCCTTTGTCTCATTAAAAGCGATCAAGGCTTTGTCTATGTCATTATTTAAATACAATGCCCACGCCCGCAACCACCCGATTTGCTCTTGTCGGGCCACGCGGCGCTTTCGATTTTTTTTCTCGCGCAAAGTGGGCTTAGTATATAGTCGATCAAAAACTTCCACCGCTTTTGCATATTGGGCATTTTGATAGAATAAAAATGCCATCTGAAAATACAGCTCATTCGTGTTTTTGTTATTTTCTTTATAGTTCTTAATTATTTTATTTACTATGACTTCGGCCTTTTCTAACTCTCCAGCACGTTGAGCAATGTAAAAGTAATTTTCTGCGTAATCTGATTTTATTAAATCTTCTTCGTGTGGAATTAAACTTTCAAAGGCGGCTAAAGGATCCCCAACATTTGAATCAAAAACCGCCTGTACATATGCTTTTTCGAAAAGCTTAAGTGCTTTTTCACTTTCAATATACGCCTTAATTTCTTTTTGTGCCTGATCTTCACGAGCTGCAAAAATTAAACGTCTTACGCGCAACAGGAAATCTTCAAGTTTTAGCGGGCACGTTGACAAACCTTGCTGAATTTCTGTTAACTCAATATCTGGCTGAGTCACCCATCTACGCCGTTCGCGTCCGCACACAACGCTATAATATTTATTACGCTGAATCCATTTTAAATAATTGGTTTCAACCGCTTCGCCTTCAGAGGTGCCACTCAGTTGTTTTAAAATAATAGGAGCTTCTTTTTTAATAAGTGCATCTGTAAGCGTTTTGCGATTTTTATTTTCTTCTTCACTGGCTAAAATGACTTTATTAAATAAATCCAATCGAACACGTAACATTTTTTTCTGACTTTTTAGCTCTCGGTACTGATTCCAAACTTTATCTAAATCTGCGCCCCAAATATTTCCCCAATAAGTTTTATATTCTTTCTGGTAATTTTCCTGGGGCTCCCACTTGTTTAATTCGGCAGTGGCCTCTGACAGTTTGCCTGAGTGAGCCAGCTTCAATGCGCCGGCAAGCTTAGATGGCATGTTAATATCAACACGTGACAAAGGCTCGTCCACAGCTCGCTTCCCGCTTGCGTGAGCGTGTAAACTTAAAATAAGCATGATTTGTATATAAATAACTAACTTTAAATGCATTGGCCCCATCCCTTAAATAATGCTAACCTCAACTGCTCGAAAAGCGAAGTACAAAGCGATTTTATTTTTCTTCGATTGCAGAGCGCAAAAAAAGTTCGTCGGCTGGACCTTCCAAATGTAGAAATAAGTCTAGCTCTCCTCTAATGTATTCTTTATCTGTATGACTGACAAATTTTGTCTCTTGTTGATGAAAACTAGTTATACAGTCCATTAGACTCAACAAATGCTTTTTAGACTGTCCCAATATGGAACAGGCCTTGCTATTTCGTATTACGAGGAAGGATGACTGTATGAAAAAACTGACTGTCACCAAAATCTTAGTATTAATCACTGTATGGAGTTTTACAGCCTGTGGGCCTATGGGTTCTCAAATGACCCCAAATAATATACGTACTGGTCAATTCCTACCGGACTATGAAACTCAAATCGAAGAAGAGTATGAAATTTTAACTCGAAAAGTAGAGGAAGCACTGGCCGATGCAAAAAAACGTAAAGCAGAGGCTGAAAAATCTCAAACCACGGCCGAATTAGAATACATTGAGGCCGAACAAGCCGAAGAGCTGGCTAAAAAAGAACAGGCAGAGGCAGAGGCTGCAGAAAAAGCAGCTGAAGAAGAAGCTCAAAAAACTGAAGACTCTGAGAAGAAAGCTGAGGCCGAAGCGCGTCGAGTAGAAGCGGAAGCCAAGAAGAAAAAAGCTGAGGCTGAGCGCCTTGCCGCTGAAAAAAAGAAAAAAGAAGCGGATGAAAAGAAAAAGCAAGCTGAAGAAGAGCGTCACGCGGCTGAAGAAGCTGGCAAAAAAGCTGAAGAAGATTTAGCTGAGATTAATCGTAAAAAACAAGAGGCCCTAGAGGGAGAAAAGCAACGCAAAGAGAAAGCTGAAGCCGATCGTATTGCCGCCGAGAAAAAGGCAGAAGAAGAAAAAAAGAAAAACGGTGGAAAAACCCCTCCACAGTCCATCCCACCTACGAATGTGCGTGCGGATACCTCTGATTTTACGAAACTTGTGTGGGAAAAAGATCGCCATATCGGGCCGCAAGCCAAAGAGTGGACCAAGATGGTCTATGCCACTATTGAACAGGAAGAGCCTCAGCTCTTAAGTCAAAATCCAGCTAAGGATATTGAAAGATTTTGTCCGAAATTTCGCTCAATGACAGACGCCCAAAGACTTAATTTTTGGGGGCAACTCATCGCTGCGATGGCATTACCTGAAAGCAGCTGGAGACCCACCACTCAGATGGTAGAAACGACCATGGGTAAAGACCCTGTGACCCAACAGCAGGTAAAAAGTGAAGGCCTACTGCAGTTGTCCTATCAAGATGAACGTAACTACAGAATTAATTGTGGTTTTGATTGGAACAAAGACAAACTGCTGCCAGCAAAAGATCCCCGCAGAACCATTTTAAATCCGTATCTGAATTTGCGTTGCGGAATAAAAATTCTTGCGATTCAGTTAAAAAACCGAGGCGCCATCGCATTAGAGAAAAATGTTTACTGGGCGGTTTTAAGAATAAATGGAAAATACAGTAAAATTGCTCAGATTTCTGCGACCACTCGGGCCGTAAAGGGTTGCCAGTAAGGTACCAGTTCCCTTTTGGTATTGCATTGCAATACCAAAAGGGAACTGGTACCTTAAATCATGCTGCGGAAAATAAACTACAAAGCTAATGATTTTATATTTTTCGAAACGGATATTGAATCTCACTTCTTTGTTATTGAATCAGGCTTTGTCACGGTCTTTACTAAGAACTCCAAAGGAGAAAAAGTGGTTTTGGCCGAACTTGGCGCTGGTGAAATTTTCGGCGAACAGGCCTTGATTGATAAATCTGAGCGCTCTGCCACAGCGCAAGCGAAAACAAATTGTGTTCTGGTCAAGATCTCTGAAGTTGAATATCAGTCGCTGTTAAAAGAGCTTCCGGTATGGGCTTCATCCATGCTAAAAAGTTTTTCTCAGCGCCTAAAGCATATGAATACTAAAGTTAAGAAATAATTTTCACTTTCTTAATCGCTTTATTCCAACTGATCATTCTCTCTTTTAATTTCTTCGCTGTAATTTGAGGTTTAAAATTTCGGTCAACCAAAGATAATTTTTGAATCTCCGTTAAATCTTTCCACACCCCAGCCCCTAGACCTGCCAGAAATGCCGCTCCGACTGCTGTTGTTTCAACAACCTTGGGACGCATGACCTGACACTGTAAATAATCGCTCTGAATTTGCATCAATAAATTATTTTCAGAGGCTCCGCCATCTACGCGCAAGGTCTTCATTTTCTTTTTTAAGTCTTTTTGCATCGCCTGTAGAATATCAGCGTTTTGAAGAGCCATTGCTTCTAAAGTCGCACGCGCTACATGAGCCCTGGTCGTCCCGCGCGTAAGACCGGTAATCTCTCCCCGAGCTTCAGCGATCCAATACGGAGCCCCTAGGCCCGTCAGAGCGGGAACAAATTCGACGCCATCGCTTGATGAAACTTGAGAGGCCAACTGCTCAATCTCGGAACTTTTAGTTATAAATCCCATCCCGTCACGCAGCCAACCCACAGCGGCTCCGCATATGAATGCTCCACCCTCTATAGCGTACACTAGGGGTTGATTTTTAATTCTCCAAGCGACAGTTGAAAGCAATCCAAAACGGGATTTAACAATTTTAGTCCCCGTATTCATAAGTATAAAACTGCCCGTTCCAAAAGTGCATTTACTGTCACCGGGCTTAAAGCACGTTTGTCCGAACAAGGCCGACTGCTGATCCCCAGCTATGCCATTAACTGTCGTCGCACTTCCTACAAACGAAATTCCTTCAACCGCTCCGAAGTTATCTGCTGATGATTTAATTTCCGGTAAGCACGAACGATTGACTTTAAAAAGCTTTAATAACTCTTCATCCCATTCAGCTGTCTTTAAATTCATGAGTAAGGTTCTTGAAGCATTACTCACGTCAGTGCAATAGGATTTTCCACCAGTCAATCTCCACAAAATAAAAGTATCTATGGTGCCAAAGGCTAAGTCGTTATTTTTAAGTTCATTCGCGACCGCGGGTACATTTTCAATTAACCAACGCATTTTTGTTCCTGAGAAATAAGGATCCAAAACTAAACCCGTTTTATTTTTAATTTTCTTTGACCATTTGAATTTTAATTTATTGCACATTTCTGTGGTCCGACGACACTGCCAAACAATAGCGTTATACAAAATTTTAGAATCAGACTTTCTCCAGGCTATTACAGTTTCTCGTTGATTGGTAATTCCTATGGTTAAAATATTATCCGGCTGCAACCCCGCTTTTCTTAAGGCCTGATGAGCGGCGGTCTCGATGCTTTGCCAGATCTCTTCAGGATTATGTTCTACCCAACCTGGCTTGGGGAAAATCTGAGGAAAATCTTGATCGGCCGCTCCGACCAGACTTCCGCCCTGATCCATAATAACAACGTTTGATCCTGTAGTGCCTTGATCTATCGACATGATATACTTTTTCATAACACCATTATGATCAATTTTTTTAAAAAACCCAACGAAAAAGTCTTTAATGTCTTCAGCTTAAGTAAAGAAGAGCTGATATATAAAGTATTTCCTCGTCTATTTATGGAAATTTTGAAAAAATATTTTCGCTTAGAAGTTGAAGGTGTTGAAAACATTCCTAAAGAGGGGCCGGTTTTAATTGTTCCTAATCACTCGGGTTTTTCGGGTATTGATGCCATGCTGCTTTCTTATATCCTGCAACAACATACAAAAAGAAAATCGCATGTGATGACTCATCACCTTTGGTTTTTAACAGACAAAACGGCTTTGCCTGCACATAAGCTAGGGTTTGTCGAAGCCAACTATGAAAATGGTGTTAACCTTCTCAAGAAAAAAAATATGGTGGTGCTTTTTCCTGAGGGTGAGCACGGAAATTTTAAACCCACCTCTAAACGTTATCAACTACAAGAGTTTAAGCGCGGATTTATTCGCATGGCCTTGGCCTCAGGTGCGCAGATTGTTCCTACATTAGTCATCGGTGCTGAAGAAACCCATATCAATCTTAAAAAATTAAAATTCAGTAAATATTTGCGTGGCTTAGTTCTACCTTTACCCCTTAATATCATTCCCCTACCCGCAAAATGGAAAATCGTATTTTTAGAACCCATCTCTTTGCCCTTTGAATCCAAAAAAGTGAAAGATTCTGAATTATGCCGAGAACTGGCCTCAGAAATTCAAGAAGACATGCAAAGTAAAATCAATAAGATCGTCCGCAAACGCGGTTTCGGTTTTTTTTAAAAAAGGTGCCAGGCTACTTTTTGGAACGCGTCGCGTATCCAAAAGTAGCCTGGCACCTTTTAATTACAGTTTGGAGAATTAAAATCGGTTTGATTGGGGCAATCGGGCAAATCGTTTCCAATAACTTGAATGATTCGATGCCAGCTTTTAATCAGTACGCCGCTCTCCTCCACACTACTACGACGACCTACTAAAGCCGTGGTTAAAATGACAGCGGTAGAAACAGCGATCAATAACAATAAAATATACTCGACTAAGATTTGACCGGACTGATTACGAAGTAATTTCATGGTCAGCTCTCCCCATGTGTTCCTTCTCGCTGACAAAAGCTTTAAGCTGATCAATAACTATACTTAACAAAAAGTCAAAATGCGCTTCCTGATTTTCAGACGTGTTCTCTATACCTATAATCAAACCCTCATCCCAATCACTAAAAATGGGGGTATCTGCAGTATCGGAAAAAGCTATGCCGACGTCTTCTTTAGAAGGATAAACTAAAATAAACACATTCTTCCGGGTTTGCTCTGACCACTTTTTATATTTATTCCAAAGTGATTTATGATCAGACTGAATAATATGATAAATTTTTAGTGCTGTTGATTCATAGCTCTGAGAGAAGTAAATTCTAAAAGCTCCATCAAACAACGCGGTGTTAAAAACTGGACTATAATAAGGGGAGGTCAAAAATGATGAATAACTTGCTGCCATATTTCGAGCATCGAACGCAAATTCAAACTAAACAACTAAATTTTAAGATTCTTAAATTTTTCTTTGCGTTGCGTTATATCAGCTCAACTTATTATATTTTTACCTTGTTGCCACGAATGAAAAGAGTGTGCGCTGGTACGTGACCAGCTGAATAGAAAAAATCTGTCATGTCCGCAGTGGTGCAAATAAAATTAGCCCATTTTCCTTTTTCTAAAGACCCCTCTTCATTTTCTAGTCCTAGCGCTTTAGCCGCGTTGATCGTATAAGCCAAAAACACTTCCGACAGACTCATTTTCATTTCTAGTCGCGCCAATAAACCCACCAACATTACATCTTGCGTGGGACTGCTTCCTGGGTTGAAATCCGTAGCTAATGCCACCGTCGCTCCGGCATCTATAAGTTTACGAGCTGGTGGATATTCACATTGCATATAAAGATCTGCGGCGGGCAATAAGACCGCCACAGTTTTTGAGCGAGAAAATTCATGAATATCTTCATCGTTAATATGAATAACATGGTCTGCGGAACGCGCTTGAAGCTCAATCGCTAAAGAGGCGCCCCCAGATTGCGACATTTGATTTGCATGTATAGTCACGTCAAAATCTTCATCTTGAAATTTTTTAAGATATTTCCTGGCTGCCTCTACTTCAAAAAAATTTTTCTCTATGAAAATATCTACTCGGCGAGACAACTTTTTCTTTTTCAAAACTGGTAAGACGTTTATTAATAAAAAATCTAAATACTCTTCATAATTTTCAAACTCTTTCGGCTTAGCATGCGCTCCTAAAAAAGTTGTGACAATCCGTGGACCTTTAAGCGCTTTGGCTACTTCTAAAGTTTTAATCTCGGTTTCAAGGTCCAATCCGTAACCTGACTTAACTTCTACTGTAGAAACACCTTGTCGCATAAAGTGATGGATTCGTTCTTGCGCCAATTTTAGTAATTCTTTTTTAGACGTCGTACGTGTATTCTTTACGGTTGATAAAATTCCTCCGCCACGCGCTGCAATTTCTAAGTAACTCACGCCTTGGTTGCGCTGTTCGAATTCATCGGCTCGTGTCCCTGCAAAAACAGTATGCGTATGACATTCTATAAATGAGGGAAAAACTTTCTGGTTCTTTAAATTAACTTTGGCAGCCAGGCCTTTAACTGATGGTTGCTGCGATAACGGCCCTATCCATTGAATACGCCCTGCTTTAACCACCATAGCCTGTGGCTGATCTAACACACCTGAAAAATCAGGTTTAACTAATTGAAAGTTATAAAAAATCTTAAGTCCAGAAGCCATGGCACTATTTAATCCCTGGGACTATTTTTATTCAAGTAGAAATACCCGTTGAGTTTTTAAAAAAATCCACATAAGCTGACTGCAGTTCATTCTTTAAGAGTCTCTTTTAAAGAGTTTACTAACTTGTGATATCAACCGATTTTTATGAGGAGTTTTTAACTGCTTCACTAAAGATCAAAATCAAGCAAAGAATTTTTTTAAAAATCCTTTGCAAAGGAGCCTTCATGTCTTCAGAGAACCCTCGCGTTAGCGCCTTTCAATCCGCCGTAGAAACAAAAAAATTACCTCTTAATAAATTAGTCGACAAGAACTCGGAGCAATTTAGTAAAGACACCGCTATCTCTGAGTATTTCGGCTGTATGACCTTTGGACTTTCGCAAATGCGAGAAAAGCTTCCTAAAGAAGACTATAATCATCTTTTAAAAACTTTAGATCATGGAAAAAAACTTCCCAAAGAAACTGCTGATGCCATTGCCTTAGCTATTAAGGAATGGTCTGTAACAAAGGGCGTGACCCACTTTTGTCACTGGTTTCAACCTATGACCGGCACAACCGCAGAAAAACATGATGCCTTTATTTCCATTCAACACGCTCATCATTCAGAACTTAAAGTGATCGAAAAATTTACTGGGTCACAGCTCATTCAAGGTGAACCTGATGCCTCTTCATTTCCCTCTGGTGGAATGCGCTCAACCTTTGAAGCGCGTGGATATACCGCCTGGGATCCTTCGTCTCCACTATTTATAGTTGAAGAAGCTTACGGCCGCACTTTATGTATTCCTACTGTATTTTTTGGCTACCATGGTCAGGCGCTGGATAACAAAACTCCACTTTTAAGATCATTAGAGGCTTTATCAAATTCTGCTTGCGAATTCTTAAAACTTATTGGTGATGTCGATGTCAAAAAAGTTCAAACAACTTTAGGAGTTGAACAAGAATATTTCTTAGTTGATAAAAGATTAGTGGCTTTACGGCCTGATTTAATTATGACGGGAAGAACACTCATCGGATCCGCGGCTGCTCGCGGACAGCAATTAGAAGATCATTATTTTGGATCAATACCTTCCCGAGTTAAACAGTACATGCAAGAAGTTGAATTTGAATTATATAAACTCGGTGTGCCGGTGAAAACCAGACACAATGAGGTCGCCCCAAGCCAGTTTGAATTAGCTCCAATATTTGAAGATCTGAACATAGCATCTGATCACAATTTATTAACTATGGAAGTTCTGAAACGGACGGCACTTAAACATGAGTTAGTTTGTCTACTTCATGAAAAGCCGTTCGCAGGAGTTAATGGTTCTGGTAAACACAACAACTGGTCTATGGCTAATGACAAAGGCGAGAACCTGCTAGAGCCCGGCACTACGCCCCACCAAAATCTGCGCTTCTTGGCCTGCTTAGCTATAACCTTAAAAGCTGTCCACGATCATGCGGCCGCCCTTAGAGCTTCAATTGCGAGTCCTGGAAATGATCATCGCTTAGGGGCTAATGAGGCCCCTCCTGCAATTATTTCTGCGTTCTTAGGTTCATTACTCGAAGACATTTTAAATACTATAGAATCTGGGAAAACTCTAAAAGCGACGGATCAGCAAATTATTGATTTAGGTGTAAATAAAATTCCAAATGTTTCAAAAGATTATACAGATCGAAATCGCACCAGTCCTTTTGCTTTTACAGGAAATAAATTTGAATTTCGAGCTGTTGGGTCTTCACAAAACTCCGCAGTACCCATGGCTTTCCTCAATGCCGCAGTCACAGCTAGCTTTAAAGAGTGCAGCGAAAGGCTACGCGAGTTACTGAAAAATAAAGGCCGAGACGAAGCCTTAATGGATCTTATTCGTCAAATTGTTAAAGAAACCAAAAATATTCGTTTTTCAGGTAATGGCTATTCAGATGAATGGAAAGCTGAAGCGAAGAAACGAGGACTGCCTATTTTAAAAAATACGCCAGAGGCTTTGGCTGTCTATAAAGATAAAAAGGCTATGCAGTTTCTCATCGACACTCGGGTTTTTAGTGCTGAAGAACTACATAGTCGACATCATATCGCTGTTGAACGCTACGTAAAAACGCTTGAGATTGAATGCATCACCTTACTTGAGTTGGCTGAAACTTATGTGGTCCCCGCATTAGAGAAGCAAATTAAGATCACCGGAGATATCGATAAACTTATATCTGCCAAGACAACCATTAAAGCCTATGATAAGCGCTTTAAAGAGCTGGATTTAATTTATGGAAAAGTTCTTACAGAAATTGAAGAATTTCAGACTTTACTGACCAAATCACAGGCTATTCAGGATGAAGAAAAACGCATGGTGAATATCGCTCAGTCCGTAATACCCGCTAGTGTAAAATTGCGTGATGCTTGTGATCTTGCTGAAAAGGTTGTAGCTGATGAATTGTGGCCGCTACCTAAATATCGTGAAATTTTATTAGCGAGCTCGTTATCCTAACGAGCTCAGACTTACCATTTCTGATTCTTAGCCATGGCTTTCCATTGCTGCACTAAATCAGTAGAGGTCTTAGCGCTTAAGCGAATTGATGTGATTTTCTCTAAGGCTTGAGTGCTTAGGTTGGCTATTTCAATGTCTTGATCATGCAAATACTTAACAAAAAAGTCTCTTTCAGATTTGTCTGCATGTTTGACTAAATATTCCATCATTTGTTTTCTGACCCACAAGCTGCTTTTTCCACTGAAATTATATTTCTTATCTAACTCTTGAGAATATATTCTTTTGACCATATCGCTATTATCACGTCGAGAAAGCACATCAACTGCAGCGGAACGAACCACTAACGCCTTGTCTGTAATTAATTTTTGAGCTTGATCATAAACCATATTATTACCTAATTGATCTAACGCTACTAAACTGGCATTACGCATGTACCAGTCTTTGCTGTCTCCGAATGCAACAATTTTTGCAACATCATTCCCTTGAGCTAAGGCCGTCGCCTTTTGTAAAGCCTTCCAGCGTTGATTCATTCCTAAATTCCCATTATTAGCAATACGGTATTGATCTTCAAAAGTGGTTTGATCTTTGATCGCTGCTGATAATGAAAAACTGATTAAAAGAATGACCAGCGCAAGAACCCTTTTAACTAAATAAATAAATTTCATAAATCCCCTAAGTTGTTGTCGCTGAAACTTTTTCTTTTAACTCAGCATTTTCTTTACGTAAATTTTGCAGCTCTGATATATCATCTGCAATAATATCATATTCCGCCAATTTTTTTTGTAATTCATCAATTTTATCAATCAGGCTTTGTTCACCGGTCAAAGTGGACGTATCTATCATGACACGAGTGGTGGTCTTCGCATTTCTTTCCACATCTTTTTGCATCTCCACCAATTGCTCTTTCGCAGCGTTTAATTCAGCGGTCTTAGACTTAGCCTCTAGCTGCATTTTTTCTAGTTCTTTTTTTAAATTTTCAATCTCCGCAGATGCTGTGTCCGCGGCTGGCTGTGTAGCCTCTAAAGCTTCTGGCGTCTCTGGCGCAGTCTCTGACGGTGGCGAAGGCTCCATAGCCACCGGTGAACTCACGTCACTTGGCACTGCTTCTTGAGGCACAGCGGGCTCGCTAACTACTTCAGTACTTGCTGTATCGATGCTTTGGTGGTTTTCTTTTATCGTTGCTTCATACGTTGCCGACGAAGCAGATGGTTTTAAGGGTATAATCACACCGGATGTTTGACTTTTAGGACTAAAAAAAACTCTATATGCTAAATACACTAACAGTGTGCCGATAAGCACCGCTAATACCTGGATAATGTTTTGGTTATTATTCGTATACCAGTATAAAAAATTGTCCATTATTTAATTTTTATAGAAGCAGCCCAACATTGCAATCCAGACTAGACTATTTACTTGGCCATTTGTTATGTTAATGCCATGGCCCACTATGACGCTATCCTAAAACATGGCACAACACTTATATTTGATGAAAAAAGTCAGCTTATCTCTAGTCACGGACTTAACTTAGGGCTTTCCCAAGGCAAAATAGCGTCCTTATCCGTAAGCCCAACCGACACTGGGGATCAGGTATTTGATTTAACAGGTCTTCATATCCTTCCGGGGGTCATTGACTCTCAGGTTCACTTCCGCGAGCCGGGAATGACACACAAAGAAGACCTTGAATCAGGCACACGCTCGGCACTGCTCGGCGGCGTAACCAGCATATTCGAGATGCCTAATACCATTCCCAGCACCACCACCGAAGACCACTTTAAGGATAAATTGTCTCGAGCTTTCAATCGGGCCCATTGTCACTATGCTTTTTTTGTCGGGGGCAGTCCTGAAAATATTGAACAACTTGCGCACTTAGAAAATTTAGATCATTGCAGCGGTATTAAAATTTTTTTAGGAAGCTCATTTGGTAATTTACTCGTCGACGAGGATGCCGTCTTTGAAAAAATACTTCAAAGTGGACGACGTCGGGTGATCATACACAGTGAAGATGAAAAACGCTTACGCGAACGTAAACAAATAGCGGTCGATGCGGCCCATCCTCGCGCGCACTGTATATGGAGAGATGAAGAAAGTGCGTTGATATCAACCCAAAAATCGATCCGCCTGGCCAAAAAATATAATCGCCCTGTTCATATTCTACATGTGTCTAGCCGGGAAGAGATGGAATTTCTTTCTCAACATAAAGACATCGCGACGGTTGAAATACTGCCACAGTATCTGACTTTTTCTGCTCCTGAATGTTATGAAAAATTCGGCACATTGGCTCAGCAAAATCCACCCATCCGCGATCAACGTCATTTTGAATACTTATGGAAAGCTGTTAATAACGGTACCGTTGATATTATTGGATCAGATCATGCGCCTCACACATTAGAGGAAAAAGCTAAACCATACCCTCAGTCCCCGTCGGGTACTCCAGGTGTTCAAACGTTACTGCCCGTAATGCTGAATCATGTTCATCACCAAAGATTGTCCTTAGAAAAATTGACAGAATTAATTACTGAAAATCCGCGACGTATTTTTGGATTAAAAAATAAAGGACGTATCGCCGTGGGATATGATGCGGATCTAACGATTGTTGATTTAAAAATGACGAAAGAAATCACCCGTGAATGGATTGCCTCTAAATCTAAATGGTCAATTTTTGAGGGAATGCAGGTCACAGGGTGGCCAATGAAGGTTTTTCTTAACGGCCAACTCGCCATGAGTGATGATCAAATTATTCTGCCCAGTGCCGGTCAGCCTTTGTTATTTTAAGATATTAATTTCAGCGCTTGTAGCCACACGGCCGCCTTCATCCGTCGCCTTAACCGTAACTTTTCCCTTGGCTTTAGCCACTAATACTCCTGTGCGAGGATCGATGGTTGCCACTGAGGGTTTGGAAGAATCGTATTTCACAAAGCCCTGAGCGTTTTTTACACTAAAAGATAAACTATTTCCCACCTTCAAAGTTCCCACTGCAGGGATCAACCACGGCTTTTTACTGAGTAACGTATCGACAGCAGCAAAGGCATCAACTCGGCAATTGCATTCAGTTTTTATGCTGACTTTTTTTCCTGTAGATTGAAGTAAAGATTTAATTTCGGCTCCGGTCAGACTTGGATCCTGAGCTTTTAAAAATGCAGCCAATCCTGCCACAAAAGGTGTGGCCATAGATGTTCCAGACATATTTTCGTATCTGTTATTAGGCAAGGTCGACATGATCGCGTCGCCCGGTGCAGCTATAGAAACAGTCGCCGGCCCATAATTCGACCACGACGGGCGTCCGTCTGATGAGTTCGAAGCAGCAATGGCCATAGTGTGTTCTAAATTTATATTGGATGGATAAACATCGTAACTATCATTATTTTTACCATCATTAGCTGCAGCAGAAATATGAATTACTCCGGCACGATTGGCACGCTCAATAGCCTCAATCAGCGGGCGCGCACCGCTGGCCGACATTTTTGCAGACCACGAAGAAGATATAATATCAACTTTTTGACTTACGGCATAGTCAATAGCTCGAATAGCATTGTATACAGTTCCATTACCAGTAGGTCCCATAAATCGAAGAGGCATAATTGAAACTTCAGGACTTACTCCAATAATTCCGTCATCGACTAATCCATTCCCACCCACTATCCCCGCACAATGGGTACCATGTCCACGGTTTCTTTGAGGAGAAGTCTCATCCATAGGACTTACATCTTCTGAATAAAAGTCATAGCCTGGGATCATATTGCTCGACAAATTTTTATGATTGTAATCAACACCTGTATCTAAAACTGCAACCACGATACTTTTACTTCCCTTGTTTCCCGCGCGTGCCCATGCTTTTTCAACATTCGTTTTTGTTATGGCATACTGTTTTTTTAGCGCCTTAGTATTCACGTTATTTATTGCCGGATTAAAAATGCTAATTCTAGTGTTCGGCACAATATATTCAATATTTTGGTCGTTCCTTAAATTGGAGATGAAGTTTGATTTATTGTCGCCTGCCGGAATTTCAATGCGAGCCAATTGCCCAACGTAATGAATGTCTTTTATGTAGTGTCCAGAAATTTTACTCATAACCTTTTCATTTTTATATTTTACAATATACTCTTCGGCATGCGCCACTGCCCCTAATTGAAAAAAAAGCGCCAAGGTTATAACTTTAAAAATTTTCATAAGTACTCCTGATTTTTTGTGTGCTTCAAAGGCTCTTTAACCACTCTTTATATTTCAAATAATGAATATCATTTTCTTCACTCACTATTTGTACGCGCTGCTTAACTTTTTGATCTTCAACAAGCGAACATATCACCTGATAAAAAGTCTTAGCGTCAAAAACTCGAACAATAAAATATCCTGACACCCATTCTGGAATTGTATCTTTAAAGTACAAACCGCCTTCAGACAGGTCTATAGTAATGGATTCGAAAGATTTATTTTGCCCCTCAATGACCACCTTAACATTTGCATCTATACGATCATGCAGACGAGCCAAATATTTTTTCTGAGGCTTTATGACGAAAAAATCAGTGTCTGCTTCAAGTGTGCTTTCTGCTATTTTATATTCAGGAAAGCCCGTGCTTTCTTTTCCTACTTCAGAAAAAAAGTCGGGATGTGTATCCCGACTTAGATTTTCCCACTGATTAGAATTGAGTGCGGTTATACGGGTCAATTTGACTTCGTTTAATGTCAAAGTGCTGACTATAAGTTGTACCTCACGAAGGCTCAACTTATATAAGGTCCACCCTTTTACTGAATTGTAAATTGCCCACATTTAATTTTTTCCGTTTCAAGTTTAACTTTTTCAGCTTTAAGCTCTGCCTCGGAAATACTTCTCTTGTTTTTCAAGTTTTCAATATTGTTGTTTACTTTTTCAATATGTTGTTTAAGTCGACCTAACTCATTTGTCGCCTTTTCTTTATCTGAAGTTAGCTTTTGCACTTCAGCTGTATAACGACGCTCTTCTTGCTCGATCGTCGCTAGCGTTCTTTTATTCTGAGCCGTTACATTGTTCAGCTCGCTGTTAGCCTTGGTTAACTCGATCTTATTTTTATTGTATTCGTTATTAATGCTCTCTCTTTGTCGTTGAGCTGTGTCTTCCTCTTTTTTAAGTGCCGCCAGTTGATTTCGAACCTCTTTTAAGTTTTGCTCTGTCGTTTTGCTGTGAGTCTGTATGTTTTCAATTTCTTTTTGAAGTTTTTCAACTGCTGTCGTGTACACTTGCTGTTGTTGTTTCAGCTGATTAAGCTCTGTCTCGTTTCTTTTGTTCTGAGCTTCTTGTCGAGTTTTTTCTTGGCTCAAACGCGCCTCTTCTAGTCTAAGGTTCGCTGCAGATTTTGCTATGTTAGCTTTATTTTTATTGTGCAGATTTAACTCTTCTGTCGTTTTTCTCTGTTCCTCATAAACTTGTTTTTGCGTTTTAGTAATTTCAGCTTGTAGCTGAGCTAACTCTTTGTCCGCCTCTTTGTTTTTCGCCTGAGTTTCTTTTAATGATGCCTGGGCCTTACTTAGTGCGGCCAAGGTTTCTTCTTTTTTTGTTTTTGCGGCACTCGTTCTTTCCTGGACTTGTTTAATCTGATTTTGATGGTTTGCTGCCTGCTTTTCCGCTAAAGCTTTATTTCGCTCATTCTCAGCTATTTCAGCATTAGTCTGAGCTATATCTTTTTCCGCTTGTGCTTGTTCTTTTTTTAAGTCTTGTTCTAGTTTTTTAGCACTATCAAAAGCTTTCTTTGCCTCTGCTTTGGCTTGAGCAAGTTTTTTAGATTCTGCTTCTAAACGACGTTTTACTTCAGCATGTTCTGCTTTCGCTTCATCAAGATCAGCCTGCGCCTCTTCGGCTTCGATTTGCGCAGACTCAACATCATTATTGGTCGCCGCAAAAGCTGGCATTGAATTATAAGTAACGGCAATTAATAGTATCAGGATTGTTTTCATTTTAGTGTTCCTCTTTGAATAGCGATGGCTGCAATATCTATTTTTTTCTGATAAGCCCCACAGAACAACACATTTTAATTAAAACAGACCTATGTCTGACAATATTTGCTGCTGTAAAAGATATAGACATCTTAAAGTTTCCTTATTCGCCATAAGTGCGCGTCAATCTTGGCTAAAGTCTTGCTAACTAGTAAAGTACCCCCATGGCGACTAGGCATCCCCCCCCCACCTGGTCGTCAATTTTTTTTCTCTAGCGCAAAACTTGACTTACATAATCCCATTTAAAAGTTAAACTAAAAATAATGAACCTTCTATCACTGATATGTTTATTATCGTTTACTCTCTCTGTGGTCAGTCCGCTGGTCGCCCAGGGTAAGATCCATGTGCTTATTGATCCAGGTCATGGCGGGCAGGATAAAGGCGCGACCATTCTTCACAATTCAACTCAGCTTATTAAGGAATCCGATTTAACGCTGTCCCTCAGCCAAAAGATTCTCAATTTGATACAAAGTCAATACAGTCATGTTATTGATGCTGAGGTTACACGGACTGGCAACCAGTACGTCTCGCTACCTGAACGCGTAAAGAGGGCTCAGTCATCTCAGCTCGACTTATACATCAGTCTTCATTACAACACCGCACCTTCAAACAATTTATCCGGAACTGAAATCTACTTTCCTCAAGAAAATAAAATTCAAGAGAGCTTACCTGTGCTCGAAGCTATTAAACAGGATGTTATAGAAACTGGGCGCATCAAGAAAAGCCTGCAGTTCTCTCAGCTTCTAAGCCCTGAATGGAAACTGACACAACTTAAAATTCGCCGTGCTCCTTTTTATATACTCGATAAATCACCCGTGCCGTCGATTCTTATTGAAGTTGGCTATCTGTCGAATCCTCAGGAACAGAAAAAGCTGCTCAAGCATCAAAATCAAGACCTTGTCGCTGAATCTATTGTTAAAGCGTTACTCAATTTTAAAGAAAATCGTGACAACCAGCTGAATTGATTAGATATATATTTGTATCAACAAAAGGCAGGTTCACTATGTCAAAAATAATTAAGCGTGCAGAAGGTCGTTTGCAGAACCAGCTTAGAAAAATTAATATTACACCTCAGGTTTCTGAATACGCCGAAGGCTCGGCCTTAATTGAATTTGGAAAAACCAAAGTTCTATGCACGGCTACATTTGAATCTAAAGCGCCTTCATGGCTTATTGGTACAGGCAGCGGCTGGGTCACCGCAGAGTACGGCATGTTGCCCCGCTCGACGCACACCCGGATCAAAAGAGATAAAGCCTTAACAGGCGGACGCACCCAGGAAATATCGCGACTGATCGGCAGAAGTCTACGCTCAGCTGTGGATTTAACAGTCCTTAACGAAAAACAAATCATCGTTGATTGCGATGTGATTACGGCAGATGGGGGCACTCGAACAGCTGCCGTCACCGGAGGATTTATTGCCTTGGCGCTCGCTCTAAAAAAACTTCAAGGTCTAAATGAAATTAAAGCTTTGGGTTTAAAACATTATGTATCGGCTATTTCTGTGGGGCTATGGGAGTCAGTTCCACTTATTGATTTGGATTACGAAGAAGACTCAGAGATTGGCACCGATATGAATTTTGTAATGAACAATAAAAATGAGTTTATCGAAGTGCAGGGCACAGCGGAAGAAGGAACTTTTAGTCGAGCGCAACTTTTTAGTATGATGGAAATAGCTGAAGGTGGTTGCAAAGAGTTATTTGTAAATCAAGAAAAAATTATCGGATCTTTTTTTCCGCTCAATTTATAATTTAAAGGAACACCATGGAATTATGGATCGCCACAGGTAACAAAGGAAAACTTGAAGAGTACACGCTAGCTTTAAAAAGTTTGCCTGATCTTAAATTATTTTCCCAGGCTGATCTTAAAAGCTTTACTCCTCGTCCAGAAGATGGACAAACATTCTTAGACAATGCCCGCATCAAAGCGCGCTCTGTTAAATCTTTAAAACCGGAAGCTTGGGTTTTAGGTGAAGACGCTGGCTTAGAAGTCGAAGGCCTAGGAAATTTACCCGGCGTGCATTCTGCACGCTATGCGGGCCCACATGCTCGTGATTCTGAAAATGTCGCTAAACTTTTGAAAATGATGCAAATTCGGAATATTTCACCACGTACAGCCCATTTTAAATGTGTCAGCGTGGTTTTAACTCCACAAGGTGACGAGTGGATTTTTGAAGGAAAGCTTTCTGGAAAAATTGGATCAAAACCTGTCGGCCTGATGGGCTTCGGCTACGACCCTATCTTTATACCTGACGGCGAAGAAAAAACTTTAGCAGAACTAGGACCCGGTTACAAAATCCAAAAATCCCACCGCGCCCAAGCTCTTTCGCAATTTTTAGCGAAGCTAAAAGAATTGTAAAATTTAAAACTAAGCCTTTTCTTTAATTAAAGCTTCGATATTTTCTTTAGGATGATTCCCCACCAATTCGCCCACTTTGCTTCCACCTTTAAATAAAAGCATGGCCGGAATTCCGCGAATACCAAATTGACTTGGAGTTTGTTGGTTTTCATCAACATTCATTTTTACAATTTTTACTTGGCTTCCCATTTCCTGCGCAATTTCTTCTAGCTTTGGTCCTAAAGCACGGCAAGGACCACACCACTCTGCCCAAAAGTCCACAAGTACTAATTGATTCGACTTTAAAACATCTGTTTCAAATGATGCATCTGTTACTGGTTTTGTGTATTGTCCCATACTTACTGCTCCTTTTTCTTGAAAAGCTCACTTACAAATTCTTTTCGGCTGGCATCTAAATCACTGACATGATCGTCATCTGTAATTCCCCAGGTTTGACGATTTTCTTTATTCTCTTTTCTAGTTTCGCGCATACTCAAGCTTTTTTTCAAGTCGACATCGATTTTATCGATTTGCTGATTATATGCTTCAATCTTAGCACTCTGGCTACCCGCTAAAGTTTGGATTTCTTGTGCTATTCTTTCATTCAATCTTTTCAAAGTTGCCGCTTCCGATTCATTAATCTCAGTATCCCAAGCCTGTACTCTTGTCATTTCCTGTTCAACCGTCGTGCCAAACTGGATCAAAAAGGCTTGTTCCTCCGCTCTGAACACCGGATCCTCATTAATCATTTTGTAGAGCTTATCCTTCATTGGCGCTTTATCAATTGGCTCTAAATTAAGGATATTAACGGCTATTCTAAGGGCGCTGGCAGGATCTTCCAGTATGACATCAGACCTCATTTTAACAAGCTGATCAGCCTGAGGAACTGTGCCCGTATCAAAAATTAAAACGCACTTACCTTGAAATCGCAGCATATCTTTTAACTTGCGCCCTACATTTCCAGTCGACAAACGAGTGCTGGTGCCCCGAGCAACTACAATGTCTGGATTAAATGACAACATGCGCTCAGACAGGTTGTACTCGTTTTGTAACGATTCTGTAATATATCCCACTTTTCTTAATGTATTTTCTAAGTGAGCACTAAACTGAATGTTATCGAAAACAAGTAATATTCTATCCATCAAACTATTCTAAAAGTCCTCCATGACCAACGCAAAGAAATAATGTAAATTGATTTTATGTGGCGATCACGAAGGATCATTATTTATCTTTTATCAGAAATGATACCGGCATTTTTGCTAGGAATTGTAATCTTTATTTCGATCCTTTTGATGTTTCAAGCTCTTCGTCTAACTGAATTCGTCCTGGTTCATGGTATAAATATCATGATCCTCTTCGATATTATTGGTTATATGAGTATTTCATTTCTGCCTATTCTACTACCCATGAGTCTGCTATTTGCTATTTTAATGACCTACAACAGAATGTCACAAGAGTCAGAGATTATTGCGATGAAAAGCTCTGGTATCTCCGGCTGGCATTTACTAACACCTTCCTTACTATTGGCAGGCATGGTGTTTGTCTTCTCAGCTCAAACCGCTTTTTTTATGGCACCATGGGGGAATCGGCAATTTGAAGTTCTTATTACTCAACTCAGTAATACAAAGGCCGCGGCCTCTATCAAAGAAGGAACTTTTTCTGAAGGTTTTTTTGATATGGTGGTCTATGCTAACAAAGTGAATAGCTCTACGGGGCAGATTGAAAATTTATTTATATACGATGAAAAAGAATCTTCATCGCCAATCACAATAATCGCGCCTCGGGGAGAATTGGTACCAGATACAGATTATCCCGGGCATAGCATCCTGTTGCGCTTATTTGATGGGGAAATTCATCGGGGCGGAAAAGGTCACACTATTATCAATTTCAACGCCTATGACGTGCGTTTAAATGATCCCATACGTATTGAAGAGCGGGCGAAATCCCCTCCATCCTTATCCCTTAACGAACTCCGTGAACGCATTAATGATCCTCAAATAGTCGATAAAGATAAAAAAACTTTCTATATCGAGTATCATAAACGTTTAGCCTTAAGCTTTGCCTGTTTTGTATTTGCCTTAGTGGGCGTGGCTTTCGGGATTCAAAATGATCGACGTGGAGGAAAATCTTCAGGTTTTATTTTAGCCGTCGGCTTTATTATATTGTATTGGATTCTGTATTTGACGTTTGAAGGTTTCGCCCGCAATGGCCACATACATGTGACAATTGCTGCCTGGAGCACCAACTTTATATTCCTTGTACTTGCAACATTAAATCTAAGAAAAAAACTTAACTAGTCATAGAAACGTGCTTTTGAATTTTGTGATTTATTTTTAAAAGATAATGAAATTCTGATGAAGAAAAAAACGAGACGACGCAGTAGCATCCTTACCACCATGGTCATCCTTGACCACATCGCCCCTCCCTTATATACATTTAAGAATATTTAAGCTCATTTTTCAAAGGCTTTTTTAAGATTTTTTCATTTTTTATTATGTTCAGGACTATAATATGGGCAACCACTAGCCGTAGGGCCATGTTATTTCTCCAGCAACTACTGGAGCTAACTTCTATATTTGCATCCCCCCAGACCATGATTCAGCCTTCCAAAAGTCGTATAATGTAACGCAGTTTTGAATAACCGCAGCTCCATCGTGAATCAATTTTAGGTTCCCACTAAACTCTACAAGCAATGGATGCGAAGGAATTGTGGCCACAGGACGTCCATTCTGTAAAGCATGGTGCACGGTTAACAACGTTCCTGATTTCAATCCTGCCTGCGTAACTAAACATACTTTTCCCAAAGCGGCGATCAATCGATTTCGAAAATAAAAAAATGATTTGTGAATTTTTTGATCCGTTTCAAATTCTGTCATAACAGCGCCTCCATTTTCTGTAATCGGCGCCACCAAAGACCTAAATTCAGTTGGATATATACAAGATAAACCCGATGGCAAAATGGCAATCGTCGGCTTTTGTGCTCTTAAAGACACCGAATGAGCTCGTATATCTACCCCTCTTGCGCCACCGCTCACTATCCCGACATTCTCAAGCTTAAGAAAATGAAGCAACTGTGTATCCATCCATCGAGCTGTCAGGTCATGACATTCACGCGAGCCAACCACAGACATAAATTCAACGCTGCTCCAAACTGGATGCCCCAAAAATTCGATAAACAAAGGTGGCTCTATCATTTTATAAAAATCCATAGGATAATGAGACTCACCAGGATAGGTATAACGAATACCCTGTTTTTCAATTTGCTTGAGGTAACTTTCAGACTGCAACAGTTCTGATTTAGAAAAAATCGCTGCTTCCGGAGGATTAAGTCGATTTTCCGAGTTACGGTATTTATTTCTTCTTTGTAATGCTTTAAATAGAATTGCTGGGTTCATACCCAATCGTGTTACAATAGTCGTTCCAAAAAATGGAGATTATTCGACCAGACGATCACCGTGATTTATTTGATCTTTGACTTGAGTTACGACAGCTATAGCCATAGTTCCTGTGCGTTGAATTATCTTAAGTTGTCCTACTACTTTTCCTTGAGCATCTGAATAAATGTTTAAACGTCCACCCACTTCCGCATTGACCCCATCAACATTGACAATAAGATACTGATTACCGGAAAAAACCTCTTGCGAAAGAAACTCAAAGCCGTCCACGATGCGTGCTCCCGTTTTAAAGGTTTCCGTTGGGACACTTGCCGACGCCAGCTTATCTTCCGAAATAATTAACGTTTTAGTATCCATTAACTGATTACAATTGCTCACGCGCATTTGATTTTTCTCGTCGATAATAACTGAACCAATTTTTTTGTATTTATGCGTATTCTTAAGACGATTTCGATCATCCACAAGTTTTTCTACTATTAGAAATCGACCAACTCCTACATTAATATTCTTTTTTACCACAATGGGTACAAACTGGTTGTCTTTACATAGCAAGTTCTGAACTTGATCCGCTGGCACCACAAAATCTGACTGCAACTCCGTCGATGAAAGAGTGTAGGGATTGGTAAAATTTTCTGGCTCATTGTACTGCAGATCTCGTATATCAATCTGCGTCGTATTCTTTTCCTCAGAAAAATATTTTGAACTATACGTTTCCGGTAGGCTTTCAGGAATAGGCACAGGATAGCTTCGGTTTTTCTGCGGACTTGCTATTAAAGAGCGATTGCCAAATTCTGTATTCTGCGAAGGCTCTTGAGGTCCCGCATCGGCTCCTGCCGATTGTTGCGAGGAAAGACTTAATGTCGGCGCATTCTGTCCATCTCCTGAGTAAAAATATATTTTCATTCCAGGATAGATTTGATGAGGGTTGAAAATGCTGTCCCGATTTAGAGCCCATATTTTTGGCCAAAATTTACTATCGCCGAATAATGTTCTACTGATTGTATATAAATTATCCATTTTCTGAACGACGTAAATATTTTCCCTTTGCCCAGCCGTGGCTTTACCCCACTGCTCTGCGGATGTAGGTGTCTGATCATACCTTAAATACTGCTGATACAACTTGTTTTCGGTTTGATAATCTGGTTCATCCGAGAATCGCGTTCTTCGGTTGACTTGCGACTGTCTTTTTTTAGTTATTGCGTTCCTGCTTTTGTTTGTCGTCGTTTTAGTCTTTGATGAAACTTGTTTTTCTACTTCAGTTTGTACTTCCATGTCACTTGATTGAACTGCCGGCAACTGACTATCAAGGACTCCTCGAATATCATCTAAAATAATTTCGTCTCCATCTTTAATATTTTCACGATTTACCGGCAAAGGATCCAAAGGATCTGGATCAACCACAAAAGAACTGCTGTCTTTGTTGTTATCATCAATAATGACATCGCTGTAATCCTGAGCGTGCACACTCAAAACAATCGAAGCAGTGGCAACAGCACAGAATAACTTAAGCCTCATTTATTTTACCTTTTTACAGCTGGTTTCGAAGTCGCTTTGGATGCGGGTGTCGGAGTGGCCTTTGAAGTCATATTTTTCCGAACAATAGGTCGCATAGTCGAAATTCGCTTTTGATTGTACGCTGCTTGTTCTGACAAGCCCATTTCTTTATACAAAGATGCCTTGTCAGCCAGCGCTATCTTAGCTTGGGGTGTTTTTGAATAATACTTCAAAATAAAGTTGTACCTTTTAATTGCCAAAATATAATTTTTTTCAGTACGACTCTGACGAGCCAAAGTTAATGCTTTCGTAGCTGAAGCTAAAACTTTAGGATTGCCGACCTTAGATGCTTTTGCACGAGAACCCGCTGGAGGCTTTCCTGCTAACTGTTCATACAGCTGTTGTGATTGAATCGCTGATTTTGGAGACAATGAAGTGGGCTTTTTTAACTTTTCAGGAACTGCGGCCATAGCCAAGGGACAGGCGAATACAACGGCCATAAATAATTTATTTTTCATAAAGCCTCCATGCTTTGGTTCATATCTTATTACACTGAATCTTTGAGGTTTTTTCAACCAAACCTGTATAGGTTTTCCACATAAATTGTTTATAAGCCCTCATTCTAGACGTAAGACCCGTTTATATTCAGGCTTTTAGCGATTTGATACAAAATTAATCATATATAACTATTTGTTTTCTATGCATATTTTTTAATTGTTCCCTTTTTCTTAAATGAATTGTGTCAGGTTATGACAGAAATATCTAGCCATAAAGACTGATACAACTGCTTTTGGCCTCCACAGGAGTATTCATAGCAATGGCACACTTATTTTGCACAGGCGTAGATGATCTTACTTCTCTTCGGATTTATAGGCGTAACTGTTTTGTATATGATTCGATTTTCGGTTATCGGCGAACTCACTCCGATAAGCCTATTTTTGCATCATAAATGTCTGTCCTACATGCCAGCTGAATCTCTGTACATTAATTCCTTATCTGCTCTGGTTTGCGGAAAAAACTTCGACTTACTTCAAGATTCATATCTCTATACATCAACAGGTCTAATACATCTTTTTGTAGTTTCAGGTTCTCATCTCATTGTCTTAAAAAAAATTATAGATCAAATTTCTAAGTTATTTTTAAAAAAAGAATTTTATATAATTACGATTCTTTTGCTTTTAGTTTACTGTGCCGTTTGCCAGTTTAACGCTCCTGTTGTTCGAAGTTTTTGCTTTCTGAGCTTGTCAACATTACTGACAAAGATCCACCGAAAGTGGAGTCCTGATTATATATTATTCTTAGCTGGGTTCCTGGCACTATCTTTAAAACCTGAATGGCTTTCTTCTTTAAGTTTGCAAATGAGTTGGCTGGCTTCTTTAGTGCTATTAATTTATCAACAAAAACTGCAAAATCATCCGCTTATAGTTCGACAAACAATATTCTATTTTATATTTTCGTTTTGTTTCCGCATTTTAGGATTTCCCGCCTTCAGCATCACCATTCTGTGTGTGCTTATGACGCCAATTCTTGAGTACATTTTATTTCCGTTGGCATTGCTAACAACATTGCTTCATGTAATAGAGCCTATCTTTGCTTTTGTTATATCAACATTGAATTATATTTTATCGCTACTCAGCTACAGCTCGACGCCATCTGAACATGATATGGAGTCCGTTAAGTATCTTAACTGGGTCACGATTTTCAGTTGCCACTATCTGTTGTTTTTTAAAAAAGAGAAAACTTAATGTCTTATCCTACTTATATTTTTATTGTTTGTTTTCTAAAAATAAATATTGCCGTCGCGCCTGTGTATAAAAATTATTTTATAGTGCGCAATGTGGGACAGGGTCAGTGGACTACCTATGTCACTTACGATAGTTGTTTACATTTTGATTTCGGAGGTGAGTTTTTTATGTCAAAATACTTAAACTCTAAATTTAGAAAGCAATGTGGCTATAAAACAAATGTTCTTTTTTTGACACATGCTGATTGGGATCACTATTCATTCCTTCCCCTTATTCTAAGAAGTTCTAAAAAAGTCTGCTGGGGTTATCGATCTATTGATGCTCTGAAACCCGATTTAGAAAATCTAAATATCCCCTTCTGTAGCAAACAAGAGCTCTTCAATCAAGGGCGAGCAAAAATACTATTTTATAGCCCACAAGAAAAAAATAAAAATACACGATCAATCGTCTTGCTGTTTCAAAGTTTTTTAATTCCAGGAGACTCACCCATCCAAATGGAAAAAAAATGGATAGACCGACTATCTGCTGAGCAAACCAAGTATTTAATTTTAGGACATCACGGAAGTCGAAGCAGCACGGGGAACAAGCTTTTAAGTCACTTAAAAAAAATGGACCTAGCCATTGTCAGCGCTAGATCCAAAAAATATAATCATCCTCATCCGGCGACAGTCTCAAGGCTTAAAAGGTCGCGAATTCCTTTACTTAAAACTGAAGACTGGGGTGATATAACTATCTACTAATTACTTAACAAAACCTTCACCACAGTTCTCTTTAGGAGTTCCTTGTGCAGTTAAATTATTGAGATATAGAATCGAGTCCATTTCACCCTCAAGTGTTGTTCCTAGGCGGTCTAAGGCGCGCTCATGATCCGCCAAACTGTTAGTTCCTAAGCTGGTTTCATCAAACCAATTCAGATTAAAATTAACAGGCTTTTTATCTGCAACAGATTTTGAACTGTACCAGTTTTCTTTTTTGATTTTAAAAATAAACATCCAATGCTTACATCCGTCGGCCGGTGATCCCACTGTAACGCCCGGTTGAGCAAAGGTATCAGAAGCTTTCATTTCAAAACTACTGGCTACAAAAGGGGAATAGGCCTGATCTCGAACTTGACCTGCTAAATCATCATACTTACTAGCATACCAATCCGTATGACGATTCACGGAATCGCGCAAACGCTCAAAAACCATTTCTGTATTGGCTGTCGGGGTTCCCAAACCTGTAATTATATTGAATCCCATGTCTGGACGCTTCCAGTAGTCAATGCGATTATCCATCCACTCAGGCATCATTTTCTGAGCAATTTCACTTGATACAACATAATCAAAGGCCGTGTTTAATTTATCATAATTTGGTCTAACGGTTACGTCATCTTTAGCATTTGAAAAAATGGAATCTGCCTCTTTACTGCGGAACATCCAAACCGCCAATCCCGCGCGCGCGGCCATCCAACGATGCGCAAACGGCGCCTTAGCATAGTCTTCGCAAATATTCTGGTTAGTAAATTTATCCTTAGAGGCCTCTTTCAATACCAGGACTCCGTTTTTACGTTCACAATTTCCACTGATTGTCGATGAGTACCATATCATGCCATTAGATTCAGGAGAGTTAGGCTTAAAATTAGAGTCACCACGAAAGTCATAGTAATAGGCCAGATCCCCTTGAGAGCACTTGCTGGTAAATTTCTTATAATCGTCCATGTATTTATCGTAATCCGGCAAAGTTGTTTTCTTAGGGATTATATAGTTATGAAAAATGTATTTAGTTTCACAAATTGTATAAGGCTCTACCGGCGCTGGTTCTGAGTATTTTCCCATGACTATATTTGCATCTGCCGAGGCTTTAAGATTAGCCTCTTTCATTCGATAAATAGCGTAGGAAAGATTAATATAGGCGCTATATGATTCCGCTGTCATTTTAGACCATACATGATCCTTTATCCTCATTCTTCTCTGTGCCTTAACAGGCAACTTATTTATACTGTTGACCCAGTTAATTTTTTCTCTGATTAAAGTTGGGCGATCTCGGAATTCACCACACAACATCGTTAAAAAAGCGTGAGCATTTTTCTTACCGTTTTTAACTTCTTTCGAAGACGGAAAGTTTTTAGGCGGATCAACCAGCTCGCGCGTAAGCTTACCCGAAGTTTCATCTGTTTTTCTAAGCTCATACATACTTAATGGACCTGCATAGAAATAAAAACTTTGCGGATGTACCATAGCCAACCTTCTGGCCGCGCTGGTTACTTCCCGATTGCTGTAGTTGGGCATCGGAATTTCTGTTGATACGCGATCACCACCACAATAGGTGCTCCAAATTTTATTCATCAGTTTTTCATCAGCGTACACAGGTGGTAACGCACTTTGAACAATTTCTGTATCCGCTGGCCAGCGATCGATCTTAATAGGGTTATTTTTGTTATTTGCCTGGGGAGCTATCGGTTTTTGAGTACACGCGGCCAAGATTATAGTTGATAATGTAATAGCGATTTTTAATGTTTTCATTTTTTCCTCTTATTATTTAATTGCTGGAAGATCTTCTAAATATTGTCCTACGACTGGCTGTTTCGGCAAGTCCCGGGGACTTGTTGCCATTCTATCCCACATCATTTTGTATTGATCCGCGTATGCGTTAACCACTTCCGGAATCATAATGTAATATGAGTTCTCCCAATTTTTATTGAATCCCGCCCCTGTCAAATTAGCTGAGCCGGTAAATACCGCTGTAAATTTCTTATATCTATCAGCGAAAATTAAAAACTTGCTATGGTGTAACTGTCTTTCTTCACTATTCGTTTCCATATATTTTTCTTGAGCACCACGTTTAACTAATGATTGGATATGGTTGTATTCAGCCGCCATAACCTCTGATTCATAATTAGGGTCATTGGCTACGTAGAAGGTGCCTGCATCTGCCACTATTCGCAGGTCAGGCCTTTTTCCAAAAGACATTCTATTTTTTAAAGCGTTAATCATTTTATTATAAAAGAACCGATGAGCAGCAATCCATATACGAGATGCATTTTTAATTCCTGGAAATTTCCCATCTCCTTCAATCATATATTCAGAGGCTGTTTTAACACCGTATTTTTCACCGTACTCAGGCTCACCTTCACCCGGTATAAAAAATACTTTAATGTCTTTTTCTACAGGTGCTTTAATCTGAGCTCGGCAAGATTTTATATAATCGATATATGCTTGACGACTACGTCCTGCAGTTTCTGACCATTCAGCATTCATGGCACATAAGTGAGCCTGAGCGAAGTACGATTGAGAGTTCGTAGTTATAAAGTTCCAGTTCTCATGATGGATAATAACACCTGAACTCATGTTTCCCGAACTAAATACGATTTTAAATTCCCCTGGAGTGTTAGGATTAATAATAAAAAATTTATTATGAGCGTAACCTAATTCATTCTCGCCACCGCGCAACTTCATCTCGACGTTACCTGGTTTACACGCAATAAGCTCTTGCGCACGCGTTTGATCCGTTCCACTATCAAGTACAAACTTAACTTTTATATTTCTTTTAACCATCGCATCACACAACGCGTCTTTAACCGCCCGATTGCTGAATGATAGATAAGTAAAAAATACTTCTCTTGTTTGTGGATGATTAATCCACTCAATAAGTCTGTACTGAGGACTTAATGGATTTTCGCTTGATCGCTTGAAGTCATGTTGATTTCTGCAATAAACATTCTCAGGTTTTTGCTTTAATGTCTTTCCTCTTTGACTTAAAACTTTGGTTTTATATTTATAAGGACCGCATATAGGATTGGTAAACAGCACTTCATATTTGTAAGGTGTATACTGCGTTAAGTAATCATAAGATTGTGATTTAAGATAACTTTCAGGCTGCGCTTGCGCAACATCTCGTTGACCTACTGAATTATGTTGAGGTGTCTGACAACCAAAAACAAAAAACAAAAGCAAAATACCAAGCATATTCGAAACAACACGCATACAGTCTCCTTTAAAAATTATTTCTATCTTTAAAGTTAAGACTACCTATTAAATCACTTAAAAGAAACTAGCCCATCCATCACCTATACAAAGGTCTGGGTGGGCTATTGCTCTGAGTTTAACCGAAATACTTATTGTTTTAGAATCGTGGTACTTAATGACCAAATTCTTGAATCGAATTCTTCGTTATAATCTGTCATAACAGCTAAAGACTTAGTTTTATTACTAATAGTGATTACATTTTCATCATTTAAGTCATTGCCACTGCCTGACCAGTTTTGCGATCCAATTATGATCACTTCAGGGTGGTATGACCCGTCAGCCATTTTACGAGTCAAAGTTGCAGCCTTATAATGATTTAAACCTTTCCAATCATTTTTTCGAACTTCTATAAGACCTTTAATTTGTTCTGCTTGTTGATATGGATTCGGCTCTAATAAACTGGCGGTGGTACTTTTAATCCATGATCCTGTTCCGGCACCCGATAAAGAATCCACTGCGATTCTCACTTCAACACCACGAGCTGCTGCCGATTGTAATGCTCGCACTAATTCATATCCAGCAGAGCCAAACATACTAATACGAATGATGTCACCCTTGCGAGCCGAATACAGCATCGGAAGAATCACGCGATGTTCAGCATCGTCTGTTGGAGAAAAGTGTACTCGTACATGCGTTCCGTCGTCGAAAGTAAAATATCTTTTTGTATTAGGTCGTTTTTTAGTATGAAATGCGCCCGTTATTAATGATTCCAACTGCCCGTTGTTTGATGGGCCATACATTTCATTAAATTCGTCTTGGAAGGCCTGTGCAATCAAAGTGTTTTTTACATAGACTGACATATTCGCATTTTCTTCACTACCCATACATGTTCTAGAAATGTTAGCTGTTCCTGTCCATACTGATTTGCTTTGATCATTTTTTTCAAAGACTACAAATTTGTTATGCATAATTCCTGAATATGGGTATTCGATACGACCCATAGATTCAGCATCAGTACGTGAATTAGAGTTAATGACTCTTAATAAATCCTGCGTAGCTTGATATTGATAAGCCATGCGGGTCAAAGTTGACTCAACATCATTCGATTTTTTATTAATTGCTATCCAAAGAATATCTGCCAAAATAGACTTTGTATTTCCAGTAAAGCTTTTATCAAACTTAATCATCTTTGTAGACACATGCTCTTTAATCTTTGACTGAGACATCCCTTGCGTTGCTGCTTCTACATCTTTCAAAAATTGAACGGCCCAATAAGGAGCACCAAAAGCCCAGTTCGCAGGGTTCTTAGGGTTAACGTAGGAAAGATCTAACAACCCCGGCATATGAATGACTTTATAAGTGCCATCTTCCTGTCTAATAAGATCATAATCACGAATTAAATCATTAGGACGAGTCGCATCGCTGACGTCAACGACAGCTTTTACGGGAATCTTTTCAATTACTCTTTTTTGAACGGCTTGATACACCGAAGACATTGAGTCTGAAATATCATCAATACCATACAGCGCCATCGACATAGATTTTACCTCAGGTGAACTGATTTTTTCTGCCAACTTCTTAGCAACCGTCACCTCTGGAATAATAAAAGGCTTTTGCTTCTTGATATGATTATCATACCAGCCCTTAGTAAAATAATATTCGATATCTAACTTGTCGCCGGCACGAACAGGTTTACCTAAGTCATTGGCTGTATCTACTCGTAATATTTTTCTTGGCGCAATAGCCGGAGCATCTTCTAAACACTGTAAGTCTTCAAGACTCGTGCACAGAATAAATTGAGTTGAAGAGTCCAATAAACGCGAAACATCTTTTTTATAGTGGGCTTGGCTAGGGCTTAGTTTAATATACGAAAGATACTTTGCAATTTTCAAGATTTGTTCATCAGAAGCCTCTTTAAGTTGACCCTTTAAATAAGCTACATTTTCTTCAATCCTTTTCTTATTTTCTTCCTTGGTTGTAAACTGACTGTGTAGATCGCCGACCAACGACTCAGGCTGGTCAACAATTGTATCTTCAATTACAGGTGCATCGACTTCAGCATCAATATCCGGTGGCTGAGTTTTACAACTAGGATCGTTCAGCGCACAGATATTTTCATTAATTGTGATTTCTTGTTTTTGATCAACAGCTTGCTTTTTTAAGGCTTCAGCATCGCGCTGACTACAGCCAGAAGTAAGTGCAACGCTAAACAAAACTGATAGTAGAGACGTTGAAAAAGCCAAGCGTGTTTTTGTAATGAAATGCATATAACCTCCATGGGGTTACTAAGGGTTATGCTATTCCAATACCGTTTTAGAATGAATATATTCGAGCTTAAGGCGCTAACGGTCCTTTAGAGCCATTTAGCGCTGGCCACACTGTCAATGATTTTGACGGGTGCGTATTTCGTTGCGAACTTTCATGTAAATTTCATGATATTTATAAGCCGGCGGTACATCAGCGGCTTGAACATGATCGGCAATAAATTTCAAGTCACCTGTTGATAACAACAAATTTTTGACTTCTGCATTTTGCATAACCTTAAGTTTCGACGCTTTATAAATAATGTTGTAATGTCTTTTCGCACCGGAGCCTTTGTATTCGATTTTTCTTCCGCGATATGTAACCCATTCAATGCCTAATTTTTTCATTAAGGCATTAGCCAGATCACCGGCTTTTTTGGCTTCAAAGCCCTCCATCGCATAAACTTGCTGTCGGGTGTAGGGCCATACGACGCTTGGGTCTTTTAAACGTAAGTCATTAGAATTTTCCGGATACTTCATACCCTGCCACAATCCTTCTGTTGATTTGTAGTGAATCCCATCCATCACAAAGCCTGCATTACCTAAGTTTGAAAATATACCCAATTCATTTCTTTTCGATAAAACGACTTCACCCTTGCAACGGTTAGCGTGTTGTGGAGCGATCTCCCAACTTTTAATTTCTTCTTGGGGGATAGCTTGCCACCATATGTCTGGATATTTATCCGCGATAGGACAAGCAGACACATTTGTCGAAGCTAAAAACACTACGGCAGTTAAAGCAAAAAAGAAATTCATACGCGATTCTCCATTGTTAAAATACAAAACCATTATCTAATAAAATTTTCTTTATTGGTGTAAACGTAATATATTGCCCAAAATTCACAATAGCCTCTGTACGTGTTCCATCTGAATTAAACTCTCCATCTCCAGATAAATGCATGCCAACCATATGTCCATTTTGCGCGTTCAGTATGGCCGCTCCACTACTTCCCACTTCAGTATCACAAACATGATGTATTGAGTTCGGTCGATTGTCTATTGGTCTAACTTTTTTTAACCGACAATACTGTGACCACGATAATGGAGCTTCATTAGGATATGAGAAAATAGTAAACCACTGAGACGTCCGCGGTTTGTTATACCAATCAACGACTATAAACTCCTTAGGTGGATTTGAAATTTTCATTATTGCAAAGTCCAGATCTAGGTCATCGTTTTTTTGCATAGCGATAACCTCAACACATTTGGATATCCTAGGGTTTGCCCCATCAGCAGTTTGTTTCCAAGTTATAGTCTCATCGATACAAGGTTGATTTAATTTTAGGTCGCCATCAAAAAAAGTCTGCCAAAAACAATGTCCAGCAGTCAAAGCATACCCCTGCCCGATATGAGTTATCGTACACCCTGAACTCAGGTTGCCTATGGCAGGCATTAAACTTTTAAAGCGTCTCGGGATATTAGATAAGTCGTCTTTAACGAGGACTAAGTCATTTTCACCGATAATCCTGAAAAACGAATGAGCCTGCGTGCTGATACCGCAAGCCAGAGAAATCGATAGAATAATAAACAAAATTTTCACAACTCCTCCTTATCTTTTCATTTGTATAATTATAGCTTTTTGATTCCAACCAAAAAGATCTCTTTTGAAATTTTTCGTGTGGAATCTGGCTTTATAGCTTCAAACCGGTTAAATTCTTTTTTGATTTGATCTCGCAGTACAGTAAAATCATCTGAATGAAATAGCTTGCACACAAAATGGCCATCTTTTTTAAGAAATTGTCGTGCAACATTCAAAGCCAGCTCGCAGAGCTCAAAAGAACGGACCTGATCCGTAAGCCTTATGCCCGTAGTCTTAGGCGCCATATCCGATAAAACCACATCAAACGGCTCATTGAAGCCGTGCTCTATAAAAACCTTATCGAGGTTCATATCCCTTAAATCTGCTTGAACGAAGTGAGCATTCGGCAGCTTGAGATTAATCGCGGTCAAGTCTACTCCTAAGATTCGACCTTGAGGGCCAACTTTTTTAGAACAGTATTGAGACCACGATCCTGGAGATGCCCCAAGATCTAAAATCTTATTATGAGGATGAATAATTTTTAGCCGTTGATCAATTTCTTCTAATTTAAATACTGAGCGCGCTGCAAAATTCTGCTCTTTGGCCTTCTTAAAATAATGATCTTTTGGATTGTATCCCATCCGCCTCGAATACCAAACTTCTTGTGTCCTGTCACAGAGTGTTTTACGTTCAGTGGATGGACGTTATTTGGATTCTTATTTTCTTTTTTGCCTTCGTGACTATTGTTTTTGTAGGTTTTGCTTTCTTTTTTCCAGAATGGGTCGGAATTACTGGTAAAAAAGCCTTAGAAATTCAAAAACATCAAAAAGAAGATACCACTCAAGCCGCTGACGAGTGATCTCGCTTAACTTTTACCTTAAGTAAAAAATACAAACCAAAACAGAATAAAATAAGTAGGCTTAGGATCGCTTTTCTTACGTCATGAAAATACATCATAAAAACAGCCATAAGCAAGGGCCCTAAAACTGAAGCAAATTTGCCAAGGAGATTATAAAACCCAAAATACTCTCCGGCATTATGCGCTGGGATCAGTTGAGCAAATAGCGATCTAGATAGCGCCTGTATAGTCCCTTGAGCCAACCCTATAAGGCCTGCCATGGCGTAGAAATGAGTTTCAGATCTCATCTGGGTCGCAGATAAAACAACTCCGATGTAGATCATAACTCCTACTGAAATAACAGCTTTGGGGCCGAAGCGGTGAGCTAGTGTGCCGGAAAGATACGCCGCTGGGAATCCTACTGCTTGTGTTAAAATCAGCGCCTTGATTAAGGAGCCTGAATCCAAGTTAATCGATACGCCAAAATCTACAGCCATACCCATCATTGTTGCAACGCCATCAATATAAAACCAATAGGCCAATAGAAAATACATCAAATTGCGATTTTGCCTGATTTTAGAAAAGGTTACAGCTAACTGAGAAAAGCAATTCTTTAAAAGAACAGATAGTTTTTCAGATGAAATATTATGACTTGGTTCTTCGACATTCATCATTATGGGTATTGTTAATAAAAACCACCAAACGGCAACTGTCATAAAGGATACCAGTATCGCCGCTGTTGCTGACTCTAAGCCAAACAGTTCGGGCTTTAAATACATTAAAACGTTAACACTGAATAAAACCCCACCAGCCAAGTAACCAAAGCCAAATCCTAAGGAAGATACCATATCATAAAATCGTGGTTTGGTTACTGAGACCAGCAAAGAGTCATAAAATAC
The DNA here is from genome assembly GCA_022843825.1 of Pseudobdellovibrionaceae bacterium. Lineage (GTDB taxonomy): Bacteria > Bdellovibrionota > Bdellovibrionia > Bdellovibrionales > Bdellovibrionaceae > Pseudobdellovibrio. The sequence goes on from JALHMX010000005.1 coordinate 100,037, forward strand.
TGTACTTCCTGTGCAGCAAAGTAAAGCAAATCCATAGAGTACTGCCGCCGGAAACCACTGCCCCTGAGGGATAAAAGCCAGGCTAAAAGTAGACAACGCCCCCATTAACATAAAAACAAACAACAAGATTTTTTTGTATTTTTTCTTGTCCGAAATAACACCCAGTATCGGCGACATAATTGCGAGCAGGAACCCAGATATAGCCAAAATCCACCCTAAACGCTGGGTACTTAATGCGACATCGGCTCCCATACTCCAATATTTTTTAAAAAAAATAGGGAAAAAGCCGGCCATCACAGTTGTATAGAATGCGCTGTTGGCGCAGTCATAGAGCACCCAGGAAACGACAGACTTGTTCCACATCTTATCTTTAACAGCCTTGGTCTCCATATTCACATTCCTTTGTAATATGTAAATAGCATAGGGATATATATGGAATTTGTCTTGAAAAAAAAGCAGTTTAAGTACAAATTCCTGTTATGGTAAATGTTCAATTTGCGACTTCTGTTCATATAATCTTGGCTCTGGCCCTAATGTCAAAAGAGACCAAGCGATTGCCTAATTCCGATAGTTTGGCAGAAAGCATACAAACTAATCCGGTGGTAGTTCGGCGCTTGCTTTCTTTATTGAACAAAGCAGGTCTTATTAAGTCCACTCGTGGAAAAAATGGTGGCGTACAACTTAAGAAAAGTCCTCCTGAAATTACTTTAAAAGATGTTTATTTAGCCTTAGAAATAGAAGAGTGCGTAAAGCCTCATAATAAGCCGCCACACAAAGAGTGCCCCGTAAGCTGTTCTATTCATGGCATCATGAGCAGCATTGCCGAAGGCTATCAGAAAACTAACTTAAAATATCTTGAGTCACTTAAGCTATCGGACCTTTTAAAAAAAATAAAAGCTTAAGCACCCATGGATGCAATTCGTTTTGCTGATTCTTTTGAACCGACCATGACCTATGAAGATGAGCACCTGCTTATCCTTTCCAAACCTTCCGCTTATTACGTACATCCCCCGGAAAACAAGTATGCTAAACAAAAGGTGGGAAGAAACACATGCATTCACTGGCTATCGGATCACCACCAATTAAAGAGCTTCCCGATCCATCGTTTAGATTATGCCACTGAAGGTTTGGTCTTATTTGGAAAAACAGCTGTAGCCACGACCAAGCTGAATGAAATGATGCGCGCTAAGGAAATTAAAAAATACTATGATGCCATTGTGCGTGGTTGGTTTAAACAGCCCTACGGCATTATTGATCTGCCGCTTGAACTGGATTCGACTGGGGATCTTGTTGATTGCCTGACCTTATACGGCACGCTCTACCAAATGGAATTCAATGAATCGGTTAATTCAAAATTTAGTACAAGCCGTTATTCTTGGGTCGACATCGAACTGAAAACGGGGCGGTGGCATCAGATCCGTCGACATATGAATCGCGTGGCTCATCCGGTGATCGGGGATCGCGAACACGGAGATTCTCACCATAACCGCTTTTTCCGCGACCACTTAAAGGTCGACGGCCTTTGCCTAAAAGCCAAAAGACTAGTTTTCACTCACCCTATCGAAAATAAAGTCATCGACATCACTTCACCGATGAGTCCCAAGTGGCAGCGCCTGACTGATTTGTTTTGTAAATCACAGGCTCCGGATCTTACGTAATAGCTACGAAGTTTATTATCTTACGAATGTGTGTCGCCACGTTGCCTACTAATACCTACAAAGCATATTTATACTACGCAATTGTCCGCGCTTTTCTTTGCCTTAATCGATAAATAAACTGATTGAACTGTTTCAAGTACATTTCTCGCTCTTGATATCCTAGTTCACGTTGTCGGTGATTTCCTTCGAAATAGCCTCTTAAACCCAACTCTTCAAGTTTACTCATCAACACTCTGGTAAAAGCCAACCCATCCCAAAACCGACCAAAAGAACTTGATCTATGAGCCCCTGTAATTTTACGAGACAATATTGCGGCAAACGTTCTTAAAAAGTTTTGGAACCTTTCTTTATCTTTAAAACGGACTTTCAAATGCAAATGATTTCCCATATTCACAAAATCCAGAATCTCTATATAGAATTTCTTAGCTCTTTCCTTAATTAAACTTTGGACTAATCCTTTGTGGACATAAAAAGAAAGTTTTCCCGTCGCTTTACTTGATTTAAAGACCACATGATGAACCAAACCTTCAATTAAAGGACGCGCCACTTTTCGTCTTTTCTTTAAAGATATCCCGCCAAAGCTATAGGCTTTGACGGCTCTGAGATCTTTTTGAGGAATAAGATTTAACTGTGACATACGGGGCAGTATATTTAATCTACAAACGAGAGTCAAATATTATTTACTAATTACATGTATTTATCTTATGATTTCGTTAGAAAGTATCGCAAATATCATCAAGTAGTTCGTATATCATTTTAAGTAGTTGATCGTTAGAAATTGATCGCTTATGACATCTTCAATAGAGGATTCTGACGTCGCGAAGTAGGAAATATTAGCTTGATAATAAAGTATCAAGCTGCATTAATAAATTAACTGTACCTGCGGGAAGTGTGTTAGTTTTTAAAGAGGGTGCGCAGGCAATTAGACGGGATACTGAAAACTAACTCTCTCCGCGGATCCAATTTAAGTATTCGGTGATGTTTTTTTCAAAGCCGCGATTTAGGGGCTCATAGAACTTCTGGGGCTTCATATCTTGAGGCCAATAGTTTTGTTCGACGTAACCTTTAGCGTAGCTATGGGGATATTTATAACCCTCAATTTTAGAGGCTGAGCGCAGAATGGCAGGAATATCGTAATTAATATGGGTCTTTACGTACTCCATGGCCTTGTTTATCGCTTCATAACTGGCATTAGACTTCGGACACGATGCTAAAAAGGTTACCCCTTGGGCCAAATTAATTCGACACTCAGGCATACCGATGGCCTCCACTGCCTGTAAACACGCAACAGCTAACGGCAGCGCGCGGGGCTCGGCATTTCCTATATCTTCACTGGCAAAAATAATCATGCGACGCGCGACAAAAACTGGGTCTTCGCCGCCCTCTAACATGCGGGCCAAATACAACAACGCCGCATCTGGATCAGATCCGCGCAAAGACTTAATAAATGCAGAAATAGTATCGTAGTGTTGATCTGACTTTTTATCATAACTGAGAACCCTTTTATTTAAAAATTGCTCTACGTTTTTATTTTCTAAAGGAAATAACTCTTTATGCGTCTCTAACAAATAGACATTCATGATAACTTCAAAAACATTTAGTAATCGACGAGCATCTCCATCTGAAAATCGCGTTAAAGTCTTTATAGTTTCGGGCTTCAGAACTTTTTCTAAATCTACCGATTCCTTTATGCAGGCATTTTTTAGAATAATTTCTAAATCATACTCAGTAATTTTTCTAAAATCTAAAATTTGACAGCGGCTCAGAAGCGCTTTGTTTAATTCATAGCTTGGAAACTCTGTTGTTGCTCCGATCAGATAGACATCCCCGCGTTCCACAAAAGGCAAAAGAACATCTTGCTGTGTTTTATTAAAACGATGGATTTCATCCACAAATAAAATGGTTTTTTGTCTTTGCTCAAGTTTATAATTTCGGCCAGCCTCACAAGCCGCCTTTAATTCTTTAACGCCTGCATCCACAGCATTCATTTGAATAAACTGGGATTTATTCTGCTGAGCCAAATTAAGCGCAAAAGTCGTCTTACCCGTACCCGGAGGACCCCATAAAATGAGATTTAATAATTGCCCGTTATTAAGCAAAGAGATGATCGGAGATTTACTATTAAAAAGATGATCTTGCCCTATAAGCCCTTTAAGCTGACGCGGTCGCGAGCGTTCCGCTAACGGCAATAAATCCTGCGATTCTGAGGAAGAAAACAAGTCTGACATTCACTCAAGTTCTTATCGACAGCAGGTGAATTTTGCAATAAATAGTTTTATAACTTAGCGCAAGGGGGAAATATGCATCAAAATCAAGGACCCGTCTATTATGGAGATTACCTTAAATTAGACCAGTTGCTCAACTCGCAAGAACCTTTAAGTCGTAAATTTTCTAGCTCAGAAAATCCAGAAGCACATGACGAAATGCTTTTTATAATTGTTCATCAATCCTACGAACTGTGGTTTAAACAAATTCTTCATGATCTTCGATCAGTAGCAGAGACCTTTAGCCTGCCCTCTCTCCCAGAGCAAGTCTTCGGGCAAATCAATGTGCGCTTAAATCGTATAACTAAAATTCAAAATATGATTCTTGGCTATTTAGAAATTTTGGAGACCATGACGCCCATGGATTTTCTTGAGTTTAGAAACTTATTAATCCCCGCATCTGGATTTCAAAGCACGCAGTTTCGCGAAATTGAAATTCTGATGGGCTTAAAAACTCATGATCGCCAAAGCATAGATAAAGAATTTTTCTTAGGCCGTTTAAGCGCTGCGGATAAAGAAAAATTGATCAGTTTAGAAAAAACACCTTCTTTACTCGATCAAGTTCAAAAGTGGCTTGAAAGAACCCCTTTTACGAATCAGTCGACGTTCAACTTCTGGAAAGAATATCAAAAAACTATACATCATATGTTAGAACAAGATAAAGAAACCATTATGTCTAATGTCGCCAAGCTCACACCTGAGCATCAACAGTTACAATTAGATAATTTAAAAATGACCGAGACCACTTTTGACAGTCTGTTTAATGAAAATTTGCATATGAACTTAGTTCATGAAGGAAAAAGAAAACTCTCGCAAAAAGCTATTCTAAACGCCCTTTTTATTTTACTTTACCGTGACGAACCTATGTTATCGCAACCTCATCGCATGCTGTCTTTACTTATGGACATAGACGAAAACTTTACCACCTGGCGATACCGTCACGCACTTTTAGCTAAGCGAATGCTCGGAACTAAAATAGGAACCGGTGGAAGCTCGGGCCATCAGTATCTAAAAAAAGCCGCCGACAACAACCAGGCTTTTATGGATTTGTTTAATTTGTCTACCTATCTTATTCCGCGCAGTATCTTACCAAAGCTGCCGGAAGATATAAAAAAACAACTAAACTTTAATCAGCTGAACTAAAACATGTATAAAAAGTTTTACTCCCGTTTTATTAATGCCAATCCTGAAATACAGCACTACGCATCCCACAGTCATCACTATTGGCCCGATGTGACGTACGATGCTATGATCGAATACTGGAATGATGCTGCCCGTCTGGTCGACAACAAATGGGATTATATACTAGGTCAAAAAGTTCCAGAGACTCAAAAACTCATCGCAGAGGTTTTAAACTTAAAAAACTATGAAAATATTTGTTTTGCTAGCAATACACATGAACTGCTTATTCGCTTACTTTCATGTTTTAACAAGAAAATTAAAATTCTTACGACTGATTCAGAGTTTTACAGTTTTTCTCGCCAGACTCAAAGATTAAGCGAAATGGACTTGGCCGAGATCACTTACATACCCACGGAGCCCTTCGATACTTTTAATGAAAGATTCACTTTAGAGGCGCAAAAATATGATTATGATCTTGTGTTCTTCAGTCAGGTATTTTTTAACTCAGGACTTGCGATTAAAAACTTAGATCTGCTTGTTAATGAATTACACAGCCACAGCAAAATGATCATTGTCGACGGCTACCACGGCTTTATGGCGCTGCCTACGGACCTCTCAACAATTCAGGACAAGATATTTTATATCACGGGCTCATATAAATATGCTCAAGGGGGCGAGGGCTGTTGTTTTATGAGTACGCCCTCAGGCTTTTCTTTGAATCCGATCATTACCGGGTGGTTTGCAGGCTTTGAAAACTTAGCGGATACCCAACAACAGGTATCTTTTGCACAAGATGGTTATCGTTTTGCTGGATCAACTATGGATTATTCAGCGCTGTATCGACTGAATGCAGCTCTTAAGCTTTTCAAAACTCAACAGATTACAGTTCATATAATTCATCAGCATGTTCAAAAACTTCAAAAGAACTTTTTAAAGCATATTGATGAAATAAATCATATTCATATAAATCAAAAAAATTTAATTTTGAATGACCTAGAAAACCACGGACATTTTTTTGCTTTTAAACTTCCCGATACAGAGAGCTGCCAAAAACTGATGAGGGAACTTCGACAAAAAAGAATTATGACTGATTCGCGAAAAAATATTCTACGCTTTGGATTTGGGCTTTATCAAGATGATACTATTAATTTAAAAAGTGTTTAATTGCTTCAGAAACCGACAAAAAATTATCTGTCCACTGAATTTCTTGATCGCGCTTAAACCAGGTTCTTTGTTTTTTAATAAGTTTATACGTGCTTTGATTAATAGCGTCTGCCAATCCTGTACGATCAGTTTTTCCCTGTAGACATTCTTTGGCCTCAAAATAACCAACGCTATTTAAAGGCGCCCAATCCGCATAGCCTTTCTCAAGCAACGATTTAACTTCATCCAGTAGTCCATCATTTAACATCTTTGTTGTTCGTTTTTGAATATTCGCTTTTAATACGTCTTTTTCTAAATCCACACCTACTTTAAGCTGTGCAAAAGGCAACTTGTACTTCGTGTCTTGCTCTGATTGCTCTTTAAGTTCAGACATTTTAAAATTAAATGCTCTTTTAACCTCTAGTGCTCGCCCAATGCGGTAGGTATCATTAGGGTGCACCTTCGTTTGCGGATCAAAGGCGATCAGTTCTTTATACGCCTTTTCATTTCCATGAAGTTTAATTTCCTCTTCAATTTCTATTTTCAAAGACGCATCGATAGGCGGTACATTGTACATCCCCTTCTCTAAAGCCTGAATATAAAACCCCGTTCCTCCGACTACTATTAAAGGGAAAGAAAGTTTTTTTTCTGTTTCTATCAGCTGATAAAAATCTCTTAAAAAGGCTCCCGCTGTCATCTCAAGTGGGGCTTTCACATAGGAATATAAATAGTGTGGCGCCTGTTTTAAATCTTCACTAGAGGGTGATGCAGACCCTATTTTTAAGTCCTCATAAAATTGAATACTATCCGCATTAACAATACTGCCATTATATTTTCTAGCAATTTCTATAGCCAAACGACTTTTGCCCGCACCCGTAGGCCCGACTACAAAAATAACTTTTTTATTCACTAGTTAATCCGTCCAAATTTTCGTTCGATTTCACTAAAATTAAACTCAACACTTACAGGCCGACCGTGAGGACAAAAGCTAGACAAAGGGAACTGATCCATGTCCTGTAATAATTTTTTCATTTCTTGATAGCTCAGAGTTTGGCCCGCGCGAACAACCGAATGGCAGGCCATCGTTGCAAAAATATCACCCACGATTTTCTCTAGGCGATGAGACCCGCCATGATCTATCAACTCTTGAGCCATTTTTTCAAAAACAAATGGATAAACAGATTCCTTTATAAACTGGGGCGATGACTTTAAACCCAACACCTGAGGCCCCATAACTTCATATTCTATACCTATTTTTTTCATGGTTTCTTGAATGCTCATTAGGGCTTCAATTTTTTCCACAGAAAGGTCGATGGATAAAGGAAACAAGAAATCCTGAATATCAATTTTGTCTTCTGGACTTTTCCATTTACTCATTAACCTTTCATAGGCGACACGCTCATGGGCTGCATGCTGGTCTACTAAAATCATTTTATCATCTTTTTGACAAACAATGTATGTTTGACTGATCTGTCCTATAACATCAAAGTGGGACCAGTACAGCTGCTTATGCTCAGTTACCGGAGCGCTCCGGTCTATTTGTAAATTTTCAAGCGTAGAGATCTCAAAATGCTTTTTCTTCTGGATTGTTTGATGAACACCTTGGTCTTTAAAAAAATAATTCTCAGGAGGTTTTTCATTATAGGCGTTCGAAATAAAACTCCGCTGCGGAATTGTCGTCGTTTTTTCTATCCACGGAGCTTGCTCTATACTATCACGCAATGCCGCCTGAACAGATCTAAAAGCCAAGCTAGCGTCTTGAAACTTGACCTGACTTTTTGTTGGATGAATATTCACATCAATATTCTCCGGATTACATTTAAGAAAAATGGCACAAATCGGATATTCTCCGTGCATAAGCAAACTGCGATAGGCCTCCATAACAGCAGCATGCAAACCACGATCTTGAATCCAGCGACCTTGAGCAAAAATCCAAATATTTTTAGAAGTCTTGTGCACATCCTGAGGACTGCAGTAAAAGGCCGTCGCCCTGTAGTCTTCACGATGACTCGTGTTTTCAAACATTCGATTAAATTCTAAAACTTCCTTAACTCGATCGATGTGTTGATCCTTGCGACTGTAATAAAGTTCTAATTTGCCCGCATTAACGAGTTTAAATTCAATCTGAGGATTCGCTAAGGCCATGGCCTTAATGCTACTTTTAATTTGAGCAAACTCAGCCGCATCTGACTTTAAAAATTTTAAACGCGCCGGCACATTCTCAAATAAGTCTTCTATTTTAATTTCAGTACCTTCATTTCGATGAGCCACTATCATTTCGGACAAGATACCAAAATCAGATTTTACTTGATAGGCCTCCTGAGCCTGCTGGTTCTTACTTATTAATGTGAGTTTAGACACAGCCGCAGCGCTGGCTAAGGCTTCTCCACGAAATCCAAAAGTATGAAGTTGCCATAGGTCATCTGTTTTAGTTATTTTACTTGTGGCATGACGAGTGAGCGCTAATTCAAGGTCTTCTTTATTTATGCCACATCCATTATCCATAACTCGTACGAAGCGCCCTCCAGCGGCAACTTCAATATGAATTGAAGTGCTACCTGCGTCGATGCTGTTTTCTACTAATTCTTTAACTAAATGAGCAGGCTTTTCCACCACTTCGCCAGCAGAAATTTGATTTACTACATCTTGAGATAGTTTAAATATAGGCATATCGGCGTATTAGAACAGAAATCCCAAACTAAGTCCACCGTAAGCCTCGCGCTCCCAATAGTATCTTAATCCCAGATCCACAGCGACCCAGCGGGTATGAAAAATAAAACCACCCTCAAGCAGCATTCCAAAAGTCAGCTCCTGCAAAGAGTAGTTTTTAGCGCTGGTTTCTAGGCTGTAATTTGAGTATTTTAAGAAAGGGCCAAGTCCATAACGTAGAGTTTTATTCCGGTCTATAATGGATATATTAACCACTTGGGCTCCACCCCACGCGGTTATACCCTTACCTTCTATTGATAAACGCTCCGAATAATATTTTGGCAAACCGTAGGCCACATTTATATCCCAGGCAATTGAAGAGGAGTAATCGCTCAAAAATGGAATATAGCGATAGCCAAGCGCATACATGTCAGCGACCTGTAGGCCACCCATTGTTTTTTCATGATAATTAACGAGACTTATAATCAAACCATGATAGCGATCCTGAAAGATCGTACTGTCTTCCTCATCATCTTGTATATTCATTCTATCTATCTCTGAAATTTCTAATGGGTCCGGGTCATCAATAAATGGTTTTGGCTGCAAGCGTCCGACACCCTCTATATCAATCTCACTGTCGGCGACAAAACCAATTATTTTGTTACTAATTTTTATACGATAAAAGGCGCCAAATTTTTTATTTGAAATATGATAAAACTTCCCTGGATTTATATAGGCTACAATCTTTGCATCGAAGTTTGCCGCATTAAAAATTTCTACATCTTGCCGTACGGCCTGAGCACGCCGGAACTGTGTGGACCAACCACTCTCGGGTATGGCTGCGATAATTATAAAACATAAGAATAAGAAAAACCGAAAAGCTCCCGCCATACCTAGGAACTATAAAACGACTTTTTAGACCTGCAAAGATAATTTTTTACCTTTTTCGTCAACGCTTTGCTCTATCTCATCCACGCGACCGTAGGCAGATTTAGGAATACTGATGGGTCTCAATAAAAACTCTGGTCGCTCTGCGCGCAGAGCCAAGTAGTCTCTGATTTTTTCACCACATTTTTCAGGATCCTTATTATACATGATCACGTCAAAACCACAATTCATACAAATCATCGACTGACGCCACTTAGCTTGAGAAAATAACTCTGCTGCCAAAAGCAATGGAAGAAAAAGAAAGAGACCACGTATATCCAAAGTATTCCATATTGCTATAGTAAAAAGTAAGCTTAACCCCGCCAAACCCGCAATGGATATAATACCTAAATACTTAGATTTATAGACATGGCGCGGAGCCTTACAGAATGCGCAAAAGCACTTTCGTCTTTGTTTAAATAGCATGAGTTATCAATCCCCTTATTCTATATATATCTTGCCAAAAAATGACTCTTTTATCTATGCTTGGACATATGTTTATACGTGAACTCGCCCTTAGACCTAACTGCCTACTTACTCGCAGGCCCATACAAATCCTTACTAGACCAAAAAATATACTCGGTAGACTTATCCGCCCTTTGAGTTCCTGGACACAGTTAAGATATTTTCTTTATCAGCATGGCTATCAGGTTGAGCTTATTCATCACATAACACAGGTTCAAAATGACAGACATATAATCTGTGATGAGGCCACCTATATGAACCTGATGGATCAGCTAGATACCAACAACACTCTCACTGTAGTTTCTACTCAACCACTTAATGTTGATAACAAAACGACTTATCAAGTTTATACGCAGGCTCATCGAAATCGTGAATTCTACTCAAAAATGCTCGATCACTGTATTGTCTTAGCAGAATATGACTATCTCAAAGGTTGATTTCATATTGTAAGCATGTTCATATAATCTTATGAAAGAAGTGAACAGCGATAAACAGGCTCGCCTTATTGATTTTAAAGCTATTATCCAATTTTTAGTTCAGTTTATCAAAAATCCTGTTAAACATATTACTGAAATTCCTGATTGGAATCTTCCTTCTTTATTTTTTATTCAAATATCTATTTCAATTACTTCCGGAGTATTAGCCGGCTTATTAAAAATGAATATCTATCGCGTAGCCAACGGTCTTATACTAATGCCTATAGTATCAACGATCACTTCGTTGCTTTTAACGACTTTACTCTACTACTATTTTCAGTTTTTCGAAAAACGAACAGTATCATTTAAGAAGCTCTTCTCATTGGTCATAATCGCATCAATTCCATTTTATTTATTTCAAGTTATTTCAGAATACTTCGCGCCCATCGCCCTGGTCGGTTTTGCTTTTAATTCGATTTTACTGATCGTCGGGCTGAATGAAGTCTTCAAAGTTGAAAAAAAGCGCTGCTACGAAATTGTAGGAGCGCTTTTCGCATTAGTCTTATTAACTTGGATTGGAAGTAAAATCTCTCCCAACCTATAACCGTATTTACTGACGTAAATTTTCTTGTTTTCCCGTAGATCCAAAGCCGGCCTCACCGCGAGCAGTGTCTGATAACTCTGTCACTAAATCAAATTGAGCATGAACCACAGGACAAATAACCAATTGCGCACAGCGATCTTGATCATTAATCGTGACTGACTCTTGACCTAAATTAATAACAATAATTTTAATCTCTCCGCGATAATCAGCATCTATAGTTCCTGGAGTATTTAATAAAGTTAAACCCTGTTTAGCGGCCCAACCGCTGCGTGGACGCGCCTGAATTTCATAACCCTCAGGAATTTCAAACGTAAGGCCCGTAGGAACTAAAACTCTCTCCATAGGTTTTAAAACAATTGGCTTATCAATACATGCGCGAACATCAAACCCACTGGCGCCCGCTGACTGATACTGTGGTAACTCTCCCTTAAAGTGTGGCCAAGTTTTTACTTTTACTTTCATATTATCTCCTCCGTTTGCGTCCTGTGAAATCAAAATTTTCAATCCATGTTTTTAATACATTAACTTCTGGTCCCATAATAATGGCTGCAGCTTTATCTAAATCAAAATAATTATTCAGATAATAGTTAACTGATTTTAATGTAATTTTGTTTATTTCATGAATGACGCGGTCAACTGATCGGTACTCACCAAATATCATTTCATTTACTCCCAATGAAGACATTCTGTTTTCCACATCGTCTGATCCCATCAGCAGCTGACCACGCACTTGGGTTTTAAACATATTTAAATCTGATTGTTTAATTTTATTTTTTTTTAATCTTATCAATTCGTCGGCCACAATTTGAATGACTTTTTTCACATTTTTTATATCCGTACCGGCATATATTGCAATGTTACCGCTATCAGTTTGGGTGTTTAAAGTAGAAAACACCGAGTACGCCAACCCTTGTCTTTCTCGCACAGCTTGATACAAACGCGACGTCATCCCGCCGCCGAGCAGAGAGTTAATAATAAAAGCCTCAAAGCGGTATTTATCGTTAAAGCTGGTTGCTGGCAGTGCTACCAAAATATGTGCTTGCTCCATATCTTTTTCGTAGACGACGCGCGCGGCCTTCCAAATCGGAGCGCGACGACGAACATCTAATGTAAATTTTTTTCGACTTTTAAATAACTTTTGGCATTCAATGACAAGCTCATTGTGACTGATGGCTCCAGATGCACTGATGATTAGATTGCTGCCTTGATAGTATTTCTTATAGAAATCAAAAATTCTTTTTTGAGTCATTCGTTGTACAGTCCCGCTTTTTCCCAAAATCTGACGACCAAGCGGATGGCGAGCATACACAGACTCGAACAAGTAATCGTATATAATTTCCTCTGGAGTGTCGTCGCTCATTGCAATTTCCTGCAATATAACTTTTTTCTCCAGTTCAAAATCTTTATTCGATATTTTCATGTTGCATACAAGATCAGAAAGAACCTCTAGGCCTTCTTTCCAATCTTCATTTAATACTAAACTATGATAGCAGGTGTACTCACGCGTAGTGTAAGCATTAAGCTCTCCACCCAAAGACTCAAGAGATTTGGCGATCTGGAGAGCGTTGCGTTTCTTTGTCCCCTTAAATACTAAATGTTCTGTAAAATGAGAAATACCCACATCTTCTTCATTTTCATCTCGAGTTCCGACCAGGACCCAAGCGCCAATAGATACGGACTTTGAGTGCGACATACTTTCAGTCACCACTCGCACTCCGTTGGGTAAAATTGATTTTTTAAACTGGCTCATTCCGCCGAACTCACCCTTGATTTAGCTTTCAAGCTTGTTACTGTAAAGTTGCTCGACGAGATAACTTGATGCGACCTGCACGATCAACCTCTAGAACTTTAACGTCTACGATATCTCCCTCGTTAACAACATCCGTAACTTGACGAACACGTTCATTAGCAAGTTCAGAGATATGTAATAACCCTTGAGTATTTGGTAAAATCTCTACGAAGGCTCCAAATTCTGCAATTTTAACAACACGACCTTTATAGGTCTTGCCCACTTCTGCTTCTGCGCAAATACCTAGAATAATTTCGATAGCACGTTTCGTGGCTAATGGATCTGATGAAGCTAAATTAATTGTTCCATCATCTTGAATTTCAATTTTAACGCCCGTTTGCTCAGTGATGCTACGAATAACTTTACCACCACTACCGATAACTTCACGAATTTTATCTGGTTTAATCTTAATTGTCTCAATACGTGGAGCAAATTCAGAAAGCTGTCCTCGTGGTACCTTCATTACTTTTTCCATTTCATTAAGAATATGTAATCGCCCCTCTTTAGCTTGGTTTAAAGCCGTTTCCATAACTTGAAAGCTTACTGAGTCTATTTTAATATCCATTTGTAAAGCCGTAATTCCTGAAGCACTTCCTGCGACTTTAAAGTCCATATCACCTAAATGATCTTCATCGCCTAGAATATCTGTTAATACAGCAATGCGATCATTTTCTTTTATTAAACCCATCGCGATACCCGCAACGTTTTGAGTAATTTTAATTCCCGCATCTAACATAGCCAAAGTCGAGGCACACACAGTCGCCATCGAGCTTGATCCATTACTTTCTAAAACTTCACCCACAATCCGAATAGTGTATGGAAAACCGACAAAATCAGGAATAACTGATTTTACTGAGCGCTCCGCTAAATTTCCATGACCAATCTCACGACGTCCTTGACCGCCGAATCGCCCCACTTCACCAACTGAATATGGAGGGAAGTTGTAATGCAGTAAAAACTTTTTCTTGTAATTTCCATTCATAGTTTCAATGTTTTGCTCATCGTCAGCAGTTCCTAAGGTCACAGTACCTAAACATTGAGTTTCTCCGCGAGTAAATAAACCTGAGCCATGAGCTCGAGGCAAAATCCCAACTTCACAAGCTATTGGCCGAACTGTTTTTGTATCTCGACCATCTAAACGAGTTCCCTTATCTAAAATCATTGCACGTGCGACTTTGTACTGAAGATCTTCCAAAATAGTTTTAGCCTCTGATGTGCGCTGAGCTTTTAATTTATCATCAGTAATTTGAGATAGTAATTGCGATGAAACTTCAGTGAAGGCCTCAGCATATCCCGCATAACGCTCTTGTTTAATTTTAATCGCCATCGCTTTTTCAACTAGCGGCTTCATAATATTTTCGGCTTGAGTTTTAAAGTCTGAATCAATGACCGCAGGAGTAAATTTACGTTTTTCTTTCGAACCGGTTTTTTCGCGCAATTCGTCCTGAATTTGCAAAAGTCCCATTAATGTATTGTGACCAAACTTTAAAGCAGCCAAAGCATCCGCTTCAGAAATAAATTTAGCTTCACCCTCAACCATCAAAATACCATTCTTAGTCCCTGAAACTAGAATATCCATATCTGATTTTGCTATTTGCTCCGGTGTCGGCAAAGCCACAAACTGACCGTCAACACGGGCCACGTGGCAAGCTGCCGTTGGGCCTGCAAAAGGAATATCAGAAATATGCAAAGCCGCCGAAGCCCCTAGAGACGCTAAAACATCCATCGATATAGAGCCATCAGCACTCAGAATTGTGGCGGCGACTTGAGTTTCATTAAGGTATCCTTCTGGAAACAATGGTCGAATAGGACGATCAATAATACGCGCACTTAAAGCAGACTCAGTAGACGGTCTTCCTTCGCGTTTAAAATATCCACCTGGAATTTTTCCAATAGCATAAAATTTTTCAATGTACTCAACAGTTAGCGGGAAAAAACCCTGTCCTGGTTTTGCTTCTTTAGATGATACCGCAGTCACTAACACCATATTGTTTCCACACGTTACCAAAACTGAACCATCAGTTTGTTTGGCCAAGCGACCGGTTTCAATTGTTATTTGCTTACCTGCTATAGTGGTAGATACTGTATTCATCATGGACAATCTCTCTTTCCGCTTCTTCTTTTGCGTTTTTTATAGTTTTTTTACTTTTTAAATTTCTAGTATTATTCAATGAATTTCCCGTAAGGACAAGCTTGATAAAAGCCTGAATTGAAAAAGGCCCTTGTAAGGGCCTTTTTTTAATATTGCGATTATTTACGAATATTGAGTGCAGAGATCAATGCGTCATAGCGCTTAACATCTTTTGATTTCAAATAATCTAATAGTTTTCTACGACGATTTACTGCCGTAATAAGACCACGTTTACCGTGATTATCTTTTTTATGAATAGCAAAGTGACTCGTCAACTCATTGATATTTGCAGTCAATAGGGCCACTTGTACTTCTGGCGATCCCGTATCCAACTCAGCTGTTTTAAATTTTTTAAGAATTTGCGATTTTTGTTCTTTTGTAACGGCCATTAACGTCTCCTGTTTATTTCATGTTTATTTCACCGATTAATCGTCATGGCTGACGGAATAATCAGTTTTAGAAGCTGATATAATTAACAATATCAATGCGGGTTGGCAAGACTAAATTTGCGGCTTTGCTGGCTAATTATCGATTGTAATGTCCCAAATCATTCTTTGCCCTAGAACAGGCAAACCATTAGGGCCATAGTCAATACGACGGCCTTTAAAGTCCTTATAATTTGAATCATAGTAGGTGTACTCATACCCTAGCCCAACTTTGCGTATAGACGTGACCAACATGACATGGGAATAGACCAAAATTAAGGGGTACCGCCCAGTCTGCAAAAGGCCCCTTTGTCGACGAACTGTTAAATCCATACTTATTTGTTGAGCGAAATTTTCAGTGGGATGATCTTTAATTAAATTAAACTGAGGATAAATAGGCAAGATATCGTGAATCGCTATGTCGCGATTCAAATCAATACTCTGCTTAAGAAAAACATTTCTATAATCTCTACATAAAGCATTTAAGCCTTTATACCCTGTAATCACGATTTTCTGCGATGGTCTTATTCGGTATGAATTATAGGCGTCAAATATACTCTGTAAATTCAGTTCACGATTCTTGGGATGCTCAGGACGAAACTCAACATTTTCTTTGTAGATCTTCGACAGGCCAGCCATTCCCTGACATACGCCTTCTCTAACTCCAAGCTCTCCCCAAAAACCAAATTGTGCTAAATCTGGATCTTTATTTAAGAAGCAAAGATCATCTTTCCCCATGTGAAATGCAGCGTGTGCATAAACTGAAAAAAACAGTACTAATAATAAAGTTAAGCTTGATAATAGTTTTTTCATAAAATTAGTTAAACACTCTTTTTATTCTAAACCCTTTTCCCGTCTCTAGGCCAATTAAAGCCACCAGCTTAGCACTCGCATCAGTGACTTGAATATACTGATCTGTTTCCGGGTTAAATACTATAATCAATCGCGACCGTAAATCATGACTAATTTGACCATTTCGCAAAAGGTTAAAGTCTTGGCCCTTAACTTTAAGCTGCTTAACGTCAGGCAAAGCCTCATTCATTGATACCAAAAAGTTTTCCGGGTTAAGAGACAATTTTAAGGTCTCTAAATCAATCGCATCCGCTAACTTTTGTTTATGCGATGAAGTGCGCACTAAACCTGACATCGTTGCTCCACAGCCCAGTCGGTCGCCTAAAAGTTTTACCCAAGAACGAATAAAACTTCCCTTAGAGCATGAAAGCTCAAAAGAAATCCTGCGATCAGCTGATCGATTTTCAATGTTCCAAAATTTCATTTTTTTTCGCGGAATTTCAACTTCAATATTTTCACGCGCATATTCGTATAATTTTTTTCCATCAATTTTCTTTGCTGAAAATAAAGGAATAGGTAACTCCATCTCTCCGTGCAGATGTGCTGCCGTTTCAATAATTTCTTCAATAGTTGAACAAACAGGTTTCTCAAATAAAACATTTCCAGTAATATCCAGTGTGTCTGTCTCTAGACCCAACTTAACGTCTACTTGATACGACTTATCACCTTCCGTAATATATGAACTCAGCTTAGTGGCTTCGCCAATCAGTAAAACCATTAATCCACTAGCCAAAGGATCCAATGTGCCCGAGTGCCCTACTTCTTTGGTTTTAAAAATCTTACGTACCTGCGCCACGACATCATGGCTGGTGCACCCTATGGGCTTATTTACTAGAAGTAATCCATGATGCACTGTCATTAAATCAAATCTCTTCGTCATCTATATTTTTAAGATTTGCAGTTCCCATTTGATTAAGCAATTTTTCGATTTTCAAAATTTTTTCAGTAGATTCATCGGCAAAAAAAGTCAGCTTTGGAATATACTTCATCTGCACCTTACGCGAGATCTCAGACTGAATGTCTTTAGCTGAACGCTGTAAAATGTCTATTGTGTTTTCTAAGTCCTGAACTTTTTGTTGGCCATTTTTTTCTTCAGATAAGTTCAATAGGCTAACGTATACATTAGCTATACGTAAATCCGCTGGCACTTGGACTCGAGCCACCGTAACTAGCCCCGGAAGTTCAGATTGTAAATTGTGAATAATATATAAAGAAACAATCGACTGTATCTCGTTTTCAAAGCGAGATACTCGGCGTCCATCTGGTTTAGCACTCGATTGATTTTTTTTCATCTCAATTAAGCGTCTTTACCCGGTGCCGTCATCGGCGTTAGTTCCCGAGCAACTTCTTCCTTAACAAAAGCTTCGATCACATCGCCAACTTTTAGATCGTTAAAGTTCTCAATTCCAATACCACACTCAAAGCCTTCAGCTACTTCTTTAGCATCGTCTTTAAAACGTTTAAGCGAAGCCACTTTGCCTTCGTAGATAATTTTACCTTCTCGCACTAAACGAAGCATATTTGATCTCTGAATTTTACCTGAGGTAATAAAACTTCCAGCAATTGTTCCAATTTTAGGAACTGTAAAGATATTTCGTACTTCCGCAGTACCCATAACTTTTTCCACAACCTGAGGAGTAAGCAAACCTTGCATAGCTTTGCGAATATCATCCATCATTTCATAAACAATAGTGTATGTTCTAATTTCTACTCCCAATTGCTTCGCTTTGGCTTGAGCATTATTATCTGGACGAACATTAAAACCTATAACCACGCCCTTAGAGGTCAACGCTAAGGTTACATCATTTTCAGTAATTCCTCCCACGGCTGAATGAATCACTTTATTTTTCACTTCCATCGAGGTCATTTTAGTAAGCATGCCCTTAATTGCCTCAAGTGATCCGTCCACATCAGCTTTAAGGATGATATTAAAGTCTTTAATATCTCCTTGAGTCACTTTCGAAAACATATCTTCTAAAGATAAACTTTTTTGAGTTTGCGACGCAGCCAAAGTGGCATTTTTACGAATTGAAACAACTTCTTCTGCTGTCTTCTCATCAGCAACCACATCAAAACGATCTCCGGCTGACGGAACACCATCAAGACCTAAGACCTCTGCCGGTAAACCTGGGGTAACTCGGTCAATTTTTTCACCTTTATCATTAATTAAAGACTTAACTTTACCCTTCATAGAGCCAGCGACTATGTATTGCCCTACTTCAACAAATCCATCTTTCACCAATATTGTGGCTACCGCGCCTTTACCTTTTTCAAGTTTAGCTTCAATGACTAAACCAGTTCCCGATCGCTCAGGATTGGCTTTAAGCTCAGCTACTTCTGAAAGAAGTTTAATATTTTCTAATAATTCTTTAATCCCTGTTCTTTTTAAAGCAGAAACTTCACAGAAAATCGTGTTACCGCCCCACTCTTCAGGAACGATTTCAAGTTCTGTTAATTGCTGCTTGATTCGATCAGGATTAGCACCTGGCTTATCCATTTTATTCACAGCAACAATAATCGGTACACCCGCAGCCTTAGCATGATTAATTGCTTCTGCCGTTTGTGGCATCATACCATCGTCAGCAGCTACAACTATGATCGCTATGTCTGTGGCATTCGCTCCACGCGAACGCATAGCTGTAAAGGCCTCATGACCTGGAGTATCCAGGAATGTCACCAAACTTCCATCTTCGACTTTTACTGAGTACGCTCCGATGTGCTGAGTAATACCGCCAGCTTCGCCTGAAGCGACATCGGCGTTGCGGATGGCATCTAATAAAGATGTCTTTCCGTGGTCAACGTGACCCATAACAGTGACGACTGGAGGACGTGTAACCAACTCTGCATCCAGCTTTCCAAAAGCCGTGTCACCAACGACTTCTTCAGCAGTTTTAAAAATATTTTGCGCTTCCCAACCAAATTCAGGAACAATTAAGGCCAAAGTATCAAAGTCTAATTCCGTGTTCATGCTGGCCATTACACCATTTTTTATAAGCACCTTGGTCAACTGAGCCGCTTTGATTCCCATACCTTCTGCGGCGTCTGAAAGCTTCATTTTATTATTAATTTTTAAAACACGCTTAGAGGCCTTAGGTTGTGTGATCTGAGTTTTCATAGCTTCACGATTTAGCGAACCTTGCTTCTTTCGCGGTTGAAATACCATTTCTCGTTTTCTAAATTCAACAGCATTGAAACTTTGAAGAAGCTCAGCTTCTTCTTTTTCCTTGGCGGAAAGCCCGCCCGTCATATTACTAAATTTTTTAGCTTTTTTGTCTAAATCCCTTTTGGAATCATCGGTATAAGAACTGACTGGGTCTGGCATTGAGTTCGCCGCAGCCACAAATCCTGCGCGTATATTGCGACCTGCTGGCGTAGAGCCCGTTTGACGGTTGCTAAAACCTCCGGCTCCCACTGGGCCACGATTAAATCCACCGGTTTGTGGTGCCCCGCCGCCGCCCTGATAAGATCGAGGACCACTGATGGGGCGCTGCTGCTGACCACCACCTGCTGGTCCGCTTTGCTGGACACGGCTTAAATCCATGCGACCAACAATATTACGTCGCGCCATATTGGCTGAACTAGAAATTCCACTTCCGCCGATAGCAACTTCTTTTTTACGAGAAGGTACAACAACTGCCGGAGTAGTCGGTGCAACTGCCGCTGCAGTTGGCGCATCAGGAGTTTTAATTTCTACTTTTTCTATAACAGGTTCAGCTAAAATAGGTTCAGAAACTACCGGTGCAGAAACTTCAACCTCTATCTCCGCTTGCGCGGCAGGTTCAATATCTTTAGTTTTTCGACGAATAACTGAAGAGGTTTTTACCTCAGCGGCCGCTTTTGCTGTCGTTTTTTTTGCAGCTTTCGGCGCCGTCTTGTTCGCCGGTGCTTGAATCGTTTTTACAGCTGTCGCTTTTTTAGTTGTGGTGGCGGCCTTTGCTGTCGTTTTTTTTTCAGTTGCTTTTTTAGCCGATGCTTTTTTAGGTTTTTCCTGAGCATCTGACGAATCGCCAGAACCGGATAAATTTATTTTAATCTGATTCAAAACTTCTGGCTCAAGTTCAGCCATATGATTTTTAACTGGTAACTTCCATTCTTTGATTTTATCCATCAAAGCTAGTGGGGTCATCCCGATCTCTTTAGCAAACTCGAATACTTTTGGATTACTCACGCAATTTCTGTCCTTTGTTCTTCTTCAGTTAATTGTCATCTTGGGTTTCAAGTTTTGAAAGTTCAGCTTTTAACTGTTCTTCAGCTTTTTGTTTAACAGTTGAATTTTCTTTTAACGCCTGTGTTTGTGGGGACACCGGAATTGGCTCACCTTTGGCTTCGTATGATTTAATCAACTCTTGCGCCTCAGTAATTAATTTCTGTGCCTTATCTGGATCATCGTATCCTGGTATAGTCATGACTTCTTCAACTGTAGTTGAAGCCAACGACTGGAATGAGCCAAACCCAGATTGTAAAATATTTTGAGCCATAGTTTCATTCATGCCCGGAATTAACATTAAATTGAAAATTGACTCTGCCGTACGAGCTTGCGCCGAAGAGCTTGAAATAATATCCAATTTCCAACCCGTTAATTTTGCTGCTAAGCGAACATTCTGTCCACGCTTACCAATCGCTTTACTTAGCTCCGAATCTGGAACCACGATTTCCATTTCTTTATTTTCTTCATCTAAGAAAACTTTGGAAATTTCTGCAGGCCCTAAGGCATTACATACAAACCGTGTAATATCTTCGTTCCATAAAACGATATCAATTTTTTCACCGCGAAGTTCTTGGACTATATTTTGTACGCGAGAACCCTTCATTCCAACACATGCGCCAACGGGCTCAACGGATGGATCTTTTGACGTCACAGCAATTTTCGCACGTTGTCCCGGCTCTCGTGCTGCAGCCATAATTTCTACCACACCGTCATAAATTTCTGGAACTTCCATTTCAAATAATTTAACTAAATATCTTTCGTCCGCACGTGACATGATAATTTGTGGTCCACGAGTTGTTTGTCGAACTTCTGATAAGTAACCTTGAATGCGATCCCCAGGCTTGAAAATCTCTCCTGGAATTTGCTCGCGTGGAGGAATGTGAGCTTCCGTGCGACCAAGATCTACTACGATTGCCCCCTTTTCTACTCGGCGTGCAATCCCTGACGCGACCTCACCTTTTCTTTGTTCGAATTCAGAAAAAATAATATCGCGTTCAGCGTCTCGTACTTTTTGTAAAATAATTTGTTTAGCGGTTTGAGCGGCAATACGACCTAAATCAGAAGAATCCAATTTAATACCAATAGAGTCGTCGAGCTGAGCCCCAGGATCTAACTTTAAAGCATCATCCAAAGTGATCTCAACTTCTTCGTCTACAAACTTTTCAGCCAAAACAACTTCTTTAAATTCGTAAAGCTCTACTTCGCCTGTCTCTTCATTATACTGAGCTTCAATTTCACGATAGGTACCAAATTTTTTACGGGCTGCGACCAACATCGCTTGCTTAACTGCATCAATAACAATTTCTTTATCTATGCCTTTATCACGTCCGACTTGATCTATAACTCCCGCTAAGTTTGAAAACAAATTCTCTGCCATAGTTTCCCCTTTAATTCTCCTCAAACAGTTCTATTTAGAACATGTTTGAGGCCACCTTTTCACTTTTTTAATAGTGGCTTATTAGTTTTAAACTCAAAAACCAGTTTTGCCTTTTCAACAGCATTCAATGGAATTTTCATTTTTTCATTTTTTAAATCAAAAACAATACAACCATCTTCGACCGAAGCCAAATCGCTTTCAAACTTCTTCATAGCTTGAATGCTTTTCTCTTGCGCCCCGAGAGATCCTAAATTTTGTGACAATTGAATCGCCACTTTTTTGCCGATAACTTTTTTGAAATGGTTCTCTGTTCTTAGGCGACGATCTAATCCCGGGCTTGAAACCTCAAGATTATATTCTCCGCCGGGAACAATATCTTCGCTGTCCAAAACTTCATTTAAACCTTTAGACACATTCGAACAATCTTCGATACCGATACCAACTTCTGGTTTATCTATAAATACACGTAGTACGCGGTTGGCACCCGCGCCCACCATTTCAATATCATACAATTCGCAACCCGCGCTTTGTGCAACATCTACAGCTACTTTATGTATTTTCTCTAACCAAGCTTCCAAAAACAGAATTCCCCTAAATGATCGACGACAAAAAAAAATTGGGCTTGTGGCCCAATTCGCTGGCAGATTATCAAAGCCCAATTTGTAAAGCAACCATTTCTCTACGTGGTAGCTATCTTTAAAAATAGCTCATCTCTAGGCCGTCTGAGCCATCCTTATAGTAGCTTTTTCTTACTCTGGACAATTTGAAACCGCATTTATCGTATAAAGAGATAGCAGCTTTATTTAATGGATGTACTTCTAGATATATTCCCTTGCCATTTTTGCTGAATTTTTCAGCAAAGCCTTTGAGCAGCCCTTTCATTGTTCCTGAGCGCAGTCTGTCCGGGGCCGTACCCAGAGCCAAGATCTCGATGGAATCCGCATTTTCACGAAAGCTGATAAAGGCCTCGATCACCTGATCAGTGGACAGTGAAACATAGAACTGACTATTAATCAGCTCAGTTTCAATCATCTCCGGACTCCAATTAAACAATTTTGAATTATCAATGCTTTCACGGACTTTTAAAAATAGTGACCTTACACCCTGAAGATCGTCTTCCCCAGCCAAACGATATGTGTTCATTGCGCTGTATAGTTATATTTTTTTTTCATGTAGTTAAACCACAATTCGTATCTTTCAGCGACGGCCAGCTGTTGAAATCGAGCGCTTTCCTGATCTGCCAACATGATTATTTTTAATCGTTCAATTTCTGCATTCAAGCTGTCGTTCTGTGATTGAAATTTTTTAATCGCATTAATGTGACTTGTTTCTTTAGAGCTCAATCCTGTCGTAATGATTTGATAATATAGAATACGCGTAAAAATAAATAAATCCATGTCGGTCTTTGGCTGTTTCAAAAAGGCCGCAGTCAAAGGAACTTTGTCCTTCGCTTTGACAAACTGTTGGTAATCGTAGCTGGTCCAGACCTCTTCATTCAGCTCAAACAACACCTCATTAATAACTTCAGCTGAAGACATCGATACAAAAATAAATATAAGACCGCTTAAAATAAACTTCATAGCCTATCAAACATGACTATGCCCCAAATGAAAAGAGCCGACTCTTAGAGTCAGCTCTTTTTATTTCAATTATATCAACAGGATTAAATTAGAACGACATTTTGCCTGCTACGCCTAAGACGTAGTAATTCATCTTTTCTGGTGACTTATAACCAGGAACTGTACCTTCTTCTAAATTCGAAGACATATTAAACATATATTTAAAGTCTGCGCCTAAAGAAAACCGACGACTTAACTTTATATCTACCCCTGCAGTTACACCGGCGTCGATAGCACTGGTATTACCATCACCCATACCTGGAGGCGCATACTGAAATCGGTCAGGGCTTACTTCATAAGTTCTGTAAGAGTAAGCCAAGATACCACCCACCGTAGGACGAATAGAACCTGTGAACACAATAAACTTACCAGACAAGTAACCTTGATATTGATTCATGTCGTGATCCGCATAAGCAACACCCATATATGGATACTGAGTCAGATAAGCGGCGTTTTCTACTTTAAATGAAGAGTAAATAAATCCACCTTCAACTTCAAAGAAGTCATTGGCGGCACCAACACCCATACCCACTGAGTAGTTACCTTTAATAGCTTGTGCACTGGAATACATCGGCATACCGGCTTGGAAAGACATATATCGTCTGTCAAAGCCATCATAGTCATCCTCTGCAACTTCTTTTTCTGCCGCTAAGGCTGCACGAACTTCTTCATGAACTACATCGCGGTCTATAGTTTCAGTTTGTTGAACTATAATAGGCTGCGGCTGAACATGTGATGAAGGCGCAACGATAGTTTCAGACTGAATAGGCTGAGTCTGCGCTGGTTGCTGATTGTTTAATGAATCAAATCGATCACCAAATAAAGTTTGGGCTCGTCTTTTCTCGTCTTCCATACGGCTGATTTCAAGCTTCTCAACAATACGTGTTTCAGTTCTTAACTCTTCTTCTTGACGATTTTTACGAATCGCATCGGCATTCGAGTTAGACAAAGGCGACGCTTCAATCACCGTAACAGGCTGCTTTTGCACTGTTGCCTGTTGCGGAACCACCACGATCTGAGTGCGGTTCATGTTCGCAGATCCTGCACCTTGAGGCGCAACGTACATGCGCTCAATCTCTGCATCGACCTCAGCATTCAAGCTGACGTCTTCCGACTGCGCATGAGTTGAAACTGCAAATAAAGATGCAGCCAACATAGTAAATAGATAACTTTTAAGATAATTCATAAAATACTCCCCATATTTAATAAAATAGTACGGAAAATACTTGAGCAACCTGAGTGCCAAGAAATGTCGCTTTAACCGCCCACCGCGATTTTACGAACTAAGCGTCTGATTTAACAGGTAAATTGAAGGCATTTTTTTTACAAAGACGTTGGCACCGATTAAATTCGGACCATAAAAAATGACATAACTTGTAGACAACCCTGAAAAAAATACTTGAATGTTTGTAGAGAATATCTTTAATATCGTGACTTCAAACAGGTCTTTAAATGCATTTAAATCAGCGTGGCTCGGTGATGAAATTGGTAGACTTGCTAGACTCAAAATCTTGTGGGAGCAATCCCGTGTCGGTTCGAGTCCGACCCGAGCCACCACTTCAATCAGATATCCGATGGGCAACGACGAAAATTCGGTGAATCCTTAATATCAGAATTAACTAGTTTATAATTATAGGTACATTTAGCGAGGCACGGTGCCACATCCACTTTATTATATTGATTCTTCGCTGTGAGCAAGGGAATGTTATCTCCTATAAAAAAGGAGACCCTATGAAAACTATTTTAATGATCGCTACGATGATAACTGCTGCTACTGTTTGGGCTATGCCTAATGTTGGTGATAGCGCCTTGTATAATGTAAAGTTGACTGAAGGAACGACGACCAATGACTACACATTCGAGCAAACAATCACTTCACAAGAGACCAATGGCAATTTCAATATAACACAGACAGTGGCTTTTAATGGCATTGTTGATTCTACTATTACCCAAATAAGCCCAGATCAAATGGCCTCGACGGACATGATTGATTTATATCTGGCTAACTGTGCCTTGGCTGAAGGAAAACTTGAAACTATCACAGTCCCTGCTGGTACTTTTAATACTTGTGCCGTAAAAGACGAATTAAATGCGACAACATGGATCGCACATGTACCCTTTGGAATGGTTCGCATGGAAGGTCCCACCAGCGATGGTACATACCGAGTGATTGAATTACAATCTTACGTTAACGGGAAATAATAGTCGTTTTTAATAAATAAAAAAGGCTTGGTTGAAAACCAAGCCTTTTTTATTTTAATTTACGATAAGATTACTGAGCCACGATATTAAGTGGCTGCATATTTTCAGTCAACGCGATGGTCACAGGATTAAAGGTATAACGTCGGCTTTGCACCGAGATTCTTACCTGACTTCCACTGTCCAAATCTTTAAAGCTGTAGTAACCAAATGTCGCTGTGTAAGATGTAAAACTCTCACCTGTTTGTAGATTAACTAATGTAACCATAGCAGAGCTTACTGGTCTTCCGTAAGCATCTAATATTCTGCCTGTAACTGAAACTTTCACCGGAGCTTGTTGCACTTCTAAACAGTGAGCTTGATATGCCGGCTGCGGATTAAAGGCAGGGCTAATCACTGACCCGTTAATATTATAACCGTTCCAAGTACCACCAGCTTGGTGACCGGAACCAATATTATCGGCATAGGTAAATCCAAATCTTTTAGCTAAAATATGATCCATTTCATGGATTAACGGTTTACTTGTTGGATCTGAATTGTTGTTACAAAAAACTGGAGCTGCAGGGCTAAATGCATTTTGCTGAGTCACCATAATGAAAATGCTGGTTCCATTATTATAGGCGACCGAATAATTTTGACCATTCGTTAAATTAACTGGTGTTGCTCGCAAATGGTTGATGATACTTTGTTGGGTAATGGTCGCATGCCCAGGAAAAGCTGCTGTCCATCTGCTGATTTGAACTGCGACAGCTTGATCAATATAGCTTAGCTTAACACGACAATCGGGATGAGGATGACTTTCAGTATGCCCATTACGATTAACAGGAATACCATAAATTGGGGTGTACTCGATGCCTTGGCTTACACCAACAGAGCAATATCCAACATAGGTCGAAGAGGTTACTGATTGTTCTGTTAGTTTTTCGTTATGTGCTTCATGATCATGATCATGGGCTCGCGAGTGATTTAAATTAGTATCTTGAATTTCATAGGATTTAGAACAGTTCTGAAAGCCAAACACCAACAATAAAGATAAACCAGCAATAATTGAAGATTTCTTACCAATAGTTAACATAACGGCCCCCCTGCCACTGCAATATAAAGCAACAGGTGTGCCGCTGGGCTGCAGTTATTTTCGCTCTCAGATTCTAAAACTGTTGAACTTATTTTAAACTCAATGCGTAAAAGAATCGTTTGGATAACCCGGTTCATCTGTGTGTAAGTTGAACGATTCAGTGTAGGACTGTGTCAATAAACCACTCACTGACAAAAACCTAGTCATTCAGAATAAGACATTACTGCAGAATACGAGCCTCTGAAGGCGAATCTTCATTTCCTTGCTCAGCCATTTTAGTTTTTAGCGTTAAAAAATGCTGACCAAGACGAGCCCGCTCTTCAAGAGTCGATTCTTTTTTGTATTCTGGAAGCATTTCCTCTTCTTCTTCTTCAATGTGATGCTCGACAAGCTCGGCCAAAACTTTAACTTTTGCTGACCATATATCTTGATCTTCGGTGCGCTTAATCTCTTCTAGCATTTGATCGGCTAATGTATGCTCTACATCACCCTCAAAGGCTAAAGTTCTAAGCTCTGCATTTGTTTTCATTATTTTATATAATGACTCTTCTTCAGATTTAGAATGATTTATTAAAAGTGGGGCGAATTCTGCAAAAGCCTGGTCACGTTTATCAAAATCCTTATCGTTGTCTTTTAAAATCTTAATAAGCTTCTTTAAAGGTTTATGATCCTCAAGAATAAGATTAATGACATCCGATTCTTTTTGTACAGTTCGAGTCCCGGGCTGTTGAGTAGATTGCATAATGATTCCTTTCGTATAACGATGTGATTGAGTCATCACTAAACAAGCAACATAAATGCCATTTGAAAACCAACTGAAAGCGATTGCACTACGCCTTCTGGGGTAAAAAAGTTCATAAACACATTTCGTAGTGGATTTTTTGCTACTGAGTTGATGCGTAAACTTACACTGTTGATTTTACATTTGGCTAATCCTTTGCAGATATAGTCTTAAATAACAATAACGAAAGGACAATATATGGAACAATCAGGCGGTATGACGTCAAAATATGAAGATGGCAATAGTAAAATAAAAAAGACTTTTAATAAAGGACTTGAAATGTTTACTCCCCTTGCCCCAGGAGAAGAAGGCGAGAGAACGCGCGCAGTAGAAAAGCAAACTTCACGAATTCCTTCGATTGCTTTTTTAGGATTAGCTCTAGCGGCTATGGGTATTTCAGCAGGTTTTTCAGCAACGAAAAAAAATAAAGGCTTAGGAAACTTTATTGGCCTATGGGTGCCTTCTATCTTAGTGTTGGGACTTTACAATAAAATTGTAAAAACACATGGATCAGACGCGAAGCGTGCTTTGTAGACTTAAATAGGATGAAGATTAAAACCTTTATCCTATTTTTTAGTGACAGTTTCTTCTTTCAGAAGATATTTCGCCATCAAAAACACAAACAATGCAACGATTAAAAAATCGATCGCAGAACCTAAAACCTTACCATATAAAATTCCGTTGTAGTTCAGCTGACTAATATCTTCCACGTTCGCCGCTTTTAAAGCTGGCTGGAACAATAACGGCATTAACAAATCGTTAACTACCGAAGAAACGAATTCATTCAGTTTTCCACCGATGATAACAGCGATCGCCAACCCGATAACTCCGTATTGCTTCAGAAAGCCTATAAATTCTTTAAACATTAGTTTCCCCTTTTAATGTGTTCTCAGTTTAAGACATATTATATATAATTATAAACTTTTCAAGTGAATCTCCCGATACAATCCATATGAAAGCTCTTAAACCTATCATCTTAATTTTACTAGCATTACCTGTTTTATTGACAGGGGCTTGTAAAGCCCACGACGGAACGGCGCCGACCGATCAAACCATATTTGATATCATGACAATTAATCCAGCAGCTATCATAGTACCTAAAAGTACGACATTCAAAGTTGCTATCATGGGGATTCAAAGCTCTGATGGAAAAACTGAAAGCATTGTTAATGATACGACCTGTACATCATCAAATCCTATCGTACAACTAGACAAAAATGGCAATTTAACAAACAGCTACACAGGTGCTGCTATTCAAAAAGCTCTTATCACTTGCACTTATAAAAACTTAACTCAAACTGCTGAGGTTACTGTCGTACCTGCTGTTTTGGAATCTTTGTTAATGACAAAAATTAATATGGAGATGGGACCAGGCCAATCTCAAAGTATAAAAGTTTATGGAAACTTCCGCGACACTAACAATTACGTTTTTGCATTGGACATGACAAATTTTATTACTTGGTCTTCAAATAACTCAGCGATCAGTCAGGCGAATTTAGGTACGGTAAGTTCAGGTATAACTGGAGTTGCGACAATTACCGCAAGCTTCACAGCCCCAGCTCCAGTAGGATTAAGAACTGTCAGCACGACAGTAACTGTATCTTCAGCGACAACGACCCCTGTCGCCACACCGCGAGGACCAGGTCTATTAGGATCATATTATGATTTTGGAGTAGCGGACCCAAGCAGCGTGCCTTGGAGCGCAAGCACAATAGGTGATCCTTTTGAAAGACTTTTTGGTCAACGCATCGATTCGCAAGTTTATTTTGATTGGGCTACTGGTATTAATAATTTGGGACAGCCTTATTATTTTGGTATACGATGGACCGGACGAATCTATATTCCTACCACTGGAAATTATACCTTTTTTACACGATCCGATGATGGTGTCCGATTGTGGATCAATGATATCAATGGTGCACCGGTAATCAATAATTGGACTTTACATGCCGTTACTGAAAACTCCTCGGGAGTCATAGCATTAACCGGTGGTCAGTTTTATGATATAAAAATGGATTACTTTGAAAATGCGGGTTATGCCGTGGCCGAGTTAAGTTGGCAGGGGCCAGGCATCGGCAAACAACTTATACCTCAAATCTACCTCTTCCCGGAATAAATGTTTGAGCTCCTGATTGAATTCAGTTATCGTTTAATGAGGCGATAAAGAACAACAACATCAAAGGAGCAACAGCATGAGAAAAGTTTTCTATAATCCCGATATCGGCTTATTAATATTTCGTCTTTTTATTGGACTTGCGATGGCTTTTGGACACGGCTTTGGAAAAATGCCTCCGCCTGAGCAATTGGTTGCAGGTGTAGCGGCTATGGGATTCCCGGTTCCTATCCTATTCGCATGGGCAGCTGCTCTAAGTGAATTTGTGGGCGCCTTATTAATCGCCGCAGGTTTATTTACTCGTCCAGCAGCTGCATTCTTAGGTATAACTATGGCCGTTGCTGCTTTCGTCGTTCACAGCGCTGATTCATTTGATATTAAAGAAAAGGCGTTATTGTTTTTCTTTAGCTGTGTGCTTTTATTATTTACCGGCGCAGGGAAATACTCTTTAGACAGTATAGTTCGTAAAAAATAGTTTTTTAATAGCTGCATCTTTATTTAATACAAGGTGCGGCTTTTTTTAGTTAAAGTAAACCCGCTTAAGTTCATCATAATGTCTTTTTAATAGTTTACCGCGTCGACTACACATCAAATCATCCACATCCAACTGATAACTGACAAATGCAGAAATACTATTATCATAAAATTCAAAATAACAATCTGGAAAACCTAGCACATGACCAAACTCGTGGCGCAAAGTCCACTTAACATTGTATTCAGACAGTGGCGCATTCGCATCCATAGTAATAATCGATCCCGCTAAACCATTAACGTTGGGCGTAGCGCCAGGTATAAATCGTATATAGGTCGTCGTGCCTGAAGCGTTATGAATAAAATCTAAATTCAACGACCAGTTTCCAAATCTCCACTCATCTTCGATATTGTCTTTAAGGAAGGATAGAATCACATTGCTTTCGGGATGCTTGAACGGCAATGTCAACAAATTCGGTTGGTTTGGCAGCCATATGACATCGTTACGCTTAGATGTAATATTAAAAAATCGGTCATAATTTTTTTGAGCTCCCACCATGTAACGATTTTTAAAACTGACTAAGCTATTTTTTTTAATCGCCTGATTAAGCTCATCTTTGCAATCATAGCTTATCTGACCTGAGTTCATGCATATCTGATTAAGATCTTTGGTCAGTTGGTTTTTTACTGTCTGGTTTAGCGTGCCCCACTGCGCTAATTTTTTATCAATCGCAAGGTCATTTTTAATATTTAAAAATCCTCGCACATCTCTAACGGCAGATCCCGACATAAACAGCTGCCAAGGCTTTCTGATTTTGTAGCGTGCACTTATTTGATAGGTCTTATCAACTTGCAAAAGCCACTTTATAAATTCTTGCTCATTCGTAGGAATATTCATTGGCAGTGCAGCCGCTCCCCAAATAACATCTCTTAAACTTACAGGAATTGATTGTTGGATTTGCTGCCACTCGTTTTTAATAATTTTAAAATTATAAATACGCGGGTCTGTCACGGGACTTGCCCCTTGAGTTTCCTTACTAGTTAATGAAATTTTTTGATGCTCAGGACGGCCGGAATTAATTAAATCTACCCACTGCAGTGAGCGCTTGCCCCAACTCAACCACTTTTCAATTTCTTTATCTTCAGCTGAGGACGCTGTTGTTAGTTGCGGCAGTTGATCTAAGATCACTTGATATTCGCGACTGCTGGCCTCCAAATCGAGGTGTGGAAGTTCAGCCTGGACAAAGTAAGATAAAATACTGGTGATAATAACAAGGATTTTTTTCATAATCTTATTTCCAAACACTTAAATAGGATTGTCAACTTGACTCGACTTACATTCAGCGTCAGCACTAAAATCTCAAAAAAATATGTTCCATATTGAGAAAATACCGAAAATCCTCATATTCTGACTAAAACGTGACGATATATATATGTATGAAAACTTATAAAAAAAATATATTAAAAAGTGTCAGTCTATTTATCATTATAACGTCATTTTTATTTTCTATATCGTGTAAAAAAGCCAATGAAGGCTTTGCTCCTTCTGTCGCCCCAGGAGAAAGCTTTCTACTGGCTTACGGAGCAAGCTCCAGCGATCGTAATTTACTTGCTAGCCGTATTTCTGGAAATGATCCGCCGACTTTTGCAGACGTCATTTCCCGATGGAAACGATTTTCAGGAATTGATTACTACGCAAACCCTGATTTAATCGTAGCCAGCCCTGCGAACTGTTTTACCTCAATGGATGGTAATGGATCCTGGTCCAACATTACGGTAGCACCGAACATCGGCGCCAGTCCCAATACCCACTCTTCGTGTAACACTCCGACGATGAATTCCTTATCTTGGATTTACTTAACGGGGCCGAATCGCTTATTCAATATTCAAAACACCAACAATTATAACGGCTTTTTTAGCTCTATTAAATTTGATCAATATATTGCAACAGCGACACTATCATCAACGACTACGGACGATGATGGCATAGGCTTCACTATTGCCGCCTATGTCGATGTCAGTAATGTTGTTCACACTCTTTCTGCCTACAGAACTCATGGGCACATCGGCGGCCCATTACAAGGTTGGGGGATAGTTCATAAGTCAACTGGCGGTCCATCATTTGGCGCCACTGTTCACCAAATATTTGATGATAAATCTGTGGGCGGGGTCAACAAGAACACCGGCCCACTTTTTGGTGGTACGGACACTCAAGGGTGGAATGGACGTAATACTCAAATTCGAGTCGAGCGTGAAGGTAACATTGTTCGGGCCTACACTAGCCCATGGAATGCAGGACCGACTGCAGCGGCTATCGATCCGGCCAGTGTCATCGAACTGGATCTATCAAATCCTGCATTAGGTTTAACGGGATTTATAGGCCCTCAGTCTTACGGCTATGAAACACTCAGCCAAGCCAATGCGACCTTTACCACGCTGACTTTCCAGATCCCTAATGTAGATGCAGACCCTCCTTACCTTTTTGATTTAAGAGACAACTTAGTTTATATCAAAAATGAAAGTGGTATTGGATATGTACTTCTTCCCGGTGTACAAGCCATGGAGATGATAGGCTATCCTATGATCGTAACAAACATTGAAACACAGAGGGCCTTCAGCATCACCTCTGCGACCGCTTATACTGAAATTCAACAATAGCTCTGTTAGCGATTAGACAACTGTTTAACATTTCATTTCTGTGAGAAGCCATGAGACATCATGGCTTTTTTGTTTTTTGGAAATTCATGAACTAAATCTTGGAGTTATACTTATGGCTCAATCTAACACGCAGTCAAAAACCCTGGCCCCGCTTCTGCAAGTTACAGCTTAACAGCGAATAAATAAATATTCGTAAAAAATAAAAAGGGAAACATCATGAAACACGCATTAAAAGCATTAGTCGTTTGCATCGCAACATCTTTGGCCTTGTCCTCACCAGCTCTGGCCGCCTATGGAAAAATAATAATTAAGAAAAAAGCTATCCCCCAAGACGCGCAAGATTTTGGTTTTGACATATCCAGACACAGCCCCAGTGGTTTCTTTTTAGATGATGACGACGACGGTACGTTATCAAATCAAAAAACATTTATAGTCCATGTCAGAAACTACAGAATCACCGAACAAGTGACGCTAGGATGGCAACTCAAAAGTATTGAGTGTACTTCTCAGAATGGACCTAATAATAACACCGTAGATTTAAATGGAAGAAATGTCGTTATACGCATACAACCTGACGAAATCGTCACCTGTACTTTTACTAATGAAAAAATGGCCCCTACGTCTGCACCTGTTGTTATTTCAGGTAAAGTGTTAACTGCTAATGGTAGCGGCGTCTCAGGAGCTTCGGTACGTGTTAGTGACTTAGCTAGCGGCAAAGTCTTCACTGGTTTTACAAGTACGTTCGGTTACTACACTGTTGACGGGCCAACTGCTGGATCTTTTATAGATGTCAGTGTTAGTGCGAAAGGTCGCCAATTTAACTCTGTACAGCTCAACGTCCTTGAAGATGTCGTTGATTTAGATTTTGTTGAATCTCGGATTAAATCTGAAACTAAATCACGCCATAGCTTAAGCCAACGTGAAAAAACTTTAGAAGAACTTAATGAAGAAATCATCGATACTCGCATAGGTACAAAAGATAATCAGTAATCCAGAAACATTCTTATACTCAGCTGCCCTTGAAAGGGCAGCTTTTTTTGTTGCTGCACCTCAGAATAGATATATGATGCTAATCTAATTTCGCCATGCTAAATTTTTTCAGTTTTATTTAATTCGGAGGCTTTTTTTGGAGCATTTTTTTTCATCCGTTTCGGTGGCCCCTACATGGCTGTGGCTGGGATTTTCTGTAGGGATTTTCATATTACTAGCAATTGACCTGAGTTTGTTTGGAAAGGGAAAAAAGATTTCCCAAAAAAAAGCCTTAGTTGAAAGCGCTCTTTGGATCAGTGTAGCACTCATATTCAACGCTTGGTTTGCTTACGCCTATGGCAAGCAACTTGGCATTGAGTTTCTAACTGGGTACCTCGTCGAGAAAAGTCTTAGCGTAGATAATCTTTTTATTATTTTACTTATCTTTAGCTCATTTAAAATACCATCCCAATATCAGCATCGCGTTCTTTTCTACGGCGTTTTAGGCGCAGTCTTCTTCCGTGCGTTTTTTATTATTGTCGGCGCCCAGCTTATACATATGTTTCACTGGATCCTATATGTTTTTGGGGGTGTTTTAGTAATTACTGCTGTAAAACTTTTGCGCGACTCGGACGACCATATTGATGCTCAAGATAATTGGTCACTCCGCTTAATGAAAAAAGTTATCCCTGCAACCAATAAATTTAATGAACATAAATTTTTCTTGGTTGAAAACGGAGTAAGGAAAGCTACGCCCTTGTTCATGGCACTTATCGTGATTGAAGTCACTGATATCGTTTTTGCCGTGGACTCCATCCCCGCAGTTTTTGCGATTACGCGAGATGCTTTCGTTGCCTTTGCCTCTAATATCTTAGCGGTATTGGGTCTGCGAGCCCTTTACTTTGTACTTGCTGATTGGGTTTCTAAGTTGCGCTACCTTAAACCTGGATTGGCAGCCGTTTTGGGTTTTATTGGTATTAAAATGCTATTAATAGACCTATTTAAAATCCCAAGCTGGGTCTCCCTATTGGTTATATTCTCGATACTGACGACGGCTGCAGGCAGCTCATGGTATGTCGCTAGAATAGAAGATCGAAAAAAACAAAAGACTGATCCTTTTGAGGGGTAATACAAGTGTATTAAATTGAGATTACTCAATTTAATACACTGTCTAAAAAAACGCTTTTTTACTATATTTTTCCATAGGTTATTCCGATATGGGAGTGTATGGAAAAGCAAATACTAAACAAAATTGTGCTATTTATTATCACGATAAGTCTATTAAGCGCTTGTAAAAAGGGAGATGGCTTTGCGCCGTTTGAATCCGTTTCTGTAGGTGAAGGTTTCGAGCTGGTCTACGGCAGCTCTCCAACAGATCGCCAAGCCTTTGAAGCTCGCCGTACGGGAAGTTCCCCGCCAACATTTGCTGATGTACTTACCCGTTGGAGACGTTTTTCAGGAACTTTTTATTATCCAACATTAGCATCTATTATTGCAGACCCGGCCTATTGCCAAACGACAATGGACGGAAACGGTGTCTGGGCCAATTCGGTCGCCCCCAACCCGATCGTTAATCCAAATACTGCAGGGGCATGTAATACCCCTTCGATGAATTCACTTTCTTGGGTTTTCCTTAATGGACCTGACCGATTACACAATATTCAAAATACCAATAACTATAATGGTTTTTTTAGCGCTATTAAATTTGATAATTATATCGCCGAAGCCACCCTTTCTTCGAGCAATGGGGATGATGACGCTATTGGCGTAACAATCGCGGTGTACGTCGATGGTTCAAATAATATTCATACTTTAACTGCTTACAGAACTCATGGCGGTTTTCCTCCGCCCAGTTTAGGATGGGGTATAGTTCACAAAACCAATAACACTGTAATACGCACGATTGGAAACAAATCTGTTGGTGGAACTTTTGGCGGATGGAGTGGACGAAACTCGCAGATTCGCATTGAGCGCACAGGTGATATCGTTAGGGCCTTTGCCAGTCCTTGGACAATGGGAAACACACCTTTAGCCATTGATCCCGCTAGCGTTATCGAAATTAACCTGGCTGATCCTGCAGAAAATTTATTAGACTTTAGAGGGCCTCAGTCTTTTGGCTATGAAACTCTTAGCCAGCCGAACGCTTCATTTTCATTATTAAACTTTACGACGCCGCAAACAAATTCAGATCCAGATTTTATCTATGATCTACACACGAACAGAGTGTACTCTAAAAACCCTTCCGGCGTTGGATATCTTTTAGTCAACGGTGCCAGTGCTATGCAAGTCCTTGGATACCCTAAAAAAGTGACTAATTTAGAAACACAGCGAGAATTTATTATTAACTCAGCAACAGCATTTGAAGAAATCTTATAATTTTAGAGGGGCAACTATGATAATAAAATCGTTAGTTAAAACAATATTATTACTCACTGTAATGGTTGCCTTTAGCTCTTGTAAAAAGGGCGATGGCTTTGCCCCGTTTGAATCGATTGCTGTGGGTGAAGGATTTGAGTTAGCCTACGGAAGCACCCCAACCGACCGCCTAGCCTTTGAGGCTCGCCGCACGGGAAGTTCTCCGCCGACATTTGCCGATGTTCTTACGCGCTGGAGACGCTTTTCAGGAACTTTTTATTATCCCACACTAGCTTCTATCGTTGCAGACCCCGCCAATTGCTATACTACGATGGATGGCAATGGATCCTGGTCCAATATAACAGTAGCGCCGAATATCGGCCAAAGCCCCAACACCCATACTTCTTGTAACACCCCTTCGATGAATTCACTATCTTGGGTTTTCCTCAATGGCCCTGACCGATTACACAATATTCAGAACACCAATAATTATAATGGATTTTTCAGCGCCATTAAATTTGATCACTACATCGCTGAGGCTACCCTATCGTCAACTAATGCTGATGACGACGCCATTGGTGTAACAATCGCAGTCTATGTTGATGGCTCAAGTAATATTCATACATTAACGGCTTATCGTACTGGTGGTGGAGTTGCGCCCAATTTAGGATGGGGCCTAGTCCATAAAACAAATAACACCATCGTGCGAGTTATTGGAAACAAATCTGTCGGCGGTGGCGGCGGCTGGAATTCGCGCAACTCAAAAATACGCATTGAGAGAACAGGTGACGTCATTAGAGCCTATGCCAGTGTTTGGACCGCAGGAGCAACTCCTTTAGATATAGACCCGGCCAGCCTTATTGAGATTAACCTGGCTGATCCAGCTGAAAATTTACTCGACTTCAGAGGGCCTCAGTCTTTCGGCTATGAAACAAGAAGTCAGCCCAACGCTTCATTTTCATTATTAAACTTTACGACGCCGCAAACAAATTCAGATCCAGACTTTATCTACGACCTGCACACGAACCGTGTGTACTCTAAAAATCCGTCTGGCATTGGATATCTTTTAGTCAACGGTGCTAGTGCTATGCAAGTTCTAGGATCGCCTCGTAAAATTATTAATCTTGAAACTCAGCGTGAATTTAATATTACATCTGCTACCACATTCGAAGAAGTGCTTTAGCCAACTTAGTTGCCTTGAGTGTATCCATAGGCTAAATTAAATCCTATGACTGAAGCACAGAATGTTTTATATCCCAACAAATCGTACACACGCGCCATCGAAAATAATTTTCAACCTCACGTGACATTATTTGTAGCTTTCTACAACAATGTTGAATTTTTTAGAAAAGTGTTTACCTCTATTGAAAATCAAAGTTTTAAAGACTTTGAGGTCATTATTTGTGATGATGGGTCCAACGCTGCGTCCGTAATGGAGATGCGTACGCTATGTCAAAACTCACATCTTCCTGTATTGCATTTATGGCATTCCGATCGCGGTTTTTTCAAGAATGAAATTCTGAATAAAGGGATTCTTCAATCCCGAGCCGAGTATTGCATTTTTATTGATGCCGATTGCGTTTTACATAAAAATTTTATCGAAGATCACTGGAGTAATAAAGTTACAGGACATACTTTAGCCGGTCGACGCGTGAACCTAACGCCTGGCATAAGCAACAAGCTCACTTTAGACAGAATTCGATCCAATTATTTAGAAAAAAACTGGTGGTGGATTTTTATCACCATGGCCTGGATGAAGGATAATAATAGCACCAAAGGATTTCGCATTACGAATGATAAGTTCTATAAAGTTATGAATCGAAAAAACCGCGGCCTGGTTGGGTCGAATTTTTCTGTTTTTAAATCGGACCTTTATAAAGTTAATGGTTTTGATATGAGTTATCACAAGCCCGGCATTGGGGAAGATTCTGATATTGACTTTAGATTGTCGGGATTAGGCGTTACACCAATTCCTTTTTGTTTTCGAGGAATACAGTATCATCTGTATCACAAGCTACTAGATAGAGCCTCTGAAAATGAGGCTCAGTTTGATCAGGTTATTGAAAGTAAAAAGTATATCACCGACTGCGGCCTGAAGCAGCTTAAGGGTTGATACATTTCCACCCTGCTGCTTTTTCTTCATCCGTTAAAGTGCAGCGCTCTATAGCTTCAGTACGTTTCTCTTTTTTAAAACTCCAAGTCACTCCAAATTCGTGGGCCTTTTCACTTTCGAAAGTGTTTGGGCTGTTATTGCGACTTTTCTTTTTATACCAAAAAGAATCCAAATGTTTAAAAAAGCCGTTCTCAAATTTTGGTTTAAGATAAAATTTAGAAGCAAAAGTATTTTCAATAATTGGCTTCTCGCCTACCGCCGTTGAGACTTTGGCTTCATCTTCAATGCTAAAAGCCAACGTAAATTTCTTATTAAGATCGTATTCGATTTCGGCACCCGGATAGGCTCCGATAAGCTCAAACCCTGAAAAGGTCGTCTGATGATCACCACGCTGAAAGTGTCTGTACCCCAACGTATGCAAACCCATCTCTAAAATTAATCTTAATCGTGATGAACCTAACTCAATTTCTCGGGAAAACTCGGCACCAATTCCAAATACTGAAATACTAAATTTTTCTCCATCACGTAAGACTTCGGTTTTTCCAATCACCATCGCATTTTTTAAATCCGGATCAGGAATACCTTGACCAAAAATCTGACGCTTATAAGGAGTCATGTGAATTTTAAATCTGGGTACGACATCGTAACCGTTTTCCAAACTTTCCATTCCATGGGAATGATGATCATGTCCTTTTCTCTCCCAAAGAGGTGCTTTAATCTCTACTTCGACAGAATAGGCTGTAACGTATTTTTTTCTGGTTTTGATATTTTCGTATTCAATTTCAATAGCATAATGCGGCTTATGCCCTTTTTCTTTTTCAATAATTGCAGAGACAGCGATTTCTTTTTCAACGCTTACAACAGCATTATCTTCTTTATCTGGTGGCACTTGGGCCGAAACGCCAGAACCCATAACCATTAGGGAAAATAGTAACGGAATATTAATATATTTAAACATACGCAGCCCTTTCGCTAAAGCTAGGACTTTACTATGTGCAAATCCCAACCCCTATAAAAGAGCTTATATTTGAATACAGCGAATTTTAGTGTATAAAATTAAGACACCAGCCAAAACCAGACAGATTATAACAAATCACACTTTACAGACAAAACCGAGAAAGTACCCCAGTCTTTTGTATTATGATTATAACCACTAAAAAGTACTGATTCTACAGTTATCTTATAGTCATTATATCGTCCTTGGTCATAAAACTTAATTCCTGTCATTTTTGTCGTGTAGTAAACATCAGTAATACCCTGATCTACTCTGTCAATTCTTTCTTCCTGAGAAACAACTTCTAATCGATCGCCAATTTGACATTCATGCAAAATAGCTTGCGCTACTTTTTGATTTTGATACTCAGTAAAACTTGAATTTTTGATGATTTCATCCGCCGACGCTATTGTTGACGCTAACAATATAACTACCGATAAAAATAAAGACTTCATAAAAGGACTCCTTGTAAAAAAAACGTTTCAACACCTTTATATCTAAAAAGACGAAAAGTTTCTACTCTTTCTTCGTGCGCAATATTTATTACTTAGTTGTCAACTATTTTGACATGGGGAAAATCGGTACTTTTGCTGGTTTAACTTAAACTAAGCTACATTAAGCCGTTGCCGTTTAGGCAACGTGATAACAAACCGTGTGTTCATCGAGGCATTGTCTATATTAATCTTTCCATGATGACTTGTAACAATGCCCTGTGAAATGCTTAACCCCAAGCCCGTTCCTTTGCCAATGTCCTTGGTCGTAAAAAAAGGCTGCATCATGCGCTTTTGAACGCTGACAGGAATGCCATTACCGCTGTCTGTGACAATCAGATCAATCTCATGTTGCCTTTCAATAATTTCCACTTTGATCCATTTTTCCTTCTGGTTTTGAATGGCGTCGTAGGCATTGTTTAGTAAATTCAACAAAACCTGGGAAATTTTTATAGAATGACATTCAATTTCTAAGGAAAGGGACGGATTAATAAATTCTAAATACACACCATGCGCACTAAATTTTTCTCGACACAAATCAAATGTATCATGTACGACTGAATTTATATTCGTTAGCTCAAATTCTTCTTCATTTCTTTCTCGCGCAAATGTACCCCCTTTCCCCTATTCTTCAGTGCGCAAATTTATTTGCAGAACAAGTGCTCTCAGATGCTCATCACACAGGGCTACCTGGAGTACAAGCGATACAGTATCTTGAGAGGGTCTACCCGAACCGAATAGACCCTCTGTGCTTAACTGCTCTGAAAAAAATATTCCCTACACAAAAGTAATTGACTGTTCTAGACCTTAAGCCA
This sequence comes from Pseudobdellovibrionaceae bacterium, assembly GCA_022843825.1. Lineage (GTDB taxonomy): Bacteria > Bdellovibrionota > Bdellovibrionia > Bdellovibrionales > Bdellovibrionaceae > Pseudobdellovibrio. The sequence continues at coordinate 140,720 of JALHMX010000005.1, forward strand.
GTAGCTGAAAAGGCTAAGAACCATTTAAAATAAAGTCTTGCTACAATTTTTATCTAAAACAATTTTTATTACGTTATTTTTTGCGACACCCATGGCTTTTGCTAAGGCAGCCTGTACTCCGTTTAAAGTTCACGCTGATGTTCACCTGCCAGCACCGCCACAAATTGAAATTCCCCAAGCACTTCCATTAAATTGGGAAAGCGACATAGCCGAAAAAATTGGAGCTGTTAATACTCAAGGCGAGTTTCCCAGAATCTATAAAATTTGGCGCAAAAATAGCCCATTCAATTCAACTGAACATGAACGATACAAGTGGCTTCACTGTCTGTATTACTATGTAAGCATGGATACAGATAAAAATGGAGTACCTGATTGGGATGCGATAAGTGATCAACGCCCCGCTATGATTTTATTTCCCAAGGATTTCGATCAAGATGGAGACGGCATCCCCAATATATTTGATGCTGATCCGCTTAATTTCAATATAAAAACAAAAACCACTTCCAAAAAAATTCCTGACCACTTAAAAATAAAAAGAAGTTTAACTGCAGCGCTGCAAGAAGAATTATTTAAAAAATTCAATATTTTGGCTATAGACCATACCGATGAACATTCTCCGGTTGTATTGCAAGAACTTATTTCTGTTCTGGAAAATGGGTTTCCTAAGGGGTTTCAGCTTAAAAATCTTCGATACATTTATGCCTTTGCCGGTCACGACCCTTCACGCAAGGTGGCGGCCTATCACGTACAGGCGCAAGCATTAAGTATTGCTGGCGTAACTTCCTATACTAAAAATAATATGCACGGTCAGAAAAAAAATGACCTTATCGCAGCGCTAATTCACGAAATCGGCCACGCCATTTTGTTTGAAAAACTAACAGCACAAAAGCTATCGAAAATATCCGTGAAATTTGCTGATTGGAACCCTGTCGATCAAAAAACGGATTCATTTTTTGATCTGGACTTTTTCAAGCCTTATGCCTTCAAGAACTCTGGTGCTGAGCTTAGAAAAAACATAGTTTCAGAATACTCTATGACCAATCAGCACGAATGGTTCGCTGAATCCTTAACGGCGGCTATCTTAAATAAGCTGGGTCGACAGACTAGCTATGCAAATATAAGTCACGAATTTCAACAGTTACTAGAGTCTTTAATTCAAAATTAAGTGAACTACTCAGCGTGAGACTGAATTTCCCACTTCATATGGCGCACTGGTTTTAAGCTTTTTCCCAGAGTCTTACGGCTACGCTCTTGCTTCTCTGTTTGTCTTCGAATTTGTTTCTCTAAAGCGGCGACCACATCAATCAATGCCTGTTTAACGTCTCTGTTAGACTTACTTGCTCGTATATCAGCCTGGCGTGAAACTTTAATAACTCCGGTGGCTTTATACATATTCGCCACACCTTCCGGTGTTCGCGAGCTGGCTTCCACAGTTAGAGAAATTTTATATTTATTAGGTCGCGATTCCATTCTTTTCGCCAACGCCGCACACTGTTTTTGAACGAATTGGTCTAAGGCTTTAGAGTTATCCATGTTTACAAATTTCATAAGTTACCTCGAGGTGTAAGATTTTTAGATTCAGTGAAACATCAGTATCACCTCTTAAGTTGTAAGTCAAATCTGCCCGGTAAAGTGACGTTTAACTTGGAAAAAGAACTGACATAAACCTAACTTGCTTTATCTGGAGTACTTACTAAGATAAAGCTCGGAGGGTTTATGTTCACTTCTTTAAGAGCTCTGCTTCTTGCCTTATCCGTAGGACTATTTGTCTTTTACACAACTCACTGTATCGCTTCGAAAATGATTCTTACGACTCAGCCCATTAATGTGCCGCCTCCAATTTTAAATACGCTAAAATCTTTTGAGCCCTCTGCTCTGGTTTACCTTCCGCATCTTCATCGCTACTTAGTTGCTAGTGATGACACCGATGAAAAAGATACTCCGATGGGCTTTTTGATGGATGATCACGGAAATGTGGAATCACAACCTTTATTTTTTCAAGGCCTGGAAAAAATGACAGACATTGAATCTGTGTCTGCCGATGATCAAGGCTTTCTGTATTTTATGTCGTCACAAAGCTTAAATAAAAATGGAAAAAACAAGCCGGAACGAAATCTTTTTGTCCAAGCTTCTCTCAATGTTCAAGATATTCAAGTCATTCATCAAATTGAGTTGAGATCCATTTTAATTAACGCGATTCAAAAATCCCTTATACCTGAACTGGTCGCAATAAAAAATAAATTAGGTACTGACCTTGATGTAGAGTCGCATTTTATTCTGAAAGGTGAGCTTTACGTGGGATTAAAAAATCCACAATCAATAGATCAAAAAGCTTTAATTTTAAACCTGGGTGATGTTAAAAATATATTCCTTCAAAAGAAAATTTCGAATTTAAACCTTTGGCGCACAATTGATTTTTCAAAAATTTCGCCCAAGAAATATCTTTTATCTGAAACTCTTTTAGTGCAAAAAACACTTTTCTTAGCCACCACCACAGAGTCCGGTGACGGCGCCCTTTGGACCTTGGATTTAATCTCAGGCACTTTAAATTTAATGGAAGAATTTACCGGATTCAGGCCTGAGGGCTTGTCCTATCGCCCCGCAACCAATAATCTTATGGTTGTTTTTGATCAAGGTGAATCCCCTGCTCAGTTTCTGCTGTTGAATATTGAAGGACATTGAGTGTAAGAATTAATGGTGCCCCGGGCCGGACTTGAACGGGCACGCCCGTGTTAACGAAGCTCAGGATTTTAAGACTTTCCTTAAGCTTCTCTTAAAGCATTAAAAACAAAAAACTTTTTCAACAATAATCAGAAGTTAGCTGCGCTTTCCGATTGCCGCCGATTCCCCTCAATGACTACCGAATTCCCTGATCGTGTCACCGTTTTGTCACTGTAATCTGTGGTGACAAAAAAGTTCTGTTTAAAGCAGCGAGTGCCGATGCATTGGGATGACTCACCCACTATTTTGCATATCGAAATTAACTTCAGATTCAGTATTTTTTAAAAGTGCACGAGCTCTCTTCCTTGCTTTCACCCGCGCCCGATCTCCGAAGCGATTAAGAACTTCAAGCATATGGTCAACAACTTCAGCCAGGGCCACGTATAAACTTGGTTCGGTTTTTTTAACTGTAATGCCGTCATACCGACCGCGAATGATATGAAGCTTAACCTTAAACATATCTGGACCCGCCTGCAACGCGGAATTTTCCATCTCTAACGTGATCAGAATTTTACTTTGCTGTAGATCAGGAAACTTTTCGACTAATGGTTCAATTTTTTCTAGTGCGGCTTCGCGTGCTAGTTCGGATTTATCTAAATTCTTAAATTTTACTTGAATCATAGGGATCCTCCTTCAGCTGTATTCATAGTTTTTTTCATTTGAGTGCATTCATCTCCTTCACAAACTGCAGGTAATGAATCCAGACATGCAACTTTAAGATTTCTTAGGTTATCGAGAGCCGCTTTTTCAAGCCATGGCTGCAGCGCCAGCAAACTCTGAGCTTTATTCCAACAGCTTAATGGCTGAAGCTGAATTTGCTTGAGTTCACTTTGCATATTTTGTACTTGGTTTTTAATTTGCGGCGACATAACAGCTTGATTTGTGGTCGCGACGACATATTTAAAAGCTGATACGCCGGCCCATATCGTAAGTGCCCCCACTAACACAAACCCAACCAGACTTATAAACGCGATGATCTTTACTTTACGCAAGACTTCAGGCCTAGATTTTATCTTCCTTAGAATTTCAAAAATGATAAGTCGCTTCATCCAAACCTCTCTTCCATAGCTTCGTAAAGTTCACCGGATTTTTCTACAAATTGAGTATCTTCATCTAAAATAGCTAGAATGGGCCTCCCTTTTGGAATTTCATTTCTTTTGGCTATGATAACTTCGCCGCCTTGGCTTAAAACCATTTGAGCTAAATCATCCAAGATGCAGTCATCTTCATGATCCAAGTCAACCGGGTGAATCGCCAATCCTCCGGTTTTTTGGTCAATTTTTCCAAATATGTTAAGCTCATCAGTGACAATAAGTTTACGAACTTTTCCTTGAACGACAGCTCTTGAAATTTGAAAAATATTCTTCTTTGCGCGATGTCCCTCTTCAGCAATCTTAAATTCGAATAACGCCTTTTCAAGCGATTTATTGGATTCGGATTTCAGAATTTTTCGGATGTTTTGACAGACATCAACTATGTTTTGGCTCGTGAATGAATGAGCCATTGATGTTTTAACGGTATTTTTGTAAGTGAGGCTCTGATTCAGTAACTGAACAAGCGAAGAGTCTCCTGCAACGAAAAGCTGAGGTGTGGAATTTTTCGTTAAATCTAAAATCCATTCATTGAGCCAACTAAAAGCCTGAGTCTGTTTCACCTTTTTTTGACGACTGAATTTTAAACTTTGACCGTCGCCCATAGAATCGAGCGACTTAAAAGTTTCCGGAAATAGAATTGAGTCTACTAATTTGATCGAGTTTTGATTTCCAAAGTAAAGGAAGGCTTTTTCTTTTTCTAATCCTAAGAATAAAAAATCTTGATCTCCTTGAAGCCATCGAAGAAGAGGCTTTACATGAAAGCTTGTGGCCACTTGACAACTTTTCTCTATATCGACTGGTATATTTATTACACGAAACAAAGTCTCGTTTTTGAATAGGCCGATATTTCCTTTCATTTGCTTAAAAATTCTTGCGTCATGCAAAAGCGCGTCAAGTGGTTCAAGAAATTTCTTTCGCTCATCAGGCGTCATAACGGCGCCTAGCCATTCGTTCGCGTCATCCATGGCCATGCGGATTTGAGATTTGATATCGATCAGATTCCCTCGGTTAACTAAATACACCGTTAAATGAATTCCACCTTTTGAATCAAGTAACGGCTTAAGAGTCATTTGTCGCGAAGTTAACATACAGTATCCTCCCTTAGTTGAAGCGAAAGCTTCATGCTTTCACTTATGAGCTACTTTACGGTAGAAATACTAATTGCTAAAATAGATAAAAATACTAATATGCATTGCTTAAAGCTATACGATAAAAGACTCTTTTAGTTTGGATGCGATTTGATTTTCAATTTTTCGTTGGGCACTCACTAAAAAAAGTTCCTCATACACTCCTTGCACTTGTCCGATCTCGACCAGTTCTCCCCTTAAAACCTGGCCGGTCACCGTGTGCGTCGCTGTCGCAATGAGACCCATCTCATTTATAGCCATTAGTTTTTTAACTGATATGTCTTGGCTTTCGATGACAATATTAAGTTCAATTTTATTCAGCTTGGCCCAATGGTCTAGGTCTGATCTTAACCGACTATCGTAAGTCGGCAATATCATAGGCTGACCTGACATTGATTTCGGAAATCCTTTTCGTAACGATCTAAACTTCGGAGCCGCGTAAAAGGCGACATTTTTCTTGGTAATAGATTTAGGGTACAACCCTTTGCCATCAATTCCTGTTGGTAAAAAGTTGGTCACCATCAGATCCATACGATGTGAAGCAATCTCTCGTAGGAGTTCATCGGATTTTCCTTCGGATAAGGTAATCTGACATGGTGATATTCGAAAAGCATGCTTAACCAACTGGAGTACAATTTGCTTAGGTACACTATCTAGCGCTCCAAGATGCAAGGTCGGCTTTAAGGGTTTTAAACGATCGTGAAGCACCTCATACATTTCGGATCCCATACGAAAAATATTTTTTGCATAATCAAAAGCCAGCTTTCCTTGTTCAGTGAGGATTAATTTTTTATGTTGTCGTTCAAACAGCTGTACCCCGAGATTGTCTTCGAATTGTTTGAGCTGGGCTGATAAGGTGGGTTGTCCGATTCGCAGTTTAAGCGCGGCTTTAGAAACGGATCCCTCTTCGGCTATAGTTTTAAAATAAAAAAGATGATGATAGTTGATCCATGGACTCACTGGGCACCTCAATTCTTGTATAGTATTAAACAATGCAAATTAGCTTTATTATCTATTTGAAGAATATCGCAAAAAATCCGATTATACACAAGAAATATGAACAAAAATTTGAAAAACATAAATGAACAGGAACTGAGATGATGTTATTTCCATTTAACGATTACTGGTGGTTCTATTTAGGCTTCACAGCTTTTATCCTCATTGTTTTAGCACTCGACTTAGGTGTGTTTCATAAAAAGGCGCACGAGGTCAGCTTTAAGGAGGCTTCAATATGGACTGCCCTATGGATAAGTCTTGCGCTGGTTTTTAATTATTTGTTTTATTTATATGCGCAATATAGATTCTCTACCCATGAGCGATACACCTCCATGCCTGGGTTCGATCCCGACGCACAAGCGAAAACATCTGCCTTAGAATTTCTGACCGGCTTTGTTGTCGAAAAGTCCTTAGCCATCGACAACATTTTTATATTTGCTGTGGTGTTTGCTTACTTCGGAGTTCCAAAAATTTATCAGCATCGAGTTCTTTTTTGGGGAATATTAGGGGCCCTCGTTTTCAGAGCTATCTTTATTGCTATGGGCTCGGTTCTCATGCAATACCACTGGGTCGTCATATTCTTCGGTGGACTATTGATTCTCACTGGAATAAAAATGTTTTTCGCCGGAACGCAGGCTCAAAATTTAGAGAATAATTTCTTAATCAAGCAACTCAAGAAAGTTTTCCGAGTACACCCTCAAATTGAAGGACAAAAGTTTTTTATCAAAAAAAACGGTTTGACCTATGTCACCCCGCTTTTCTTAGCCCTTATTTTCCTTGAGCTCAGCGATATTATTTTTGCAGTAGATTCGGTACCTGCGATCTTTGCGCTAACTAAAGAGCCATTAATTGTATTTACCTCAAACATTTTTGCAATTTTAGGTCTTCGTTCAATGTATTTTATGCTTGCCGGAGTTATGGATAGATTCGCCTATATAAAATATGGTCTTGCCTCGGTGCTCGTATTTGTTGGCCTAAAGATGGTTTGGCTCAATGAAGCCTTCGGCGGAAAGTTTCCGATTAATTGGTCACTTGGAATTATTGCCTTCCTGATTGGCTCATCGATTGTTGCTTCAATGATAATTGACCGTCGAAAGCGAAGATTGGAACTACAAAGAATTAATTTAAAGAACATTTAAACTATTAAAGAAAGAGAAATTTATGAAAGCACTTTGGGGAGTCGAGCCATTTCATCAAACCGAAGCACAAATTGGAAGAACCTATCGGTTTATTTCAGAATTTTGCGGCGATAACGGCAAGATAGAAATTGGGTTCATTGTTACTCGTATGGAAAATGAACTCAACTTAGCCTTTGATGTTGATCAGGATAGGCGATTCACATCTTATCCAAAAGAAATTCTTGTGAAGAAATTAAATCGCTCTGGAGTTCAGAGCAAAAATGTCGGCATTAACGTTGTCGATTATCCAACATTTTCGAAAACGAAGGCAGCAAATCGACTGCTCGAGCTCGCAAAAGATAAAGATTGCGAAATTTGCGTGATTTACAGTCAGGGCGGTGGCGAAATAAAGAAATTATTTCTAGGCAGCTTTGCAGAGTCAGCCGTTCATCTCAGTGATCGAAACCTGCTGATTATTAACCCTCACACAAAACTGCCGAAAAAAATTCGCACAGTTTTATTCTGTTATGTGCCTTCAAAAGAATCTCTTAGCGCGCTTAAAAAAATGATAAATTTTTGCCAAAAACATCGAGCAAAGCTCGTGATATTTCACGCCGCCCAATTTTGCTTTGGTGTGCCCGATAATGAAGCCGATGATGAGGTAAAGTCTTATAACAAGGCCGTAAGGAAGTGGAAGCTTGAGATCGAGAAAAAATGCGCTCAGGCAAATGTGAAATGTGAATTTCAAATCTCATCAGAATTCGCGATGGTTAGTAGCCTTGCACTAAAAACAGCAAAGAAAGTGCGTGCCGATTTGATCTGTGTTTTAGCGAAATCTGGTCCAGCAACGGCGCTAATCGGAGGCAGCGTGACACGTCAAATTTTAAGGTCTAGCAACTTACCCATATTAGTTATGCGTTAGTTTTAATTGATTTGAAAGGAGATTAGTTATGAAAATAGCAAAACGGGTTTTCTTGTTCATGTCCGTTAACATTCTCATTATAGCCACTCTGTCGATAGTGATGTCGATGTTTGGCGTTCAGCCCTATTTAGATGCGAAAGGCATTAACTACCAATCGCTCATGATTTTTTGTATGATTTGGGGCTTCGGTGGAGCTTTTATTTCTCTGGCCCTTTCACGTGTCATGGCTAAGTGGATGATGGGGGTTAAAATTATTGATCCTGAAACAAAAGACGCAGAATTAAGAGCTCTTGTTCAAAAAGTATATGGATTTGCCAGAATCGCTGGGATTCAAAAGATGCCCGAAGTAGGTTACTATGAAGCTGACGATTTAAACGCTTTTGCCACGGGACCAACGAGGAATCGTTCGCTGGTTGCCGTTTCAACTGGGTTATTGAGAAACATGAATGAAAAAGAGCTCGATGGCGTTTTGGCTCACGAAGTGGCCCACATTGCAAACGGCGATATGGTGACGATGACTCTCGTTCAAGGCGTGGTCAATGCCTTTGTTATGTTTTTAGCTCGAGTCATTGGTTTTTTTGCAAGCCAGTTTGTTTCAGAAGATAAGCGCGGTATTGTTCAGTTTGGAATTGTGATCGCTTTTGAAATTATCTTAGGAATTCTTGGAATGATCGTGGTATCAGCTTTCTCGAGACAAAGAGAATACCGCGCTGACCGTGGCGGCGCTTCGCTTTCAAGCCCTCAAAGCATGATTTTAGCTTTAGAAAGATTAAAAGCAAACTACCAAATTCCACCCGCTCAAGAGCAACCAGCTATTGCTTCGCTAAAAATTTCAGGTAAGGCCGGTGGTTTACTTAAGTTATTTTCAACCCATCCTGATTTGAATGATCGAATTGAAAGATTAAAAGCAGCTATCTAAAACAAACAACGGAGGAAAAATGAAATGTCCAACATGTCCAGAAACTAAATTAGTTATGACTGACCGACAAGGAATCGAAATCGATTACTGTCCTGAATGCCGCGGAGTTTGGCTTGATCGCGGCGAACTGGATAAACTCATTGAAAAATCAGCTTCAACTCAAAGTGCTCAGCCTGTCCGGCCCAATGACTACAGAGACTCTAAAGATGATTACAGAAAAGAACATTACTACAAGAGAAAAAAATCGTTTCTATCGGACATCTTTGACTAATTTAAAGAACGGAACAATATGATCTCATATTCAATTTACAAAATCTTTCACATCTTAGGTGTCATGATGGTTTTTCTTTGAAACTGATCTCTTTTAAGGTGCAAATTTGTACTAGCGCCTCTTGTAAGTGTCGATTTTTAAAGAAATTTTCTTGTATCGTTGCTGCATCCTGAATTTTATATTCATAAAATTCGGGATGGCCATCTGAAAGTTGAAATTATTAAACATTATCAGGCTCTTAGAGGATGGCGCACACTCAACTTTGCACTTTAAAAGAGATCAGTTTCAAAAGTTCTATCTTGTTTTGACGCGGCACAGGAGCCTTGAGTTACATGAAAGATTTTGAAAACACTACGTGATTGGAACATTTAAATCGTTTACTTTTAAATTCTAGAATCTAATTTGCTGTGAGAATATAAAAATGCCTTTAGTGAAAACTCATAAAATTATGACAAAATCTCTACCACCAGTAATTGGAATCATCGGTGGCGGTCAGCTAGCCAGAATGATGATTCAAGAAGGTCAAAAACTTGGAGTTCCACTTCGACTTATCGCTAAAGACCATTCGGAACCCGCAGCCCAGGTCTTAAATCAGAGCTTCTTTTTTAAGGGCGATCCAGAAAGCTACAAAGATCTGCGGGCTTTTTTGAAAACTGTAAATCTTGTGACTTTTGAAAGCGAATTCATATCCGTGGCACTTCTTGAGCAGGCCGCAAAAGAACTACCCGTTCAATTTTTTCCCGGGTTACAAATCATGGCGCAATTACAAGACAGATTGTTTCAAAAACGCCTCTTGGTTGAAAATAAAATAGCTACCTCTCCGTTTCTATTTTCTGAAAACGAAGTAGACCATTTTGAATTTTTTAAAAAATACAAAAAAGTTGTCTATAAAAAACGAATTGGTGGATATGACGGTTACGGCACCTTTATTTTCGATTCAATAAAAGACATAAAGAGATTTCTGACAAAAAATAATCTTCAAGATTTTATTGTAGAGGTTTTCATTCCCTTCACCAGAGAACTGGCCTGTACATTTGTTCGAGCTTCTTCCATTAAGAGTGTGGCCAATTACCCGCTGGTTGAAACGCGCCAAGCCCATCATCGGTGTGATTTCGTCTTCGGACCAATTGCTCACCCTGGCACTAAAAAATTATTCAAGCAGATAAAAAAAATGCTGAATGCTGTGGATTATGTCGGGTGTATCACCTTTGAATTATTTGAAGTTAAAGGCCAGCTTCTTGTTAACGAAGTAGCGCCACGAGTTCACAATTCTGCTCACTACACTCAAAATGCTTGCAATAAAAATCAATTTCAGGCCCATCTGCAGGCGGGCCTTGGCTTGCCACTCTCTCATTTAAAAATGTCTAATCGATATTTCGCCATGACCAATTTGCTTGGCGCCTCAATCGACGTCTTAAAACATCAGCATCTGCTGACTGGCATTCTGCATTGGTACGGAAAAATCGAATCCAGAGCTGGTCGCAAAATGGGTCACATTAATTATTTAAGTGATAATTCCAAGATTCTGTCCCTTGCCCTGAGCGAGCGAAAAAAGTTTCTTGGACAAAAATAGTACCACTAGTAATGACGCAAATGAATCGGAAGAATTTTTATTTTCATTAGGCGAACTTTATGAGACGATTTTTTTGAGATGAAAAATTCTTTAGCTAAACCTTCTGATAAGAATCGACCTTTAGTTGGACTGATCATGGGATCACAATCTGATTTTCCAGTCATGCAAAAAGCTACTGAGATATTGACGAAGTTCAAGATTCCGTGGGAGCTAAAAATTGTTTCCGCCCATAGAACACCACAGAAAATGTACGAGTATGCGCACACTGCTTATGCACGTGGCCTTAAAGTTATCATTGCCGGTGCGGGGGGCGCCGCCCATTTGCCAGGGATGGTGGCCAGCATCACTACGCTGCCCGTTATAGGTGTCCCCATTGAAACTAAATATCTAAAGGGATTGGATTCATTACTTTCAATTGTACAAATGCCAAGGGGTATTCCTGTCGCCACAGTCGCCATAAATAATGCCGAAAACGCGGGTATTTTAGCTGCTCGAATCTTGGGGGTTTCTGAATTGGGCCAATCTCAGCTCAAATTACCCCAAAAATTGAATCAGTTTGAAAAAAAACTAGAAAAACAAGTCTTAAAGATGAACCAATCAGTGGTGAAGATATTACGCGGCAAATAGGCGTGTCCGTGACTTATTGTCCGTAGAAGCGTTATTGATTTTTCAAAACATTTGGTGCAGTCAACTTGAGGAGTTTCGAACTGCTTGTGTCAGTTTAAATAGAGTATTTAAACTTGTTCAATGAAAACCCGTAGCACGCAATAGGCACATGTTTTGGGCCTTCCAATGTC
>JALHMX010000006.1 GCA_022843825.1 Pseudobdellovibrionaceae bacterium
ATCTAATCCTGTTTGATCCCCACGCTTTCGGATCTCAGCGTCAGTGTTGGCCCAGTTACCCGCCTTCGCCTCCGGTATTCCTCCTGATATCTACGTATTTCACCACTACACCAGGAATTCCAGTAACCTCTACCACACTCAAGACTTACAGTATCAAATGCACTTCCAGGGTTGAGCCCTGGGATTTCACATCTGACTTATAAGTCCGCCTACACCCGCTTTACGCCCAATGATTCCGAACAACGCTAGGATCCCTCGTCTTACCGCGGCTGCTGGCACGAAGTTAGCCGATCCTTTCTTGCATGGTACCTTCATTGTGTTAGTCCCATGCGACAGAGCTTTACGACCCGAAGGCCTTCATCACTCACGCGGCGTCGCTGCATCAGGGTTTCCCCCATTGTGCAATATTCCCTACTGCTGCCTCCCGTAGGAGTCTGGACCGTGTCTCAGTTCCAGTGTGACTGATCATCCTCTAAGACCAGTTAGGGATCATAGCCTTGGTGAGCCATTACCTCACCAACTAGCTAATCCCGTATGGACTCATCCTCAAGCGAAAAAACTTTAACCCCTAGATCCGCAGATCCTGTGGTCTTATTCGGTATTAGCCAATCTTTCGACTGGTTATCCCCAACTCGAGGGCAGATTATCCATATATTCCTCACCCGTGCGCCACTAGTATTACTACTCGTTCGACTTGCATGTATTAGGCACGCCGCCAGCGTTTGTTCTGAGCCAGAATCAAACTCTCCAGTTAAAAAACTGTTAAGTTTAAATGTATAAAGTTTTTGTAAAACTTTAAAAAAATTGAAACGCCAATATTCTCAAAATTTCTTTTAAGAAGACTGGACGTTAGCCCAAAATCTTTTAGCTATTTAGTTTTCAAAGAACCTAGCAAGGACGTTAGTTCTAAATGAGTTGAAATTCCACGTCAACAAGTATTTTATTTATTTTCACAAATAAAATAGTGTCAAAAGTATGTGCTATTTAAACCTATTTAGCTGTTGGTGGAGGCAACAGGGATCGAACCTGCGACCTTCTGAATGCAAATCAGATGCTCTCCCAGCTGAGCTATGCCCCCAATACGTTTTTGCTGTGGGAAGTTTGTCGCCCAACAGTCAAAGAAGTGCAAGTTTTTTTTATTTTATATACGAATTGCTTAAAAAAGCCCATAAAGGCGATCTATTTAGAGTATTTATTTTAAAAATAGTGCGAAAGCTGCTTTGCGTTTACGCAGTACTAGGCGGTGGCGGCTTTACGATTAAGCATAGATCTCACGAACCAGTTGCGTTCTTCGATCATTTCAAAACCAACGGCCTCAGCACCTAGTAAAATGCTATGATAAACTTTTGTTAAAATTTCAAGTTCGACTTCAGTTTGATAACCGTCATCTTCGTAGGTTTCCTCAATCGCTGCAACCACACTTTTTAAATCGACAGTGGTTACAACTTTAGGTATTTTTTGTGAATCAAATCCTACGAGAGCAGTAGGTTTAAAACCAATTAATATTTTAGTAATTAGCACCTTACTTCCACCATGAAAATTAACTTGTAAAAAAACTGAACCATCAAAGTCCTGACGGACTAAAACTTTATCTATTTTTGTAAGGGGAAGAACAATTGTTTTTGAATCTTCTTTTTGAGAAATTTTTAAATTGGTACCACCAACTTTGTATGTAAAACCACTCGTGCAGTCTAAGAAGTTTACTATTTCATTAATAACGTGATTATTAGGCATATTGTGCCGTCTGCTACTTTCAGACTCATTCGAAATCGATGGATTCTCAACATTTTTTGAAAGTGAGTCACTATCTTGCTCTTTTGGACTTTGGTGGTTATTATACTTCTTCAAATTAGCCCCCTATAAAATCATCGGCTAAAATTTCTATCGACGTTTTCTCTTTCACACTTTAAAATATTAATGTCTCATTGTATAAATTTAATGTCTCATTGTAAGATTACAAAAAAGGATCTGTATTTATGAAAATTAATCGTTGGACCGCAGAACTAAATCCCAATTTTAAAATTATCGAAAATCTATTTGTTAACGAAGGGTTAGAGTATCGCGAAGTAAAAGTAGCCAGCGGAGCCAAAATTGTTAATCAAAGAGCACCTATGACAGAAGTCATTCAGGTCATTAGTGGCGAACTTATTTTCAACTTATCCGGAAATCAATTTGCTCTTAGACCTGGTGACCGCATTGAAATGGCCGCTAACACCATGTACTCATATAACAACCTTAAACAAGATGAGAGCACGTTTCTGACCGCCTACAAGCTGTAACTTAGTATACTCTTTAGGATAATCATCCCGAATTCTATGTAGAATTCGGGATGCAGCAACGAACATAATAAAAATCTTAAAACAAACTGTAAACACTATAGAAATATGCATTTAAAACGAGTTCGGGCGCAGCCCGATGTTTGAGTTTTAAATGTATATTTCTATGTGGATTACTCTTGAGCGGGAATACGTTCAAGGTTGTCTTCGTTGATTTGAACTTTGAAAACATCAACATTTGACCAGTTAGAAAATTCGTCTTTATCTTCTTTACGGACGCGCCAAAAATATTCTCCGCCTTCGACTTGGTCGGTGATGAGTAATTTATTACGAGTGGTAAAGACAGATTTGACAACTTGAGTGAATTCTTTATCTCGTGCAATTTCTACACGAAAGCGATTCTCTTCTCCAGATGAGGTCCAGTTAAGCCATACATATTTTCCCGAGTCCTTCTGGAAAAAATAAAACTTATTAGAAGTTTCCCCTACAATAACTGGCGCTTCTAATGTAAAAACTTTGTCATAGGTCACTTGACCCACATCAGATGAGCTGATCTTGCGACCTTCAGCATCTAATGCATGGATTTGATAGGAATACTTACCTGGCTTAGGTACTTCGATAACGCTAGCCGGACTACGAGAATCATATTTTTTTATAGTTTTAGCACTTTTGGGATCTTTAACTTCAACGACGTATTTATCGGCTAAAGGAACTTTAGACCATGCTACATCGAACTTTTCTTTAGTGCCTCTATCATAGGGGTTTTTAGCGCGATACTCTTTATTCAATTTAGGGTTTTTTATCTTGATTCCTGGGAAATCAACCTGAATTTGACCTACCTCTGAGTAGTCGCTAAGTTGACTGTCCTTTCCAATACTGCGTCCTCGAAAAAATACGTTTTTAGCCAGACGACTTAACGATAATTGAGTCGTTGTTGGATTGAATTTTTCAATATTTTGAAAATCAGGCGTGTTCGATATTTCTATTTCATATGATTCTGCTTGGGCATCAGGGTTCCACTTTAAAACCTGATCAGCGCCATTAATAGCACTATATCTGATATTTAAACTATCAAACTGGGGCGGCTGAAGCGAAAGTACGGGGCCAGCTTCTTCACTAGCCACAGATCTTTCCAAGTTATCTAAAATTCCTTGATTGGCTATCTCGAGAAAACTTTCAGCAATGTCTTTTGATAGCTTCTGTGCTTTAAATTCTTTGACTGCAACTTCTGATTTAGTATCAACGGCTACGCTTCCACATTTTTCAGATTTGTTAAAATTAATGGCACCCTTCTGTTGAGACACGCTATAATCGCGGCCACAGTCCGATATAATAATGTCTTCAAGAACCTCGTCCATCTGCACGGCTCCGTAAGGAATATCAATGACTAGTTTTTGATTTTTAGTTCTAAATTTAATTAACGAGTTCGGAGCTACAGTTATAGTTTGCCCGCCCTCGAGCTTAACGATAACACTTGATTCACTTCCAGTAAATATACTGTCACCCGCATTAAGGTTGTCACCTCTGCCAACGTCTTCCCAAAAATAATTGGCTATATTTTTTTTGCGCACATCTTTTTTAACTTGCTCTAAGATACCAATAGACTGCGATGATGCCGAGGTGATCATCTTGAAAAGCGAATCATCTTGAATTAAAAATGCACAAATAGCTGCGATAAGTAAACAAACCACAGTTATAGTTCTATTTTTACGATTGCTCAGAAAATTCATAGTCTTATTATCGCCAGATCCAGTAACAAACAGTAGATCTAGTCGGGTCCAGAATGTCTCTCCAGAATGCGACGGCAAAGTCTAGTCCAGTTGAGCTGGTCCTCGACTTGCCTTTTTTCAATATAAAAAAGATTATTAATAATGATCAAATTCAATAGCTTAAAAGCCAAAATCATTACATTATTAACGACCACTTGTCTGACCGTAGCTTTCATACTTTTATACATTTTTATCTCGTTTTATAAAAAAGATAAAATTGCATATATCTTTGAAAATAATGCGGTCATTTTAGATACAGTTGGAGAACAATTCAGACGCGAAGTAGAGTTCAGTTCAGAAATGATCAAGGTTCATTTAGAACATGCCAAAAATAATAAAAAACTTTCTTTATTACCTACCAATAATTTGCCCGAAGACTATTTCCTGGATAGCATTGCGGTCTATTTGAAAAAAGACCAGCTTGTCGTCGTAGACAAGTTGAGTAAACCGAGCAAAGATATCTCAGATTCTTTTGTAGAAAACTTACTAGTGGGTCAAAATACTAATGACGATCAAAGCGTACACATTGATAAACTAACAGTGACTGTAATTTCTGAATTCAAAAATGAAACGCAAAGTTGGGTACTTGCCTATCAGTTTCAATCCAACACCCTTGCTGATTATTTTAAGAATACGACAACGATTAATACCGCTTTAATTGATAAAACGGCTGGTGTAAGCCAATTTGATTATCCCCAAATTAGCAACTTGAGCGCCGAGCAAATTAATACTGAGCTGATGACAAATATTATCCCTTTGCTCAACCAAACATCCGTAACTCGCATGATCACTTTTGATCAGGAAAACTACCTGTTTTCTTCAACAAAACTTTATCAAAGTCAGACCTACCTATCGACTTTTGTCAGCGAAAGCAAAATTCTTGAAAATCTAACTAGTTTGATGATCAAGGCCATTCTCTTCTTTATTTTAATCAGCTCCCTCGTCGTACTTTTAAGCTATTTTTCTTCAGACTATTTAACTCACCGATTACATAAACTGACACAGTCTGCCCAGCGCATTGCCGGGGGACAATTCGATGAAAAAATTCAAGACTCTGGTAATGACGAAATTTCAACTTTAACCACCGGCTTTAACCAAATGAGCACTGAAATTTCCCGCCTTCTTAACGAGACGGCCAACAAGGCCCGAATGGAATCAGAACTTAAAACAGCCCAAATTGTTCAGTCGACATTATTTCCTAAAAGTTCCTATGAATCTGATTTCATACAAATAGAGGGTTACTATACCTCAGCGAGTGAATGCGGAGGAGACTGGTGGCATTATCATGAAAACGAGAACTATGTTTGGGTATGGATAGCAGATGCTACAGGTCATGGAGCTCCGGCTGCCCTTTTAACCAGCGCTGCTAAATCGGCTGTTAGTATTATCGAAAACTTAAATTTGCCAATTAAGGAATCTTTTGAACATCTGAACTCGGCGATCTGTAATGTATCAAAAGAAAACATGATGATGACAAGCTTCGTGGGCGTAATTAACAAAAAAACCTTGGAGCTTCACTATGTCAACGCTTCCCATGAGCCCTCTATCTTAATTAAAAAAAGCGACTCAATCTCTAAAGATGATCTGATTTTTCTTAACGAATCAACGAATCCGCGACTAGGACAATCAAAAAGTTCTCAATTTATAAGTTCTACTGTAAACCTTAACCACGGAGATCGCGTTATATTTTATACTGACGGAGTCATGGACATTCGCAGTCCAGATGACAAGCAATATGGTGAAAGATCTTTTATGCGGGGCTTAGTAAAAAGTTACAATGAGTCCCAAACATTGACAGAGTTTTATACTCACTATGAAACTAGTCTTAGTGACTTCAGATCTAACACTGAACTTATTGATGATGTGACTTACTGTTTTTTTGAAATCAAATAAATGAAAAGGATATTATATGCAAAACACTATAATCAAAGTTAACAATACAGGCGGCGCGACTCAAATTGATGTTATAGGCGCTATAGATGAAAATTTCAGTCAGTTTACTAAGGATATTCCTAAAGCGGGAAATGTTGAATTCTCATTACAAAGTTTGAAATCGATAAACTCTACTGGAATTCGTGAGTGGATTAAGCTTATGCAGAGCTTATCCGGAGCTCAAATATCATTTGCCTCATGTCCCAAAATATTTATTGATCAGGTTAATATGGTTAGTGGTTTTATTCCCGCAAACTCAAAAGTAACGTCTTTTTATGTTCCCTACTATAACGAAGACTTAGATCGTGAATGCTTAGTCCTTTATAAGGATGGTGAACACTACAATGGCAGTAACGTTAATGTTCAGGAGAATTATACTGACGCTGAAGGCAACTCGTTCGAATTAGACGTAGTCAAAGCAAAGTATTTTAAATTTTTACAGGGCGCTTAATTAAAACAGGGTAACAATGATCAACACTAATCAGCTAAGTGACAATCAAACTCAATCAGCTCGAAGAGAGCTTTATGAGATCTATGCTGATAATGCTGTAAAACCGCGCTATAAGAAAAAACTTATCGAAAGCCTTGATGAAATCTATGGATATGATCTTGTTTTTCTGGTGGGTTTAATTATGCACTCTGAGTTTTCGGGTAACCTTAATGTAATTAGTCAATCAAATGAAATCAGTGGCATCAGCTTCTCAAATGGTAAAATCACAAAAATTGATCTTAACGATAAAGAAACATTTATGGGAGAGCTGCTCATCAAAGAAGGCTTTCTGGATAGAAAAAAACTTCTCGATTTATTACAAGATCAAAGTAAACCTCTGGGTGAGCTCCTGATCAAAAACAATATCGCAACTAAAGAACAAATTATCGGTGTCTTAGTTAAACAAATGCGACTTCGCCTATCTAAATATATTAACAATACCAAGTACCGCGTTAATTTTTCAGAAGTCGATGTATCTGATTCAGAACTATCAATTTCTTACCAGGAATATTTAATTTTAGTCCATGATTGGGTTGCCGGTCGATTTGATGGCGAGTGGCTAAAGCTTCACTATATGGAACTCAGTGAAAGTCTGATCGATAATCCAAAAAACAGCACCGAACAAGAACACATTAAAGATTTAGCCCTGTCAAAAGACCTTAAAATAGCTTTGCCATCAAATGACAGTCCGAAAGTTTTTTCTAAGGTCTTCTCAGAAATTAAAAATGAAAAAGATCAAGAATACTTTCTAAAAAGCTTTCATTATGGGATTATTACTGGACAAGTCTCACTTAGAAAAGATGCTGAAGCAGCTTCTCACTCGGATTCCATTCTGAAAAATATATATAATGCTTGCAGCAAAAAAACAGGTGCAGAGCTGCTAGAGACGCTGGCGCATATTCTAAAATATAAGCCCACAGAAATTGATGCTATATTTCAAACTATTAGTAACTACGTAGATACTTACACCGGCGATGACCATGATATGAAAAATAATATGTTTCGTATCGTTTTAGAAATGCTTTCCAAAAAACAATATTATAACAACGAAATTAATAAAAAATATGCTTCTCAGGTAGACCCCACTAAAAATACCGAAATCTCTAATAAAGTCTCAGAAGTTTACAGAGATCTATTAGCTAAAAATCTATTTGTAGCAGTTGATAAGCTAAAAAAGCTCAATGAATACGGTTCCCATATATCTAAAATTAAACTTTATATGGTTTGGGCTAAAGCACTTATGATCCATCAAAATAATATTAGAATTAATGTTTCGGATTTAGAGCGTGATTTTTTACAAATACTACCGGAAGACAAAGACACAGCAGAGTACCACTACGTAAAATCCATTTTATTCGTGTTAAAAAAAGATGAAACTGCAGCAAAATCAAGTTTTGACCAGGCCACACGCATGAATGTTGAGCTAAAAAAGTATCCACCGTTCAAGGAATCGAGGTCTTTCATTAAAAAATTATTTAAACTTTCGCTGATCTTCGCGGTTTTAGGTGCGCACAGTCCAGATGTAGCATATTCACAGCCCAGTTCTCAGTCAGTAGGCGGACATAAATTGCCTTTTGTTTATCTTAATCAGTATTTTAACTATAAAGTTATAGATAAAGACGAATCAATTGCAATCAATGAAGTGCTCTTTAGTCTTAAAGATATGAATGTTATTCATACCGAATCTACTTACGAAGTTGAACTTAAAAATTCATTAGAACGATTTAATACATCAGCTGAGTTCTCTTTTTTATCTAAAAATGACAAAAAAATGGTAAAAAGCTCCTCAAAATATTTAAATGGTATGCACTCAATAGCTAAAAGTCAGCTCTCAGCTGATCATCTTTGTCTGCTTCAAAAAAATGAACATACCAACATACAGATATGCAAAAACTTAGTTGAATCAAAATCGGCTGTAGGAATTAGCGTCTTCACCATTAATAATCAAAACGTACAAAAAGAGGGTACCGTTATACTTAATGATAAGGCA
The DNA here is from genome assembly GCA_022843825.1 of Pseudobdellovibrionaceae bacterium. Lineage (GTDB taxonomy): Bacteria > Bdellovibrionota > Bdellovibrionia > Bdellovibrionales > Bdellovibrionaceae > Pseudobdellovibrio. Next base: position 8,458 of record JALHMX010000006.1, read on the forward strand.
CAGAAAATCAGCTTGAACGCCATGAATAAAATGCAAGATTTCTTTAAGCTTGAAACTCATCAGCGTGTCATATTGCCTGCTAAAATTGAAAAATCTCCTGATTCTGAAGAATTTGAAATTCAGTTTGTTGACGCAAAAAATTTGCGGATTGCATGGCAGGAAAATGTGAATATGAATCAAAACTCTTTTCCAATTAAATTGGATAATATAATTACTTTAAGACAGGGTATATTTTTTAATGATATATCGCCTGATTCAGGCATGTCGCAAGTCTACATTGATCGCAGCAAAATACAGACTAAACATTTTAATAAATTTATTGTTGAGCCCATGGCTATTTTCGAACAAGTCATTGGAAAATCTGAAACCGTCGATGCTACTCTGAGAACTGGCATGGGAAAAGGATTGAGTTTAGCTTATGAACGGCACCTGCAAAGTGGACAGAATATTTCTGGAGCGCTTTCTTTTTATTCAACAGCAGTCGAAGAAGGGCAAAGCAATGTACTGATTCTTAATGCAGATCATTCGCTGCTCGGCCTGCAGGCCGGATATAAATACTTTTTTAGTGATAACCTAAATATCACTGGAGTTTTAAGACTCAGAGAAGAACTCTTTTTGAGCCAAGAAAACTCTACAACTGTCGGCGTTAGCAAAACCTTAGTCGGCATGTTCGGAGCAAGTCTGGATTATGCACTATATAGCGCTCATAAAATTAATGTGGGTGCGGAAGGTGGCGTTTTCGCCCTGACGCCTAATAGCGTTAAGGGCTCTACACAAACCAGTGTTGGTTTTTCTATTGAAGCGGGAGCTAGGGCCTCATACAAAGTAGATTGGGGACGTATTAACGCAAGCATGTTATTAGGATCTCGTAATCAAAAAAATAGCGAGTTTGTCTACTCCGCTAGTTACATCGTTTACAAAGCGGGTTTTACGTATCTGTTTTAGTATCAAACTGTGGCAGAAAAAAACGCGTTTTTAATTCCTCTAGACCAAACTGCTCTATTATCTCAGTCAGTTTTCGTGCGTAACGCGGCCGAGGTTTTTCAATTTTTTTCGCTATAATCAATTCATTTTTCATTGAATGCTCAAGTCCGACCATCTCTGTCACTGTAACTTGATAACCAAAAGATTCAAGCTGGAGAGCTCTTAACACATTAGTCAAATGACTTCCAAACTCTCGAGTATGAATGGGGTGGCGATATATTTCAGTTAATGAATCTTTAGATAAATCTTTTTTCGCCTTTTTCAAAAAACTAGCTACCTCGGCCTGACAACAAGGAATAACTACTATATATTTTGAACCTCGCTGTAAACCAAATTTAATTGCATCATCCGTTGCAGTATCGCAAGCATGTAAAGCGGTGACTATATCAATTTCCAAGGGAATCGCCTTAGAGTTCATTGACTCTTCCACCGAAAGATTTAAAAAGTTCATGTTAGAAAAATTTATTTTTTGAGCTAAAGCTTTAGATTTTTCAACAAGTTCAGCGCGTGTTTCAATACCGTAAAACTGACACTGATCTTGCTGCGACTGATGTTTCGCAAATAAATCATTCAATATAAACCCTAAATAAGATTTGCCAGCACCGTGATCTATAAGGTTCATTTGATTTTTTTCTTTTAAGACATCTTTCATCAAGGGCTCTATAAACTGATACAAATGTTTAATCTGTTTTAATTTTCGACGGCTGTCTTGATTAATTTTTCCATCTGAAGTCAAAATATGTAGCTCTTTAAGAAGCTCGATGGAGTAGCCCGCTTTTAAAATATCATCGCTCATTTTTATTTACCCCAAGATTTTAAAAGAGCAGCTTCTTCATCAGCAGAGGTCACCTTTTTAAACTTCACACCAGGACGGCCTTTAACTTGGGCTTCACACTCTGGCCAGGTGCTGTAACGAGTGACGACGCCGTTAATAAGACTTAAATACCAAGTTGTCTTTTTCTCTTCATTGGTTTTTTTCCATTGACCTTCTGGCAGCGGTTCAGTTTTAGCTGGGGCTCGTACATCAAAAATATAACTACTAGCAGGACCATGATAAAGTTCAACAAAATCATTTTTAGAATACGCGACCGCTATCCGATCGCAACGATCATTACCGGGATCATTACTGTGGCCACGCACATAGTCCCATTTAATTTTACTCGGCATTTTCTGAATCAACTGAGCAAGCTTTTTCCACTCTTCGGGGTTGGCAACTGGCTCTCCAGCGGCATTTTTCCAATTGTTCTTCATCCAGCCAAATATCCACTGTGTGGCTCCGCGGATAACATACACGCTATCTGTGTAGATCTGCACTTCACAGGCGCCTTTAGTGTTAGACAAAATATGATCTAGACCCTCAATAACAGCTTGAAGCTCCATGCGATTGTTGGTGGTCTGCAAATCTCCGCCGCCTAACTCATGCACGTATTTGAAATCCTCGATAACGATTGCACCATAGCCACCCGGCCCAGGATTCCCCGAGCACGCACCATCGGTATAGAGAACAAATTTTTGGGTTAAATTCATAAAACCACGTTACCGCACAAGCGGGAAAAAAGGCAACCCAGGAGTCTTAAAATAAAAAAGCCGTAAACTTTCGTTTACGGCTTTTTTAAAGATGATAATGGCAACGGCTAACTAACTAATTACCTACACCTAAGTTTGGATCAACTAAACGTGTGAAATATGTTAGACGATCTATAATATCTAAAATACGAGGCTGTGATTGCTGCATTGAAACCCCATCCATCATACTGCCAATAACTTCAGAACCGGCAATCACCTGACCATTCTTCAAAGTGATATTGACACCTGACAACCCTTCAACAAGGAAGGCCTGAGCGTACCCTATTAAAGGTACTGCGCTTAATTGATCATTCACTGGTCGTATTTTCTGAATCTCTGTTACAACTTTTTGAATTTCTGCATTTAGGGTCTCTGGCGCTGCTTTTTCTAGAATGCTTTTATAACCCATAAAAAGCTGCAACTGATTAAACATAAATTTGCGCATTTCAATAACTTGAGATTCAAATTGATAAACTCCGTACTGTGGATCATCATAAACTTTCGGCATAATGCCGCCCAGTTCGTTATATTCTCTAATACGTACAAGCAATGCTGCCGCCATTTGATCAGCGTCCGCCTTAGCCGCTTGAACCACAGGGTCTTCTTGATCTCGGCCCATATGTTTTAAGTCAGCTGTTAACATATTATTGAGTAAGCTCACCATATGAGCCTTATTAGTTAAATAAACATCTGCATTCGCCGCACTTTGTATTAATGCCTGTGATGCAATACCATTTTGTGTCGCGAAATAGACAAGGGTGTCTGGTCTTGTGCGATCCTCACCCATTCGCGCAACATTAAGTCGATACTTAGGCGCAGAGGCTAAGCGGGACGAGCTTAGCTTAAAGCTTTCGGCAAAGGCATCAAATGAACTCCATTTCGACTCGTAAAATCCAATGACTGCACCCACAGCGGCCTGCTGATCTATATATTGATTACTAGGAACTTTAATTCCTGTCTCAATAAATGTACCGGATGGACTGAAAAATCCACTTGATAAATTGTCTGTCATAACTTCGTACATCAAGTTTACAATCAGTGACTGTGAAGGATCCGACATGCCTAAAATGTATTGCTCGAAGTCTTTAAATGAGAAAACACTTTGTTGAGCATCACTTGTTACATCAACTGATGAAGCTGACATTAAAAAATTTAATGCAAACATCTTATCATAAACAATACCCATCGTATCAACTTTATCACGACTTAGGCCCACATCCCATACTGGGCGTGCCTCTACAATTTTTACATCTTTTACAGTTTTCTCAATTTGATTTCCAGCGCTGTCAACTTCGATCGTTTTGTACTGAAATGGAAATACAGTATAACGATTGTCATTTAAATAGCCGCTATTAGTTGTAGGCGTACGAATAACATCTTGAAAAAATTTGTATCCCTCAAAAGCAGCATACAATAAATCGTTCGTTATTTGCTGTTCTACATTTTGAGGTCGACCAGACCCGTAGATGAAAGCCACTGAGAACGCTTCATCCAAAAATGCACGAATTTGCGCAAAAGTTTGAATATTTCTTATGATAATCTGAATTTTTTGCGGCCATCCGAAAACAATTTTATCAGAAACATAGTTTCTTGTAGCAAACGATCGATTGTAATCTGCTATCATGGTATTTACAATTTCAACTGCAGATCCGCCTGTATCAAATCGATTACACATAATTGACGTGTAAGTCCCGCCATCACTACATTGTTCATAGTGTTTGATGATTCCGTCGATATTTAAGGTATCTTTAGTAAAATGTACTAGCGAGTTTACACCCTTAACTTTCATTATATCTTTTATATGAATCATATTTTTGTTAATTAACTTAATACCTAATGATTCAAATGCCTTTGCGTTAGCTGCAGCGACACGTGCATCCATTTCTACGTATCCCGTATAAGCTGCACGAATGGCATGCGCATCATATGGGCCGGGTCCAGCATAATACTGATCGATATCAGATACGTAATCCATGATAGACGAATAGTTACGTCCGGTTTTTTCTCCTGGGAATTCATAATTAGCCTTATCTGTAGAGGCTTTGAAATTATGCATTAGTCCAAAAGCATGTCCTAATTCATGTGATAATGTACTCATCACGCCTTGTTTAAAGTTCAACATTAAATTTTTATGTGGATCTGGATCCATAGCAAGCGCCATATCATTGATTTCATTTCTTGAGTACAAGAAACAACCTGGGCGATTTTGAGTCGCGCGATCAAACCGCACTGACATAGCTAAGATTTGCTGTCTTCTATTTACTAAGCTTTTAACATCTTCAGACAGTCCGCCATGAGCTAAGAACATGTCGTTAATTCTGAATTCGAACTCACGCTCGTTCTGCATAAGCCGTTTATTCATAGCCATATCAGCTATTTTCTTAATCATCGTTGACGAATTTGTGGGTAAATTAACTTTATCAGAGCGCGAACCACGCTTCAATACGTTTTTATCTATTTTGGTATTCAGTTTCAATTGTGGAGTAGCGGTTGAAGTCATGCCACTGAGCATATTACGTACGTTCTGCTTGTCTAAATCAAAGTACTTAATCATATCTTTAAGATATTTTTTATTGTCACTTGTCAGTTGATTAATTTCTTTTACAATTCCGCCACCAATAGAACCTTGCTCAGTCTGGCCTACGTCCAATGACCCATTTTCTTTAAGCTCTTTTAAAGCTTTAGTTTTCATTTGCTCGATTTTCTTTTCATAGTCACGGGCAAGTTCAGTCATCTTTAACAAGATTTTAGTTTGTTCGTATGTATTACCTGTATAAACGATAGCATTAGCCGATTCAATAACACCAGAACGTGGATTCGCGGCTGGCTGCGCAACCCCAAGTAATCCATTGTCAGCAGGGATTTCATTCAACCAAATATAATTTCTATCCAGGTCTCCTAATCTTCCCGTTTCCTTTCCTGGCTCTTCGATAACTAATTCAAGATAATCTCCAGATCTTTCTAAAGTAGTACCCTTGAAAGCATAAGCAAAAATTCTGTTCCATTCGTCAACAACTTGCTTAGTGGCTTCGACTAAAAGCTGACGACGCTCTGGATTAGTCGCCTCAGGATTATTAATTCCGCCTAAATACCACTTCATCGTTTTGCCATTACGCAAATCGTGAATCATTGGGAGATACTTTTCGCTGCCATCACGGTTATTTAAGGCGCCACTTTCATTATTTTTATCTGCTAAAGTAAATACGCCGTAGTTGAACGCTTCTTGAGCCATATGAGAAATATTCTCAGTAAATTGTATATCTGCAGTGCCTTTGTGTTTAACAAACGAAATACGTTCAATCACATTGAAGTTTAGCTGCGCTAAAGCAGCCCAGTAAGCTGCATTCACATCTTTAATAGCAGCACATGACGTGTCCACAGTATGGGAGCTGCTGATAGAGAAATTAAGCACTCCATCATTTGCCAATCGCATGTCCATACCAGTAACTTTTTTCGACGAATCAGCAATAAAACAGCTTCCAGCATCATAAAATGCCAAAGGTGATGACGCATCTGGAATCGTGTTTCTAGTCCAATCCAGTTTAATGTAATTGGCTTTCTCTTTAGTCGTTTCAACTAGATTTTTTAAGACCAGATTACTTCCATGAGCATCTTGTACTTCAACGTAATAGTATTTAACTGGAATAGACATTAATTCTTCGCGGTCTTTAGCGCCCTGACCAGTGTACTTGATTAATGACATTTGATTTCTAACGACTAAACGATCTTCTTCAAGCTCAAATTTGATGATGTTCATGTCACTTGAAGTACCAGTTCGACCAATAAAGCTTGTCGCCGCGTCTTCTAAAGTACGACGAAACATAAATTCGCCTTTAAGATCTTCAATTCGAATCGAACTGTCCGGATCTAACAAACCCGTCACTTCATATTGACGAGCAGTAGAATTTTCTAAAATTTCAACCATACCTACGCTTTGAGATTTAGGTACTTGAATAGACTGTACAGTTGCCGAAGTAGTTCCATTAGGGTCAGTTAATGATAACTCTAACTTTTTATACGCAACTGGTACGCCGGCAACTAAAACGATCACACAAGTCTGAGGTGGATTTGAAATCACACCTTTAAGTTCGACATCATTACAAGATACTACCCGACCACCCGAACCACCATTTTTGTATATACGGACTTGTTCTTCAGTTAACTTTGATAAATCGGTAACTTCATAAACCAATAAAGCATCTGGAGAAAGCTTGGTTACTACCTGAGCTTTAGGATTTAAGAATTTGATACCAATTTTTAGTTCTTCGGCTAACTGCTCAACTGTTAACAGACGCTTATCAATTTTATCTTGTCTAAATAGCTGTTTCATTTCACGAACCTGATCCGCACTTAGTCCTATAACCTTACGAGCATCTGTTCGCGAGTTGATTTTAATGTGGGTAGCTTGTGACCAGTCTGTCTCTTTAAGTCTTAGGACCGAAGTCTGTTCCTTTAATTCATTTTTAGTGCGCTCTAAAATACCGTACGCTGCGATTTCATACTTAAACATTGGAACAAGTAATGTTCCGGTTGCTTTACCAGCTTTAATTAGCTCACGTTCTTGCGCCGCGCTTTTTTGCTCTTGAGCTAAAGTTTTTGCCTCGTTTTTCTTAGAGACAATGATTTTACTTATTAAATTCGCTTCCCGGGCCGAAATGGCTATGCTTTTCTCGATCGCATTAAGCAACTGAGCATCATTAACAACTTTATATGCAGTAATGTTATTTTTATCGACCGAAAAAGAAATGTTGAATTGCTTATCGGTTCTGCTCGTTAATGGTAAACTATCAAACATAAACTTGATGCGTCCCGGAACATTAACATCTTCAGATGAAAGCCTTTGTGCTTCATCAAAATCCAAGATTTGAATTTTATCCGGATTGGATGCCTCATCCACCAAACTTACATTCGCGGAAAAAGCCGAGCTTTCTTGAGGAGCACCGAACATTGATATTTCATAAACATCTGGGGCTATATCTTCAGGCAACTCCGCATTTCTGCTTTTAGTGCAGGAAGTAATAGCAAATACTGCAAGTATTACTAAAAATCCCAGTGTTTTGTCCTTATTTATAATCTGTCTCATAGTTGCTCCTCTTAATTATTAAAAAATCAAATCTAAATTCTTATTCCTATAGTTAAATAAATAGCTGAGTTGTCTTCATCAACAATCTGAACGTTTGATTCATATCCGTTAGCTTCTAAAACCGAAGCGGCATCATTAGTATGACCGATGGTCGTGTAAAAATTGTCATTAAACGCGTAGGAAATTTCCTGAACGGTCACAAACGACTGACGGATATTATTCTGATAGGTCCACCGTGATCGATTTGTATAGTCAAATGAAAGAGTCCAATATTCCCAAGCGTAGCCTACAGAAATAGTTTGGTTTGAGGAATATTGGCTTAACACCTGACCATTGATATCTTCTTCATATGAATGGAAGCTCCGTCCAGCAGTTACAGCTAGAGCTGCACTTAACCCATTAGCACGAATATCGCCAACGCTCTTGGGATAAATTCCTACACCTAAACCTAATGAAACTGCACCTTGCAATTGATTCTTTTTAACTGAAATGTCTGAAAGAGGAATAATTGTGGTAATAGATGGTGCTAAAATCAACTGCTTCCATTCCCAATCATAAGTCGGGTAAGAATTTGAGTAGCTAACTAAAACATCTGCAAATCCATTCTCAATATTTTCAACATCACGCAGATCTTCGCCGTAAGTCGCCTTTAACGAAAACAAACCAATATGGGTAGCCAATGATGGATTAATTAAAAAACTTAGATCATCTGAACGAGAACCATCTTGATGATCATACAATCCTGTACTTCGTGTAATTTCAAAAATAGATGAGAAGGAAATTTGAGAGCGTTCTTCTTTTATAGTCGTTTTTTCTGTTAATTTTAACTCTGACTGAGGTGGTGTGCCGATCGATGAAGTCTGAGCATAGCCTTGGCCATAAACAACAAGAAATAATAGTGTCGTCAAAGCTTTTGCAATTATTCCCATGTTTCTGTCCTATATCCTTTAATTTAAATAGGCGCAGTTTGACCCCAAACGTCACCAGACTAAGGTCTATGCGATCCGTGTACCAGTGGGTACGACTATTTTGGGCCCAGTGCAAGAAAAGATTACACTTAAGCCTTTAAATTGATTGAGCTTTTATTATAAGGTTAATAAATCTTAAGCATAAATAAATCTTATAATGAGAATTGAGCGCGCTTTTTTACGCTGTCGTCTAAAAGTACGACATCAGCTTGGCTATAAACTTTCTAAAGAATTAAAGGAAACTTCCTGAATCACGGTTTTTTGCTCAAAGGCATATAGTACTACCAGTAAGACTTTATGCTCAGATTGTATAAATTGCATTTTCTTCAAACTCTCTGCGTACCTTAACAATTGCTGAAAAGCTTTATCTGAATAAGCTGAACTTCCTGTCTTATAATCCAAAATATAAACATGATCATCATGGATGGCCCACAGATCTATTTGCCCTTGGAGAACACCTAACTGCGTTTGTAAACCAAAACCCCATTCGGTGTGACCCTTCATTAATATTTCTTTAAAGGGAATTTCCTTTAAAGATAGTAGCCATTTTAAAACTAACTGCTCTTCCGCTGAAGCCTTGGACATGATTACGGACTCAGACAAATATTTTATAGACTCGAATAGACGATGCAAATCGGTGCCCTTCTGAGCCTTGCTTAGATTATCGATCATTTTTTCTTGGAGTAATATCGCTGAGGCCTCACGAGAAATAGTCTCTGTCACTGAAACAGTGTCCATAGTAGCAGAAGACGTCGTTACTGTATTAAGCCTTGGCTTCACCCGCAGTGGCACAGCAGAGTTATCCCGGTAGACAGGAGTTTCATCTACATAATCGATGCTTTCCGCTGAGTAACTTTCGAAATGATGAACACCAGGTGCCGGCCATTGCATTTTAGCGAACCAGCTATCAGTTGCAGGTTTCTTTGATTGATCCAGAATAAAGGACACGCTTTCTTGAGCTCGTGTGATGGCCACATAAAATAGTCTTTCATACTCTAGATACTCTTTAACATTAAGTGCTTCGCGCTGTTGCTTACCCCATAGCGACCAAGATAGTTTCATCTCTTTATCCATAATCGGTATGCTGTATAAAGATGATAACGGATCCGCTATAAATTGCATGACCAGGGTCGCCTTAGGACGAGAGCAAATACCCGGAACCAAAACATGTTTAAACTGAAGACCCTTAGACCCATGCACTGTCATAACAGATACACGATTCCCGCTGAATAAAGCTATGGATTCATTCAAATTAGAAGTAAGGTCCTCTTGGAAAGAGTTAAACTGCGCCGAAAGATAGTCATTTAAAATAAATTGCTCTGATTTTAAATTTTCCTTTAGGTTAGCCATAAACTTATAAATATTAGCTTCACGTTTCCCCGTAGGATCCAACAATAAACTGCTTTTTAAAAATTGAGATTCTAAAATAAATTTTTCTAAAGCTTCCATGACTCCCTTTTGCTGGTATGTCATTAAATGCTGATTAAGAACTTTAGAAACAGTATGTTGTGACAGCTTAAGCTGCTGCCAACAACTCTGATAGGACTGTTGACGAATCTTAAATATTTCCTCATCGCTGATGTCACACCATGGACTGCGCAACAAAGTGATTAAGTTAAGATTGTCATAGGGATTCACCAAAAATTTTAAATAAGCGACTAAATCCAAGATCTCTCTTTTTTGATCAAAACCTGCTGCAATCATCGATTGTACAGGGATATTGTGTTTCAAGGCTGCTTTTGAGAAATCAAAAATGTCGTTATTTTTATTGAATAATACGCAAATATCTCCGAACTGAACACCACGCTGAACAAGATGCAAAATATGGTGAATAATTCCAGAAAATTCGTCAGCAGCCCTGATATAATAGACCTGAGGCTGCAATTTTTCCGACTTTAGCGAAACTGGCTTCGGAACCATAGGAAGGAATTGTGTTGAAAAGTTTTTGGTGATTTCATTTAGACCATTCATTAGTCGATGGTCGGAACGATAATTCGTATCTAAACGAATTAATTCGTGTCCACTTTGCTTTACCTCTTGCTCTTTATTTATGAAGACTTCCGAACGCGCCCCACGAAACAAATAAATACTCTGTTGTGGGTCTCCAACGGTAAATTGTGATTTATTTTTAATAAGAGCGTTTAATATTTTCACTTGCAGCGGAGACGTGTCTTGGTATTCATCAACCATAAAATAATCATATTGATCGGCGAAGGCCTGAACCTGCGCGGGAAACTCTTGAATGAGTTTCAAAGAAAGCGTTTCTAAATCAGCTATTGATATCTGCCCTGCTGTTTTTTTATATTCGATAGCCCGCTGGTGAAATTGCAGAGCTAATTGATGGAAGAGTTGGTTAATAGATTGGTGCGTAGATATAAATTCATCAGAATCCAGATCCGATATAAAACGAGATTTAGAAGAGAAGTATTTTGAGACGAGATCATTAATTTCGGGGTCAAATAAAGGCTTATCCTGAGAAAATGGAGGCTTCTTGGCTGGTTTTTGTTCAAATAGGGATTTTAATTTATCTATGTCGGGATTTTTTTGTTTTAAGACTTCATAAAATGATTTAATAAAATCAAAATATGCACTCCATTGCTTATGCACGACGACTTTGGGCCCTGCTGCAAAAATTAAACTTATATCTTGAAGTGCTTCATTGATTTTTTCCTGACGAAGCTTGAATAGAAATTGTTGATCTATGAAATTCATTCTTTGTTCGGATTCGCAATCGTGAAACTTAATCACCAAACGCACAACGTCCTTAAAGCTATAATGCTCTAAAAGTTCCAGATATTTAGGCTGAGCCTTAAAAATGACTTTTAGTTCACGATAGTAGACTTTGTATAAAGTTTTGTGATCAGTAACTTTTAAATCGCTAGAAAGCCCCAGCAAGTCATGATTCTTGGAGAGCATAAGACTTAACACGCCATGAATAGTTGAAATATGAACCATGGATTTCTTATTAATATATTGAAACAAATCGATATCTGAATTTAAGGCCTTATGCAGTAGCCTTTCCTTGACCTCTTGCGTGGCTTTTCGAGTAAAAGTAGTAATAATTATTCTTGGATATTTATTGTTTTTTTGTCGATAGAAACTGACAAAGTCAAAAAACGTATTTATTAGTGTTGTTGTTTTGCCTGCTCCGGCCCCGGCCCTAATAAAACGCGATGGAAACTGTGACGTCATAGATGTGCCGCCCTACACAAAGTATTCCAATCACACTTATCACAAATTTTTGTATCATAGGGAACTGCCGAAAAAAGACCTTGGTTAAGTCGCTCTTCAAGATTTTCTATATATTCTCTAAACTGTAATTTTAAGTTCTGATAACTTTCTGAATCTATAACGGCTTTCTTTCTAGGTTCAATAGATTCGTAATAATCAACGTCCTCGGCAGCCGCCTGATCTATTAACCCCTTATAAATCTCCATATTCTTATAAAAGAAATAATAGGCGCCACGATCAGGCCCAAGCTTCATGTCTTGCGCTGCCAGAATATAAAAAAGCATCTGAAACTCATGCTTATCAATCCAGTTACAGCCATAGGAAGTCGTATCTCCGTTGGAGCGCTTGTAATCATAAATTATTACTGATTGATCAGGGTATTGATCTATGCGATCTATTCGCCCTGATAGGGTCAGAGTTTTTAGTGGAAGTTTGAACTCAGCCTCAAGAAAATGCTTAAGCCCTAAGCCACCGATACGCTTTTTTTCAAATTCGCAAAATCTTTTTGCCGTATCAAGAAGTTTTGATTTCTGAGCGCCCCAAAAATTATCCATTTGAATATATAATTTAAATTCTTTTCGTTTATCCTCTAAGAAAGTCTCGGTTTGTAGGGGGTCATAGCTTTGATATCGGTTCTCTGTGATCAGGAATTCAAACAGTGCATGTATTATAGAGCCCCTTTGTCGGTGATCAAGATCAATGGAATGCACCGGATAGTCTTTCAGTCGAAATCCCTTAGCTGCTAATAATTTAAAACCGCAGTGATCAAAATTAATAAAGTCCGTCATAGATAACTCGGTAGGCTTATAAAAGGGTATTTTTATTTCATGTTGAAAAGATTCATTTTTTAGCTTCTCTGTGGGCTCAACACGAGCAAATTCGATTTGTAATGAGTCTATACGTGTTGCGTTTTCACTGACTTCAAACACAATGTCAGGATTAATATTATTTTCTAAAATCAGCGCTGATGCATTTAAAGGTTCGGCTTGAGAACTCATGACTGAGCATGTAAATATCTGCTCTTTAAAAAGATATTCCGAAAACCATCTGATATTGAATTCGGTATGGCTTTCCTCAGGATAATTTATAGGAAAATCAAAATTAAACTTAAGATGTTCTATGTCATCAATAGGTATAAGAGTATTTAAACTTTTTTTAAAACCACTTTCATCCAACCCAAACCAAATCATGTATTCAACATTCATCAAGTGATTGGCATTCACTGATCCTATATCCACACCTTTTAAACTGGCCTTTTGCAAGGAAAGTTCTTTTTGCGACAATGCTGACGAAAATATCTTTATCCATTGATCAAGATACAATTCCGTTTCAATGGTGCGACTGAGAAAGTCTTTAAAAGCAATATCCAAAACATTCTGCGGCATTAATGCATCAGTGCTGACTTCAGAAACCAGTTTCATTTCAGTCCATAGCTTAAACAGCACGGCTAAAAATTGAAGTCGGCTGACTTTGTCTTTTAAATTAATTTTATTGAAAAAGATTTTTTTAATTTCATCATTGCGCGCCAGATCCTCGGCGTCAGTCAACTCTATAAACTGGGATTTAAATTTTTCATATTCAATAGTAATCTCGTTATTAGAATCACCATAATATGTTTGCTCTAAGGACTCCCAAGAAACATCACGGGTTAAGCTTTTAAAACGTGAAAGTAAGGATTGAAAACTGCCTAAACTATTAAGTGCAGTCACGTTTTTTTTATTATAGCTAATACCTTCTTCGTCGAGATGCAATTTTAACAATGGCCAGTAATCTTCTAAACGAGGAGAAACCAGTCCTATGTTTTCCAGCAACACTCCTTGTTCTATCCATGAGCGAAGACGACTAACTATGAACTTAACTTCTAACGCCTCAGTTGCTAAACGGCTGTATTGATTTGTTAGCGATGGCTGCGAGGCTTGTGATCCGTTACCAACTACTGTTTTTGAATACCCTTTGTTCAGTGCATACGTATTGAGTAAAAATTTATACTTATCTTTCCAAGAGGGATCAGGAACAAAAACTGTAACGTTCGTCTTTTGAGCTATCTGAGTAAATAGTCCCATTTCCACGGACGTCATTTCTGAACCTAGATCTAAATATATATGTTTGCTCCATTGAATTAGATTTACATCAGCGTTCTGAAGCAAACTTGAAACCCAACGGCTTTCAACAACTTTTTTTTCTTTGACCAAATAATTCAGACACAGCCGAGCGACAAAATACCATTTAAACCAAGATTTGTTTTTATTTTTCATCCACTCTTGAATAATTTCATCTGATTGAGGGCTTAGAATAATAGGCGCAAGTTCAGTCATGTAGTTATAGATGGTGGAGTACTGATGCTCTTCTAAGTCTATCTGATGAGATATAGATTTAATTTGCTCGGAGTTCATAAAATTTTGCACTAAAATTTTTATAAAATCTGAGCTTACCACCGCAATTTCTGGATAGAGTCGACGCAACCATAGTCGCCAAAAATCACTGATTCTTAAAATAGAATCGTCTAAATAATATCCACACTGTTGTAAACATTGATTTTGAATATCTGTTTTTGATTTTAAATCCGAAACTATCCACGTCGAGCTGTGTAAATCAAAACGATCGACATACTCTTTAACTTCAATGGGAGTTTTGATATTTACAAAGCTCAGCATCCCACTATATTAACTATCTTCTTTGCAATAGTCTTCTTTTTTTACCTGACTCGGTTCTCAGTTTAAACGCTTGATCAAAATCTAAGTTCAAGCTTATGCTGGCCTGATAGCGATCACTGCGTCTTTCCCCGATGTAGCTGCCCATTTCTTCACTATAAGCTGCAGCGTCAATCGTAATCAGCCATAAATCCACCCCTGCGCCGTAACTAAGGTATCCTTGAGACAAACCTGCGCGTACATCTACAAAACCTAAGTTCACCTCTGCGCCTATGTGAAGTTTTTTAGAAATGTCCACACCCGTCAGACGAATGTGATCGTATTGAAAGGCATAGGTCACATCAAATAATGAGTGCTTAGCAATTTTTGATACCCCAAAAGATAAATTGTCATGCTGACGCTCAGGCCCGTCACCTGCATCGGCGGTGAAGGCGGTATTTCCAATATCTTTCCAAACCACGGCAAAATCTATATTTTCTTGTGGTAAGGAAAATAGAAACGAAACATCCAGAGCATTTCCTGTTCCTTTATCTTGAAAGCGTGATTCTATAAGATCCTTATCCGTTGTTCCGATAAGATCTGTAACCAAAATATCTTCATTCCCGCTCCAGCGCTTCATATGCCGACCTGTTATACCTAAAGCCGCTTGCGGACCTATGGGAACGGCTCCAGCAATGATGTAGCCATATTCACTTAAAAAATCGACATTAAAAGTGGGGAAGACTGGATTATTAAAAATTTCGGTGGTGTAGTTAGAACTGTAAACACCAAAGCCAAAGTAAGGAAACACCATTCCTGCCTGGAGCGACGATTCTACAAAATATGTTTCACCGTAAAGACCTTGCAAACTTTCTGCAGTTAAAGGATCTCCTCCGTTTTGTTGCTGGTCTAGTAACCGCTGAGAATTTGATGAAGCCGCAACATTTGCACCTAAGATTTTAAAACTATAACCCTCTACCCGAGATAAGTAGGACGCATTATTAAATAAGGCATCCACTCCACGGGCCGTAGTAATATTGGTTCCGCCCATGGCACGGGCCCTAGCGTTCATGTTGGGAACAAACACATTATTGGCTAAAGCGATATTCGCGGTGAAAAGAATAAAAAATATTACGGGCATGCGCTTGGAATCATAGCAGGATTCCCCCCCGTTGAGTATACTCCGATGCCATGCTCCACCGTATTCGCTAAATCACGAAAAGCCAATCGCATGGTCGGCGTAATTTCTGAAGCGTCTGTAACCTCACAAGTCTCAGCCCCGAACTGAGCCGTACAAGTGGCTCCGACGTTAGCTAAGCTAGTGTTACTAAATGATCCAATTAAACTGTCATTAACATATGAAAGATTTTTATTAAAATGTCCAAACCCAATTAACATGTTATCAACTTCGTCATCGGTAACAGCAGCGCAAATATCTACATCAGCTATTCCATTTCCGAAAACAGGACTGATATCTGCTGATGTTCGTAAAGTAGAGCCTAACAAAACCATTCCAACTATGGCGGCGAAGGTATTTTGATTTACAGTTCGAAGCTCTGTGGGCCCTAAAGACTCTATTATTAATAAAGATTGACGGCAAAAATCAGGCAGAGCTGTGCGACCTATAAAAGGGTACATTGTTAAGTACATAGGAGAGCCTGAAGAAAGTTGTGCCAGTCTAGAAGTATAATCTAAAAAATTTAAACCGCATTTACCGGCATAAGCACTGGCCAATAATTCACGCGATTTTACTTGCGCTTGTCCTGCTGGTGACATCTGTTGATTAATAATACCAATTGAATCGTCATAGCGCTCTTCATTTAAAGCTTCTAAGGCATTACTGTAATGTTTATCGTCAGCATCGTGACTGCCAAAGCCATCCATTAGATTGTTTTGACAAGCTTGAGTTAATACTAAAAAAATTATCAAAATAATTTTATTCATATTAAAACCTTACGCCTATTCTCATGCTATAACGACGATCTTCCCTTGGCGCATCCTTAGTACCAACCTCTTCTCCGTAGGTGGCCAACTGCCAACTCCATCTTTCACCAGAAATTTCAAATCCCGCTGTTAAATAAGTTTGATTCGCTCCTAATCTAAAATACAAAACATCACGCCATACAAACTCAGTACCAACATGGATTCTTTTTTGAGTAAAATCCTCTTCGCGCGCGTCGGCCACGTCTCGATACTCGACTGCAAAAACTCCGCGGGCCGTGTTAGAGAATATAGGACTTAGTGAAAAGCCTACGTCTATTGTTTGCTTAACATCTAAAGGCTCTGTGGAAGTACTTAAGCGCAAACCAGCCGCGCTAAATTTTGTATCTCCTACATCGCGAGCGACAATAGCTAATGTAGGAAAATAAATAACTGGGGCTTGAAACATTAAACCCACGTCAGCCCCAAAAGCATTTCCTTCACTAGCGATCGTGTCCATATTTAAAGGTCCTGTTACATCCAACTGTGGATTGTCGACCTCTATACGATTGATGGCTTTAGCCGTGACTCCGAATTTAATTCGGCCTTCCCACAAGCTATAATTAAATCCAATGAGCGCCCCAACATCACTATGATATATTGTGTCCATTTCCGTAGCTGCTGCGTTCATCAAAGCACTAATCTCTTCCTTATATATTAAGCCAAAAGAAAAATTTCTTAACGAAAAAGTCGGCGTCAGCTGCATCTTACCGTAATAGTAGGTGCCGGGATCACCACTTAATGTCTCTTCAACTTTTTTAAGGTCAGTCAACGCGGACGCAAATTTACTCTGTACCGCGCTTGAAAATTCGATTTCAGGATCGAGCGCCATAATATAGGCGTCTCGAAAACTTCCCAATGTTGAGGGATTTCTAAATAAACTAGTGTCATCACTATTAACGGCAATCTTGGCCCCGCCCATTGCATTTGAACGACTATTATTATAGAACTCTCGCCACTCGCGCGAAAAAGATTTAACAGAAAAAAGCATAATTAACACACCTATAAAGAAATTTAAGGTGCGTCTCGTTTTGATGCATGTACTGCTTTTTGTAAATAGCTTTAAGAACAACTTCATGACTTTTATATCGGTAAAGAAATCCAATTACTTAAGTCATTTCAAATATTTTGATGATTTTTTTTACAGGACTTAAGCCCTAAAATCTAGACTTAAGTTGGTTAAAGATTCTCTAAAAAGTAATCAACGGCTTGAATAAGCTCATAGTCTGGTCCTGAATTATCTATACAAAAATCGGCGCGTTTAATTTTATAAGATAAAGGAAGTTGTGCATTTATTCGCAACAAAGCCTCGACTTCAGTCAAGCGACTACGTTTAATTAATCGCTGAAGTTGAGTAGCGGCATCACACCAAACAACAACTGTCATATCAAAATCACTTTCCATATTTTTTTCAAACAATAGCGGTACATCATAAAATACCACAGCCACACCTTGAGACTTGTATTTATCTTTCAAACTTTGCACTTCTTCACGAATCAGCGGATGTAAAAAGCTCTCTAACTGCTCTTTTTTACTGGCAGATTCAAAAACAACTTGTCCTAGTTTTTTTCGATCTATGTTTAACCGGTCATCTAAAATATCTTCGCCGAAATAAGATAAAATTCGATCGTAACCCTCTGACTGAATTTGAGTGACCTGATGTGAGACCTGATCTGCATCAATAACTTTGTAACCTCGACTTTCGATGAGTCTAGCTACTGTTGATTTCCCTGTTGCGATACCACCCGTAAGTCCTATCCATTTCATAAGCCCGTATTTTTACATATATTTATTTAAAGATCGACTCTTTTTTAGCCGATAGTTTTAGTGATGTCGAAGGTCGAAAACTTTGGAAAATATTTATTACTCGAAAAGCTGGCGGTGGGCGGCATGGCCGAGGTGTATCTAGCGAAATCTGCTGGGGCAAATGGCTTGGCTAAGCTTGTGGCACTCAAACGCATACTTCCTCAGTTCACTAACAATCCTGATTTTATTTCGATGTTTAAAGAAGAAGCTAAGGTCGCTATTAATCTTAATCACTCCAACATAGTCTCGATCTATGATTTTGGAATTGAAGACAGTCAGTTTTATCTTGTTATGGAGTTTGTTGACGGACGTAACTTAAGACAAATCATCAATGAGATGAAAAAGTTGAATAAATCTTTCTCTATCGATCAAGCTGTATATATCATTAAAGAGGCTGCGGCCGGACTTAATCACGCGCATCGTTGTGTCGACTCACATTCCGGGAAACCTTTAAATATCACTCACAGAGACATGAGTCCTCAAAATATTATGATTTCATTTGAAGGCGAAACGAAAGTCATTGATTTTGGTATTGCTAAAGCGGAAACAGAGGCCGAGGCCACCAAAGCCGGTACCCTAAAGGGAAAGTTTTCTTATATGAGTCCCGAGCAAGCTGAGGGCTACCCTATTGATCCACGCACAGATGTTTTTGCCCTAGGAATTATACTTTGGGAACTTCTAGCTAATGATCGACTATTTACAGGCAGTAATGAAGGCGCAATTCTTCGAAAAATTCGTGATGGACAAGTGCCTGCCATTCGTAAAATTAATCCCACTGTTCCACCTGAACTTGAGCGTATCGTTATGAAAGCCTTGGCTAAAGATAAAAATGTACGCTATCAAACAGCAGCTAATTTTCATAAAGATCTAAATTTATTTTTAAATACTCAATATCCTGATTTTTCTACTCATGATTTTAGTATGTTCGTAAGAGAGTGCTTTAAAGTAGGTTATGCTGAGGGCAAAGAAAAACTTATCGCCTACGCTAAGATACAGCCTCCGCCTATAGAACCATACCCTTCCGAAGTTATAAGTGGAACAAAGACTACATCAGAGCCTTTACCTTTACCACCAATAGGCATAGCGAAGCAAAACGTCAGCTGGGATGGTTTAAAATCAGCTTCATTATCTAAAAGACCAATGTCGCATGACACGCGGGCAGGTGTATCCATACATTCAACATCAAATACACAGTTAAAATACAAAAAAGTTAAGCGCACTAGTCCGTTAAAAGATGTAATACCTAAAATAGCATTACTTGGAGTCATTGCCTTTGCAGGATTCGTTGGCTATAAAAATTATTTTTTAAATACAAAAAAAGGACCCTCTCAAAAAGCTGTGTCTGTGACCAAGAAAGCACCTGTTGATAAATCAAATGAGACGCAAATTGATATGGCAGCTACCGCTTCAACGCGACTATCTGTATCCAGTGAACCACCAGGAGCAAGAATATTTGTAGATGGTCAAAGCACAAATCAATTCTCTCCGGCTATTGTAACTGTCACTGTCAATAAACCCGTTACTATTACTTTAATTAAAGACGGGTTCTATAAATATCAAATATCAAAAGAATTTAATAACGCCTCTTCGTTAAAAGCTGTACTTACAGCAATGCCTCCTATGGGTTACATTAATGTTCATGTCGCAAATGGCGGAACCGATTCTATAATCACAGTGGATGGCGTTCGCCTTGATTCTCGCCCACCCATTAAAAATTACGCCATTCCTGCTGGTAAAGAAATCGAAATTAAAGCTTTTAATCCAATGAACAATCTGGAAGGCCGTACAAAAGTTCGAGTTACTCCAAACAAAATTCAAGACGTACAAATTATACTTAAGCGCATAAAAAAATGAAAAAAGCAAAAAAACCAGTTTATATAGATTCGATACATCAATGGATTTCTGAGCTTAAAGATAGAAAAGATCTTATTGCTGTAAAATATAAAAAAGGCAATAAATGGCAGTCCGTGACTTGGCCAGAATATTTGAAAAAAATTGTCTTTATTGCAGAGTTACTTCAAAAAATAAAAACAAAGAAAAAAATTACTCGCAAACAAAATAACATCGCTTTAATGAGTGGTACTCGTTGGGAGTGGAGCGCCATCGACATCGCGACCGTGGGTAATAATGATGTCCTCGTTCCGCTTTACCCCAATCAAACGGACTCGGATTTAATCTATATTCTTGAAAACTGTCGACCCGCAGTTTTAGTCGTCGAAAATAAAAAATCTGCTGAGCAAGTTAAGCGTATCCAATTAAAACTTAGCTTTAAACTTGAAGTACTTATTATCGAAGATATGAAAGTAAAAACAACGAATATAAAAGAAAAAAATGTAAATGCTTTTCTTAAAAATTTATCATTGGCTAAACCTGAAGACACCATGACAATTATTTATACTTCGGGCACGACAGGTCACCCTAAGGGAGTAGTTCTTCAACACAAAGCACTTATTTCTGAGATCACCGAAACGTTTAGCTTGTTTGACCTTTTTGAAAATGATGGAGAACAAAAATCTTCACTCGCTTTTTTACCTTTTGCTCACGTCATGGGAAGAATTGAACATTGGGGAAGTTGTTATGCAAAATACACACTGGCCTTTGCAGAATCAATTGACACTTTAAAACATGATTTGGCCGACGTACAACCCGATTTTTTAGTCGCAGTTCCCCGAATATTTGAAAAAATCTATGCGGGCATTATCAATAAAGTTGAAACTCAACCATTAAAGAAGAAACTTTTCGATTACACATTGGATTTAGCCAAACAAGTTGATTATCATCGATCCACTGGACAAGTCATGGGCCTCAGTCTGATTTTGCAGTACCAAGTGCTGTCACGTTTAGTATTTAAACCTATTCAAGATGTTTTTGGTGGCAAACTTAAGTTCGCCATTTGTGGTGGAGCTCCTTTAAGCGAAGATTTAGGAAAACTTTTTTCACTTATCGGCATTGAAGTCCTAGTGGGCTACGGTTTAACTGAAACTTTTGCAGCCGTCGCTATTAATACAACGAAAAATCAAAAATCTGGAACTGTGGGAAAACCTGTGGGTGATGTGGAATTAAAGTTTGAAACCGATGGTGAAATTCTGATCCGCACTCAAAAATTAATGAAAGAATATTACAAAAATCCAGAGGCCACCGCTGAAGTCATAGACAAGCAAGGTTTCTTCCGCACTGGAGACATCGGAGAGCTTACGCCTGACGGATATTTAAAAATTACAGATCGCAAAAAAGATCTAATAAAAACCTCAGGTGGAAAATACGTAGCCCCTCAAAAAATTGAAAATTTATTAAAACAAAATCCGCTCATTTCCCAGATCTTAGTCATTGGCGACCAGCAAAAGTACATTTCAGCCATCATCAGCGTTGAAAAAGATGAAATTAGTCCTGAAGATATCAACGAAATCAAAAAATCCATCCATCAAGTCAACTCCATATTGCCTAGCTACGAATCCATCAAAAAATTCGAAATAGTCAATGAAGCGTGGACGACGGCCAATAGTAGCTTAACCCCATCCATGAAAGTTAAGCGCAAGTTCTTAGAAAAAAAATACTCAAGCCTCATTCAAAAAATGTATTCTTAAAAAGGTGCCTGGCTACTTTTAGATATGCACCGCGTTCCTAAAAGTAGCCTGGCACCTTTAGTCACCGCTGTAAAAATTTTTTACAGGTAGATTCTTCAGGATGCCCTATATCCTATCTTAGACCGTGGAGAGGTTGGAATACGGTATGCTTAGATTATAAGTATTGAATTGGAGAGATTTATGAAAAGCTTTAAATCGATTACATTTTTAGGTTCGATCTTGGTGTCATTAGTGGTGATGAGCTCTTGTCAAAAAAATGAGAGTGGCTCTTCTCAGCCCGCTCACATCAACAACACCTGTATAAATAACCCAAGCTTATGCCAACCAAACATTTATCAACAAGGATCAGGTTTCTATCCTTATGGATACGGCGGTTATGGTAGTGGCTATCCGTATGGAGTAAACAGCTTTCACTATATGAATAATTCAGCCTACTTATGTAGCTGTCCTGCCGGCACCGTGCCGACTTACAATAACTATGGCGGTTTAGGTTGCGTAAACGCTGGGTACACTTATGGCGGTGGAGCGTACGCTTACTTCGGCTGGGGAACATCAGGCGCGACTAACAATCAATGGGTAAATATCCCGCAAATCAGTAACCACACTGGCTATAACCAATCTAATTGCTATAACGGTGTAGTTCAATCCTGCTTTGTTGACCAACCGAGTACTTGTAGCGCTGGATTCACATGCCAAGCGACATCTGCACAAACCCGATTAGGGCTATGCGTCTCGAACAACGCTATTAATACTGGCGGCGGACCTCGGTAATTTTAGCTGATAATTAAGCGCGTGAAATCTCGACAGAGAATAGGCTGAATGCTAGCCTATTTCTTTAAATAGGAGATTTCATGACTAGTCTAAATCCTTTACTGCAACCCTTTACCAACAAAGACCAAACCGTCCCCTTTGATCAAATTAAAACGGAACACTATATTCCCGCTTTAAACTCGGCTATTGCTGAAGCTCAAGAGCGTTTTAAACAAATTAAACAGAATAAAGACACCACTTTTGAAAACACCATTTTAGCTTTAGAGCAGATGTCTGAAAAGGTCGACAGGATTTCAAGTGTTTACTTTAATTTATTTTCCTCTGAGGCTGATGCGTCCATGCAGGCTCTTGCTCAACAGATCTCTCCATTACTTTCTAATTTTTCGTCAGATATTTCTTTAGACTCAACCTTATTTCAAAAAATAAAGTTCATCTATGATCACCGTAAGGATTTAAATCTTGTTGGCGAAGATCTCAAGCTAACGGAAAAAATGTACAAAGATTTTTCTAGAAACGGTGCCTTGCTTTCAGATAAAGACAAAGAATCTTTAAGAAAAATTGATCAAGAGCTTTCTGTCCTTTCCCCGCAGTTCTCTGAAAACGTGTTAAAAGCCACAAATGCCTATGAACTATGGATTGACAATAAAGAGGATCTAAAAGGGCTTCCAGAAGGCGCCATAGAAGCTGCGGCTATGTCCGCAGAACAAAAAGGCAATGTAGGTAAATGGTTATTCACTTTACAAGCACCTTCTTTAATTCCTTTTTTGACCTATGCAGATTCTCGACCTTTACGCGAGAAAATATGGAGAGCCAATGCAAGTAAAGCGTTTGGCGGCGAATATGATAATCAAGAGATTATTTTAAAAATAATTAAACTTAAGTATGACCGCGCGATTTTGTTAGGCTTTAAAAACCATGCTGATTATGTCTTGCAAGAGCGAATGGCTGAAAAACCAGAGGCCGTTTTTAATTTTTTGAATAAAATTTTAGAGCCCTCTAAAAAAGCAGCCGAAAAGGACTTGGCGGAGGTGCGAAGTTTCAAAAAAGAACTTGAGAGAAATGATGACATCAAGCCCTGGGACTTTGCCTATTATTCAGAAAAATTAAAAGAGAAAAAATATGCTTTTAATGAAGAAGAGCTTCGTCCTTATTTTAAGTTAGAAAATGTAATTGAAGGCGTTTTTAAACATGCTGAACAACTCTATGGATTAAAATTTATCGCCTCTAATGAATACTCGACTTATCATCCTGACGTAAAAACTTTTGAAGTTTACGATCACTCACATGGCAAAAATAACACGCCTGAAAATTATATCGGTGTTTTTTATATGGACTTCTTCCCGCGCGAAACTAAAAAAGGTGGCGCGTGGATGACCAGTTATCGCGAACAAGGCTTATGGGGAAAAGATATTAAACGCCCCCATGTTAGTATCGTTTGTAATTTCACCAAGCCGACACCAACCAAACCTTCACTGCTTGATTATAACGAAGTAACAACTTTATTTCATGAATTTGGACATGCCCTTCATGGCTTGTTATCAAAATGTAAATATCGTTCGTTGAGTGGCACCAATGTTTATTGGGATTTCGTAGAGCTTCCCTCTCAAATTATGGAAAACTGGGCTAGGGAAAAAGAGGGCTTGGATTTATTCGCTAAGCATTACGAAACTCAAGAGCCTTTACCCGCTGAGCTTATAGCTAAAATTAAAAAAGCTGAACAGTTTCAAAGTGGCTGGATGAGCCTGAGACAAGTTTCCTTTGGGCTACTAGACATGAAGTGGTACACGACGCCGCCAAGTCAAATCACTGACGTGGATGAGTTTGAAACTCAAGCGGCCGCTGCAACTCGCATTATTCCTAAAGAGCCCAACACTAATATGTCATGCAGTTTTAGCCACATTTTTGCTGGTGGGTATTCAGCGGGCTATTATTCTTATAAATGGGCTGAAGTATTAGATGCTGACGCTTTTGAATACTTCAAACAAGAAGGCTTGTTTAATAAAGCCGTAGCTAGTCAGTTTAAAAACTCTATTCTTAGTCGCGGAGGCACAGAGCACCCCATGAAGCTTTACATTGATTTTAGAGGACGCGAGCCCGATGCCGAATCATTACTTCGAAGAGACGGACTGCTCTAAATGAAAGAACGAAAGCTCAGTTTAAAATCGAATAAAAAAATTGCTTTAGTTTATCGTATTCATTCACCGGAAGCTGTGCGCATGGCCAAGAAAGTGGCTGAAAAATTAAAATCTAAAAGGTATGATGTATTCACAGCTCCTGAGCAAAAAGCTATTGCAGGCACCAAAACAGTAGTGAGTTCTAATGAGCTAAAAGATATGAGCTTGATCATCGTATTAGGCGGAGATGGTACTTACTTGCGTGCCGTACGACTGCTCCGTGGCCATCCTGTACCCATTCTCGGCTTCAACATGGGATCACTGGGTTTTTTAACTTCTCACCCTGTCAGCGAAGTTTTTAAGGTTATAGACGAAACTTTAAAAAATAATATGGTTACAGAGCAACGAAGTCGCCTTCACACCTCAGTTCATTTGAAATCGGGTAAGAAAGTTACTTTTGATGCCCTAAATGATATTGTGATTGAGCGTGGATCTTTTTCGCAATTGATCAGTACCTCGGTTTATTTTAATAAGGCTTATGTTAATGATATTAAGGCGGATGGTATTATTATTTCCACGCCAACAGGATCAACAGCTTATAATTTGGCTGCCGGGGGACCAATTCTTCATCCAGAAGTCCAAGCTTTAGTAGTTACCTCAGTAGCGCCCCATTCGCTCAGCAGTCGCCCGTTGATTTTTCCTGATCATCATAAATTAACTTTAAAAGTACAAACCTCATCGGCCCATTTAATTATTGATGGCCAAAAAGTTTTGGATCTTTCACCCGACGATGAAGTAACTATCTCTCGCTGTGAGAAGGACCATTTAATGATACGCAAACCTAAATTTAATTTTTTCAACTTACTTAAAGAAAAGCTAAAGTTTGGAGACCGATATGTTACAGGAGCTTAAAGTTTCCCAGTTTGCTATTATTGATTCTTTACACATCGAATTTCAAAATGGGTTAAATATCCTATCCGGAGAGACAGGTTCTGGAAAATCTGTGTTACTTAAAAGCTTGGCCTTATTAATGGGTGAGAAGGCTTCCTCTGACACTATCCGCACCGGAGCAGCCCAAGCCACGGTTGAGGGTGTGTTCAACCTAAAATATCGCCCTGACTTAAAGGAAAGAATGGTCGATCTAGGATTAGAAATTGAAGATGACCGACTTATCGTTCGTCGAGTTATTTCTTCCGGAGATAAATCCAAAGTTTTCTTAAATGGAGCTTTAAGTCCTTTAGCGCAACTGCGTGATTTTGTGGCGCCATTAATAGAAGTGACTGGGCACAGCGCCCCTTTGATTGAAATGACCGGACAGCATGACAATAGAAATTTGTTATCTAAAACTTATCACCTCGATCTGTTAGACCAATATGCAGGATCTTGGGATAAGCGACATGCTTATGAACGCGTCTACCACGAACATTCATTGATGCAAGCTAAGATTACTGATTTTGAGAAGAATTTAGCTTATAAAAGTGAACGGTTAGATTTTTTAAAGTTTCAAATTAAAGAATTTAAAAATTTGAATATTAACGTAGAAAAAGACAGTCAGCTTGAGAATGAAATCAAACTCTTAAAAAATTCCAGCAAAGTAATTCAGTTTTCTAGCCTTTGTGACCAATTGATTTACCAGGATGACGATAGTGTTTCATCGCGTATTAAAAATTTAGTTAAAAAATCCATAGAGCTGGCTCATGTCGATGAAAAGCTGTCCCAAAAGATTGAGGGGCTGAACCAAGCCATGACATTAATTGATGAAACCATTTATGATATTCAAAACTACTCTAAAAAAATTGATTCTGATCCAGCCACTTTGGAAGAAAAAGAGTCGCGTCTGAGTCAAATTCGCAAATTACAAAAAAAGCACGGCGATGATTTAAATGGGCTTCAGTCACACTTTTTAAAAATGGAAAATGAAATCCATGAGCTAGAAAATGCAGAGGCCCATATAGAACAACTGAGGAAGCAAGCTGGCATCTTACATCTTGAATTAAAATCTAAAGCAGAAGACTTACATAAAATACGAAGTAAAAAGTCTTCGCAATTGACGGATAAAGTGAATGAGCAGTTGTTGGATTTAAATATGAAAGGCGTTACTTTTCATGTTCAAGTAAATAAACTAGATCATTTAATGGTCAGTGGGGCTAATGAGGTCGAATTTTTATCTCAAACTTCACCAAAAGACCCAAAACGTCCTATTTCTAAAGTCGCCTCGGGCGGCGAACTTTCGCGCATTCTATTAGCTTTGAAAACTGCAGTCGGAAAGGTTGCCAGCTTACAAGATCTTCCACGCACTTATTTGTTTGATGAGGTTGATACCGGGGTTAGCGGGCCAACCGCAGAAAAAGTAGGTAAGAAGCTAAAAGAAATTGCGAAAGGCCAGCAAGTTATCTGCGTGACCCATCTTCCGCAAGTGGCTGCTTATGGTGATGTGCATTTTTCAATTCAAAAAACGACGAGCAAAGGTCATGCGGAAATGACAATCATCGAATTGAATAAAAAGTCCAGAGTAGAAGAGATTGCTAAACTTATTTCAGGTGAAAAGATTTCGAAGACATCTTTAGCCCATGCTGAGCAACTTCTTAAAGAAAGCTCAGGTGCCTTCTAGGCACCTACCAAGTTTCAATACGTTCGATCCCGGCAGGATCTCCACTACTATCATAGCGAGCGTACGCATATGCATTGGTAATCACTTTTTGAGTATCCATATCGCGTGTTTCATACATATTGGCTGGCGATAAATAATACATCTGAACTTTTTTGACCCGACGATCACTTCCAAAAATAGAATATTTATACAGGTAGTGTACAGAAAGAATCATATCATTATTCGTCGTTGATTTTGCTGACAGCTCGACGACTGCGACAGGTCCTTTTTTAAGAATACTTACTTTTGATTTATTCAGTTTATCAACTGCAATTGCTTTTGGCGCTTCGCTGTCGTTTTCTAATCCATAAACTACGTGAGTGAATGTTGTATCAGACAAAACACGAAGATGCATGATTCCTGTTTGCGTCGTATCTACATCTGTTTGTATCGTTAACATTTTCAAGTCTTGGGCCTGAGCTTGAAAAGTTAATAGCGCAATAGTTAATAACAGTGCCTTCATAGGAACTCCTTTTATAAAGGTGGTGGGTGGTCACATACAATTTTGAAGACACTTGCTGCCTTTTCCAATTCATTAATGAATTACAAAAGTGTTCTAGACATAAGACTGAAATCATTACTACTTTGGTCTGACTTAAGTTAAGACTAGACGCCCGCTTCTTGAAATTAAGTGCTAGTATTTATTGTGTATTTCTGAAAGAACGCAGGAGGATTTTTGAGGATCAGCAAAATTTTTGTTATTTTTATGAGTTCTTTCTTACTGTTTGCCAACTACGCTGATGCTCAACGCAGAACCCGACCGGTACGCACCAAGCCATCTATGACAAGTCCTAACTCACCTAATGCCTCTCGTAAAGTGGTCCGCGGCGAGCTTTTTGCGATAGGTGGAGGTATTGGCTTTAACTCTATAGATCAAACTGATATTAACCGAGCCATTCGCAGTGCTAAAATGTCTGCTAACGCAAATACCCCTGAACTCAAGACCGCGATGGAATATATGGGATTTGTATCTTATCGCTTTGCTAAGTACCCAGTTTCTGTACAACTCCGGTCAACTTATTTTACTCAAGTCACCACAGGCTCTGGCACTGGCGGCAACTATAACTACGACGTCATAGGTTATACCTTTAGTCCACTAGTTCGCTATATTCCATTTACTACTTCACAGTTTGATGTGTTCATTCAGGCCGGATTTAGTTATGCGATGCTCGATGGAAAAATCACCAATGCTACTCGTCGGGTTTCATTTAGTGGTGCAAACTTCGGAACATTGGTGGGCGCAGGCTTGGATTTTTGTTTTTTTCCTAACCACTGCATTGGCGGAGAAGGTAATTATCGTTATTTAAGTATCGATAAAAATAAAATTAAAAGTGCCAGCGGGCAAGTTCCCTACGGCCTTCATGATGACACCGCCAACGGTCGCGAATTAAAAAATGAGATCGGAAACAATATCTCAACTTTTTTAACCGGCTTGAATGGAATAATTAGTTATACATTCTATTTTTAATACTGAATCAATGATTTAACAGGCCCCGAGTTGAACTTCATTTGATTTAAAAAAGTAAGATCAATCAAAACTAAAACATCCTGCACTTGAAACCCTGCCGCAGAAACCAGCTCTACGGCTGCATTCAATGTTCCGCCTGTTGCAAGCACGTCATCACAAATAATGACTCGATTTTTTCCAGCTATGCGCGAGTGAGCCATTTCTAAAGTCGCTTCACCGTATTCAAGCTGGTAGGTTTTTTTAACTGTGGGTGGAGGAAGTTTTCCGACTTTTCTTAACGGGACAAATCCTTTATTAAGCTTTGCAGCAAGTAACGATGCGAAAATAAAACCTCGTGATTCAATTCCAACAAAAGCGTCTACTTGGTTTAAATCGATTAGCTTAGAGAAATCCTGAATCATTTGTTGTAAGGCTTGGGCGTCCTGCAATAGTGGACTGACATCACGAAATAGAACGCCTGGAATAGGAAAGTCAGGCGTCTCTATAATTAGTTTTTTGTAATCTATTCTTTCCATAACTTTTTATACTTCAAAAACAGACTATAAAAAACTGTTATTCTAAGTAAGTAGTGTATCGACCTTCTATACGACAGTTTTTATCAGGTGATACAATAAGCACTTCTTGTTTTACTCCAGAATATTCCGTTGTTTCTAAAAGATAAAAACTTATCTTGCCATCAGCTCCAGCTTTTTCTGCAGCATCTTTGCGATCTTCTAGGTCAAGATAATAGCTTTTGGAAATCATTTTTTCGGCCTCAGACCAAGTTAGCTCTACAAGGCGCATAAAACCACGCTCAGACTGAATTAATTCAACAGTTAGGGGCATTGTGCAGCCGCAGTTGGACGCCGCTGACGGGCTTGCCACAGCGTAACTTGATGCGACAACAGTTAGTAAAGCAATGATAAATTTTTTCATAAAAACTCCTTAAGAGGGGTGCTAGGTTTACGCCACTATAAGGGATTTCGGCATTTTTTACGAGTACCGTCATGCCACCAGATAAAAGTTTCTGTCCTGTAAAAAAGTTAGACGGTGTTGAGGGTTATCACCCTTCTATTCCGCGTATCGTTTTTCTTCACGCCTTATTATATGGTTTATACCCCCTCGCCCCTATCTGGAGCTTGCAACTCCACTCCTGTGAGTATCTCAACGGCCATATCCAATCAGATCAGATCAGGAGGTATCACCTATGAAATCTAAACAATTGTTGCTAATTCCAGCTAAAACGAACAAACGATTCTTCGGCGGATCACTGCTAGTAGGTAAGCGAAAGACCCCTCGCCCCATTAACACCAAAGAACCTATTCACTTTGTCTTAAGATCTCAATTTGCGAGTGGGGTTAGATCATTTCGCACAGTCAGAAATCATAAAAATATAGAGTCCATATTAAACAAAACCGCCGCAAAGTACGGAATTCGAATTTATCGCAAAGCTATTCAATCTAATCACATTCATCTGATTATAAAAGTTCCGTCCAAATATGCGTATAAATGCTTTATATCGATGATCACCGGAAAAATTGCGTCCTTTACGATGAACTACATGAGCTTTAAAGATTTTCTGCTGAATTTGGCATTAGATTCTGTTTCTGATCGTCACAAGCGGGGCGAGGGGTACCAAACACCTTACAAAGGACAGGCATTCTGGGAGTATAGACCGTTTTCAAGACTACTGCATTGGGGAAAAGATTATAAGACAGCATTAAGCTATCTTTTACAAAACACTTTAGAAGCGCTGGGGTTTATTCCTTATACACCGAGAAAGGTGAGCTCTGCTTATCGGAGGAGTATGATGAACTCTGCCATTCTGGAACGAAAAAAATCACTGCGTTGACACGCGCGTCTTCACGAATAAATACAAGTTGTATATAACACGATGCTTACAGGAAAGTAGCCTGACCCCTTTTAGAAAAACTTTTTACGTTGGCTGGAGGGAAGGATGCGGAGGATTTCGCGGTACTTAGCGACGGTACGGCGGGCGATGTCGACCCCGTCCTTTTTGAGTAAATCCACAAGCTTTTGATCTGAAAGTGGTTTTTTAGGGTCTTCTTTAGAGACTAAATCTTTAATTTTTAGTTTTACTGATTCAGAGGCTAATGAGTCTCCGCCATCAGATGAAGAGATCCCTGAATTAAAGAAATACTTCAATTCGTATATACCCTGTGGGGTATGCATATACTTCGACGTGGTAACGCGACTGACGGTAGATTCATGCATTCCGATGTCCGCGGCAATGTCCCGCAAGATCATTGGCTTAAGGAAGGCAGCGCCCTTATCAAAGAATTCTTTTTGATGCTTAACAATACTGTCAGCAACTTTATAAATTGTACGCTGTCTTTGGTGTATAGATTTAATCAACCAAACCGCTGATTTTACTTTTTCTGAAATATAGTTGGCTGCATCTGCATCACCTGTAGGAGTAGTTCCACCTTTAAGCATATTTTTATAGAAATTAGAAATTCTTAACTTTGGCAGTCCATCTTCATTTAAAGATACGGTGTAATCGTCACCTACTTTATAAACATAAACATCTGGAGTCACATAGTGAGTATCATTTCCGGCATAGGCTCGGCCCGGCTTAGGATCCATTGAATAAATTATTTTACTCATTTGAATCACTTCTTCAAGCGGCTTATTCAAGGCTTTGGCTATAGCCTCATAATTTTTCTTCTCTAGATCTTTTAGATGATTTTGTATCAGCTGAACTAAATCATTGGTGTCTTCTTCAAGATGTTTCGCTTGAATCAATAAACACTCTTTAAGATCGCGAGCACCGACCCCTGCAGGATCAAACTCGTGAATAAGCGTAAGCGTGTCTTCCAATACCGAAAGATTAAATTTTTCTTCTTCTGCAATTTGGGACAAGGGTGTTTTTAAATAGCCATCATCATCGATATAAGAAATCAGGGCATCGGCCATAAGCTCTTCTTCTTTAGAAAAGCCCACCATTTTTACTTGCCAATATAGATAATCATGTAATGTCTGCGTAGCGGTGATGACATTTTCGTAATTCATGATCTCTTCATTGCCATGTGAAGCTTCGCGCGGCATTTTATGCTGAGTTTCCAGATACGATTCCCACTCGAACTCATCTATTTTTTGAGGATCTTGCTGTTCATTTTGTTGCTCTTGAGTGTCTAAAATATTTGATTCAATATGACCTTCGCCGACCTGGGCCTCAGCTTCTTTAGTGCGCTCAAAATCTTCTTCTTTTAAAATTTCGGCCTCTTCAAGGATAGGATTTTCTTCAAGTTCATTTCTAACTTGAGTTTCAAGTTCAAGACGAGACATCTGTAGTAATTTAATCGCCTGCTGAAGTTGCGGCGTAATTACCAAGTTCTGACTTAAATTCATCGTCTGTCTTAATGCCATTATCTTCCCTTTTAAAGCTTAAAATTCTCTCCCAAATAAAACTTTCGAGCCAATGCAGAATTTGAAATTTCCTCAGCATTTCCGCTGACTTGAATTTGCCCATCCTTCAATATATAAGC
Source organism: Pseudobdellovibrionaceae bacterium (assembly GCA_022843825.1). Classification (GTDB taxonomy): domain Bacteria; phylum Bdellovibrionota; class Bdellovibrionia; order Bdellovibrionales; family Bdellovibrionaceae; genus Pseudobdellovibrio. Next base: position 40,781 of record JALHMX010000006.1, read on the forward strand.
ATAATCGCAAATTCCTAAAGTCTCACGCACGTTATGATCTGTAATCAAAACTCCTATACCTTTGGCCTTAAGATCAAGAATAATATTCTGAATTTCACCCACGGCAATCGGGTCTATGCCCGCAAATGGTTCATCAAGCAAAATAAAATCCGGTGAACCTGCTATGGCACGCGCAATCTCAACACGTCGCCTTTCGCCGCCGGATAATGCAGCGCCAAGTGAATCACGAATATGATTAATACGAAAGTCTTGCAATAAAGATTCTAACCGCTTCGACTGATCTTGGGAGTCAAATCCATGGGCCTCTAAAGCCACCAGGATATTGTCTTCGACACTCATACGACGAAATATACTGGGCTCTTGAGCTAGATAGCTTAAACCTGCTTTCGCACGCTTATACATAGGAAATTGCGTAATATCTAAATCATTATACATAATGCGACCAGCGTCAGGATTGACTAATCCAACCACCATATAAAATGAAGTTGTTTTGCCGGCCCCATTTGGACCCAATAATCCAACAACTTGGCCTGCCTTGACTTCAAACGTCACGTCGTTAACGACCTTCCGTGTTTTAAAACTTTTAGATATATTCTCTATTTTTAATTTTGCGTCCATTGAATGTGTTTCTGTCATTGAGTGCTTCTTTCAAGTTTCATCTGACGAATACTTACTTTCTTACCTTTGTCTGAAAAAATAATTTGATCTCCTTGAATTTCATCCTTATCAATTCTAATTTTTGGCATTCCGTTCATCGTCATTGTATCGTTAACTAAATTTACAATCAGCTCTTCACAGGTTCCAGTTTTATTATTATCCAATAGATTGACTTTCCCAAATGCTCGGACAATTTGCAATGCGCCCTTTGCTTTTGATTTTTTAGCAGCATACTTAAACTCTGCAAAGTTAGATTTTAATCTCATACTATCATATTGTAACCGAACATTTCCAGAAAACAAAGCTTCACGATCTTTATTTGAAAAAACGGATGAATTTGAGTTAATTCTAAACTCTTTTCCGTCGACAATTTTATGAGACTCTACTTGATCTAATATTTTGATTTTACTTTCAGCAACTAATATCTCTAACCCTTGCCCTGTTAACTCTAATCCTTTGCCATCTTGGTCATCTGGCCCTTTCATTTTAACAGAGTCTGAGCTGTGCAACTTTTTGTATTTAGCTTCGTATCTTAATTCAGTTGTTTGAAAGTAATAGCCATTAGAGCTTTCAGTCACGACGTTACCGCGAATAATCATATCCTTAGTTTGGCCATTAACTTCTCCCACATCCCCCATAACTGTAAAACTAGATTCGTCGTCTGTATAAAATCGGACTTTAACTTTTTTTAAAACCCATTGTTCATCTCGAGAACCCGAAGCCTCTTCTGCAAACAGCTCCCACCCCTTTTGATCAAGATCATTTTCCAGCAGATGGACACCTTTCATGTTCTGCTCAATAGTCTTTTTTTCCGGCTGATTTTTTAAGGCTTCAAAATGAGAACTGACTGCTGGCGCTGCCATCCAATCATTATTTTTGATGGAGGGAATAAAGAAATAAATTTGAAGAACTATAAATATTAAAAAAGTCGTGTAAACGAAAAACGCTTTATTAAGTCTTTTACTGAGTTTTCTTTTCAGTTGCTGCATCTTGTTCCACATCTTTAGCCACAGCAAAGTTGATCGGACCACCGCCCGCTTCATAAATCGAATACATAATTTTCTTTAAACTTAGATAATCTATATTTTTATCAGCTTGCAGTGTGACTTTTCTCCATGCATTCGGATCCTCAAGATCCTCTTTACCTAAAGTTTTGTCTACTGCATTTTTGATTCTATTTTGCAGCTTGGCATCTTGCTCCAACTTAGCTTTTTCGAGCAGCACTCTAACTTGATCACGCAAATTGGGAATGACCCAGTCCGTCGCGGCTTCGACCTCTTCAAAAGTCGCTACCTTAGTTCTGTCGATGAGTACTTCCTTAGAGGAAATAGTAACAACTACTGACGGTTTAAGATCATTAACACGATTCGCTTTCGGTAAAATGACTTCTTTAGGAATGAAAATAATCTCGCCGGTCGTGCTGTAACTTTGAAGTAAGAAAATAACCAAAACCGTAAATAAGTCCACCATGGCGGTGAGTGATAAAATAGCGGTCACTCCACGTTTAGTTGATTTTCTTTTTAGTAGATTATGATAGCGATGCCGTTGGCCAGGCTTATAAATTGCCATTAGTTTGGCCCCCCTGTTAATAACTCTGGAGAAAACCCTGTATCAAGTCCAATATCCATAACAGCGACGACGTGATCATAAATAATTTTATCTTCGATCGCTAATTTAATACCACCCTTATCCGGGTACATTTGCTTTATTTTTGTTAAATCGTCTCTGAGTGTTTCACGGTCGTACTCTCCGTTAACTTTTGGAATCGATCGCACATCTTTACCGACGAATAAGACGTATCCGCCCTCTTTAATATCTAGACGCAGCACTAGACTTTCTAAAGGTGGAGGAGTAACAGGAGTTTCATCCAATCGTGGTGAAGCGAACGAGGCGCCCAACTGTATCATTGATACTTGTGTCCAAACAGCAGAGATAAGGAGAAAGGTAATCAATACAGACATTAAATCGATGAAGGGAACTAGATTTAAATCGACGTTGGATCTTCTGCCGCCCCGACTGCCTGATTCTATATGTGCCATGGTAACTTACCTTTCGTTTCTTTCAAAAAATTAATCGCAATTTAATCTAAAAAATTAGTCTTTGATTTTGTCGCGATTAGAGGCTACCAAATTCAATAAACTCATACTGCTTTCGATCATTTCATTTTCAGATTTTTGAATCATGTGTTGAAATAACCCGTAAAACACAATGGCTATAATTGCTACTCCAAGACCAAATCCCGTACAGTTTAAAGCGTGGGAAATACCCTGAGATAACAATGTTGCTTTGGTTGCTGGATCGGCAGAAGAAATCGCACGGAATGATCCGATCATACCGATGATTGTTCCTAGTAGACCCGCAAGTACGGCGATATTACCAAATACGGCTAAGAAAGAAGTCCATCCTTCTAAACGTGGAGTCTCACGCATGACTGCAGCATCCATAGCCACTTGAATTTCTTCGTCAGGTCTTTTGTTTAAGGCCTGCACTAAGCCGGCTTTAACGGTATTCGAAAGTGGTGCTGGCTTTGAATCGCAAAAAGAAATCGCCTGTCTTAAGTCACCATTTAAAACCATGCGAAAAATATTATCGTTAAATTCTTTTTTATCGATACGCAAAGATTTTAAAACTAAAAATCTTTCGATCACTACAAAAAGAGTCAGCACACCTATTATTAAAATAATGTACATGACTGGTCCGCCTTCATTGAATGCCCGAACTATCGGATTTACATTCTCTGCTGTTGTTACTACTGCTGCTGCTGTTGTTGGTTCCACTCGTTCCTCCTGTTGAACAAAATGTCTTTAGTTTATTAACCTTATATACTTAACCTAAAAATCTTTCCCTACTTTTGCGCCGAGAAGAAGAAGGGGAATACTACTTCTGCTACTGTTCCTGGCGGTGGCTCTGGAAAGCGAATCGCCAAAACTCTTTCTCTGATACAATTTTCTACCGCCGCATTACCCAAAGTTGTTTTATCTTTTACAACTCGCGATTTTTTAGCAACGCCTCTTTCATGAATTTCCCAAGCGATGACCACTTTACCCTCAAGTCGAGTATCTCGCTTAAGTTCTCTTTCATAACAAGATCGATAAGCTGCTCGGGCTGAGATAACGGCGCGGCGTACAGCGTCTCTGTCAATAGAACCCACAAACTCTTCTTCTGCTCCACCCGCTTGAATAGCAACTTGATCTTTACTACCCAAACCTGTTCCCGTCCCAAAAGCGCTCATACCAGTTCCGCGACCTTTTGTTCCAACTCCCGCAATACCTTGAGTTGCTGTACCTTTGCCGCCTGCTCCAGTATCTCTAAACTTAGAACCGAGATCATCTCCTGCACGATTTTCATTAAAACCCGAAGCTCCTGTCGCTTTCGAACCTGCACCTAAAAGTTCACCGGAACCACTGTAAGCTTTATCCAACTTGCTTCGCGCTCCGCCGCCTCCAAACGCTGCCAATAAGCCTGCATTCGTTGGATCTGGATCTTTACTTTTCATATTAGCGCCTGCAGTATCTCCTGTTTTAATTGCTCCACCCTGTTTGGTCGACGTAAACATTTTTGCCTTAAGCTTTGGATCTTTCGGCGCAACTTCAGCGGCTCGCCCAGCTTTTTGAGCTTGCTGAGCTTTAGCATCAGGCTTTGTGACATCACCTTTGTTTTTTTCCTCTTGGCTGTCTTTAGCCATAACCACCTGTTTTGGCTGCGGCGGAGGTGTCTTGACTTCTTCTTTAACCTCAGGCTGCTCTACGGGCGGCGGCGGAGCTAATGGCCTTAAAGCAGGAGGGGGCTTGTTAAAAATAACTTGTGCCACCCGCTGAACTTCTTCTTCTTCTATATTAACACGTGGAGTGTAAACCGACACGATAAGACTCATTAGCGACGCTATTATCAAGGCACATAAAATACCTGTTAATTCAGAAGAAGACAAAATAATCGGTGAGTCCATTATTACCTGGTTACCGCCCGTTGCATAACGGATTGCCAACTGAATACCATTTGGAAACGTCAGGTAAACAACTTCGTCTTGAGACAATTTGTAACGCGAATCTTGAATAGCACTTAATGCATTTTCTCGCTTAACCTCTGACTGCGCCTCTTTAGGCAAATTAATAACAACGCCAGCTGAACAATCCAAAAGAACAAAGCTTGAAGACAAAGTGCCCGGTGGCATCTGTATTTGCTGACCCACGCCTGCTTTATATGACCCTTCGGCCTTAAAAGATAAAGTTTCTAATACACGGCCTTTCCATGAGATAAGAACCTGTACAGTATCACCCCGACCAGTGCGAATAAATTCATTTAAATTATGATAAGCGCTGACCGGAGCAAACGTTTTATCATACTTACTTTTTTTAGATCTAAAGCTAGGGGCAATTTTTCCTGGAACTCTTTGCGGCGCAAAAGTATTTTGAATGACCGGCTTACTGGGAGCAGGCGCGGGCTTAACCGGAGGCACGTTGGGCTTTTTTACAGCTGCAACAGGCTCAACCTTAGGCTTCGATGGTTCTACTATTGGCGCTGCAGGTGTAGGTGTTGCAACGGAAGCTGTCGCACTAGAGCTAGCTTGCGGCATCAATAAAAAAACTATTTTAAATGGACCTACTTGGATTTCATCGCCTGGGCCGATTTTCTCATCGATAACCTGAGTGCCATTCTTAAATGTTCCTTGGGTTGACCCAAGGTCGCACACATAAAAATCTGTTCCTCTTTTTTCAACAAGGCAATGAATCGTAGATACTTCCGTCGAATCTAATTGAATATCGACTTGTGATCCCAACTGTCCATCTTTATCAGCTTGTCCAATAACAATTTGCTCTTTATCTGTAAACTGCTTTACAAACTGAATTTGATCATTTTTGAATACTCTAAATATAATCGGAGATTTCAATGTCCCCCCCGGACTCGCTGTACGTCTTCTGTTGTTTTTCGCATCTCGGGCAAAAAGTTTTCGCGTAATTTTATAAGTCTTTTATAGTTAAAATTTTTCTTTTGAAAAATATAAAATAAATCTGGCTTTTGGACATTACCTTCGATTAATTCGTCTTCAAAGTTTAAAGTTTGAATTCGGCCCGATTTAGGATCAACTTTTATATTAGAAGCCTCTGGCGTTTGAGCATGCGCTTGAACGACAAATAAACTTGCCAGAAATAATAAAACTTTTAAGTTCATATAAGCCTCATATCTATTTTAAACCAGCTTTCGCTTTGTTTTCCAAATCCTTTATTATATTTCTTGCTTCATCAGGCACGCCTACAAACTTTAGTCTGCTTATTAGGTCTAAGCCTTGCTTGTAATCCTTCACATTCTCTACCAAATGGATGGAATAGTTTAACATAATCTCGCGAGAACTTGAATGATCAGCTAAAAGTCTCTTATAAACTCGCGTTGCTTCGTCGTACTTTCTGTTACCAGCTAATGCCGTTGCATAGTTAACTCCGACTTTTAAGTCCTTGCTGCCCCGTCTGTAAACCGTCTCTAAAGCAATTTCAGCATTGGCATAATCTTTTTGTAATGCATAAATTGAACCTATATTTGTTAGCAATGCGATATCATTAGATTTACGATTCAAGCCTTCCTTAAAAAAAGTTACCGCCTCGCGAGTCTCTGACTGCGCAAGTTTAACTAAGCCAAGATTGTTGTATAGCGCTGACTCATTCGGATGGCTCTTCAATGCTTTATTAAAAAAGTACTCAGCTGCTCTGTATTTTCCATTTTTGTAATTAACTACACCTAAAGCATTTAAAGCTTTTAAATGCGTCGAATTAATCATCAACAATTCGTTCGCCACAGAAACTATTTCATTATCATTTTGTTTTTTTATAGCTTGATTCAAAGGCTCTTCCGCCGCAGAAGAGACCTTCTTCTGCACCGGTTTAACTTCAGGAGCACTTTCCGTCGATGCTACAGTCGCTGATCCTGAGCTATCTAATTGTTCAGACGAAACATCTCCACTGCTGGCACAGCTTACAAAAAATAGTGAAGCTGACAAGACACAAGTCAATTTACAAAATTTTATTAATGCTTCCATTATCGTCCCCATACTAATTTCCCAACCAATTTATTAAACGGGTGTCATATGTGATTTCACCCTTATCATAGTATAAATCAGGCTCTTTTTGACTTAATTTAGTGTAGGAATTTCTATAAGCATCATTATAAACATTGAGATCCCTGCCTCGTTCTACTGCGAGCTTATAACTTTCTACGGCTTTCTTTAAAAATGGATCAGCAATCTTTGCTACCTCTTCTTGGTATATTGCTTTTTGCTCCTCTTTGAGCTCTCGAGGCAATGGAGTAGAAAGTATAGAGTTGCCCATGTGTTCATTGGCATCCCCAAGCATATTAATCGATCTGATGATTTGCTCTGCCGAATCAAGTTTGATGATTTCTGTTAAGTCTGTGCTCAGCTTAGTAATAAGCTCCAGTTTTTTGTCTACAGCAGTTTTTTGTTTTTTAGGATCAGCAGGAATTTTTATTTTACGGAACTCATTATACATAACTTCTGCTTCTGCATATCTAATTTTTGCAGCATATGGCGCAGCCTTCGCTTTTTCGTCTCCTGATAGTCGTCTATGCATAGAGATAATCCGGTTTCGATCTTTCTTCTTTTCATCTTCGGGCTTACGCTCATATGTCATTATATAGTCTAAGGCTTCAACTTTTCGGCTACTGTCTGCTGCGCGAGCAATAAATTCTTTATATTCTTCAACTGCAAGTCGTCTAGAATTCATTCGCTTATATATTTCAGCTTTAGCGAAGATAGCATCAGTTTTGTCTTTATTGCTTCTGCTGAGACTAATAAAGTCGTTATATGCTCTAATCGCTTTATGACCTTCACCTAATGCTTCATACATGACAGCAGCATTGTAGGTGTAATTCGATGCAAGTGCATCTTTAGGATTTTCTTTAGCCAATGATTCAAATAATTTTGCAGACTCTTCTAATCGTCCCGCATCTTGATATAATTTAGCTAATAACTGTCGCGCTTTTGGTTTTAAGCTATCTACTTTTTTATCTGTTGAACTAACTACTTTTTGGTAGTTTTGACTGGCTTTTAAGGTCTCCCCTGCGCGCTCATAGTTAACACCTGCATTAAATAATGCCATACCTGCTAATTCCGAGTTAGGATACTTCTTAACGAAAGTATCATATTGCTCGGCGGACTTAAGATAATTTTTGGCTACTTCTAGCTCTTGAGCTCTTTTAAAGTCTGCTCTTTCAAGGACATTTCTAATATCACTTCCCGTTTGCGATGATGATATTGAGCTGTCTGATAAAAGTTCTGTTCCCATTTTTGACAAGCCTTCATAGTCCTTTTTAAGATTATAAATATCCAGTAAAAGATTGGCTGAATACTCAGAATATTTTGTTCGCGGATGTTTTTTGATAACTTCCTTAAAAACAACTTCTGCTTCATTAAAATGATTTGATTGATAATACAATCGCCCAATTCTAAATCGAATTTCAGCAGCTCTTTCGTTATTTGGAAACTTATTTAAGTAACCCGTACCGGCTTTAATAAAACGCTCTACCTTTGGATCTAAAGGCATCTTATCAACGGAGTCACCGACACGCTTTTGCAAGTCTTCATCTTTCGGCAACGCTCGTTCTATAGCTAGTAGAATATTTTGACCTGCTTTAGATGCAAATTTATTATTCGGAGCATTGTCCACGACCCACGTGTATTGAAGAGAAGCCTCATCATAGCGACCCATATCATATAAAAGTTCTCCGTAAAAGAAGCGCATATCGGCCGAATTTGGATTGTCAGGAAATTCCTGAAAATACATAGCATACCCATCAAGCGCAGACTGTTGAGAAAATTTCGCACGCGAGTTTTGCGCGGTCTGATGCTGCTGCAGTATGTAGTTTCGTAAAGTTTGCTCTTGAAGTTTAAAGGCATTTTCTACAAAAGCCGTGTCCGATTTATTAGTATCATACCAGTTCGATTTTTTTCCATAGGTCGCTATCCATCGATATAACTCCTCTTTAAACTGAGGCGAGTTTTTGGCATAAAAGTAGTTTTGCACGATTTGATACTGATACTCGAAGGCTTTTTTTGAGTTTGGATTTTCTCGAATCAAATAATGCAAAATTGTAGCGGAGCTTTCGCGATTTCCTTTGTCTGCATAAAAGTATCCAAGTTTTTCCAATGCGCTAAGTTTTGCTTCAGGAGTACCATTTCTGCTAAAATAATCGATCGCTCTTTGAGATTCACCAAGATCCGCAAAGAAGACAACAATATCGCGTGCCGCTTCGACCTCAAGTCGATTCTTATTTACATTTTTGCCCGTGCCCTCACTGCCAGAGCCGCCCTTAGTTTTAATAATATGATCCATGTATTTTATAGCATCTTCAGTGCGACCCAACCTGAATAAGGTCCAGGCGCTTTTATACATGGCAAAAGTGTTCAGGCGATGCTTAGGTCTTTTGATCAAATAAGCATACTCTTTATACGCATTAGCCCACTGCTCTTTTTCAAAGTAGGACTCACCCAAGGCGAAATAGGCCTCGCCGACATAGGGGCTTCGTGGAAATTTACGCGTCAACTCGTTATAGTACTGCTGACCTTTTTCTGAGTTTCCTAGCTCAAAATAGTTATAGCCTAAGAAAAAAAGCGCCTGACTTTGTTTTTCATCCTTTGGAAACTCTTTTAAAAACCATTCATACAATTGGATAGCTTGTCTGTTGTATTGCTGGGCCTCTTTTGTGTCTAGGACAGGCTTGTTTTTAATTTTTTTCTCTAGATACTGTTTAAGTTGCCTATCGTATATTTCTTGTTTTCTATAATCTACTAAGGCTGCTTTCTCTACATAAAGCTCTGCCAAGCGCAGCCACAACTCTCCACGAGCGGGATTCTTTGCATGTCTTTGGGTTAACTTATAAAGCTCTTGAATCTGACGATCGAGTGTGCGTTCGTACTCAACCTCATTTCCGCTACGAGTTGGGCTTAATATTTCTGTGGATCTTGGCGGTCTAACTGTTCTTAAATTGATATCTGAGCTACCACGCTTTTCAAACGTCAGCTTGGTATCAGGTACTGCAGTTTTAGACTTTGCTGCCTGCTGCAGCTTGCCGCCGCGGCTAGTTTCTCTAGCTTTTTTAAAAAGTTCCCCAATAGTAACTTTTTTAGTTTTTTTTGCGTTTCTGTTCTGGGCAATAGCATTTGCACTCAGACCAGATAATATTAAAGGCACTAAAATTATATTTATAATTTTCATATTTTTACTCACAACTTTGTTTACCTAAATAGTGATAATTCCCAATTTCATCCAACCAAAACTCTCCTTGGAATGGATAGTACTCGTAACCGTTTTTAGCGTAGAAGCTACGGTTTCTCTCATCCGTCTGAGTAGAATCGTTAATATCTTTTTCTACTATACGCTTTTTAAGAGTCTCTTTTTTACCATTAATCATCTCATAGCGAGCAAAACTGGCTTGCTCATTTAAATCCGCCAACTCAGTCGCCATATTTTGTAAGTGCGCCTTAACCATATTTCCAGTGTTTAGTTTGGCACCTTTCAAACGATTATTAAGCAACTTTAAAGAGTAAGCCCCGATAGATAAGCTGCGTATACGTGAATCTTCCTCAATCAGCTTCTTCTCTTGAACCACTTTTTGAATATAACCTAAAGACCGTCTTACGTTTCCTTCATTTGTAATTTGTCGTGTGACTAAGTACGGAAGGCGTCCCTTAACTTGTTTGCCGCCGCCGAAGCGATACGCATAAGCCTTTTCGACTTCTTGATAATAGCTTTCCGCAGTGTTCCGCCCGCTTATAAAGCCGCGTATTTGTTTTTCGACTGAAGCATACTGCTTGTCATATAATGAGAGCACTTTTTCCATCTCGTCGTATTTACAAATATAAAGGTAAACAATAGAACGTAGTAAAAGCGATTCAGGAATGTAAAAATCATCATAGTAGCTAGAATGAAGTGTCTGAGCATTACTTAGTGCCGAACGAAAGCGTGCGGCTCTTAGCATCGCCCAGCTTTGTTCAAATACAGCGTCATGCCATAATGTATGATCACGTGGAATCTGAGAGTAGGCTTCAATAGAACCATCCCAATCTTTTTTCTGATATAATGTACGCGCAATAGCCATTTGGGCTGCGACCTTTGTGGTATCTGTAACACTGGCGCTTGCACGCGTATTAACTAATCTTCTAAATGTGCTTAACGCCAGCTCTGTTTGGCCTGCTTCCGCCTGTGTTAAGCCTAAATTGTATAGAGCATTTAAATGGTAACGACTTTTAGAGCTGACTCTTGAATAGTACTTATTGGCTTCAGAATATTGTTTAGCTTTTTGTTTGATCTCGCCTAAACGAAAGAACAGCAAATCCTGATTTTGCTTCGGCAAACTATTAACATCAATTCTTTGGATGGTGTAATTTAATAGGGTCTCATCGCCCAGTTTATCAGTAACTATAAGCAATTTTTCTAAGGCACGGCGAACGAATCTTTGATCACCGCTTTTAATAGCGTCTACGAACTGAAATGCCGCCACTTGATTAAGGTTTAACTCCATAAGAGTTACGCCTAACAAAAATTTGATTTGAGCGCGATCTTTTTTAAGCTCATTACGTCGGCTTAAAGCCAACAAGTTATTCGCTGCTGCCAAGTATTGACCACCTCGGATTTGACTAACTGCTGCTGCAATTGAATTTTTGGTCACAGGACGACGAGCAACAGGCTTCTTCGCGGGCGCCTTCTTAGTTTGCGCCGCCTTCTTTTGAGCCGTTTTCTTCACCGTCTTAGACGTTGCACGTTGAGCAAATACGTCAGGCGTGATTGCAATTGAAATAGTAATTAAGAATAAAAATATTTTTTTTCTCATCTGTAACTTGCCTCCGGAAAGAAGAAACTAAACCCCGCAGTTAAAACTTGATCGTAGTAGCTATTTTTTGCCGCTGTGCCTGCCGTGCCTGTAGTTTCAGAAGTCGCCTGGAAGGCACTAATCCCATAATCCCAGCGAAAAGCCATGGATTTGGTTATGGAAAAAATTTGACCGGCTGCAATTTTAATAGTGGAAACTTCTTTTTCCTTCGAATTAGTCGTTGAAATTCCGCCACCCAATGAAAAGTACATTTCATAGTTTATTATTTTTTCGTTGTTATACGTAATCTTTCCGTAAACAGGTGACCAAACCAGATCTAATCCGTAGTAGCCCTTTGTGTAGATGAACTGATTGGCCTCTACGTTGTTATTGTCTTTAATCTCTTTAGCCACTTCACGCGGAGAAGATGTTATAAATAGTGTCGACAACTCGATACCGAAGGACTCGATAAAATTATATCCTAAATTAAGTTTTGCTCCATAATTGTTATACCAAGGCGTATTTGTTGCCAAACCCAAGCCCGCAAAAAGCTGAAAGCGCCCAGTTTTCGGCATAAATTTTTTCTGAATAACTGAAATTTCACTGAAGGGCACTAAGCGACTTAAGTCTTTCAGTTCTTGAACACGAAGCTCTTCCTGCTTCACTTCTGCCTCAACGACTATCGCATCCTCTGGAGTCGTCGTTGATTCAGTTGCATCAACTGGTGTAGATGGGGCTTGCGAGCGTTGCATTTGAGTCTCTTGCGTTTTGTAGAGTTGCTCAAGATCAATCACTTCTAAATCTTCATCACTTACTGCGGCAGAGGCCCGCGGCAACTCTGTCACCGAAGCTACTAAAAGAATCATCAATAATTTAGATACAATGTTAAATCTCATTTTCTATCCTTTTAAAATAAGTAATTCAAACCTAAATACAAATTTGTAGTGTAAGTAACTCGCTCAGAGAAACTATCTAGTGCTGGAATTGGATCTGTTTGAAAATTGGCTCCTTCGCTACCATCTCTTAACGCTCCTGCCTTAAAAGGGATAGGAGCCTGATGGGCAAATACTTTAAAATCAAGTTTTAATGAAAGATGTTTTCCAAAATAAAATCTTTCTCCAATTCCTAAAGCAAGTGCAGGATATGACTTATGTTCGTATTTAATCATCCCTAAAGCTCCCGATCCATAAATAGTTGTATTTATTACGGTGTCGCCCGTCACAGAAAGTTTCCCATAAAAGGGCGAGTAATTGTAATCCAACATCATAGTATTTAATGGTTTTGGTGCACGATTAAAATCTAAACCAAAATCATTTTTTAATCCCTGAGCATCTTTAGACAATCCCGAACTATTTAAACTGTAGGCTGCACCCAAAGAGTGATTCTCGCTAAAATGATAGTTGGCTTCAATACCAAACTTAGTGGTTTGGGCAATCGGCTCCGTTAAAGCAAGGCCTCCAAAAATTCCGACATCGATACGACCTTCTTTAGCTACGTTTCTGTTTTTAACACTGACGGTGGTATCAAAAACTGGAAGCACGGATTCACGTGCAAGTTCATCTTCTGGCACTTCAAGCTTTTCATCCTGCGCTGCTGCAGTTAAGCTTAGCAGCAGTGCTGCTGCGATTAAGCAAACTTTTTTCATTTCTAAACTCTTTGAAATAAACTTTTTCATAATACCTCTATTAATCCTTATTAGAGTAAAAACCGTATTTTAAAATATAATCACAAACTTCACGTACAGCTCCGTTGCCGGCAGGTCGCTTTGTGATGTACTGAACTGAACTGACGACATCATCCATCGCGTCTGGCACTGTGGCTGAAAACTGAACCTGATTCAAAATGGGTAAATCAAAATAGTCGTCTCCCATGTAGGCCATCTCTTCAGGCATGATTCCGGACTCCTGCTGCAATTTTTCAAAGGCCGGCAACTTATCCACTGAACCCTCGTAAAGATAATGAATACCCAATGACTTCACCCTTGTGCGAATATCGACGGCATTTGATCCAGTAATGATCGCCACCTTGTAATTCGCTTCTATCAAGGCTTTGATTCCCATGCCGTCACGAACAGAAAAGTATCTTTTCCATTCTCCGTCTGAACCCAAAAAAACGCGACAGTCGGTTAAAATTCCGTCTACGTCTAAAATGAGCATTTTAATATTCTTCAGTTTTTTTACATCTATAGCCACGTATGTATTGTCCAGAATATTTTCAGCAGCGGCAACACAGCCCACAGTCAATGGTCTAGAAAACGAGGGATAATTTTGTGAATAAGTTATAATCAAATATTATGTTGCCCTGCACCTGTACTAAGATCGGGGTTTTTAGTGACACAAATGAAGTTTTTTCAATGCGACCCTCAAATAGCCAATTCCCTTGAATACATGATCTTTTTTAATATTCATTATATGAATTTTAACTATTCATTTCATGAATTTTACAATACATGCTATGCGTACTAAAACGGTCTCAGGTTTTTACCTGAGGAGAAAATATGAAAAAAATAATATTAGTGACAGTGGCTCTGGCAACAGCTTTAAGTGCAAATGCGATTCAAACATCCGCAACAAAAAATAAAAACCTAAAAGTTTTTATAACCAAGGATGCGTACTCTCAGACACTTCGAGAGGGCGTTGTTCATGATCAAATTCTTAAAAGTGACGCGGACCAAGCTGCTTTAGTCGTTTTAGCAAGAAAAGCTAAGGCCGCCGGATTTCCCATCCGCACTAAGAGACTAGATATATACACCCCGATTCAGGTCATTACGATTGCTACAAACGCAACTCACACTATAGAAATTGAAGGGCATCCGAAATCAGAGGCGGCCTATGCCTTGGTCGTCAGTTCAAAATCTAATGCCAAGTTGTTGGATGTGTTAACTGAAGTGAATATTCCCGCTTTAACCACACTGACGCTAAAAGGTCAAATGGCTAAAGACTTAAAAGCCGCTTTAGTCAAAATGGGACTTACCGAAGGACAGCGTGGTGTGGTTAGCATTTTTGGTAGTAGCAATATTTACGAGGTTTCCTTCCGTTCAAATGCTGCAGTTACTTCCGATGCAATGTGCGGTGATATCGACGGATCCGGACAAGAAAAATGTATTATCTATAACAATAGTGTTAAGTAGACGTCTATTTCCCTGACAATAAATCTTGATAAGCAATCATCCCTACAGGTCGGCGCGGATGCGCCGACTTAGAGTCTTGAACAATAAGTACCTGAATTTTATTTTTTTCCATTAACTGTAAAGCTTTCTCGACCGCCTCATGGGCATCTATAGTTTTTGGATTCTTCGTCATAATGTCTTCGGCTTTGGCTTCAAAAGGCTTATCATTTTTTTCCAAGAAGCGACGAATATCCCCGTCAGTAATAATTCCCACCAGATCCTTATTTTGATCGACGATGCCTGCGGCTCCCCGCACGCTATGACTAGTCATCTTTGTTAAAATTTCTTTCATGGAGGTGTTTGGCTGCAGAAAGGGAATCGCATCTTCACCCTTCATCATGTCCTTAATTTTACGTAACCGCATACCTAAAGACCCTGAAGGGTGGAACTCTGCAAAGTTGTTAGTATCAAACCCGCGTTGATCTAAAACCGCCATAGCCAAAGCATCGCCCATCGCTAAAGTGGCCGTGCTGGAAGAGGTCGGGGCTAAACTTAATGGCCCAGCCTCTTTAGAAACTGAAATATTTAAAACGAGGTTGGCTGATTTTCCTAAAGTGCTCTCTGGCTTACCAGTTAATCCGATGATTTTAATGTCGTAGCGATTTGAAAAATGAATAATTGAATTCAGTTCAGCGGCCTCGCCGCCATAAGAAATCGCAATAACTAAATCATTTTTTGAAATAACGCCTAAATCACCATGACTGCTCTCTGCAGGATGAAGAAAGACCGATGCCGTTCCTGTACTGGAAAAAGTACTAGAAATTTTTCTTCCAATATGACCGGATTTTCCAATCCCTGTGACAACTACTTTACCGCGGCAATCTAAAATCATCTTAACTGCCTTACAAAAGCTTTCATCTAAACGCTGCACAAGGGCCAGTACACTTTCAGATTCGATTTGTAGGACTTCTTTGGCGACCTGGATGATTTTCTGATTTTGCGTCATGTTCATATTTTAATACTCGCTTTGACAAATGAGACAAATAAGGGATGTGGACTTAAGGGTTTTGATTTAAATTCAGGATGAAACTGCACCCCTACGAACCAGGGGTGTTTCGGATTTTCTATTATTTCAACGAGGTTGCGATCAGGATTCATGCCTGAGAAGTGTAAGCCCGATTTTTCTAGAATAGATTTGTATTTATTATTAAACTCGTAACGATGACGATGGCGCTCTGAAATTAATGTTTTTTTGTATATTTTGGCAGCTAAACTATTTTTTGACAGCTTACACTTATAGGCGCCCAATCGCATGGTGCCACCTTTGTCCACCATGTTCCGTTGCTCTATCATAGCATCAATAACTAAATCTGATTGAACTTTAGATTTTTTCGATCCCTTCAGAAATTCTCGCGACGTAGCCTTTGGTAAATCACAGACATTGCGTGCAAATTCAATAGCTGCTAACTGCATTCCAAAACATATCCCAAAAAATGGAATGTTGTTCTCGCGCGCATATTGGATAGCAGAAATTTTTCCCTCTATTCCACGAGGTCCAAATCCGCCGGGAACCAAAATCCCTTCAACCCCACTAAGCAAATTTTTAACATTTTGCTGACGAACTTTTTCGGAATCTATGTACTTAATAACCAGCTCGGCTTTATTGGCTATTCCAGCATGAATTAAGGACTCGTGTAAAGATTTATAGGATTCTTTTAAATCTACATATTTTCCTACAATAGCAATCGTAACTTTTTTCTGTGGATTTTTTTGAATAGCGACAACTTTTTTCCAGCCACTTAGATTAGCTCGACGCGAATTTAATTTAAGTTGTTTAACGACAAGCTCATCAAATTTTTCACTATTTAAAGCCAATGGAACTTCATAAATCGAGCTGGAATCTTTAGCTGAAATTACATTTTCTTTTTTTATCGAACAAAACAAACCAATTTTAGCCTTTAAATTGTCATCAATGGTTTTTTCACTGCGACATATAAGAAAATCCGGTTGCAAACCAATTTCACGTAACTCTTTCACTGAGTGCTGAGTGGGCTTACTTTTTAACTCTCCAGCGACGGCTATGTAAGGAACGTACGTCACGTGGGCTAATAGGGTATTTTCTGTGCCCATTTCTAAACGTAATTGGCGAATAGCTTCGAAAAACGGTTGGGCTTCAATGTCGCCAACTGTTCCACCAATTTCTACAATCGTTATTTGATTTTTATTTTCTTTGGCTACCTCATAAACCCGATTTTTAATTTCGTCAGTTATATGTGGAATAACTTGGACTGTTCCGCCTAAGTAGTCGCCACGACGTTCACGCGAAATAACTCGATCATAGATTTGACCTGCGCTAACGGAATTGGCGCGCTTTAAAACCGCATTGGTAAAACGCTCGTAGTGGCCCAAGTCCATATCAGTTTCAGCGCCATCTTCAGTGACAAACACTTCCCCGTGCTGAAGCGGAGACATCGTTCCCGGGTCAACATTCAAGTACGGATCAAATTTCATCAAATTAACTTTAAATCCACGAGCTTCCAGCAATGATCCCAAGCTGGCCGCTGTTAAGCCTTTTCCAATGGATGAAACCACGCCGCCGGTAATAAAAATAAACTTGCCTTTAACTTTACTTTTCATTTGTTTTTCCATTGTTTTGTAATAAATGTTCTACTTTTTTTAAATCTTCTATCGTGTCTATGCCGTAGGTTGGCTGGGAAACAGTAATAACCTTAATCTGGGTTCCCATATCCAAAGCGCGCAATTGTTCTAAGCTTTCGCTTTTTTCCATAAATGTCGGTGCTTGTTTACAAAACTTCTGCAAAAAACTTGTACTGTAGCCGTATAAACCAATATGTTTTTGAATGGATTTATTTTTTCCTAGCGCCTCTACATTTTTTTCGCGCGAGAAAGGAATAGGTAGCCGACTAAAGCAAACTGCATATTGTTTTTGATTAATTAAAACTTTAACCGCATTTAAATTGTCCAGATCTTCAGTAGTCAGCGGGTGAGACAACGTGGCCATCTCTAAGCCAGGGTCATTATTAAAGGCTTGCACCAATAAATCAATATACTCCACAGGCAGTAAAGGTTCATCACCCTGTATATTAATAACTGCATCAAAATCCACACCTAAAGATTTAATCTTCTGACTGGCCTCATAGACCCGATCAGTTCCCGTGCTGGCCGATTCGGAAGTCATAATGCATTTTACATTTAACTTTTTACAAAGATCCGCAATTCCCTGGTGGTCAGTGGCCACATAAAAATCACTTAGAGTTTTACACTGCTGAACTATTTCTACCACCCACTGCAGTAAGGGTTTACCGTTCAATAGCTGTAATGGTTTGCCATGAAACCGAGTCGATGCAAAGCGCGCCGGAATGATTCCTATGACCTTCATGTTTCATCCTCGACAGGATCATCTGCGCCATAGTTTTCTTTATAAGCTACTTCTTGAGTTTGAATCCATTCTTTATAGATATAATCTTCTAGTTCTTCATGGCCACTTTTTCGAGTATTAGAAATAACAAACACTGCATTTATTTTTGAGTCTTTTTTATGTTTAGCCACGGCTTTTTGTATTTCAGGTTTAGATATTTTATCCGCCTTGGTTAAGGCAATTGCAACAGGTCGTCCATGAGTATGAACGAACTGCACCAAAACAAGTTCTTCTTTAGTCCACTTACGGCGAATATCCATAACTAACACCAGCCCGGCCAAACACGGACGTTCAGAAAGAAATTCTTCGATCATAGGCTGCCATTGTTCAACTTCATCACCACTACGAGACGCATAGCCATAACCCGGCATATCCACCAGAACGTAACTGTCATTAAAATTAAAAAAATTAAGTAGCCGGGTTTTTCCCGGTGTTTGACTGACTTTGGCAATTTTAGAGTTGGACATATTATTAATCAGTGAAGATTTTCCGGCATTAGAGCGACCCATAAAGGCCACTTCGAACTTATCGTGTTGTGGGTAATCCTTAGGTAAAACCGCACTTTTTATAAAACTTACCTTAGCTGCCATATATGCAACTTAATATAGTCTATTCATCTGTCATCGTCATTTTCTTATTTAAAAGATGCTGATTCTCATTTTTTAGAAATGATCATCAAAAATTAGCCTGGGCTGCAACGAGTAAGACCCTATAGTTTTGATTTCGCCTCCGAAGCGGTCCGCCATTTGAAACTCTCCCCATTTATGCCGGCTAACAATTGCTGGAATGCTTAAAAATAACGCCTAAAAAGGAGAAATCATGTCATTTAAAATTGAGCTTTTTGATGGATCTCAAAAATCATGGACCTTAGACGCCCAAACCGAAGCTTACGCCAATATGGGTAAAAACACATGCTGCCAGATCCATTTAGATCACCCCAGTATAGAGGAACGACATTGCCGACTAGAAACTAAAAATCAAAAGTTATACATAAAGGATCTTCGATCAAGTCGTGGAACTTTCATCAATGGAGCCAAAGTTATAGAAGCTGAATTAAAAGATGGCGATATCATGACACTCGGCGAACTTGAATTTGTTATTCATGATCTTAATCAATCGAAACCTAAATTTCCTTTAATGAGTAAGTCTGAAAAATGGAATAATCAGCTTAAAACTTTAGAATCAGTTTGTTTGACTAATAACACCGTACTACTGCTCGGAGCTTCCGGTGCAGGTAAAGATGTTATTGCGCGTACCTTACATGAACATTCAGTTCGACGGAACCAACCCTTTCAAAGTGTCAACTGTTCGGCACTAACGGAAACCCTTATTGAAAGCGAGTTATTCGGACACGTAAAAGGCAGCTTTACTGGCGCCATTAGTGACCGTAAAGGTGCTTTTGAAGCAGCTCGCGGAGGAACTTTGTTTTTAGACGAGATCGGTGATTTGTCATATACACTACAAGCCAAGCTATTAAGAGCCTTAGAAAATGAAGAAATTCGTCCCGTTGGATCTGACAAAATAATTCAAACTGATGTTCGAGTTATTGCAGCCACCCATCAAAATCTTTACACCAAAATTCAAGAAGGATCCTTTCGATCTGACTTATTTTATCGATTAAACATAATAAATATTGAAGTTCCTAATTTAAAAGACCGCATGGAAGACTTCGATGATCTTATTTATTCATTTGCTCGTTTACAACGAGTCCGATTTTCATTTCAAGCTATACAAAAACTAAAAAAGTATGACTGGCCAGGAAATATTCGCGAACTTAAAAATGTAGTGACTCGAGCAGCAACGCTATATCCCAAAATGTATATCACCGATACCATCATTGATCAGCTGATCAACCGTTCAGGGTATGCCGCAGATTCATATGCATCCTCTAACAAAGCAGGCTCGACGGAATCAGTTATCAAAGAAATTGAAAAACAGATGATTATAAAAAGACTATCCGCCAATCGCGGCAGTCAAAAATTAACGGCGTCCGATTTGGGCATGCCGAAATCAACTTTACATGATCGGCTGAAGAACTATAACATTGATGTTAATCAGTTTAAAAATCCGAACTAGTTTTTAAGAATAAAGGTGGAATACATCACCTTTCGGACTTGTCCTGTGGTCAGACCTGCATTGTAGGCGTCAGCTATTTTTTCAGATAAATAAATTTTACCGTCGGTGGTAACGAGCTCGTCATACGAAAACTCTTCTGCTACGCGAGCTGCTAAATCGACAAACTCTGATTCGCGATCTTTAAGCTCTACAACCACTTCACGGGACAGGCCTTCTACAGTAATCGAAAAGGCTAACATGGGATTATCCCCTGAATCTGCAGAGGGCTTAAGATTCACAAAAATTTTTTTGAGTTCAATAAAATTTTTAGATAAACGCGGATTATCAAAAAAATACTGAGTATCATTTATAGGGTTGTATTCAGTAATCGGAATTTTCAAATCCTTAAATGAAGTCATATATAGTGACCAGCGCCAGTCCCAGAGTCTGGTTTGAAAAGCAAAATAAATTGTAAATACCACCATCAATACAGACGACCAAAACATCACGAACGCACGACGATTGTTCTTAAAATCGATCGTTCTTAAAATATTTTCTTTTGAAAAAAAATCGGCCTCAGATAAGTCAGGAGTCTCAACAGCATATTCATCCATCATCATGCACGCCGTATTATCAATCTCGATGCTTGTAAGATCCTTAGTAAATTCAGGGTCTTCTTGTTCAAGAGAGGCATCAATTTGCTTAAGCACTTCCTCTTCAACATTAGCTTTTATATCGTCCTCGCTCACGCAGCCATCCCTTTTATATATGCTTACCCTATTCAATCTAGATTTTATCTCTGCTAAAATCCAGTTATATTTGCTATTTTCGGCCGCTATGAACTATCTTTTGTCTAGGAGATGAGATTTATCTACGTCCTGACTTATCATTAAAGGAAAAAATCAATATAATTTAGATATGAAATACTATCTTATAATATTGCTTTTTACTCAATTTGTGTTCTCTTGTGCATACCCTGTTAAAACTGCGGATCGACCTGAGTTAACAAAAGAAACCGAGCAAGTTATCGTCACGCGCTCAGGCACAACCCCCAGTGTAGACACTCCAACTAAAATGTCTGAAACAGATTTAAAAAAATATGCCTTCGAGCTTGGTTTTAATCCTGATCAGGGAATTTCCGATGAGCAGCGCAGGCAAATCCTCAGTCGTTACAAAGTACGCGCACTAGAACGCACTTTAGATTCAGAAAAAGAAAGAAAACATTATTCCAAAGTTCTTCCCTATTTAGAGTCAGATCAGGAAAAAGTAGATTATCTATCTATTCCAAGTATAGAGGGCCGCCAGGCCTGGGTTATTCGGAATAAAATTTGGTCCCGCGCTAAAACTGATAAGGATTTTTTAGACGTGGTTGAGTCTCAAGACTTAACCCTAGGAATGAATCAAGAATTAGTCAAAAAATCCTGGGGCGATCCAGAATCTGTCGAATACAGTGGAAACCCCATTTACCGTAATGAAAAATGGCGCTACGTACGCGATGTTCCATCGGCTCATGGCTACAAGCGCCAACTTCGTCATGTCTTCTTCGAAGGTGGTCGCGTCGTCGGCTGGGAAACAGAATAGGCGTCGCCTATTCTTAACGAAAGCCGGCTTTGTCCCAGTAGATACCAACACCACCTAGATCTTCTTCAATACGTAATAACTGATTATACTTAGCGATGCGCTCCGAACGACAGAGGCTTCCGGTTTTTATTTGGCTGCAGTTTAGGGCCACGGCTAAATCAGCAATGGTGGTATCTTCTGTTTCTCCACTACGATGAGACATTACTGTTTTCATATTATTTCTTTGGGCCAGGCTAACGGCCTCAGCGGTCTCTGTTAAAGTTCCGATTTGATTCACCTTAACGAGCAAAGCATTCGCTGCCTTTTTCTCTAAGCCCATGCGTAAGCGTTTTGGGTTAGTCACAAATAGATCATCACCGACGAGCTGCACGCGAGAGCCCAAAGCTGACGTCGCACTCACCCAAGAGTCCCAATCGTCTTCAGAAAAGCCATCTTCAATACTGATCAAGGGATACTTCTCACTCCATTTTTTGTAAACATTTTGCAATTCATCACCAGAAAGATTTGTTCCTTCCCAGTGATAGTGCCCATCTTTAAAAAATTCTGTGGCCGCGCAATCTAAGGCTAAAAAAACATTCTGACCGGCTTCATAACCCGCTTCCAAAATGGCTTGCATTAATAATTCTAAAGCTTGCTCGTTAGATTTGAGAACTGGAGCAAAACCACCTTCATCACCCACAGCTGTAGACAAACCTTTTTTGTGAAGAATCTTTTTTAAGGTATGGAATATTTCAGCGCCGGCGCGCAAACTTTCTGCAAATGAGTTATTAACCGTAGGTACAATCATAAACTCTTGAATGTCTAATCCGTTGTTAGCATGGGCACCGCCATTCAATAAGTTCATTAGCGGCACGGGCAATCGGTTAGCTTGTGATCCACCAACATAGCGATAAAGCGGAAGGCCCGCTGACTTAGCCGCTGCGTGGGCCACTGCTAATGAAACTCCTAAAATCGCATTAGCTCCCATTTTGGATTTATTTTCAGTGCCATCTACTTCACGAAGAATTTTATCTATGTAAACTTGCTCGTAAACATTAAGCCCAATAATTTCAGGTGCAATTTTTTCCCGAACGTTATCTACTGCTTTAAAAACGCCTTTTCCGAAATAGCGTTTGGCATCGCCATCACGAAGCTCGTAAGCTTCATGGGCGCCGGTGCTCGCTCCTGAAGGAACAGCGGCGCGACCGATATGTCCTGATGCGGTTTTAACTTCAACTTCAACTGTTGGATTACCACGGCTATCCAAAATTTCTCGAGAAACTAAACTGACGATTTCAGACATAATGTGCCCCTTCTATTTCTTATTATCTAATTTATTAACTTTTTTTAAAATCTCTAAACTTTCTAAAATAATTTGTGGGTACTGCGCTTTCACAATGTCCCAATCCACTTTATGAAAGGCTTGCTTGATCCCAGGGCTTTGCTTCTGTCCTGCGGTTAATAAGACCACCAGTTGATGAGCACGCACCATATAGTCATGCAATTTTGATAAATTTTGTGCCACCTGATGGACAGGCTTATTCATAAATTCAAATTCAATATCATCTCGATTTTCAAATTGATTAAAATGTTCGGCGTTGACTTCAACATCCGGATGAACACCTTTATTTTGGCTCATACGAATCAATTCTTCGTTGCGATGTTGAAGCTCGCGATTTTTTTCTTCTAAATCTCGGCTCGACTGTTGCAATTGCAAAATCACATCTTGCATAAGTGATGGCGAAATTTGATGAGGCTCGTCTGCCATTAAAATTGTTGGCTGATTTTTCGGCCAGTCCAATTCAAAGCGCAAAAAATTCCAGCGGCAAACTCCAGGCTCAAGACCTACAAAAGTGGGCAACGCTTCGAAAGCGGCTTTAAGATATGTTGTAACCAAAGGATACTGTTCAGCGGGCAGCGGAATATCAAAGGCAATGCCTTGTTCACTACGGACAATATTTTCAATCGGCGGCTCTGGAGAAATAAAATATCCTAAAAACTTTTCAGGCTGTTGAAAAATTTCTTGCGGTCGAGGCATCATTCGCAAAACGCTGTCCAATATTCCCCAAACTTTATTTTTTGAGGTTAAATGACCGGCCTTAATAAGAATGTCTTCGGAGACCACAATGCGATCAAGAAAGGCTTCCATATCGGGGGCGCGCATCCACAATGAAGAGTCGCGCAACTTTTCCCACGGTATAGTCGAATCCGAAAAAAATGCAGATAAATCTACTTTTTCAGCTTCAAGTTGAGTCAATATAGCATGGGTAATTTTACAACTAAAACGCACGCCAATAATCTAATGTGAGCGGCGTATTTCTGCAACTGCTAAGAATGAAAAACTAAGCTGCTGCTTTGACGGGCTTTTGGAATTTAGTCAGTGGGAAGTTGATTTTATTGTCAACAATTTCCGAATAGAAAGAGGGAATATTCCCCGTAGGCTCGATGGAACCTTCGAGTTTTCCGTCTTGGCGACGAGCTAAGGCTTTAATTTCAAAAATGGGAACTACAATGTATTTTCCCTTTTCATCTATGCCTTTTACCTCTGAAATAGCCCCTATTTTTCGAGAGCCGTCAGCGTATCTTGAGATTTGTATAATAATATCCACAGCGGATGCGACTTGTGATGTCAGAGCTTTTTCACTTATTTTAGCATCTCCACCAGCCGCCAGTGCCTCTAAACGAACAATCGCATCTTCAGGCGTATTAGCATGCACTGTTCCCATGCTTCCTTTATGCCCCGTATTCATCGCATTGATTAATTCCAGAGCTTCGCTGGATCGAACCTCACCTACGATAATGCGGTCCGGTCGCAATCGTAGAGAGCTTTTTAATAAATCACGCATCGTGATTTCACCTTTACCCAGCTGGTCAGCCAAGCGCGTCTCAAATCGCACAACATGTTCATAATCAATTTGTAATTCAGATGAATCTTCAATCACTAAAACACGCTGACCTTTTGGAATACGTGAACACAACAAACTTAATAATGTGGTTTTACCTGAGCCGGTACCACCGCTGACAATAATATTTTTTCCCAGAAACATGCATAGATCAATAAACATCCATGCATCCGGTGTTATAGTTCCGTGCTTAATGTATTCTACTGGAGAAATTTTGTTCGATGTGAATTTGCGGATACTAATTACAGTTCCTTGACGAGAGATCGGTGGAAAAACCGCCGCAATACGTGAACCACTGGCCGGTGATCCTTCAATAATAGGAAGCCGAGCGTCTAGTCGCGGTTCATCTTTACTGATACGACGACCTACGGATTGGGCGATACTATTGATCGCCGCTTGCAAACTGTCCTCATCGGCAAACTGTGCTGGAGTTAATTCCAGCTTACCATTGCGCTCAACAAAAATTTGTCCTGGACCATTAATAAGTACTTCTGAAACGCCGGGATCATTCAAATACTCAGAGACCGGAGCTAGCGCCCGGGCTATGACTTCTTTAAAATTTGATTGATCGTCAGACATTATAAACTCAATTCTTTTTATTCATCTGAAACGGAGGCCGTTTTGCGAGTTTTCTTATCCGTTATCACAACAACGGTTCCTGAAGCTCCGGTTTCGGGACTTTGAAATGAAAACACGCCTTCAATTTTCGGACTGATATTAAAAGTTCGTATGTTGCCATAAACTGTATTGTGGCTTTGCGAAAAAGAATCCATCAAAAAGCTAACGTTCTTTTCCTTAGGATTTAAATTAACCACATGAATTTTGTACACATACCCTTTTTGCAAATTAATTTCACTGGGAATAAAGCCTTCTTCTGTTTGAATAATTACAATATCTTTTGAGGGTTCAACTGGGCTAATCGCGTTTTTTAAAGCTTGCACCAAGCTTGGACTTCCTTGGTCAGGGTCCACCGGAGTTGTTGACGTCGGCATCCGCACATTTTCAACTTTTTTAAAATCCACCTGACGACGACTTAAATCTATCTTCCATTCAGCATGAACTTTCACTTGTACCAAGTAAAACAAAGTAAATAAAGCTATCTTTGAATAAGTTAAATTTGTTTTCATCATGACTCCTAATGCAATTCTTTTCGATCTTGAAATTCACTAAACTCACGTGCCACTTCTACAGCAATAAACTCTAAATTACGTTGATCCATATTTAACAAGGTCTTCACCAATAAATTTTTATCACCACCACAAGAATTGATGGTTAAGCAAAGATGACGGACTAGCTGCGGCTGACTGTGCATCTCTTTATTGATTTGTTCCCAATCGGCATTTAACACGGGATCAATTGCGCCAATTGAATAAAGTGCATCAAATACTGCTTGTAAATCGCCTTGAATAAACATCAGAATCCTCCTTGATTACATCGGCCAACTTAAAGGATGGCTTAATGTATTTATCGGAAGGACTTTGGAATAACTTGAGTCATTGTGAGACAACCGGACCAAGGCCCGGTAAGCAAATAGGTACCAGTTCCCTTTTTGTAAGGCACTGCAGTACGAAAAGGGAACTGGTACTTTTCTAATTCATCGATCGAAGTTCGCCTAGACCATTAATAAAATAGATCGCACGCGATTCGTTATGCACCACAACCGTATCCACGGACCAGTGTATATTCATTTGAATGCCTGCTACCGGGCTTGATACGGTTCCTAAGTTCGCCACCACGGGCACTTCTACTGTAGACTTAAAAGAGTATCCCCAAGCCACAAATAAATTGGCCACGTCCACCGTCGCCCCCTGAATGTAGCGACCTTGATGATTAAAATGACCACCGTAATGAAAAATGACTGTGTATTGGAAATCAACCACCGTCATTCCAAACAAATTCACATAACTGACCCGATAAGATTTACTTCGAGGCATTTGCCAGCCTGCCAATTGCTGCCAATTTGTAATTCCGTCTGGAATGGCGTTGGCAGAAATATTTTTGGATTCAAAAACAGGTCTACCATTATCGGCAATCGTCCAAATTTTTTCCCCAATATTTACGATAGCATCAAGTATAACGCCTACGCCTTTTACTTTACCGGCCACATCATTCATCTTTTGATCAGATAAAACCTTATTGGCTAACGGCGCCTGATCAGGAATCTCCTCGATCATCATAGACTCTACTGTTAAATGACTGACTTCGGCCTTGGTTAAAGCCTTCGCCTGAATCGCCGAAATCATAACGGTCGACATTACGACCAAAAGCACTTTTTTCATATTTCCCCCAATGAAAACTTGGTCCCCACCAAGTCAAAGAGGTTTATACCTAATATAATGGCGAATTCATACCTGTTACTATCCTGACAGGTAAGAACTACATAGGGTGACATTTAGGGTACGGTTTAGGGGGTCTGGCTAGCTGCGCGAGTCGCTATTTCTTGAATTTCTTTGGCTGTAAAAAGATTTAAAAGATTGGTTTTTGCATACTGAATTCCAGAAGCTTTGCGAGTATATAAAATAGTAAATCGGTCTTCTGCATCAAGATTGACTCTTGGGTCACGTGCCTTTTCTTGTAAAGCCTTAAGTAAAGTTAATCTTAGTTGATCCAAGTTTTGAGTCGTCGGCTGAAACCCTAAGATCTTAGAAAACTCACCTTGTGCTACGTCTAATAACATTTTGTTGCCTTGATGAATTGGTCCCGACTTAAAATTAACTTCTGGTCCTGTGAATTCATTATCTGTATACAGAGCTTCCATAATTGGTTTACCTGCATGGTATACGCCATTCAAAACATCATGCTTTGTTATCACATGCCAATCGTCGGTTCTCACTTTATAGTAAACGCTGACGCGCATGCCGTCTTTACTTACACGGATTTCATCGATGGGATTTAAGGATTCCGCAATAAGCAGCGGCTTTTGACCGAGGTCATGTCGAAAAATCTGTCCTGATGGATTTACTGTAAAAACGGCGTCATCGCTGAGCTTCAATAGAAACCCTGAGTATCTATATTTATTTTTACTAATTGTAGTTAAATAAATATACTCTTTAGCAATCGTCGAAAGTTTTTGTCCTTTATTATTAAAAATATGTGCTTCGCCATAAACATCAACAACTGCAAATAAAGTCTGACTGTAGTTCACAATTAACTGAGTCGCCTTTGGAATTGTAACTGAAAATGTCGCAGATGAAACAACTCCGGTCCTAGTATTGATTTTAATCTGCACTTGAGGGTCAGAGCTATCGACCAGCTGAGTTAAAAAGGGGTTAACTACTTTTTTTGAAAGAATAAATCTTAATGGTAACGAAGCTAAATAATTCATTCGATAAGTTCGCTTATAGTATGCAAGATCTCGTTCTAAATGTCGAATATGCTCCATGGCGTATCGCTTAGTATTATCAGCATCCATATATTTATATTGATTCCTACTTTCCTTAAGCTTTTGCTCCAGTTCAATAATTGCATCGTATGATCCAGTTACAGCTCTTCCGATCTTGGTGGCTTCCCACCCAGGAATAAGCCTTTGCTCGCTGGCCATTTTCTTTATCAGTGAAATATCTTTATCAATTTTAGTCATCGCCTGATCTGTCTCATCCATAGTTTTCTGCACGAAAGCTTTATCACCGGGTATTCTATTTTGACGAACGAGCTCGTTCATTTCCTGATCCCAGTTTCTTTCGATTTTTTGAATCATTTTATCGGTCTCTTCCAGCGCCTTTTGCACTTCTGGATTATCAATAGGATATTCCCCGTCGAGCTGAAGGTCGTCGAATGTATCATCCCATTGTTGAGTAATTTCTTTTACAATTTCGTTGGTGTCTTGAATAGCCAAAGCAGTCTCACCGACTTTTGTAGTTGTATCTCTGAAAACCATAGCGCATTGATTACCGGATGAGGCTTCAACAACGTTCTGATAGGAAATCAAAAATAAAATAGAAAAAAAGCTAATAGCTTTGATAAGCAGTTTCATTATAAGAAAATATCGGCATTTGTTGATTTACAGCACACTCAACTTAAGTCTAGAACTACTCCAGCACCGCATTCAAAATCTTATCAAAGGTCGCGCGAACTAAAGCTTCGTCCTTAGAACCATTATAGATAAAGGTGAAAGCAAATTCGTCAGAAGCCTTGTGGGGGCGTTTACCAGCGTAGCCTGATAAGGTGACGACACCGTTAAGGTAGCCGGTTTTAGCGCGGACATAACCTTCTGCTGGGGTTCCAATCATACGACGCTTAAGTGTACCATCGGCTCCCGACAGAGGAAGACTTTCAATCATGCTGGGGTAAATTTTAAAATCACTTTTAGCTGCGTTTAAAACTTTGTTGAGGACACTGGCTGAAAATTGATTGTCTCGGGAAAATCCCGATGGATTAAGTAAGGTGATTTCTTTTTCCGTAATTCCAATATTTTGCAGTTCTTTTTTTATTTGATTAACACCTTCACTGAGTTTCGCTGGAGTTTTCCCCGATTGAACAGCCAAATTTTTGGTTAACATCTCGGCCACGTAGTTGTTGGAAAATTTATTCATGTCAGCCAGGATTTGAGGCAGTGGCTTACTTTCGGTGAAGGCCACCAGTCTTGCAGATAAAGGCACTTTACCCGCCTTGATTTTTCCTTCGACGGTAATATTTCGTTGTTTGAGGAAGGCTTTCAAATTTTCGCCGAACCATTTGATGGGGTCACTGACATTTTTATAATAAGCCTTCTCTGCTGCATGAGGAGATAGTTGTCCAGAGACATGAATAGATTGCTTGGCTTGATCGATAGAAATAATTAGATCCTTCGGCTTACTATTAAGCTTTGCAGTATTTCTTAAGGTGAAAAAATCGCTTTCGGGATCAACATAGGCTTGAACTTGGTTGTTGTTAGGTTTGATATATATGTTGACTGAATTCCAATTGAAACTAAGGGCACCTACCGGCGCATCGTATGATCGATCACGTCTGATGGATTCGCGTGATTCATCATAGCGTATATCATCAAATAATGTGTCGTCTAAAATAATATCACCGGAAATTTTTGATAGGCCCTGGCGCTTGAATTCATTGACTAAGAACCACATGTTTTCAGACACAAAGCCGGGGTCCCCGCCCCCTTTAACATATAGATTTTTACCATCGTAGTACATTTCGGTTTTGAATTTATGTTGAAGCGGAATTTGTTTTAAAACCGCATAGGCCGTTAAAATTTTTGTAACTGATGCCGGTATCATTTTTTTATTTTCATTAAGTCCGAAAACTTTTTTACCATCTTGGTCGATTTGCATTGTTAGATCTGAATGAGATAAACCGTTAGATTTAATGATCTGCATTATCTTGTCTGTATTGACTTGTGCGTTGGCACTTATGTTACCTAGACCTAAGTTTATAAAAATTATGAATTTTAATATTCTTAACATGCTTGATCCTTTTTCTTAGATTACTATGATGACTACATGAAAAAAACAGATTGGCTTAAAATTATTTGTCTACTTCTTTTGGCAGTCGTTGTAGACCAATATACAAAAAGTTGGGCTACGAGTAAACCTGAATCGTGGTATGGACCTTTACATCTGGTACTCGTACACAATCACGGAGCAATGCTTGGTCTTTTTTCTGAACTAACAGCGTTTTTGAGAATAGTAACGCTGTCTACCGCAGGCATATTTATTTTAAGTATGTACTTTTTCGTTCAGTATATAATTCCCATTCCTATTTTAAAGCTTAGATATGGTTTATCATTATTGGTTGGCGGAATTATTGGAAATGTCCTCGACCGTATCATTAATGGATATATCATAGACTTTATATCTTTTCAGGTATTTGGTTATCACACTCCTATTTGGAATGTGGCTGACATGATCCAATGGGCCGGCTACTTTTTAATTTCCTACAGCATTATTAAAGATGGCCACTTGCTTTGGCCGGACAAAAATATGCGAAACTTGTTTTGGGTCAATCAAAGGTTTCAAATTAAGTTTTCGGCCATGTTCATTGCTATTGGACTGTTATTGACATTAATTAGTTTTGTTTTTTCTTACACCTATTTGAAACTAAGTCTGGCTGAAGTGGCGGGAGCAAATCATCCCTTAGCCGACAAGTATGCTAGATCATTTATACTTTCATTTATATTTTTGTTTCTTATGTTTTCAATGACGCTGTTTGTGGTGGCCAGAAAAATATCTCATCATATCGCGGGACCCGTTTATGCTTTTGAGCGCTATCTTTCAGAGTTACTTGACGAAAAAAATGATCCCCAAGACAGTCAAGTGGGTTCACTCCGGCTACGCTCCGGTGACGACTTCAGACATCTAGAAAAATCTGCTGAGACGATTAAAAAGAAGCTAGAAATACTTCAAAAAAAATCAAAAATCGATTCGCTATAAAACAATCTTATCAATATAAAAGCGCTTGCGTTGATTATCGATATGACAAAAAGCATTGATATAATCACCATCCGGGTTTCTTACGATTCCTAGCGGCGTAATCTTGCGAGGTTTTCCTTTGGTTTGACCTGATAAATAAGAAATCTGCAATTCTTTTTGCTGAGAACTGGCGATGAACAAGGCCTCAAGCACTTTGCTGCCAGATCGATTAACGGCATAATTATTCCAATCCAAATTCTTGTTTTGAACTTCCAATATACGACTAAGTCTTTCATCCGGAGCTATTTTTTCCATGCACTTGAAAAAAACCTGCATACATGCATAAGCATCATCATAAGCTCGATGAGCTTCCCCACCGGTCAATCGAAGCTCTTTGATTAGTGTTTGAAGTTTGTGGTTAGTGGTGGTCAGCAGAGCACGAGCTAAAAGACTTGAACAGACATTGAGTGTCTTTGGGAACTGAACATTATGAATTTCAAAGGCAATCGCTAAAAAACCTAAGTCAAACGGCGCATGATGGGCTAACAAAACACTTCCATTTATAAACTGATAAAAATCATGAATTTTATCAGACATTAAGGGCGCATTTGCTACCATTTCATTGCTAATACCGTGTATTCGAATATTTTCTTCAGTTAATAGCTTTTTAGGTTTTAATAGTGTTTGGAATCGATCAACAATTTGGCCGTTAAACCATTTAACAGCGCCTAGCTCAATAACCTCAGACTCTATGGCGTAAGCTCCACTGGTTTCTGTATCAAAAGCCACTAGTGGATAATTAGTCCAGCTATCGTTTAAATTAAATTTTAAGTCTGACATTAATTCGCCGGTTCCGCGTCTTGATTTAACTTTCTGAGTTCCGTGTCTACTGGATTAACGAGTTGAATTTCTACGCCGTCAGCATCAGTATTGCCCCTGTCGCTTGCCGCTTTTCTTTTGGCCTGCTGATTTATGTTCTCCATTTGCTTTTTCAAATTGTTTTCTGGATTAGATACAGCTTGTTCAGACAAGGCGTCCTCAGCAAATGACTCAAATACAGGTTTATTATAATTGGCGTCTGTTCTATCTAAAATAACAGTTTTTTGTTTGGCTTGTGTGCTTTCCTTAGATTTAATACTTATACGAATAAATCCCATAAGACGTTCTGGATTAAACTCGCCTTTTTTATCCCGAACATCAACCAGGCCACTAATTTTATTTGAGGGATGCTCAAAAGTGGCCGCCACCTTATTTTTTATTAAATCTAAGCGCGTTCGAGCTTCTTTTTCAGTCGTCGCTGGATTTTGATCTGGTACAGATTGATTGAACATGACCGATCGAATAGTGATTTCTGAATCTTTTAATCCTGAAGTAACTGCTGTCAACTTTTCCATGACAGAAACAAAGCTGGATTTAGGTTTCGCCGAACCATGCTCGAATAAGTAAATATCTGGAATATCAAACTCAATAACGTCTTTAGCTACAGTAACATTTTGGGAAATATCGGCCAGTTTATCCGCCATAAAAGCAGAAACAACTTTTGGTGAATTAATATCCAATATATTTGGAGTCTTATCTGCCGGCTCAAAAAAACTTTGAATAGCTTTTAAAGGTTGACTGACGAAGTCTAGAAAAAGTTTTTCCAAGGTAAGCTCAGCACCGTAGTTTTGATAGTTGTATTCAATCATAGAAGGTGTCGAGAAATAGTCAGAAATAGCTTTTTTAGCTTCATCATTTTGACCAATCAACCACATGACAAGAAAAAAAGCCATCATCGCTGTCATAAAATCAGCAAGCGCTACTTTCCATGATCCACCATGGTAGCCAGGCTTATTGATATATACTTTTTTTATGACGATTGTCTGTTTTTTCTCTGCCACTGAGTATCCTTACTGTTTACGCTGCTGCCGAAGTCGCTTTTTTCAGTTCTTTCGTAGCTCTATCTAGTTCATCAAAGGTCGGTCTCTCTTCAGGAGTGATCGATCGTCGCGCGTACTCGATACAAACTAAAGCAGGAGATCCCCTTTGTAAGGCCACAATAGCCGCCTTTATACATTGTAAGTAACGACCTTCGGCTTCAATATCCGATGACATCTTCGTCGCTGTCGGACCAATTAGTCCGTAAGCTCCAAAAACCCCTAACATTGTTCCAACCAAGGCGCTGGCGACCAAAGCTCCAATTTTTTCTACACCGTCTGTCAAGTGAGCCATTGTTTTAACGATACCTAAAACTGCTGCCACGATACCCAAACCTGGAAATCCATCGGCCACCATTTGCACCGCGTGCTGCGCTTCATGTTCTTCGGCATGAATAGCTTTAATATCACCCTCTAAAAGATCATCGACATCATATGGTGATAAATCCGCTGACATCGTCATTTTCATCGTGTCACAAATAAAAGCGATGGCGTGATGACTTTTATGAACTGAGGGATAGGCTTTAAAAATATCACTTTGATCAGGATTTTCGATATGCTTCTCAATCCCTTGAGGTCCTTCTTTTCTAAAAACCTGAAATAGTTGAAACATCATTTGAAGTAATTCAAGATAATCTTGTTTCTGTGGTCCCTTTGAAGTCATAGCTTTTAGACCAAGTTTGAAGCCAGATTTTATAACCTTCATAGGATTGGCTATGATATATGCCCCGAGTGCAGCTCCACCGATGATCAGCATTTCCACTGGCGCTGCTTTAAGAATAATTGAAAGGTGTCCACCGGCGACTAAGAAACCGCCAAAGACTGTTATAAAAACGACAATTATGCCTATAAATCCCATCACTACCTCGATTAAGTTATTTCTTGATCGGATAATTACTGAATAAAATTAAGACAAGTTATAGTAAACTAGTTGATGGTCTGGCTGCGATTGCGATGGATGAATTTAACCAGCATACCGACGCCAATGGCCGCGCAAGTGTATAAGGGATACAGCCATAGTGGAATACCCCAATAGTCCGGGGCGATGTAATGAAATAATCCTGATGATGAAATTATAATTTCCACAACTGGACCTATCAAGGTTACTAAAATAACTATAATTAAGCTGGTCTGGTTTTTTATATATCTAAAGCTTAAGCCTATCGCCGCTAAAGCAATAACCACGAAAATCAGCCAGCTGGCCATACGTGAGTAGGCACTGAAAGCGTACATTAACATAAATAGACCTACCGAATAGACGGTCGATTTCCACGTTGCAGTAAAACTACTCTGACGAGTCAGTTTTTCCACGATGATTATAAGTATGTTTATACCTAACGTGGCTGCACCAAAAAGAAAAGGCACCCACCAAGCTTGAGACGCATTGGGATCATTATAAGTTAAAACTCCAGAGTGTATATGCATACCATCAAGCAGTGGTCCCAAAATCATACCAATAAGATAAACCAAGACAAATTTCATGATTATAATATAGCCCGGAAAGTCCTGTTTTGTAACTAAATAATCACTCTGACGACTGTAAATTGCATCCTGACTTTACCAATGATAAGTTGGAAAAATGAGGCTTCGCTCTGTTTTCATATTTATGTTGCTCTTCGTAAGCACAGTTTTTTCTGCGTCTGCCGAAGAAGCCCAATTTAACGTTCGTAAAGATGCGCTATTAGTATCCGCGGGTCGAGTCGAAACTTTAGATATACAGGTCCAATTGCCTAAAGGCTTTCATGCTTTTTCTGACAAATTTAAAGTCAGCGATATTAATCCCCCGAATTTCAACATCGGACAACTTAAGGTCCTTAGCGAAATTGATTTTTACGACAGATTCAGCAATAAGAACCGCAAGGGAATAAAAGAATCGGGACAGCTTAAACTTCAAATTGAAGCGCCAATTGATTTTGATCCCCAAATTAAAAAACTAAGTTTCAATTTGCAATCTCAGATTTGCAGTGAAAAGGTTTGTTACCTTCCTACGAAGCACAAAGTAGAGATACCGATTCGATTTGTTGCTGCAGATGAGGTTAATCAGATCATCGAGTCTACCGTGATCACCGAGGGCTCGCAACGCGATCTTACGCTTTTAAATAGACTTGAAAATGCCTTGGCGGAAAATATTTGGTACGCATTCATTATTGCTTTTATCGCAGGAATTCTAACCAGCTTTACTCCATGTATTTTTCCAATGATACCCATAACAATATCTGTGCTGGGACATGATGCTGAGAAAAATTCAAGAATTCAAAACTTTGCTAGATCCCTACTATATGTTCTAGGTATAGCCTGCACTTATTCATTCTTGGGTGTATTGGCCGCTTTAACTGGAAATCTTTTTGGTAACGCTCTATCAAATAAATACGTTCTTATCAGCTTAGTTGTTTTATTTTTTACTATGGCCCTTAGCATGTGGGGTGTTTTTGAATTACAAGTGCCAGCAATTATACGTAATAAATTAGGTGTTGGAAAACGCCATGGCTACTTAGGTGTTTTCGTCATGGGCTTAATTTCAGGTATCGTCGCCAGCCCTTGTGTAGGCCCCGTACTGGTATCAATTCTTAGTTACGTATCAACCACTAAAGACGCGGCTTTAGGGTTTGGATTACTTTTTACCTACGCCATCGGCCTGGGTTTAATTTTTATAGTCATTGGATTGTTTGGCCAAGCTGTGTCTATGCTGCCTCGATCAGGACGCTGGATGAGTCAAATAAAGTATCTGCTGGGTTTACTGATGTTTTTAATGGCCATTTACTACTTCTTAATGGCCTTTCCAATGCAAAAAACTAAGGTCTCCGGTGTGAAATGGCAAGCCTACTCAGAAGAGTTATTGGCGCAAGCCAAAGGTAACAGCCAGCCTGTTCTTATCGATTTTCGTGCGGATTGGTGTTACGCCTGTCTTGAGTTGGAAGACAAAACCTTCTCAACGCCAGGCTTTAAGGACCTTTCTGCGTCTTTTATGCTACTTAAAGTTGATGCCACTGAAGATACTTCAGAGGTTCAGGCCATAATCAAAAAATATAACGTCAAAGGCTTGCCAACAGTTCTTTTTCTGAATAAAAAAGGGGCTGTCATCTCTGAATTAACATTTACCCAGTTTTTAGAATGGTCTGAGCTTGAACCCAAAATGCGTTCGGCCTTAGAACATTGAAAGATACTTATGAGCGAAAAAAAATCAAAAGAAGTGCGACTTAATAAACTTTTAGCGGAACGAGGCCTGGCTTCTCGACGTGGCGCTGATAAAATGATTGCAGATGGTCAAGTGACTGTTAATGGAAAAAAAGTTTACGAGTTAGGAATTAAAGTTAATCCCCATGTTGATAAAATTACAGTTGATGGCGTAGCTTTAAGATCTAAGAATCAAAATTTATATATCATGTTTCATAAACCGAAAAACGTAATCACTTCAATGACAGACCCTTTAGGACGAGTTACTGTGGCTGACTACATGGGAGATGTTCCAGGGCGCGTGTTTCCCATTGGTCGTTTAGACTGGGACAGCGAAGGTTTAATCATTATGACTAACGATGGTGATTTTGCAAACAAAGTCATGCATCCAAAAACTGAGGTAACTAAAACCTATCACGTAAAACTTTCTGGCCAACCAAGACCTGATCAAATTCAAAAATTATATCGTGGCGTTTCTATTCCAGGCGGTGGAAAAGTAAAAGCCAAGCTGGTCGAGAAGATCAAAGTTTCTAAGGATCGTGATCAAAAAGTTTCAGACAAGTTCGATTGGTATAAAATCGTTATCACTGAGGGTAAAAATCACCAAGTTCGTGAGATGTTTAAAAAAATTGGTTATGATGTTATTAAGCTTCAACGTGTGGCCATTGGAAAACTGCGTCTAGGTACTTTAGAGCGTGGTGCGTTTGTCTATCTTAATGAAGGCGCGGTAGATCGTATATTTATGCAAGATCTTCCCAGTGAGAAGTACGTGAAGTCAGCAGGCGCCAAAGAAGAATCTGGGAAAGCGACAGAGTTTAAAAAGAAGCGCGCCCCTAACCGTCCTTTAAAAAGAGAGCCGAAGCGCGTAACTAAAAAACTTTTTTACAAAGAACTAAATAAAAGTCAGAAGTAGTTGGCTTATCAACTACCAACTGCCTCCAGCATCAGTATCATAGATCGGCTCTAATTTTTTTACTGAGTAAAAGATATCTACATTATTATTTTTTATAGCATAAACGCCATCCGCTAAGATATCACCGCCAGTTGTTAAGCCAATATGTTCAGCAACTTGAGCAAACTTTTCTGATATCACCAAGTGAGTCGGAAGATTTAATGCCGGACTTCCATTATCATATAAGTTAGCTGTTAATAAAACACCTTTGTTTGGTTGTGACTTAATCGGTAGAATAACTTCTACCATATGCTTGTTTGGATTAAAGATATTTTCCTTCAGAGTATCACTAGCTTTTTCAGCAGCAGTTGTCTCTGCAGATTTACCGACAGTTACGTACTGTGAGCGCGTGTGATTCCAAATCGTCTGATTATTCAAACTTATAGTTCCATACAAAAACGCTTTTCCTATATTCATGCCACGCTTTACTTTTAATGATTCTAAAGCAATTCGTACTTTAAAGGCCTTAGCTGGGCGTGGAGTACACTCGACTTTACTGTAACTCGTCGCCTCTGCTACCTTAGCCAAACTGTTGTCGCGTACATTTCTAAATGTATATGACAGCGGCACATAAGCGTCCAAACTTGGTGTTGTAGTAAAGTAATCTTTAACATTGCCACTTTTAATTAAATCGATAGCCTGAGATGAATCTCCGCCGATTGATAAAATTCGAATAGTGGCTTCGTTAAGAATTTTTTGTTGCTCCGCTTTTATGTCAACCTCGCCACCTTGACCAACTTTTTTTGCGACTGCATTCAAAGCACCTTGAATCTCTGATTTACTGGCCTTAGACGTCACAGTAAACATTAAGATACGGCCGTAGCTTACGTTAGATACATACAGAGGTGGATTTTTAACACCTAGTTTGCCAAAGCTTTCTTGGACTTTTAAATCGTCAACTCTTAAGTCCGCAGAAAAGAATCCAGCTGGCGACGAAGGAGCCACAGCGCTGATGGTAAAAGCACGCTGCTCAAAAACCACCATAAAAGTATTCTCATTGCTATTGGTTTTTGTATGTAACTCACCATTAAGGCTGTTCCCTAAGTATTTAACAGAAAATCCTAGATCTAAAGCTGCTTGCTCAGATCTTTGCACTTCGACTTGATTAAAAAGAATATTACCGCGGACTTTTGCTCCGCGAGCCATGGCACCTTGAATTAACTGTGCATAAGCCTGTTGATAATTGGCGTAATTTATATTTTCAATTCGCACTGCGCTTTCTTCAGTTGTTAAATCTGAAACGATTGACATTGCCGCCCGCTGACGTATGGGAAGTTCGCGAACGCCGCCTGGTCCTTGTAAGTAGCCTTCGCCTTGAATTAAAGCCCCTGGGTAAAGAATCTCTACCGCTGGGTTTTGCATAACGATTTTTTCAGGTGTTTTAACCAGATCGTATTCTTCAACTGTACATGTCTGAGGGGCGGCGCCCTGTGAAGCCGCAACTATTGTGGATTTAGTGGATTTCAGCTTATTTTCATCAGCCCTTGCTGGTGCTAGTTTATCCCACGAATCTAAACTTAAAAAGTAGTTGTTAATATCACCCGCATGCTGTTTTGCCTGTTGCTCTTGAGCAGCTTCCACGGCTTCGTTAAACAACTGGTTAGCCGTTTTACCATCTGATGAATCAGACTGACTGATCTGTGGACTACAGCTCGAAAAAGCCATGCTGAATATCAGCACTCCTAATGATACTTTGTTTTTTGAATTCCCCATATTTACTCCCTACCCCTTAGAAACTTCCCGCAATCTATCAAAAATGACAAAAATTTTCCCCTGTAAAGATTCTGTACAGTAAGTTTTATCAAGAGTGACATATATCGCTTCCCATATGAATTCAGAGTGGCAGACAATATTGCAGTATAGGCCCGGGTAGCCCTGTAACGTTTAAAAAGGAAGTTTTATGCTCATGAAACTAATTGTAACTATTAGTATTGTAAATGCCGTGGCTATAGCTGCTGTGGCTAATTCTAACGATTGGAAAATCAAAAAGACTGAGTGGACTGAAGCTGACGAGAAGGCTTTTTCCGAGTTTATTGCAAAAATTGGTCAGGCGGTAGAAAAGCGGGAATGTAATTCTTTGCAATCATGCTTGAAACACAAAAACAATCCATATCTAAGTTCCGACACTACACCTATAAGAGTTCATGCCGATTGTGCCAAATTATCTTACGTAATGCGCGGATATTTTGCGTGGAAAAACGGCCTCCCGTTTTCAGTAGCAAACGGCATTAAAGCGGCACCGGGATCGACAGGGTCTAATTTACGTTATAATTCGCGCGGAAACATAGTTACTTCGCGATTAAATTTTATTCCTACAAAAAGTTCCTCTGGTGTAAATTTTGTGAAGGCCATACCGACTTTAACTAGTACTGTACCCAATGCGGTTTATTCAGCAACTTTTCGATTTAATTATGACAACAATGATAGCGATAATTTATTTACTGATTACTATCCTGTTGATATCAATCGCGAGGCTATTCGCCCAGGAACAATTATCTATGATCCCAACGGACACGTAGCTATTGTCTACAAAGTAACTAGCGATGGTAAAGTTTATTTTATTGATGCTCATCCAGATAACAGTTTAACTTCTGGAATGTATGGAACTAAGTTTGTACGAAGTCATCCAGCTCAAGGCGCGGGCTTTAAAAACTTTAGACCAATAAGATTAGTCGGAGCAACATATGATTCCAATGCAGGATCATATATCGGCGGTAAGATTGTTCCCGCTAAAAATAAAGATTTAAAACATTTTGATATCGTTCAATTTTTTGGAACAGATCGCACACCTCGTACTGACTGGAGCAAGGGCCCATTCATCATAGGTGGTGTTAAGTATGAATACTATGAATATGTACGTAATATGTTATCAACTGGCAAACTGATTTTAAATCCGGTCAACGAGATAAAAAGTTTAGCTGAAGATATTTGCCAAACAACCTTAGATCGTGTTGACGCTGTGAATGCGGCCTTAAAAGTTGGTATCCAAAACAAACCTCATCCAGCAAAACTGCCTGAAAATATTTATGGAACCAGCGGCGAATGGGAAGAATACTCAACCCCTTCTCGAGATGCGCGACTAAAGACTTCTTTTGTAGAATTAAGAGAATCAGCTGCGGATCTTATTCAAAGACATAGCGTCGGAGACCCTAAGGTTGACTACAAAGGAACAGACATTAGGCGTGATATGAGAAACGCTTATTTGGCGGTCTCAAATGCTTGTCAAATTACTTATGCAAAATCAAACGGTCAAATTATGAAGCTGACATTAGACCAAGTTCGCGAGCGCCTTTTTGATTTAAGCTTTGACCCCTACCATTGTTCTGAGCTTCGTTGGGGTGCTAAATCAAGTGAAGAGCTAGCAACATGTAAAGATAATGCCAACAAGCGCGCATGGTATAATGCTGAAAGAAGATTAAGAAACCAAATTGAAAGAAAATATGATCTTAGAATGGACTTAACTTTAGAGCAATTAGCTGCAGGAAAACCTGGTATTGGAGTAGAGACTCCACCGAATGTAAACATCTTGGATGTACTTAAATAAAACCTGGATAATAATGTAAGAATGTAAGAATGATTATATTACCGATGATACCGGCAACGATATCATCGGCCATGACTCCGGCCCCGCCTTTAAGATTTTTATCTAACCAACCGATAGGTCCCGGTTTTAAAATATCTAAAAATCGAAATAAAATAAAACCCAGGGCAATGGACTTCCAGTGAATAGGGACAAGAGCCATAGTAATAAGAAATCCGGCCACTTCATCAATAACGATTTCCGACCGATCGTGATCGCCGGTTTCATCTTGATAAGCTTGGGACGCTATGATGCCGACGATAGCAATAACCAGCACAATGCCCATATATGCTATTGATGGCAACTGAGACAAAAGTAAAAACAATGGAATCGTTGCCAAGGTACCAACAGTACCTGGCGCTTTGGGAAATTTACCGATATTAAAAAGTGTGGCTATAAGAATTAGAAACTTCTTCACTTAATGTCCACCGGCTAAATTAACAACCATATTGAAAACCATTCGGCCAGGCGTAGAGTCTTTTTCGTCTAAACAAAAATATCCTACG
Source organism: Pseudobdellovibrionaceae bacterium (assembly GCA_022843825.1). Taxonomy (GTDB): domain Bacteria; phylum Bdellovibrionota; class Bdellovibrionia; order Bdellovibrionales; family Bdellovibrionaceae; genus Pseudobdellovibrio. Next base: position 81,794 of record JALHMX010000006.1, read on the forward strand.
CGCTCAAATTGGTATCGATTTCCAGTCCGCGCATCCATCAAACTTTTTTCAAGTTTTGCATTTGTGATTACTTTCAATGAATTGGCATTTAAATTACCTTTCCAATCTTTACCTTCAGGAACATCTTCCGGGTGCGCCACCGCAAAAAGACGATCATACAGTCGAACTTCTGCATCAACGCATTCTGTGGCAGAAACCCAATGCACTATACCTTTAATTTTCCGACCATCTGCTGTGGGTTTACCCGCTTTAGTCTCTGGTAAATAATCACATTTAAGTTCAGTGATTTTTCCCGAAATATCTTTTACGATTTCATTACACTTAATAACGTAAGCATTTCTTAGTCGTACTTCTTTACCCGGAGCTAAGCGAAAAAAGTCAGCCTCTGGATTTTCTTTAAAATCAGCATCATCAATAAAAATTTCCTTGGTAAAAAATAGTTTCCTTTTTCCGAGTTCAGGCTTCTTAGGATGGACGGATGTTTCTAATTCTTCTTTGTGGTCTGCTGGCAAATTTTGAATAGTCACCTTGATGGGATTTAAAACGGCCATAGCTCTATGTGAACGTTCATCTAAATCATCACGAACTGCATTTTCTAATATATCAAAATCGAGCAAACTCTCCGCCTTGGAGACTCCTATACGATGGGCAAAACTCCTCAATGCCTCCGGAGTATAACCGCGGCGACGCATTCCTGAAATAGTCGGCATACGCGGATCATCCCAGCCAAAAACTAATCCCTCTTTGACCAATTGTAAAAGTTTACGCTTACTCATCACCAAATAAGTCATATTCAACCGGGCAAACTCATACTGACGCGGCTGTGCCGGTGTTTTAACGTTTTCTATACACCAGTCGTAAAAAGGACGGTGATCCTGAAATTCCAACGTACAAACTGAGTGAGTAATATGCTCAATAGCATCCGACAGCGGATGCGCAAAGTCATACATAGGATAAATACACCACGCATCACCCGTGCGATGATGTTTAGCTTTACGAATACGGTAAAGGAGTGGATCACGCATATTCATATTGGGCGAGCTCATGTCTATTTTAGCTCGTAAAACATGGGAGCCTTCCCCAAACTCACCTTTTCTCATGCGCGCAAATAAGTCTAAGTTTTCTTCAACACTGCGATTGCGATAAGGACTGTTTTTTCCCGGTGTATTAAAATCGCCACGGTACTTCCGCAAGTCTTCCTCACTAAGGCTGCACACGTAGGCCTTATCCGCCTTAATTAATTCTACGGCCCAATCATAAAGTTGTTGAAAATAATCCGATGCAAAATACAAATGATTTTTCCAATCAAAACCCAGCCATTTGATGTCATTTTTAATGGACTCAACGTATTCGACATCTTCGGTCTCTGGATTAGTGTCATCAAAACGCAAATGACAGCGCCCGCTGTAGTCAGCAGCCAAGCCAAAATTCAAACAGATGGCCTTAGCATGCCCTAAATGGAGATACCCGTTAGGCTCAGGAGGAAACCGAGTAATCACTTTTCCTTGATGAGTATTTTCTTTAATATCTTTTTCAATAATCTGCTTTAAAAAATTTGGAGCTACTCCACTCATATTTTCTTCCCCACTCAGTACGCTAATATATTGCGGAAACAACGAAACATGAATATATTAAATCCATGTCCCCACCGCGTCGTACAAGATTAGATGTTATTAAAAGTTTGCCGCCTCTGACACTGCAGCAAACTAAGCGTAAAATTATGGATTTGATGGCTCGACGCGATCATTCTGCTCGAGAAATTCAAAATAAGTTAAAAAGACGTGCAGAGCCTGATACTTTAAAAGCCGCTCTGGCGTGGGCTGAAGAGCAAAGCTGGATTCCTAGCGAAGAGAAACTGCAAGATCAAGTTACCCGCGCCATGTCCGTTCGTAAAAAAGGACAAAATGCACTCAATTTAAAGCTTCAACAGCTTGGCCTAAAGCCGGTGCGCTTAAATGCAGACGTCGAGCTAGAAATTGCGCTAAGAGCGCTTGAAAGCCGCTTTAAAAGTGATATATTAAAAGGCTTAGATTTTAAAGAGTTTCAAAAGCAAAAAGCAAAAACGATGCGTTTTCTTTTGAGCAAAGGCTTTAGCTCATCAGTGATTCAAAAAGCTGTGAAAGCTTATTTTAAAACCTAGGCAACACAAGGAATGACCATGACGATGAAAAGTGCAGATATCAGAAATTCTTTTATAGACTACTTTAAAAAACAAGGTCACATCCATGTAGGAAGCTCCAGCCTTATCCCCGAAAATGACCCTACTTTACTTTTTGCCAATGCAGGAATGAATCAGTTTAAGAATTTGTTTCTTGGTTTAGAAAAACGAGACTACACCCGCGCCGTCACTTCTCAGAAATGTGTACGTGCTGGTGGGAAACACAATGATTTAGACAATGTGGGCTTTACAGCCAGACATCATACTTTTTTTGAAATGCTCGGAAATTTTTCTTTCGGTGACTATTTCAAGAAAGACGCTATTCATTTTGCATGGGAACTGCTCACCAAAGATTTTCAAATACCTAAAGACAAATTATACGTTACTTGTCATCTTACTGATGATGAAGCTGCAGATATCTGGCATAAACAAGAAGGCGTTCCTAAAGAGCGTATTTTTCGCTTTGATAAGGACAACTTTTGGCGCATGGGCGATGTTGGACCCTGCGGGCCCTGTACTGAAATTTTTTATGACCACGGCGAAAAGGCTGGCAAAGAAAAAGATCCTTTTAAAGGAATAGCTGCCGGTGAAGATCGCTTCGTCGAAATCTGGAATCAAGTTTTCATGCAGTTCGACGAGGTCAGTCCGGGTAATTTAAAACCATTGCCGAAGCCTTCGGTAGACACTGGCATGGGCTTTGAGCGATTGGTTGCTGTGCTTCAGGGAAAATACTCGAACTACGACACTGAACTTTTTTCTGCGGTGATTAGTAAAGCCTCTGAAATTGCAAAAGCCGAATACGTGACAGACCCAGAAATCTTAAGAACGAATAAAAAAATATTTGAAAAAGTTTCTGCCATGCGAGTACTGGCGGACCATTGCCGCTCAGTTTCATTTTTAATTGCCGATGGGGCGCTGCCTTCGAATGAAGGCCGTGGTTACGTTTTGCGACGAATTATGCGCCGAGCGATACGTTACGGACGCAAACTTTCGACACAATCCTCTTTTCTAGCGCCGATGAGTGAAATTTTAGTTTCCCAAATGAGCGACTTTTTCCCCGAGCTAGATGTTCGACGCAGTCATATTATTTCTACGATTAAAGATGAAGAAACACGCTTCCTTCAAACTCTGGACAATGGAACTCATATTATTCAAGACGAAATTAAAAAACTAAAGTCGAAAAATCAAAAAAATATTTCTGGTGATATCGCATTTAAACTGTATGACACCTACGGATTTCCCGTAGACTTAACTAGCCTTATCGCTGCTGAAGAGGGCCTTACTGTTGATGAATCCGCTTTTGAAAAGATTATGGCTGATTCAAAGCAAAAAGCTAAGTCATCGTGGAAAGGAAAATCTTTACAATCTGATGAAAAACATGTGATTGAACTTGGACAAAAATACTCAACGCATGAAACCAAATTTTTAGGTTACGAAACGCTGAGCAGTCCAGGCAAAGTAATAGGCTTATCCAACGGATCAAAAGAGGTCACTACTTTAAAAGCGGGCGAAACTGGTTATATTATTTTAGATCAAACCCCTTTTTATGCTGAGGGCGGCGGGCAAATTGGGGATCAGGGAAAAATGACTAAAGACAGCTCTGCTGAAGCTGTAGTTCATGACTGCATTAAGCAAGGTTCTGTGTTTTTGCATCAAGTTGAAATCACAAAAGGCGAATTCAATATCAAAGATACGGTTCAGACTTTTGTAGAAACGAAAAGTCGTCGGCAAATCACAAGTAATCATACCGCAACCCATCTGATGCATGCTGCTTTAAGAAAAGTTTTAGGAACTCATGTCACTCAAGCAGGATCTTTAGTCGATGAAGACAAAACTCGTTTTGATTTCACCCATAACAAGGCCTTAAGCTCTGAGGAAGTAAGAAAAATCGAAGACTTAGTTAATGAAGAAATATCTAAAGCGATTCCTGTAAAAGCTGAAGTCATGAGTCACAAAAATGCACTTTCCCAGGGCGCTATGGCCTTGTTTGGAGAAAAGTACGGCGATCAGGTTCGGGTGCTGACCGTATCAGATTTTTCATGTGAGCTGTGTGGCGGTACACATGTCAGTAATACGGCAGAAATTAGAGCTTTTAAAATTACTTCCGAATCAGGAGTAAGTTCTGGTGTTCGGCGTATTGAGGCCATAACCGGTGATAGCGCAATTAAATACTTTTTTAAAAACACCCATGAAGTCCTGGAAGCAAAACACGCCGCAGGCGTTACGCCAAGCGGATCTTTGTCCACATGGATTGAAGATAAAAAAGAAGAAATTAAATCTTTACAAAAAGACATCAAAAAAATTCAATCCAACCAGATCAATATCGATGATATTTTAAAAACAGCCAAAAATATTACGACAACAACTGGAACAGCTAAATACATTTTTGTGGATTTGGGAATCGATGACCGCGATGTCTTATCGCAGATTTCTGATCAACTTAAAAATAAAATCCAAAGTGGAATTACCGTCATTTTGGGTAAAGGAGAGCAGTCTCATCCCGTAATTATTTCTGTCTCTAAAGATTTAATAGGACAGTATCAAGCGGGAGCCTTGCTTAAAGAGTTTTCTCAAATTTTTGGCGGTAAAGGTGGAGGGCGCCCAGACTTTGCTCAAGGCTCTATTCCTGATCGCTCTAAACTGAACGAAGCTACTGATTATTTGGCTAAAAAGTTTTCACTGCAATAAATTATTGGCAACTTAGTTCAGGTAGGCGTGGTTTAAAATTACTGAACCAAGTTTTTAGGATATCATCTCCACCACACAGCTCAATTAAATTAGAACCACAGCTATCAGTTGACGAACCCAATCTAAACTGATCTCGAGTCGTCATTAAATTGGCAAAGCCTGGTACCATGACTTGGGCACAAACTTGACCCTCATTGGATCTAACTCCGTGCTTACAAACGCTCGATACTTGCAACAGCTGAATCAATTCATCTTTTAAAGCTTGAGTTAAACAATAGCGCTGACTTGTGCCCGCTTGCTCGTCGACAACAAAAAGTTCCCCAGTCTTGATATCAAAATCATAAATAATGTCTTTAATGACAGAGATGCTTTTACCAGCGTGTATAACCTGTGAGACTTCTCTAGATTTTACTTGTAAGGCATCAAGAACTTCATTGCTAAGATCTATGACTTGAACTTTTAATGTGTCACCTGAAAATCGTGGATCAATAAAATCAGTATACCCACTCTCGCCCGCTGGCGGTCTTTGACAATTCTGATAACCAAATATCAAGAAGAAAGGCATGACTATAAATAAAATTTGGTTACGATTCATATAAAAGTCTATCGGCTTACTTAAATTAAAACTTAAGACCGAAGTACTGTATCATATTGAGAATCTAATACTGCTTAGCGCGACGTAATTGTTGATCAACTTCCCGCTTTTTGATGCTCTCTCGCTTGTCGTGCAGTTTTTTACCTTTGACCAAGGCTATTTCTAGCTTAACCATGCCATTTTTAAAGTAAATTTTTAAAGGCACACACGTTAATCCCTTTTCGCTTAAAGCTCCAAAAATCTTTTTAAGCTCCAACTGATTCAACAATAACTTTCGCAGTCTTTCCGGCGTGTGGTTATTATAACTGCTGGCCTTATATTCAGCGATATGTGCATTTTGCAAAAAGGCTTCTTTACCTTTAAACGCAATATAAGAGTCCTTAAACTGAATTTGCTTTAAGCGTATAGATTTAACTTCACTACCTGTAAGCACAAGCCCAGCCTCAAATGTTTCAAGAATATGATAATCGAAACGGGCCTGCTTGTTGTCTTGAATAATCAGTATATTACCTGCGGTTTTCACAAGCCTATATTTCCACTTTTTTATCTAAAAGACATTAGTTTTATGTGTTTTCTGAAGGATTCAGGTGGAAATAAAGCTTTTTAAATTGATCTGGAGTTAGTTCTTCAGCCCGAGCCTTCTCCGACAGCTTCTCACCGACCAGCCATTGTGTCACCTGCTCAGCATGCACGCTAGGCAAGTTAGATTTTAAAATCCGACGACGTTGTTGAAAACAGCTTTTAACAAACTGAAGATATTTTTTTCTATTCTTAATTGCAGACTCTTTTCGAGAAAATTTTAACACTCGACTAGCCACTTTCGGTGGTGGAGAAAAATCCCGGGGACCCGCATCGCAAACTGTTTCAATAGCCCAAAATTCTTGTGACACGACACTTAGCATCCCATAGTTTTCAGTTTTACAAGCAGCCCTAATTCTTTGGGCGACTTCTTTTTGAAACATTAACACCATAAATTTTAATGTGTAAGGGTAGACACTTTTTTCAATGACTATAGATGATGAAATTTGATAGGGAAGATTGCTTACCAATAACTCAGCATCAATATCACTCCAGTCAGCCTGAAGAGCGTCGGCATGTATGATGGAAACATTTTGATTCTTCCAATAACTAAACAAATTGTAATCGAGTTCGATAGCCTGATAATGAGTTTCCAGTTTTAATAGTAAATCTGTAATAGCACCAAGACCTGGGCCTATTTCGATTAGCGATTTTTTTTCAACTTCAGCTAAACACGCCTGAGTAGCTTCCAATATTTTGTTTATTACATGATCTGAAACTAGAAAGTTTTGTCCCAAGGATTTTCGAGCCTCATGCTGAAGCTCATTTGCACGCTTTTGTAATCGATCCTTGGCCGATTCCACTTAAGTCTCGCCCTCTTGGTATAAAGAAATTTTAAAATCATTTTCTGTCGACTGAGAAGAAGGACCTATATTGATTTCAGAGTTAATCCCTTTATTTAAATATAAAATTCCTGTGTATCCAATCATCGCTGCATTGTCAGTGCAGTATCGTAATGGCGGTATGACCACAGAGTACCCTTTAGCCTTTAGTTCCTCAGTCTTAGTGCGCAGACGCGAATTAGCACTTACACCGCCAGTAATGACAATTTTTTTAGTCTGGTAGATTTCGGCGGCATAGGTCAGTTTATGAATCAATACATCCACAATGGCTTCTTGAAAACTTGCGCAAAGATCAGATTTCTCTTTTTCTAAAATCTGTGGATCTAGTGTTTGGATTAAACGATGAGCCGCGGATTTGAGCCCGCTAAAACTCATCATCAAATTTTTATCTAGAATAAGACTTCGAGGAAATGAATATTTTTGTGGATTTCCCATTTGCGCCAAGCGATCTACTTGCACGCCTCCAGGGTAGCCCAAATCAATCATCTTCGCGAATTTATCAAAAGCTTCGCCTGCAGCATCGTCCTTGGTGGTGCCAATAATCGTATAATCAGAAAACCCCTTAACCCAATACAAACTGCTGTGACCGCCACTAACAGCCAAGGCTATATATGGATAATCAAAACCCATCGGCGGAGCATAGCTGTTGTCTTTTAGAAATGGTGCAAGAAGATGGCCCTCTAAGTGATTCACCCCTATAAAAGGCTTTTTTAAGGATTCAGCCATTGCTTTAATGGTCATAAGTCCGACAATTAATGATCCGATGAGGCCCGGACGGTTAGTAACTGCAAAGCCATCAATATCTTTCAAAGTTAATCCGGCTTTCTTAAGCAAGCTTTCTATTAAAGGCAAAAGTGCTATTGAATGATTTCGACTAGCAATTTCAGGCACAATACCACCATAGGGAGTATGCTCAAGATCTTGACTGGCTGTCATCTGTTCTATGACAAACCCCTCATTATCTACGATCGCTACCGAAGTATCATCACAGCTGGTTTCAACAGAAATAATTTTTTTGATCACTTTTTCTTAGACTTGCCAGCTGGTTTATTCAAATTTGATATACGTATTTTTGATTTTTTTCCAGCCAAAGTTTGTGGATACTGAACGGATACTTCTTCGTAAAAAGCAAGTGCCTCATCTTTCAAGCCTAATTCTTGAAAAGCAACTCCCGTCTTGTATTTAGCATCAGGTACTAATTTAGACTTAGGAAATTCTTCTGCAAATTTTTGATAACTTAAAATGGCACGCTTCCATTCTTTTTTACCAAAAAGTTCTTCAGCGATATCGTAGGATGTGCGTTTTCCCTTAATGGACGGAGTATTCACCAGTTCATTTTGTTTTAAATTTTCGTCTGATGTTTTAGCTAATTGTTTTTCTGTCTCTAATTTTTGTATTTGTGTTTCCATTCTAGCTAAAGCTTCTTGCAAAGTCGCAATTTTTTGCGCATCTGCGGCGGTTGCTGCTAGGCTATTTTCTTTTTGTGCCTGAAGAATGTTAACCTGATTTTCTAACACTTCAATTCGACCATTTAATGCTCTTATCGTTTCCTGAGGATCAGTAATTACTTCAGTGCTGGTTGAATCAATTCGTTGGCTTTCCTGCTGTTGTTTTTTGCGAGCTATATAAGATTGCTCTGTCGGACTTACTTCCGAACGAGTCTTTAAACATCCAGAAAAAACGACTACGGCAATTATGACCAAAAAACTTTGAACTAACTTCATAGAATATCCCCATTTTTATGTCTTAATAAGCGTGTTGAGTTTTCAGCTCTTTCGGCGGCCACACGTGCTTTTATAAAAAGATCGCGAGCATCTGTATACTCTCGTTCAGCATATAAAATGCGCGCTTGTCTAAAAAATTCTTCCGCTTGGTGCCAGTAGCCTGGCGAATACTTAACAGACTGAACTGTGCGAGCGTAGTCGATAGCTATTTTTGCATAAATATATTCATCGTTAGGAGCCGGGGCCGTAACACAGCCCTGGATAGTCAATAAGCTAACTAATACAATTAGACCTAGAAAACTGCGCCCGAATATATTCTTCAACATTTCCTCTGTTAATTAGGAACAAAATTAGCACGACGGTTCCTTGCCATTGCTGACTCAGAATCGCCTGCAGATAAAGGTTTTTCTTCACCGAAGCTTACTGTACTAAGGCGATCTGCACGAATGCCCATTTGAATCATCATTTGTCTAACGGCATTAGCACGACGCTCGCCTAATGATAAGTTATACTCATTAGATCCGCGTTGATCACAGTGACCCTCGATTGTCATTGTAACGCCTGAATTTCGTTTCATCCAAGCTACATTGCTCTCTAGCTTTGCTCTTTCGCCGCCAGTTAGGCTGGCTTTATCATATTCAAAAAACACTGTACTTAAACCTTCGATAGACCCTGAATCACTTCCTTGCGCTCCGAAATTCATTGGAGAACCATCAATTTGCTCGGAACCACCATCAGCGGTAGTCTCTGTTCTGATTGAACCGTCATCCGAGGTGGCAGACTTTTTTCTAAAAAGTGAACAGCCCGATGCCGATGCAATAACCATGGTTAAAACTAGAGACATGGTAGCGATTTTTTTAAATTGATTCATTGATGCTTTCCTCCGTAAATTACTAGATTAGTTATGTTTTGTTACTGTAGACCGAGATCCAGTACTTGTAAAGTCTTGTCAAATATTGAATAGCAGTCAACAATCAATCATGGCGTATCCAAGATATTTATGTTTAGTTTTTTCTTTTTTTATGATTTTTATAGGGAATTCTGTCCCAACTCAAGCTTCCCGAGTAGGGCCTGTCTCGACAGAATGGATGCAAACAAATACACGTCATTTTCGAATAATTCACGATAAAAACCAGCAAGACCTAGGTCGGTACTATGCTGAAATTGCAGAAATCGCATACAGTAATTTAAGCACAGTTTTTTCCACATTGCCTGAAGTCATAACGGTCGTCTTAGCGGATAACACGGACGACTCAAATGGAAATGCCACCGTATTTCCATACCCTTTAATTTTTGCCTTCCCTGTGCAGGTCGGTCAACAAGGCGGTTTATCCGAAGCCAGTGAATGGGGAAAAGAGCTTTTTACCCATGAGTTAGTGCATGTCGCTCAACTTTATCCTTACTCAGCAACCACCTACAAAATAGCTCGTGCACTATTTGGGTCAGTTATTTCCCCACATTTACTAATGCCTGGCTGGTGGAAAGAAGGCATGGCTGTAGAAATGGAGACTCAGTTCTCTCCGCGGGGCCGCACACGCTCTTATTTACAAGATGCGCAAATCAGATCTTATGTTACAAAAAATAAGCTCAAAGATTTCACATTGGCGGAGGCTAATGAGGATTTAATTACTTGGCCTTATGGTAATCGCCGCTATTTTTTTGGCTCCATGCTGATGAGTCAAATAGCCTACGAAGGAAACTTACAAAATAAGCCACAGACCATCGGCGATATCGTTTTAGACCAGTCCCATCGCTGGCCTTATTTTATCAACGCCCCGGTTAAAAAAACATTAGGTGCAAATTACACTGACATTTATAATCGCACCTTAGAGGCCTATAGTAAAAATAGTCAGCAGCAGATAAAAGAACTTTCCAAAGTTCCCCTATCTCAAGTCGTGCCTCTCAATGCAGATTTAATTCAGTCTCGATTTGTAAAATACAGCGATGCTCATGATATCGTGGGTCTAATTGCGACGACTGACATGGACACTCAAATACAGTTTTATAAAGATAATGTGTTATTAGAATTTAAAAAACTTCCCACCAATGATTTAGGCTCTTTTGATTTTCATCCTATTGATGCAAAAATAATCTATAACAAAACCCATCAAGTGAATTTAAAACAAAATTTTTCGGATCTTTACATTTACGATCTCAGCCAAGGAAAATCCGAGCGACTTACTTTTAAAGAGCGAGCTCGTGATCCTATTTATTCTCCTGACGGCAATAAAGTCCTATTTACTCACACTGGCAATGGCCTAACTGAGCTCAAATCCATAGACATAGCGTCAAAAAAAATTACTTCTCTACTGGCGGGAACGCCGAAATCACGCATTAACTCATACACCTTTAAAGGCGATAACCAAGTCCTTTACACGCTTCGCGACGAGACCGGAAATCAGCACCTTCATATTTTAAACTTAGACACTTTAATCAGTCAAAAAATCATAGCCCCAACACAAATCCGTTTTCTTAAATACAAAGATCCTATTCTTTATTTTATCTCGACAGAAAATGAAGTACTGAATATTTATCAAGCTCGAGTTAGCAAAGGCCAACTTAAAGATATTCAACCGCTGACTCATCTTATGACCGGGGCTCTTAATTTTGATATAGACACCAAAAACGAAATTGTATACTCAACAGTAATCGGAGAAAATGGTCCCTACGTTTCAAAATCTGAATTCTTGCCTGCGGGCACTATTTTGCCGAAAATTAAAAATGAAATTTTAGATCGCTATCAAATAAAGACTGATGAAGTGGCCGATGCTACAGCAACTTCAGTCGATTATTCACCATGGCCCTACTTGTATCCACGGTATTGGATTCCTTTCATTTCAAATAACATTACTGGCACCGGACTACTTTACCAGGCGATGACATCTGCCCGCGATCCTATCGGATTACATACCTACGAAGCGCAGATAAATTATGACTCGTTTAGCAGAAAAGCAGGGTATGCTTTTAATTACTTAAACTCACAGCTTTCATGGGATTGGAACTTGAGCGCGTACCAGACACAACAACTTATATCTCTTGATAGTTATGTCAGAAAAAATTCGTACTCATTCTCTATTATGCCGGACACTTTTAGTCTTAGTGAAAATTTTGTATTTACCATTGGAACATCAATTAATAAAACTGATGATTCGTTTATTAGCACCAGTCATTGGGGTGGATATATCCAAATGCTTTACAGCAGTATTAAGCAGCGACCACATCACTATTTTCCTATGACTGGTTACAGTGTGGTTGGTCGCTATCAAGCATTAGCGGATCAAAACGAACAACCTAATTCACGCTATGGCAGTTATTCTCAAGCTTTGATGAGTTTAACCAGCTATAATCATCTTTTTCTTCCCAAAAATCACACACTGATGGTTAAACTTGATGGACTCTACACATTCGAAGATATGGCTATACGTTTCGGAACCAGCAATCTCAGCTTGCCTGTCGAGCCGGAAGCTTTGCCCTTATTTTTAATTCGAGGCTATCAAGCAGGACAATTTTTAGGTAACCAAATGGCGACCGTGAACTTAGAATACCGTTTTCCCTTAGTAGACATTTCTAATGGTGGCGACACTACGCCATTATTTTTTAAATATTTAACTGCAGGCGTGGTCGCGGATGCGTTGTCGACAAAAGGTTTTGGATATTCTACAAAAATTAATGACTACCAGGCTTTGAAATGGTCTCAAAATATATACAGCGCAGGAGCTGAACTTCGCTTAAGCACGACATTAGGGTATATACTTCCTCTTAATTTTATCTACGGGGTTTACTTTCCCTTATCTGAAGATTTTTCTGACGAAAAAGTAGTTAATGCTCTGAGCATCCAAATCGGCGGTTTTTAGTAGGTACCAGTTCCCTTTTTGTACTGCGATGCAGTACAAAAAGGGAACTGGTACCTAAACTCCTAATAAAAACTTGAAATCATCCGATGATAAATAATTTAAGCTGTGTTCACTTTGCGTAACAGCTGCGGATGCGGCCTCTTCATTAGAGAATAGTGAATCGAAATATGATTTTTTACGTAGCTTAAGCATTTCGATTTTCTCTTCTACGGAGTCCTTCATGATAAGACGATAAACGTTGATATTATTTTTTTGTCCAAGTCTATGTACCCGATCAGTTGCTTGATTTTCTACAGCGGGATTCCACCAAGGTTCGATGTGATAAACGACTGAGGCTTTCGTTAAATTCAACCCCACACCACCAGTTTTTAATGTCATTAGCAGCACTTGCGGCTGTGGAGAATTTTGAAACTGATCTAATACAATACTTCTGTTCTTGCTGCTCACGGCTCCGTGAATGGTCGAGAACGGAATATTATTTTTAATGAACAAGTTAGAAAGACTTTCTAAAGTCGCTAAAAACTGAGTAAAGACCAATACGCTTCGACCATTTTCCATATGCTCGTTGATACAATCAACGATATACCCTAGCTTCGGCGGAATCTCGTTAAATTTAATATTAGGAACTCCGTTTGGATCTGAACACACCTGTCTTAATCTTAAGAGTGCTGTAAGCATGGCAATCTGAGAGCCAGCTGCTCCGTTATCCCGTATCAACTGAGAAACTTGATCGTTGTGGGATAACGCCAATTTTTTGTATATTTCCATTTGTTCAGGAGTAAAGTCTAAGTGGTAGGACTCTTCTGATTTAGTCGGCAAATCTAAACTAACTGCCGATTTAGTTCGTCTTAAAACAATCGGCTTCATTTTCTGTTTCAATAACGATAAGTCTTCACTTTCTATGGTTTTTCCAATACCAAAAACTTCATTAAAAGATTTATATGAACCTATGGCGCCAGGTAAAACTAAATCGGCTAACGAGAAGAAATCTAAATAATTATTTTCAAGCGGCGTACCTGATAAAGCCAATTTAAACTTAGCCTTTAAGCTGCGCGCCGACGACGTTCTGCGGGATGAAAGATTTTTTAAATTCTGTGCTTCATCAAAAACTGCAATATCCCAAAGATGTTCTGCAAAGAAGTCTTCATGTTCTATAAGAAGCCCGTAGGTAACTATGAGTATCTTATGTTTGCTTGCGCCATCTTTTTTAATTTGCTCTTGGATCTGCTTTTTTTTCGCTGCAGTAAAAACTTCAACTTCAAGATCAGGAGTAAATTTCTTGGACTCATTTTCCCAATTAAAACATAATGACGTAGGTACTACGACCAGGGACCATGTCTTGTGATTTTCCAAACGGTGCTGATTTAGAAACGCCAATACCTGCAAAGTTTTACCCAACCCCATGTCATCTGCTAAAATGCCGCCCAGGTGAAGTCGGTATAAATCATAGATCCACTGTGTTCCTATCACTTGATAGTCTTTCAATATGTTTTTTAAATGCTCAGGTATCTCGATTTGATTTTTTGGAGACCCGATATTTTTATAAAAAGAATAGATTTCATTCCAGTACGGATTATCCGTGATAATCTGCGTTCCCGACTCCGCCAAAGATAAAAGCTCTAGAATGCTGGAACGAGGAACTCGAACAAATTCTTTTTCACGGCTATGCCCTGCTAATTGAGCCTCTTTTTTTATACGCTCCCAAAATTTTTCCAATAACGAATACTTAGGTAAAACTTTTGGATCAATAATATAGGGTCGACCCTTGTAGAAAATAATCCCATTGCCCGCTTTAGAACCTGCCGTTGCATTGGAAAATTTAATATCTTCGATGCGAATAGCTACGCCTTTGAAAAACAGTTTAGGACTGAGTTCAAACCAATCCATCTTTCCGGTTTGCAAGACAAGCTCTGATTTAAAGTCATCTTCTGAAAGCTTCTCAATCGGCAAGTTATCAATGTAAACCGCCCAAGTTAAACCTGAAAGTTCGGTTAATTTATTGTACAAAAAAGGCACCACATAGTCTGAAACACGGGATTTAATAATATGTTGATTCTTAAGTTCTAACTCAATTTCTGTATCCATAAATACGGGCTCATAGAACTCAGCCTGTTGAGTAAAAGCCACCAAGGGCTCTAGATACTTTGAATTTCCCTTAGTAAACACCTCACCTCTGGTGGCATTCATTATTGGTTCTATAAATGTTAATATCGTATGAGCTGAAAATTGGGAATAATCTTCTAATTTTACGATAGCATGACCTAATGACAGAAATCGGTCATCATACTTCATAAGAGAAATAACATGTGAAATAGTTTCAATCAAAAAATCATAAACACGATCAGATATATAATCTTTTAAATGAGTTCGACTGACGAAAGCTTCCCCGTACTTGTCCACAAAAATGGATTTTTTAAACAAGTTAAATATATTTCTTTCTATGACTTTTAACGCCTCTTCATCTGTAAGATTCACATCACCGGTCGTCATAGGTTGATTTAAAATATGATAACAAACTTCCACTACAATTAAAGTTGCTACACCCTGGTGCTTAAGTATTTTTAAATCATGATCACGTTTTGAACCTTTTCTAAATGTTGCTAGGTCTTTTCGATCTTGATCCGAAAAATAACTTAAGCCCTCACTGATAAATCTAAAAATAGATTCTTGTGTATGCTGAAAATTATGTACCCGATAAGTTCGCTCTTGAAACTGAAACTCAGTCCAAAAAGATATAGACGATGAAAAACTTTCAATGCCTGATGCATTTTCATAGCTTACCCCAAAGCGAGACAGCTTTACTGTTTCTGTTTTAAAAAATAGATTGTGATCATTTTTAAAAAAATCTAGCAAAAGACGAATGTTAGTATGACCTTTGATTTTCAACCCTACTTCTGTTTTTTCGAAATGGGAGAAAATATTTTCTAAAGCTACGCCGCTACGACTATTGGTCATTGAAGGCACCAATGTTAATTTTTTGTTTTGGTAATGATAGCGTGACTGATTAAGAAATAAATTAACTTTGCGATCAGCAGCTGTGCGTTCAATGCGATCTGACAAGACCAGATCTCCTAGAAAAGGTTGGGCCTCCTCCACTTTAGGCTGCAAATAAAAAGCTTTCTGCAGTCCTTCTAGAATTTCGACCTGTTCTATATCCAATGCATAATCAAACCCTGGCGCCAATTCCGGATCGCTTAATTTGTCATTAGGTAACAATAAATAAATTTTAAAATCGGGAAACTTATCTTTGAGGATAATTAAGTTATCAATCATTTCAGAAATAACATAAGCAAACAGCATCTCATTAGCACTTAAAGCAGAAATTCCTAAGCACTGGGCTAAGCTCATTATCTTATGATTTTCTTTTACAATTCGATGATCAAATTTTTTCTCTATATATAAAGGATTTATTTCTCGAGGTATCTGAGGGTTAAGCTCAATTTGAGTCGCATCTGCTAAAGTCAGCTTAGTTTCGTTTTTTAAATACAATAAAACAGTCTGAGAAAGTTCTCGCAACAGACTTTGCTGTGGAACATATTTGTGACCCTCAACAAGCTCGAATATACGACTTTGATTAGAGTTGTCCGTGTAAGAATAAGCATTAGGCTTAGGTAAACGAACTACATGGTCTTTTAGAAATGATATTTCTTGGTCTAAATTTTTAAATAAATTGCCATCGGCCAAAGTGGGCCAGCGAATGACTGCACAATCCAGCTGGCCTAGCTGTGCTCTTTCAAGCCAATGATAGTAAGGCTTTCCCGATGATTTTGTGTGATAAGACTCTGCCAAAATAACCTCAAAGTGCTGTTAACCACGCTAAAATATAAATTTTAGCGAATTAAACATTATAGAGCCGATTTTCGCTATGCGCAAATGTATTCCGTTTGTGACTCACCGTCAGTGTACTCTTGACAAGGTTAGTCGCAGTTCGGAAACTGACAGTGCGAGGTGTTTATGAACATAAATTCCATGAATCAAACCTTTATCGAATCGGCCGAAGAAGCGCGCGATCAAAGCACGTCAAATTCCACCTGGATTCGCGAATTGGTCTCTGCCGATGAGCAGATCGAAAAATCAGTAATGATTGACATGAATTTGGGCTTAGATACTCAGCGCATTCTCATCACCGATTCAATTCAATTTCTTTTAAGATTAAAAAATGACTTTGCATCTGCCGCGGCTCAGTTTAATGAGCTTAAGCCTTCGGTTTTAGGACGCATCAAAGTTTATGGTATTGCTAAAACTCATGCGGATTTTATGTTGTTCCGTAACGGCTACAAAATGATTTTTTCAATTAAAAGTGCGGGCATAATCAGTATCCGTTTTCACTTCGTTGGCAACATGGCGATCCCTCAACCCAATGCTCAAGAAAAAGCGACCATCATTATGGAAGAAGCTTTATTGGAAGCAAAATGGGGAGCTTTTGAAGAAGTTCTTTGGACTTACAAAGGTCAATCTTTCAAAACGCAATATCTTATCCGCCACTACTTAACCACATTCATTAAAGATAGCGCTCGATAAAAAAGGCTCCAACAGCTTTTTTTATATTTTAGACCAGAAAAAAGCCGCTTTGTTTAAGCGGCTTTTTTTATGAGAACTAATTGGAAATAAATTTCCAATTAGTGCATCGGACAATCATACTCAATTGTCACTGTTCTTCCTGCTGGTATAGCTGGAGTAAAGTGAAGAGTATTATTAATCACTTGGGTTGATACGCCACCCATAGCTGGAGTGATACTTACAGCGACCGGACCCACTGGAGCACATTCCAAAGGAATGGATGCCAATGATCTTATGATTTTATCTTTAAAGTAGTATAAGTTTTGCGAGTAATCCGCGTCACAAATACTTCCGGTATAACCTTGAGTCATATCCGAAATTTCTTTATATTTAAAACCTTCATGACTTTTTGCTCCACCACCATCTTGATCGGCCATACAAGCTGCATCGCCTGGTTTTACAATAATCGAGTTCACACTAAATGGTTTAAGTTGACCAAAAGTTTGTCGTACTTTCTGCGCTAAACGAGTTGGTGTATCTTCAGATTCTAAAGGTTTATATTCATTTGGATAAAATTGGCGGCTAATATCTCCACCCACTGAACGCTCATCTTCATCGGAAAGAATAATCACAGCAATCGAAGCATCTGTTCGATAACAGCTATTATTTTGATAATTTGATATATGATGAAATGCTGCTTTGATGGCGCGCTCATCGTCAGTATTCGCCCAGCCCGCTCCTATTTCATTGATCGTGTTAGTGAAAATGGTATACGGATCTGGCGCTCCGGTCTTTAAGACCCATGCAGGAGACCCCGAATAGTTAGCCCAGTTTTTAGAAGCTCCCCACGTCGGAGTTCCATTGACGTTCGGTGCGCGCGTGATCGTGGCACACATCTGCCAATCCAAACCTGAAGCGGATAAATCATTAACAAAATTTTGTAATCGACCAGCTAACCGTTGATTCTCTGGCAACATTGAATTTGAATCATCAACAACTAAAAGAATATCTACTTTGTTGTTGCTGACTTCAACTAACTTAGTAAAGGTCACGCGTCTTACTATTGGATTTCCGTTGGCCACTGTTACTTCTAACGGTGATGGGCTGACATAGGTATTATATCCCGGCGCTGAAGCCGTTAAGTAAATTAAGTATGTACCTAATCCACTGCCAATAAAATTTGGCGTTGATGATGATCCGCTTAGCCCCGGCAAACTTATCGTCTGGCCATTTTTAGTCACAGTCCATGTATGAGTCACATTTGCCGGAGTACATGAAGAAGTTACCGTAGGATTAGATCCTGTAGTTGAAACTGTCATCGCTACGAAAGTACCATTCAGTCGTGGAGAACAATTAATAACCATGTTTCCAGGACCACTTCCATCAACTGTAATAATCAATGGTGCAGTTGCCGTCCATGTTACATGCCCTGGTTTACTTCCAGTTAAGTAAATTAAATAAGTGCCTTCGCCGTGCGATACAAAATTAGGATTTGAATTCGCGCCTGCTAAACCATTAATTGATACGCTTTGACCATTTTTAGTTACAGTCCAATTATACTGAATATCATTAGGTACACAATTCGCACTGATCAGTGGATTCGGTGATGACGGAGTTAAGGTCAAACTTGTTAGTGATCCGTTGATTCGCGGATTACACAAAATTTCAGTCCCTGTTGGATTCGAAGTGACTTGAACTGTCAATGGCGTCGTCGTTTGCCAGCTGGTAAATCCTGTAGCAGTTGCGTATAGACTGACTTGATAAGTCCCAGATCCCAAAGATTTAAAATCTGGCGCTGGAGAATGGGCTCCACCTAAGTTAGGAACGACAACCTCTGCTCCGTTGCGTCTGACCGTCCAAATGTACGTGCTGGCTGTAGGGTTACAATTGGCTGTCACTGATGGATTTGCATCAGCGTCTCCTATGACAACACTATTGAGAGTCGAATTTAATTTTGGATCACATACTAAAGCTCCACCGCCCGTGCCTGGAACAATGAATTCAAGCGGAGTTGAAGAGTTATAGGTCGCTAAAATTCCTGAATCGTCAGTTACTTTTAAGAAGACGTAGTAACTTCCGGGACCCAATGGTTGCATGTCAACGTTGCTCGGATTAATTCCAGATAACTCAGGTAATGTCGGCAATACAGTTCCGTCAGCATTTTTTAATGTCCACTCGTAAGTGACATTTGTTGTTTGATTACATCGCGAAGCGATATTTGGAAGCGAAGAAGACGATGAGTATGTAAATGACGTCACAGACCCGTTGATTAGCGGTGTACAAGATATCGCTCCACCAAGCGGCGTAACAACTATTGAATCCGATTTAGTAAACTTAACTGGCGCACAACTTAAAACACCAGCGAACACAAAGATATAACAAAGCCCCTGAAGAATTCGTTTAGACATAGTCATCCCCTATATGTATCAGAGTAATGCATTTTATGTTAATTAGTAATACGCCTTTAGTCTTGTTTTGATATTTTAGCGTCCCGATGGTCTAGAATCGTTTTCTTGCTCTTGTGGTGACTCAAACTGAGACATAAAATAAACTGATGAGCATATTTTTAATGGTACTTACCTGTTTAAATATTATTTTGGTTTTAGTCTTGGCTTTTAGTGTATTTCTACGAGTTAAAGAAAAAAAGGAAGACCAAAGAATCACTAAGGGCCTTCAGCTGTTACAGCACAAAATTTCGATCCTTCAAGATCTTTCCGATAAAACCGACGAACAGGTTCAGCGCCTAGTTTTTATGTTAGATTCCAAATCCAACGAACTTCGCCGTTTAACCCTAGAAGCAACTCAAGTGGCCTTAAATGCGCAAATCACTTTACAAAATACATCTAAAGAAATGCCGGCAGTTTTTAACACCCACACCAGTTTTTCTGCTCCAACGGATGAGCTCAGCCAATTCGTACAAGCCCTTAGCCAGCAAAATGATAAGGCGAAGCCTTCTTCGACGAATTCTGCACCAAATACTCGGACTAAGTCTCCGGAGAACACTGTAGTGACGAGTGATCTTAATAGCACTTCGGCGATGCCTCAGGATTTTATGGACACTGCACAGGGCTCAACCGAAGTTATTGCCCCCTCGCCTCAAACAACAAAATCGACGGCAACGCCAGCAGCCCGCCCGGTTAAACTGTTTCAGTTCAAAAAGATTTAGCATCTGTTGCTGGCTTATACTCACTTATTAATACTTTAAGTCCTACTTTACTTACTTAATTCCCTCCGAAAAACGTTTTCCTTACTCCGTGTCTGGGGTTTGTGGACCCCTCGCCCCTCTTTGAAATTTGCAAATACACTCCGTTGATTAAATCAGCGCTTACATTGCGCTGTTTTTCACTTAAATCAGGAGGATATTTATGAAATCTAAACAATTATTGCTTATTCCGGCTAAAACCAACAAACGCTACTTCGGAGGATCGCTTCTTGTCGGCAAGCGAAAGACCCCTCGCCCCATTAACACCAAAGAGCCCATTCATTTTGTTTTACGATCTCAATTTGCTGGCGGACGCAGATCATTTAGAATCACCAAAAACTTAAAATTCATTGAATCCATCTTAAATAAAGCAGCTTCCAAGTACGGAATCAGGATTTATCGCAAAGCCATTCAGTCTAATCACATTCACTTGATTATCAAAGTGCCTTCAAAATATGCGTATAAATGTTTTATCTCTGTGATCTCAGGAAAAATTGCATCGTTTATGATGAACTACTTAAGCTTTAAAGAATTTCTACTTCATCTGGCCTTAGATTCTTTTTCAGCAAATTCTGCAGATTCTGCAGACTCTACTACGGTTAATACTTCCAATAAAAACCAACGGGGCGAGGGGTACACAACTCCTTACAAAGGGCAGGCGTTCTGGGAGTATAGGCCGTTTTCTCGGCTGCTTCACTGGGGAAAAGATTATCGACAAGCTGTAAGCTATCTTTTGCAGAACACGCTGGAGGCGCTAGGGTTTACTCCGCATAAGCCGAGAAAAGAAAACTATGCTTATCAGAAGATGAAGGCTTTAAGTGGGGCGAGGGGTACGCCAAAAAATAAATTATATTATCTGAAGGCGTGTACTGATACCTGACTAAGATGCAAGTGACTGCTGCGACTACTTCAAATCGGAAATTAACTTCTTCATACGATCAATGGCTTCGTTCATGCGGTCGGACTCTATCGCAAAACTGAGGCGCATATAGCCGTCGTGGCCAAACTCTTCGCCAGGCACGGTAGAGACAAAGAAGTCTTCGAGCAGAATTCTACAGAATTCAGCAGAGCTTGAAACTTTGATATCATTGTAGCGAAGGCCAATGACTTTTTTGATGTCGACCCACAAATAAAATGCGCCGTCGGGTTCAAACGTTTTAAAATCAGGAATCTCGCGCATTTTATTTAAAGCTTTTTGTAGGCGATCTTTTAAAAGTTCATTCGTTTTCGATATATCAGATTCAGAATGCAGTAACGCTTGTTCCGCTGCAGCTTGTGCTATGCTAGAAGGTGCTCCGGTCGCCTGAGACGCATAGTCTCCGACTGCTTTAACTAACTCAGCGGGACCCATGGCCCAGCCGATTCTCCACCCTGTCATAGAATAGGCTTTCGATCCTCCATTAATTACAATAGTGCGATCACGAAGCTCCGGGGCCACTTTTAAAATATGCGGAGCTACATTTATTTTATTAAACATCAATCGATTATACATATCATCTGTGATGATACAGACTTTCGGAAATTTTTTTAGAACATCGGCAAGCTTTTTCAATTCAGCTTCGCTGTAAATAAATCCCGTAGGATTCGATGGAGAACAAAACAAAAAAACTTTGGTTTTCGGCGTGATACTTTTTTCCAGCATCTCCGCCGACATTTTGAAACCGACCGATTCATCGCAGGTAATGATCTTCGGTACTGCGCCAGCAAGCTCCGCCATCGTTGGATAGCTGACCCAGTACGGAGACGGAATAATCACTTCATCGCCGACATCACACAAAACTTGCAGACTAGCGAAAATTGCAAACTTAGCACCGCTAGTAACAGCAATTTCATTCGTCGCTTTGTAATCAAGACCAAGATCAGCCTGTGTTCGCACTTGAATTGCTTTCCGCAACTCAAGTGTTCCTTGCGCCGCTGTGTATTTAGTAAAACCCTCTTTAATCGCTTTAATACCTGCTTCTGCTGCTGCAGGGTAAGTGGGCCAATCGGGCTCTCCGACAGTTAACGAGATAACATCATGTCCTTTCGCCACAAGCTCTTTGGCTTTTGCCACTAAGGCTAAGGTGGGAGATGATTTTAAGTTTTTAGCGCGAGCCGAAAGCAATGGATTCATGAATACCCCCGCATGATTTTTTGTTCAGTCAGCTAATTTTTTTATAAGCGCAGGACCCAAGAAGTCAGGAATGAGTCCAGTAACATCGCCCCCATTACGTGCAAGTTCTTTTACTCCGCGAGATGATATAAAATAATATTCTGGCCGAGAAAAAATCATAAACGTCTCAATTTCTGGTGCAATTCTGTAGTTCATATTGGCTAGCGTGCCCTCATACTCAAAATCTGCTACGGCCCGCAGTCCGCGCACAATCACTTGAGCTTTTCGCGATTTCATGAATTCAGTGGTTAGACCGTCATGAATGCACACTTCAGAATTTTTAACGTCCATTTGATTCATGGCTTTGCGAACAATGTCCGCGCGCTCTTCAGCCGTAAATAAATATTTTTTGTCGGATGAATTCGCCACAAGAACAATAACCTGGTCGAAAATATGAGATACCCTTTTAATGATATCCATATGCCCTATGGTAATAGGATCAAAACTTCCAGGGTACACAGCTATTTTTGGCATAGATTCAAGCTACCTGATTAATGCTAAAAGTGCCAGGTTCTATTTACGGACGCGGCGTGTCCGTAAACTCAACCTGGCACTTTAAAAAAAGAGAGAAATTTATCGCCATAATCGAGGCGATCGTAACAGGTAAGAGAGCCATAGGCGTCGTCTATGCGCTCCTGCTTAATAGATTCTATAACAATAAGTGTGGTTTCAGAAAATACATGGCTTGCTGCAATGGCGGTCATTACATCATGAGCCATCTTTTCTGTAAAGGGCGGATCAACAAATATGAGATCAAACTTTGTTTCAGTATGATTTCTTAAAAAAGTAAGAACGTCCTTCTGCAAAACTAAAAACTCATTCCTATCCACTTTTAGTGATTCTAAATTCTCATGAATTATTCCAATGGACTTTGCATTCTTTTCTACAAAGGTCACATGCGAAGCGCCTCGGGACAAAGCCTCTATGCCTAAGTTTCCCGTGCCTGCAAATAAATCAAGGACTCGGGCATCATCAACATACATCATCCACTTATTAAAAATAGTTTCCTTCACTCGATCCATAGTTGGTCGAATGTGGCCCGCTTTGAAGCTGACAAGGTGTCGACCTTTATACTTTCCGGATATAATTCTCATATTTATCTTCTATGTGCTCCACTAAGCCTTGTAAATTATCAAAAGGCTTCTTTATAAAACCAATAACCTGAGGATACAGATCAGAATGAATGTCGACCTCCAAGGGACCCGAAAAAGCCGATATTACTACGACAGGTAAAAACCGGGGCATTTCTTTAAGGACATCAAACCCGTTTTTTTCAGGCATAAGTAAATCTAAAATAACTAATTCTATCTCGTTTTGATTTAAAATATCTAAAGCCTCTACGCCATTCGATGCTGAGTACACACTATGTCCGCGGCGCTGAATATATCGTGCAAGGGAACTTCGTATAAGCTCCTCGTCGTCGACAATTAATATTTTAATTACTTTGCTAGCCACTCTTAAACCTCAAAATAAAACGAGCGCCTGATTTAAATTTATTGTCATAGATTAATTCGCCATTCATTTTACTCATCAAAGTAGAACATAGATAAAGTCCTAACCCCGTGCCTTCACCTTCAGGCTTGGTGGTAAAAAACGGCTTAAACAGATCTACCTGCTGATTTTCACCAATACCAGGGCCATTATCCTCTATTATAAAATCTATATGCGAAGCATGATTTACACCCTGATATATTTTAATACTGCCTTCGGCTTTTTTTGACTGCAGAGCTTCGCAAGAATTTTTAATTAAATTAAAAATAATTTGCTGTAAATATACGGGCTGTGCATTAATCATTTGGCTTTTGACGTCAATAAAAACCCGTGTAGATCTTAATACCGACTTTAACAGCGTCATTGTCTTCTTTAATACCACAGCAAAGTCGATTTGTTGCATTTCACGAGAAGCCTCTGAACTAAAGTCGACCAAATCCTTAATAATCAACTCGCTTCTGGTCGTAGCCTTGTAAACTTCCTTCAAATCATTAAGCAAACTAGCATTATTAGTATTGTTAGTATTGTTACTGATTTCAGAAATAAGATATTCGGTAGTTAGCTTTAATCCTGTTAATGGATTATTCAATTCATGAGCCAGGTGATTTGCTAAATTTCCTATCGTACTCATTTTTTCTGACTGTATAAATTGAGACTTAAGTTTATTCATCTCTGTTATATTTTCATAAAATAGCAAAAAATATTTTCTTGGATCTGTAGGAACTCGAAATGAGCTCGAATGAACTTGGAACTGATTTTTTGAAATTTCAATTGTACCCTTGCGATTAACGTCGTCAGTCGAATCGAGCAATGGACAATGTAAACACTGAGTTTGTCTGTTCGCTAACACTTCATAGCATTTTCCGCTGACTTGATCCTTAGGCAAATAACTGGCTTGTATAATATTAAATTCTTCATCTACGACATGGATTGGATCCTTATAAGCTTTAAAAGTATTTTTCCATTGTCTAAGTAAAATTCTTTCACTTTCCTCTGTAATCCAGCGACTCATAATCAGTGACAATAAACTTAGTCGCTCTGTTACAAACGACTGCACTAAAGAAATATTATGTGCTGCACCTTGATTTTCAAGATAAAAATAAAAGTGCATTTTAGACAGCTGCTCTTTCCAGAAAAGAATTTTCCCTACGGGTCGTTGATAGATATTCGCCAACAAGGCTGCTAAATGACTAGAGTCTGGTATATCTTTATTTTCTAGTTTAATATTTTTTTGAGAGTAATATTTTCTGTCATCGTATCTAAATAAAACAGCCTGCTCGTCATCATCCAACTTAACAATAATACCCATTTGATAGAAGGCATTTATTTTTTTAATTTCTTTCCATAAGTATTGCAGAAGCTCATCTAAAAAACTGCTCTGGTTATAGTTTGAGTTAATGAAATCTAGAAAAAAGAGCAGCTGTTTTTCATGCTGCTTTTTAGATTGCTCTTCTAAATGGAAAATTTTAAGCGCATTGCTTCGCTCTTTATCCTGATAGGTTAGAAATTCATTCAGTTTTTCCAGCTCATTTCTTTTTTCTTCGACATTCTCTCGGGCTAAAATGGCTTGGCTTTTTTGATGATCAACCAACCTAGCTGCTTCTATTCTTTTTGGAATCTTGTCTAAATTATCCTCGGATAACGTAAAGGTAGGACGAATTTTACTATAAAGATCAGCCGAAACTGTTTCCTCGCTGCCCACGATAAATATTTTGTGTGCGACTGTATCCAGAGCAGTTGGCCACATATTAATAATATCTTGATAAGAGCTCGCACGACCTATCACGCAGTCGTATTTTTTTTTAACATTAAAATTTAAATCGATCTGTTTAACAGTATCGGGTATTAAGTTTATAAATTCTTTGGCTACAAAGATATGCACTAAATAACGCTAGCATGCCCGAAGTAATATCGCAACTTTATCTCCTC
Organism: Pseudobdellovibrionaceae bacterium; assembly: GCA_022843825.1. Lineage (GTDB taxonomy): Bacteria > Bdellovibrionota > Bdellovibrionia > Bdellovibrionales > Bdellovibrionaceae > Pseudobdellovibrio. The sequence continues at coordinate 107,508 of JALHMX010000006.1, forward strand.
GATTAATGCTAACTCAGTGTTCCCTAGCTTATTCAAAAGCTCTATATTTTTTCTTGTCAGATCTTGATCAAAATTATGTGTTTGCAAATAGGTGTTTACCCTTTTGTTGGCCGCACCAAACTCACCCTGCTGCTCTTTCCAAACCGCAAAACATTTGATTGCTACAGGATTGTGAGCATTAATATCCAAAGCTTTTTCGATGTTGGCTAGCGCAAGCTCAGCATCACCCATCTTGTAGTGCATAATCGCTAAAGATACCCATGCTTTGTCAAAAAGAGGATCTGCGTAGACCGCCTGTCTAAGTGCCAGAATAGCATCGTGGGGCTGATCATCATGGATATGTAACAAGCCCCAAGCGAACAGCCCTACAGCATCAGAAATAAATTCATCGTGATTTTGATTTAAAACCTCTTCAAGCCCTTCAAAATCATTAAATACAATATATATATCAATTAAAAAATGAAACAGCTGTTTTCTTTGGTCGAAGTCAAGGGTGTCACTTCGACTTTGCAACTCTAAACCAACATCTAAGGCCTCATTATGACGATTCATCGACATGAGCAGACGCATTTGCTCCAGACAATCATCGGGTCTGTTTAGCTTACTAACAAGAACAGACAACGTCTTTATCGCGGCCGCATAGTCTTTAAGTTTTATCTGCACCTTATAAAGTAAACTTAAATATTCGGTATCGTGAGATGCTTGGTTTGATATCTGTACAAGATTTAAAAATGACTGCTTAAACTTTTTTTCCTGATAAAGATCTTTTGCTTTAGATAACATTGACTCCCCATTTCACTAATTTGAATTGTGATTTAAGAGGGAGCAATCATGGTGCCAGCTGGTTTCGATTCTAAACGATTTAAACAGTATTCATAAAAAGGTATTTGACTGTCGAGTCATGGAATTGACCTGTCCATGACTTTGAAGGCGTTTTTTTCCTAGGCCTACAGCTTATAACCTGCCATAGTCCGTCTTGCGTGCCTAACGGTTTTAAGCTCGTTGATAATATTTGTTTTAAGACGTTCTATTAAACTAATAATTTGAATATCTTGTTCGATTATGCGATTTACAAATATATTTTTTACACGAAGGCACTCCCTAGCTATTTCTTGGTCCTGTGGACTAGCGATCATATTCATCGCGACCTCATCATTATGTGCCCGCACAATTTCAGCATCAATATACTTAATGATATTAAGTATATCTTCTCTTTGATTATAAAAATATTCGATATTTTCATATTGGGAGGATGTTAGTTGTACTAATTGCTTCTCGTTTAACGAGTAGAATTTTTCTAGGAAGTGGTTTTTCTCGTTAAGTAATTGTATGGTTTTCATTAAGCGGCTCCTCCATTTTGATCGTTATCATTTTTATTTTTTATGACATGAACCCAGCCCTCATAAAGATTATCTAATATCTTTAAGCAGGACTTTAGGGCATTTATATCCCCACTAACATTGGCCTTAGTGTATTGCTCTAATAGATAGACATACAGTTGATCTAGCTGTTTCGGTAAATCGCCACCTACACTGTGATTAAGTGACGCTTGAAACTCGAGGATAATATCGTAAGCGCGCAAAATATTTTTTCCTCGCTCAGGAACATTGCCTTCTTCCGCGGCCTGAATGGCCATTTTAGTAAAGCGAATGGCGCCTTCATACAGCATAAGCAGGACTTGCTCTTTCGAAGCACTCATAATTGCTGTTTGTTGATACTTCTTATACGGATTAGTCATTCTACCTCATTAATTAATCGCAGCATCAGCTGCTGATGTTATTTTATCGCTGCTACGGCTGCTCCCTGACTCTGTATTTTTGACATAGCTTCTTCCATCTGAGCAAACTGCTTTCTTAAACTCACTTCTTTTTTCTCAAGTGATTTTTCTTTGCGCTCAAGTTGATTGTCCATGTTTCTTATTCTACCTTGATAAGCTGTCTTGCGTGCTCCTATGGCGCCACTATTTGGATCCGTTAGACCCTTGATCTGCCTCATAAGATTAGGTACGAATCCGACATCAACATTATTACCTCTCATGAACTTAACGACTTCTTTAGGTTCAGTCGTAACGGCTTTCTTAAACTTCTCTTGGTTGAAATTCAGCGTCCCATTCCGATTAAACTCAACACCTAACTCAATGACTCTTTGAAATTTGCTATTAGTCATTTGCGGAGTTTGAATAATACTTCTTAAAGTATTTTCCGTACGTCGCATAAAAGATTCTCCGCCTAAGGGGCCCAATCTTTGACGTCCTGACTTGTCGGGGTTTAATTTGTTTTGTTGCTGTATAAAAGACAAGGCTGCGTTATATGAATCAACGAATCCCTTTAGTTTTTCTGATATAATGTCAAAGTTTTCAGACACCTTAATTTTGATTTCTTTTCCTGGGCTTGCTTGCTTGAGATCCACTGTTACACCAGGCAGTAAGTCCTTAATTGTGTTTTCTTCTGATTCAAACTCTTGTCCATCCAGCTTATACTTGGCATTCTGCGCCTTTAGTTCGTTATCAAATTGCAAGTCCATTTCTCCGTCCAACATGTAAGCTACAGGAAAACTGACATTATTGTCTTCACCTGTTATAGCTCCAGAAATTTGAAGTTTGAATCCACGATCTTTATTATTAACATCGTCGATGACAGTGGCCGTTACGCCAGCATTTGATAAATTAATTTTCTCAGCGATTTTATCAAGCGTTGACTCATCTTTAGAAATATAAACTTCTTTAACTCCATCAGCGGTTTGGAATTTTATGTAGCCAACACCTGCTAAAGTTTTATTCCGGTCAGGAAAACCATTTGAGGCTACTGATGGCTTAGATGCCAGTTGAATAACTTCTATAGTGTGATCTCCGGATTCTGCAATCTCTGGATCTACTGTACCAGAGACGAAATCCGCAAAGCTTGAATCAAATTTTTTATCAACGAATCCTTTACGCCCCATTAAGCTTGAAAAGTTAGTTGTAATTTCATTTATCTTTGCTTCGAAGTCTCCGACCATTTTAACTTTGTCTTCAGTATCAGCTTTCTTAGCTTGGATAGGTTTTAATACAGAGCGCTCCGCTTCGATCACTTGATCGACCAGATTGGCAGGCATTCCACTAGCTAACCCTGATATCTTTAACCCCAAATATTCCTCCATGAAAAATAGGCGTTACTTCATATATTATGCAGATTATTTTCAAATAGCGTGAGTCAATTGATTGTCTGTAGACTTTCCGTGAGGAGGAAATATTGTCCTAGACTTAAGAGGGTCTTTTACAAGAAATTCTAAGCGGTGCGCTTAAGAAGCTGGCCTTTTTTATTATCTCCAGAACTTTCGTCTGAAAAAACGTCCCACATATCAAATTCAGATATGCTTCGTATTACTTCTCCTGATGCTGAGGTCACTTGCGCGAACTTAGTCTCATCATTTACAATTTTTTTGGCGGTCCAGTTCATCTCTTTCATAAAACTTTTTTTATTTAATAACTCTAATGCCTGATCAAATTGCTCATCAGTCATTCGTTCTTTTTGTTTATTCTTATTATAGAAATACTGCCCGTTGGCGTCGCGATCTGTAGTACTGTCTGCTTTTATTGGTTTCTCTTCCGTACGAGGAACCGCTGGTATATTTAAAGAATTGAGACCTTTAATATTCATACAAACTATATCGGCTCAAACTGAGAAAAACTTTAGTTACTAAAAAAATAGAAAAAACGAAGACCTGTGTGAGCAGATCTTCGTCTGGGAATGTCACTTAAGAAAATTTCGTAGCGGAAATTATCCTAATAATTTTAAAGCCATTTGTGGAATTTGGTTAGCTTGCACTAATGCTGCAGTTGTACCTTGCAACATTACATTATTACGAGCTAACTCAGAAGATGCAGCAGCTACGTCAGTATCACGGATACGTGAATTAGCAGCATTCATGTTTTCATTCATAGTACCGATTACATCTACTGTTGAAGCTAGTCTGTTTTGCATAGCACCTAAGTTAGCGCGTGAACCGTTTACATTTAATTGCGCATTATCTAAAGCTGCCAATCCTGCACGAGCCCCTTCTTTTGTTGCAAAATCAAGATCTGTAATACCTAAGTTATCAATAGTCACATTGGTTACACCAGAATCATAAGAAATCCAGTCAGTGGCCTCATTTGCGCCAGTTCCGATGTGGATATCTAGATTTCCGCCTGAACCATCTAATAGTCTTTTTGAACCGAAAGTCGTTGATTCAGCAACACGTTGAATTTCTGCTTTTAATGAATCTACTTCTTTCTGGATGAATCCACGCTCAGCATCACCAATAGTGTCTGAACCTGCTTGGATTCCTAATTCTCTTAAACGAGTAATGATGTTTGAAGTTTCACCCATTGCTTGTTCAGCAGTTTGGATCATTGATATACCATCATTAGCGTTTCGAGCCGCTTGACCTAAAGATCGCACTTGCGACTTTAAGTTCTCACTGATCGCTAAACCGGCAGCGTCATCCCCTGCTTTAGTAATACGCGATCCTGTTGAAAGTTGAGCCATGCTTTTTTGCATTTCTCTTGAGTTCGTACTCATCGATCTTTGTGCATTAATTGATGCTACGTTTGTTGTAATTCTCATTCCCATTTAAAACCTCTCCTGTTTTTTCATAGCTATGTGTTAAGGCATAACTACTGTTTGTTATTTTTTGATCTGCACTCTTCTAAACAGGACCTTTACTTAGGACTTACTTGCAGTCACACCCGCAAGCCCTCTGGCCTATCCAGTCGAGTCTCAATCACTGGCCTACCTATCGGCGAGGCCAGTTGCGTCTTTAGTCACGTCGAGTAAAACTAGACCATTGTCTAAAGCAAACTAGACCTTAGTATTGAAAATTGGACTTATTTATAGGGTTTTTCAGGACTTTAGTCGGGATCTATCGGAAGTCTCGGCAAGTCCATATTGGACTTTTTTCTGACAGACGATAGCCTGCGCAGACTTTGTATATATCTAGTCTATATATATGTTTATAAGTCACAAATAAAAAAGCCACTCTTTTCAGAGTGGCTTTGAGAGAGGTTATTAAATCGGCGTGACTGACGAGCGATTTAATTATCCAATTAGTTTTAAAGCCATTTGCGGAATTTGGTTAGCTTGCACTAATGCCGCAGTAGTACCTTGCAACATTACACTGTTACGAGCTAACTCAGACGATGATGCCGCAATATCAGTATCACGGATACGTGAATTAGCAGCGCTCATGTTCTCATTCATAGTACCGATCACATCTACTGTAGAGGATAATCTGTTTTGAAGAGCACCTAAGTTGGCTCGAGACCCGTTTACGTTTAACTGTGCTTTATCTAAAGAAGCCAACCCTGCACGAGCTCCTTCTTTAGTAGAAAAGTTAAGACTATCTATTCCCAAGCTACTCGTCGTAACGTTAGTGGTTGATGAATCGTACGAAATCCAATCGGTCTTACCATTAGCTGAAGTTCCTACGTGGATATCTAAAGTTCCACCCGTACCATCTAATAGTTTTCTAGAACCGAAAGTTGTTGATTCAGCAACACGTTGAATTTCTGCTTTTAATGAATCTACTTCTTTTTGTATGAACCCACGCTCAGCATCACCAATGGTGTCTGAACCGGATTGAATTCCTAGCTCTCGTAAACGAGTGACGATATTTGATACTTCACCCATTGCTTGCTCAGCTGTTTGGATCATTGAAATACCGTCATTGGCGTTTCGAGCCGCTTGACCTAAAGATCGCACTTGCGATTTTAAGTTTTCACTGATCGCTAAGCCGGCAGCGTCATCGCCCGCTTTAGTAATACGTGATCCTGTTGATATTTGAGCCATGCTTTTTTGCATTTCTCGAGAATTGGTGCTCATCGACCTCTGTGCATTCAGCGATGCCACATTTGTACTTACCCGCATACCCATAAACGTCCCCTTTGTGGTAATGTTATTGTTAATAACCGTTAATTAAAAATCTGTTTCCTCTTAACAAAAAATTTTTTTAACAGCTCAAGATAAGTACGAAGCGTGACTGTACCTTTTCCTTTTCTCGAACCATCTTCCTTTTACAGAAGAGCCGGCGACATCTCTCAGTAGGCTTACCCACTTCAACTTATCGCTTACTTAAGGTATCGGACAAAGGTCTAGGCAACTTTAGACCTAAGGCTAACTTTTATTAGTTTTTTCTATTTAAAGCATCTTGACGCAGTTAAACGACATCCCTCTGAAGACAAAAGTCTAGGCAAAGCTAGACTAATATATAGTTCGATAATTCATTGAGACACTTTTGAGACACTTTTTATCTTGCATTTAAGCCGCAATCTGGAAAACTGTGAAAAAAAATGACTGAACTAAGGCAGGTAATTTATGAGTGATAATGTTAAAAATTTTAAACACTATTTATGGTACAAAGTGCAAGATGGTGTAATCACAGTCGGCATTAACGAGGACGGCTTAGAAGATATAACCGAGATTAATAGCGTCGATCTGCCCCAAGAGCAAGATGAGGTAGATGCTGATACACCAATTGGTTCGATTGAATCAGATGATGGTCAACTGGAAATATTCTCTCCAGTAAAGGGAACTGTCATTGAAGTAAATGCTGATGTTCTTGAAGATCCTGAAATTATTCTTGAAGACTCCTACGAAGAAGGCTGGCTGTTACGGATTGAAGCTGCAGAAGAGCTTGAAGACGAAGAAACAGAAGAAAACGATGACGACGAAGAAGATGATGATGAGGACGAAGAAACAGAAGAAGACGATGAATAAAAAAAATCCGGAGGGGTTTCCCCCTCCGGCCCTGCTCTCACCGCACACATACTGTGTTCGTGTTGTAGTTCTTATGTTGCCGTACTAAATGCATTCATGCTGTCGTCAAAAGGTGATCGCGGCTTTTGTCATTAATCCATACGTCATCTTGTTATCTAGATTAGCGGCTCCTGCCTTCCAAGCTCCACCTGGAAACAATACCCCTAATCCAGTAGACCATGTTACTCGTTCACGAGGTCTATAGATGAACTCCATATCTAATTCTAGGCCCAAGTCTTTTTTAAAGTCCACAAAATTATTCGTGTTTGTCATCAGCTGAGCGTAAGTCAATGTGTTTTTCCAATGAAACTTATCAGAAAATGAATATTGAATTCCCTGAGATAAATACGCTGCATTTCCAATAGCTTCATCATCGGCCGAATTTGAAATCGATAATCCACTGGCTGCATCAGTAGCGTGTAATGGTCCGTGACCTAAAATATCACCCTGTCCAAAACGATGATTAAACATCAACATGGCAATATCGTAGTTTCTATCAAGTTGATAACCTTCATAAGTTGCTGGCGTGTCTGGATTATCACCGCTAACGACACCGAACTTTGTTAAAAACTCCCATTTGGTTTCATTTGCAGGAAACAACATTTCCGCAGCGATAGCATAGGAATTCAATTTTAATTCATCACCATTGCTGGCTGCTATACCCGTTTCACCCGTCAGAAAACTTCCTTCGATTCTGAACTCAAATGCAGTCCACTTTCTTTCCAAGAAAATATTTACAGTCTGAGATTTAAATCCACTCAGCTGACCACCAGTGCCAGGATAGCCCGCTGCTGCGGCATCATTCGACGAATCACTCGCTCGACGTGTTTGATGAATCGCGCCAGTTTTTGCGCCGATGTCTTTGTTATCATATTCTAAAACGATGATTTGATCAGACATGGTTGTCGCTAGTCCGAAATCTTGTTGATAAGTCCGTGCTAAAATCGGCATAAAGGATAAATTATCCACAACAAAACGGTAACCGACCATATCACGCGTATCCATCCAATGATCGAATTCACCACGACCTGCATTGAAAGATATTCCCATACCGAACTCAAGAGGAGCGCGACCAGCTACTAAAGATCCATACTCATGGTTTACATTTAAGTAAAGCTGACTCACGCGAATACCCATAGAGTCCGCTGTTTCCGAAGTGGCATTACTTCCGGTTGTTAATGGAGTACCGCGATTTAATCCATTACCCCAAAAAGTACCCAGTTGAGAGTTGCGATAAGCCGCCAGCTCATTACCAAAAACGTCAAATCGACTTATTATATTAATACCATCAGAGCCGATAATTTTAGGTTGAAGATATAAATAATTTAATCCATAGGACTTAGTGTTTGCAGGCTCAGCCAAGCTGGTATTATCGATATAATTATATTCGATTCGATATCCACCACTCCAATCAATCGATATTGCATGTGCACTTAAAGCACTACTTATCATCAAAAAACTTAATACTTTTTTCATATGCATTCCTTCTTATACAATACCCAGAACGTCAGACTCATTAAGAATATGAAGCTCTTCTGTTCCTAGCGTTGATTTAAACTCTACTTTTACACTGGCATAACCTTGAAACAAGATGGTGTCACCCACTTGAACATCCAACGGCTTGAGATGTCCTTTTTTTGTCTTTAACCCTGTGCCGATGGCCAAAACAGCAGCTTTTAGATAGCCTGTTTGCGTCTTTACTGAGCTAGGTATAATAATGCCGCCAGCTGTAACCTGCTCCTCTTGCAGCAGTCTAACCACCAAACGCTGCCCCAAAGGCGTGACGGCCTTACTGTAATCTATTTTTAATGGCTTTTGCTGAATAGCTTTTGCACTTTTTTTTGCAACTTTAACTACAGGCTTTCGAATTGTTTTTTTTACTGGCTTCTTTACAAGTTTTTTTTTGGTTTTCATAACCTTCTTAGCCACGACGATTTTTCTCCTCATCATAGTACTTTTTATATAAAATTTCCCACTCGCCCGTACCTTCCATGACATTGCGCTTTAAGGATGCGACCTTTTCTCGAGCCTTCTGATCGATCTCTGCAACTTCTTTAACAAAAAAAATAATTGCTTTTTTAGCCGCCTTAAGAGCTTCATCGTCATCTGAAAAATCGGCGATATCATCTCCCCAAACTTTGTCCGTGACCAAGTGAGCTAGATGCGATTGCCTGTCCTCTGATAAAATCATAAAATTATTTTTCTTTCTTTGGCCATTTTTTGCTTAAGCATATTAAACATTTTTCCCTTTTGAAATCCCTCGCCATGCTCATCCGCAATTTTATCCAACATGACTCTAACGTCTCGATCAAGTTCATCTTCTTGTTTTACATTTTCAGTAATAACATCTTTAATTGTCTGTAAAACAACTTTTTCATCGACTTTAAATGTAATTAAGTTTTGGGTCTTCCATTGATTGAGAATTTTATCGGATAGTCTTTGTATTTGACTTGTGCTTAGCTTCATCATTTTATGTGTCTATGCCCTTTTTTTTAAGACCATTAAAGAACATTTTATCTATGAATTCAAGTTTTCACTATAGATTACAAAAAATCCTGACATTTGCGTCATTTTGCATTTTCACAATGAGCTGTACAGCTCAGGGTTTCAATCCGTTAAACCTAAAAAAGGAGTTTGACGAAAAACTCTCTGCACAGCAGCTTTTGGCCTCTACCAAGTACTATGCATTGGGTGCTCGCTTTAAAGTGGGACAATTTTGGGATGAGAAAAAATTTTTAAGCACCTTGGAAAAGTATAACTTCAGAGTTCGCGAAACAGATCAAATGTTATTACCCGAGGACGCCCTAAAACTTGATCGTACACAGTGCGAAAACTATTTGGGATCAGAATTTACTAACTTTAATTTTTCTCCGGAAGCATCAGTTTTCTGTTGGAGATGGGTCAACAAATCAAGTTCCGCGCATTTAGTTATCATTAATGATCAATTTGTGACGGCCACCTTCACTTCAACTAAGGTGGATGTGCCTTTAAAAAGAAATAATGAATCTTTTTTTGATCCCCAGTTAGTGGCTCAGTACAAAAATAATGAGCCTTTGATCCAAGAAGAAAAAAAACTTTCTGACATTCCCGTAGTTTGTATGAATGCAGTTATGGCCATCGAAGATAATGATTTTCTTGAACATTCCGGCGTAAGTTACACGGGATTAGCAAGAGCGGTTTTAAAAAATGTAATGAGTTTAAGGAAAGCCCAGGGCGGAAGTACTATTACTCAACAACTCGTTAAAAATTATTTTCTTACTCCAGAAAAAAGTTACACTCGAAAAGCTAAAGAGCTTTACATGGCCATTCGCTTAGAAAGCCAATGGACTAAAGATGAAATCCTGCAAACGTATTTGAATATTATCTATATGGGCCAATCCGGAGTATTTCAAGTGCGAGGATTTCCCGCAGCCAGTCGATTTTACTTTGATAAATCCATTGATCAACTCAATACATCTGAATGTGCACTGCTGGCAGCCATAATAAACAATCCTTTGCGGAACAATCCTTGGAAAAATAAAGACAATGCAACCTCACGTCGAAATCTTGTTCTTAAAAAAATGTCAGAACTTCAACTTATCAGCGAAGAGGACAGAAAACAAGCTTTGGAATGGCCCCTTCCCGGACCCAACGAAATTAAAATTTCTGAAACTGCCCCATATTTCTTTGAAGCCGTGCGTGCCCAAGCAGAACAACTTCAAATCTCGACCGATGGAAAAACCTTTTATACTTTTTTAGATCTAGAACTTCAAGATGCCGCACAGAAATCATTAACTGAGGGGATTCAAGCGATTACAGACTCGCGCAAAAAACTTAAATCTCAGAAGGAAAGCGGCCTATCATTGCAAGGCGCTATCTTAGCCTCGGAAAATGCCACCGGACACGTCAACGCCTTTGTGGGTGGACAAAATTACAGAATTACACAATACAACCGTGCGCTCAATAGTCGACGCCAAATAGGCTCATTAGTAAAACCGTTCATTTATCTTTCAGGCCTTATTTATGCTGACTTTAAACCGACCTCGCTAGTCTCAGACGAACCCTTCACCTGGGTTTACGATAAAAAAAAGTGGAGTCCCACCAACTTTGATAAAAAATTTCGCGGTGAAGTTCCTTATTATTATGCACTGAAAGAAAGTTTAAATTCGCCAACGGCCCAAATTGCACAAAAAGTTGGGTTGAATAATGCAATCACCTTGATGAAGCAAGCCGGCTTTAGTTCAGATATCCCTTCGCTGCCATCAATTTCTTTGGGAGTATCTGAACACTCTCCCTTGGAGGTTTTGCAGGCCTATCAAACCTTAAGTCGATTTGGGAATTATAAAAAATTATCTTTTATACAAAAAATTGAGGATCAATCAGGAACTATCATTTTTGAAAATAACCAATCAGAAAACCAAGTCATTGATAATAAAAAAACCGCAGAGCTTGTAAGTATGATGAAACAATCTATACAATCGGGAACAGCCCGCTCACTGTCCACATTGCCTTTTTCCACCATTTCAGCAGGAAAAACAGGTACGACCACCCAAGGACGCGATACGTGGTTTGCCGGCTTTACGCCACATTCTACCGCAGTGGTATGGCTTGGTTTCGACCAAAATCAAGCCACTGCACTGACCGGCGCCTCAGGCGCTGTTCCCATCTGGGGAAACTATATGAAAGTAGCTACAAAGAAATATGGCTTAGACGACTTTTTGTGGCCTGAGGACGTTGAACTTGTTGAGTAATTAAACCTCAACCGTTTGTCCTTCATACACAAAGCTCCACTGTATTTTTCGCAGCTCGGGTTTTTGCTCTACAAATTGACCTGCGGCTTTGATTAATTTTTCTATGCCGACATTGTCTAAAGAAGGATCGTGATGGCCGAGTACTACTTTTTGAATTTCAAAATTCTGACAGAGTTTAAAAGCTCTTTCAAAAGTACCATGCCCCCAACCTTTTTTTTGTGTCATTTCATTTTCAATGTACTGGGCATCCATATAAAGTAGATTTGTATTTTGATAAAGGCCAGCGTCTTTTTGTAGATCATTAGCTGTGATCCTATCAGCTTCATTGTCGACCGCATGAGAATATGCTTTTCCATTTTTGGAAATTTTAAAACCATAACAGGCGTCCGGATGGTCAGTTTGATAAGGAATCACCTCGAATCCATTTATAATGGTTTTTTCATAAGGAACTAGTTTGTGAAATGTAATCGGAGATGCTAACTGGCTGAAAGGCACAGGAAACATGGGTTTTTGAAAAAGTGATCGCACAATTTGCTCACACTCATTTTGCACGCAGTAATAATGGATTTTTTGATCGCTTCTAAAATGAGGCATAAAAAAGGGAATTCCCATAATGTGATCAAAATGGAAATGGGTAAGCAATATATGGTGTTCCTGTCCGCTCACGATTTGACGGTGCTGCTCTAGTCCATCACTCAGTTTTTTTAATCCACTGCCCCCGTCAATGATTAATGAGGCCTGGCTATCTTTGACTTCGATACAGGTTGTTGCAGAACCAAATCCTCCAATATCACTGGACTTATGCTGGCTTAAAAAAGTATTTATATCTTGAGGGCCCTTAAAGCCTAATTCAAAAAACCGCCGCATCATTGCTTCATAGTGGTTTACCCATTCAAGCGTACTTAGCGTATGCGGAAAAGAGCCTCGAACTCCCCAAAATTTAATCTGCATTTTATCTCCGTGTATAATTTTCCGAATTTTGCAAATCTTTGCAGATTCTTTGCAAAATCACCTTCAAACATGAGAAGTTACCTTCTATGTTACCTATGAAACTAAAACGCTATCAAGACATTATCGCATTTGAAGAATTACAGTCAAATTCTCAACCTCGATACATTGCCTTTCATGCTAATAATCTGGAAATCGCTGAAATCTCTGCAGAAGCATTTCAAGAAATGTCTGCAATAGACGTTCGTACAGGAGAAATCCCTCAGGACACTTTGCCAAAAGACGCTGAGGCCTTTGAACAGCTACAAACATGGAATAGTGAAGTTAATCACGAGGCTCGCCAGGGAAAAATCAACTTTGGAATTCGAAGTCTTACAATTAATGTGACTCAGGTATGCAATCTTAAATGCACTTATTGTGCGGCAGGTGGAGATGGAACTTACGGCGATCCGGTAACACGTATATCTATAGAAAAAACTTTGCCCCAATTAAAATATTTTATTGAGGCCTTGCCCGCAGGGCGCAAATTTACCATCAGCTTTGTGGGAGGAGAACCATTACTTTATCCTGAAGGCATCAAAGCTATTTATGATTATGTCACAGAAATCGCAGCCCACAAAAATATTCAACCTGTGTTTTCGGTGACGACTAACGCCACAGTGATTACCGACAAGGTTTTAGACATTTTTAAAAAAATTAACATCCATGTTACTGTTAGTCTGGATGGCGATAAAAATGTAAATGATGTCTTACGTCCTACGCGCTCAGGTACTGGGTCAACTGAAATGACTTTAGATGGATTAAAAAAACTTCACAGCATAAAAAATCACTTAGGCTCTTTAGGCATCAGTGGCGTATTCAATGAAGCTCATCAAAATATTATCGATTCCTATCGCTTTTTTCTGACATTGGATCCTGACTGGGTCGAGTTTAATTTCGCGTACTCACAAAATAATCAAGATCTTCAAGCAAAATACATTGATCAAATGAGCCAAATTGCAGGTCTGGCATGGCAAAAAGGCGAAGAGACTGCTTTAAGAAAAATTAAAACTTTCGACCATTATTTTACACTTTTAGACAATCAACAAAAAATCGAAAATCACTGCGGAGCAGGAAAAAGTTTCCTTATGATGGATGCTAAGAATCAGCTCTACACCTGTCCCTGGGTTGTAGGCGACCCTGATGAAGTCGTAGGCCAGGGATTGACACTTAATATGGAAAAGCTAGAAAAGTATCAAAAGCCCCTAATAACGCTGAATAATTGCCAAACTTGCTGGGCCCGATATCTATGCGGAGGTGGCTGCATGTATATTCATAAGGCTCATACAGGCAGTAAACACACAAAAGATAATTTATTCTGTGAACGCACAAGAAGCTTGATTTTAACAGCACTTTTGTATTATATAAAGGCAAGAGCTGCTTAAGACGAAAGCGCCTTGGCGGTCTACGAAATCCTAAGAAAGAGTAATTTATGAAAAAGATCCACGTTCAAAAAATTAAGCCTCTGAAGTCTAAGGAAGTTATTAAAACTAAAGAGACAGGTATAGCTTGCATACCAAGTGGTGATCCGTTCATTTTTGCTCGGTAACACTGGGCCACAACTTATAGATGGCCCCAATTCCAACTCAAAAACCCAGTCATAAAATTGAATTAAAACCGAAAACTTTCTTGAGACGACTGATCAGTCTTGCAATTAAAGCCTTGTTTGCGATTTTAGCCGCGGTAGCTATCTCGTTCTTAAAACTCGACTACTTTGAAAGTTACTTCTACGATCAACGAGTACGCATCAAGGCTGCTTTAGGGCAATCAAAACCTACCCATACTCAGTCTATCATCGTTTTGATCGATCATCCAACTATCGTAAAATATCAGGGATTCCCTACCTATTCTCATCACGCCCAGTTTCTAACTAAATTACATAGCTTAGGGCCCAAATTTATTCTGTATGATTTTCGCTCTAAAGATAATGAACTGTTAGATATAGAAGGCACTGCCGCTGATAAAATTAATTTTGCAAATGCTGTGGGTAAAATCTCTCATTTTTATATACTTACTGATGAGTTAGAAATGCGGGGAGAGTCTGGCAAACTTCAACTTAATCCACCCTTAAATTATGTCAACCGAGCTCCGGCACCAAAAACGACCGATACCATATTGTTTGCTAAAGACGGCGTTTCACGTCGATTCATGATTAGCTATCAGGACGAAGTCCTACTTCATCCACGCGTAGCGGGGTGGTACAATCGATCTATTCGAGACGTTAACAATATCCGCGGCCAATTTGAACTTTATGATTCTATTCAGGGCTACACCCAGTTTTCTCCATCAGGAACTTATCCTACCTACAGTTTTACCGATATAATGGATGGACTTATACCTGCAGAAGAATTTAAAAATAAAATTGTCATTATAGGCACTGATACAGGAAAATCTGCGCGTGAATATGTAATGACACCATTTTCGAGCGAAGTGACATCGATGCGGTCTGCTGAATACCATGCCAATGTCTTACAAACTCTTATTAATAATGAAGCTGTGGCACGTTGGCCGAAGTGGACTAATATACTTCTTACGTGCTTGATTTCATTTTTAACAGTTTATACTGTATTCACTTTACGGCCTGGCAAAGGCTTACTTGTCTTACTACTTACACTACTTAGTTTGTCCATTGTTGTTACTTTAATGTTTGTTTATTTCAACATTTGGGTGGACTTAACTCATCCTTTTATTGCCATATTTATATGTTACTATTTTTTTATACCCTATCGTCTGATTCGGGAAAATCGATTGTCATGGGAGTACTATCAAAGGAATCAATTGCTCCGACAAGTCGAAGAACTTAAAACCAACTTTATATCTATGATGTCACACGACCTTAAAACGCCTATTGCACGCATTCAAGGGATGACAGAAATGATAGCCTCAGATGAACAGAAATTGTCTATTCATCAACATGAAGCTTTAGATAATATAAAAACCAGCTCTGATGATTTGTTAAAATTTATTAATTCAATTCTTCAGTACGGACGCATTGAAAGCCAGGGGTTAGAGTTAAAACTACAGTCCAAAGATATCAATGCCTTGATCAGCGTGGTTGTCAAAAAACTTGAATTCCTGGCTAAGATAAAAAGAATCAAAATAAAAACGAGTCTGGAACCGTTATTTCCAAGCTTGGTCGATCCGGATCTTATTAAGCAGGTTTTTTCAAACCTGCTTGAGAACGCTATCAAGTACAGCCGTGAAGAATCTACAATTTATATTTTGTCCCGCGAGGAAAATAACTTCATTTATATTGATTTTAAAGACGAAGGCGTAGGTATCCCAGCTGTAGATCTTCCTAACATTTTCATGAAATTTTTTCGCAGTCACGACGTCAAAATCTCTACAATCAAGGGCTCAGGCCTAGGATTGTATTTAGCCTCATACTTTGCCGAGCTTCATCAAGGCACTATAACCGTTAACAGTGAATTCGGCGTAGGATCTACCTTTACTGTAAAACTCCCAATAAACTAGCATTTTTTTTAACCTTATGGTAATAAGCTTTAAAGGGGTGACTATATGTTGAGAGTTCTTGTCGTTGATGACGATCAAGCTTTAAGATTATCCATACGTAGTGCTTTAGAGAACACTCAACGCTTTCAGGTGGATGAGGCTTTTGATGGCGTTAATGCCCTTGAGAAGATCGGCCTTGGCAACTCACAACGACCCTATGACATCGTTATATTAGATGTCGATATGCCTCGTAAAAATGGATTAGAAACATTAAAAGTTATTAAAGAAATTGATCCTGGGATTATCGTTATCATGCTAACGGCTCATGCTACGGTTGATATTGCCGTCCAGGCCGTAAAAGACGGCGCCTATAATTTCTTGTCTAAGCCTATTCCTGGCGATGAGCTGGTTAAACTCATTAAAAAGGCCATTGAAGCCCACACACTTATTTCTAATTTAGCAGTGTCTTCTCCGGTCTTCGTAGATGAAGGCCAGAAAATTATTGGTAATACCTCTCAGATGCAGAAAGTTTTTAATATAATTCACAAGTTAGCTAAGGTAGACACTCCTGTCCTTATTCGTGGTGCTTCAGGAACCGGAAAAGAATTAGTCGCCAAGGCCATACATTTCAATTCAAGCCGTAAGGACGAAAAATTTGTGGCTATTAACTGTTCGGCCATACCTGAGAACCTATTTGAGTCAGAGCTTTTTGGACATGAAAAAGGCTCTTTTACAGGCGCAGATCAAAGAAAAATAGGTAAATTTCAATTCGCTGAAGGTGGAACTTTATTTTTGGATGAAATTGGGGACATGCCGCAGCTAATGCAAGTTAAAATTTTGCGTGTGCTGCAAGAAAAACTTTTCACTCCCGTAGGCTCGAATCGTGAGATCGCATCTAATGTACGTATTATCGCCGCAACTAATCGCCCTTTAGAAGAAATGATGAAGGCTGGGACTTTTCGCGAAGATCTTTTTTATCGTTTAAATGTAGTTCCTATATTTTTACCACAACTGTGTGATCGCAAAGACGATCTAGAAACCTTAATAAAAATATTTATTAAAAAGTTCAACCGCGTTCATAATAAAAAAATCACGGGCTTAACTAAAGATGCTTTAGCTACATTAAGCAAGCATAACTGGCCCGGAAATATTCGTGAACTTGAAAATGTTATTGAGCATGCTTTCGTCCTTGAAAGCTCAAATCAAATCACTTTAGGAAGCTTGCCAGAGGCCATTTTGGAAGCGGTCGGCATAAGCATGATCGACTCAATTGATAAGTTTCAAAGTCAAACAAATAATCTAAAAGCTCTTGCATCACATGAAAGCACCTTGGCTGTAGAAGATAATTTTGATGATTTAGATAGCGATAACTTTAGTATGACTGATGAGCTAGATGTAACAGATGATGATACAATTCCATTTACTGCGTCAGCTCATTCTGCACTAGATTTCAACGCCCAAAAAGAAGAATTTGAAAAACAGTTTATTATCAAAGCTTTAAAGACTTTTAAAGGACGAATTAATCAAACTGCACTGCATGCAAATATTCCAAAAAAGACATTACTGCGAAAAATCGAAAAATACGGAATCGTGGCTAAAGACTATGCACTACAAAAGTCTGATGACTAATTGTACTGCCTGTTTTTTTGCATAAAAATCTTCCCCAAAAAATGAGTGTTAATTTTAATATGGTGGTTGACTGAAATTTCATTTTTCAGATAGCGTGATCATCTCTTTATGGCGATGAATCCTTTACCACCCCAAGCTTATACCAAAGAAACTTTGCAGAAGGCCTATCAATGGTTACTTACGCAAAATGCTTCAATCAAAGAGTTGGCTTCTAATCAAGACATCTTAATCAGCTTATATTTAAAGGCGCAAAGAAATGGTGATGCCTCTTTGGAAGCTCCCAGCATTCAAAACTTTAAACAAGAATTAAAATCCTTAGCGAATATGATGGGTGACTTTCAAGTTCCTGTGGCGACGCCAGTACAGCCACAGGCAACCGTAACAAACGTAAACCATACGGCTACTAAGTCTCAGAAAGCCTACGCCGATTTGGATGAACATAGCAATCTGCTCATTCATGAAGTCCGGACAACGCTTAACTTAAGTTCCGATACAGAGGCCTTGCGCGCCCTTATTTCACTGGGCCATCGCCAATTTAAAAAAATTAATAACTAGATTATTTTTTATCAATACTGATAGCAAACTTCTTAACGCCAGCGCCTTTTACAATATCCAGTAAGGCCACAACACGTCCGTGCGGCACATCCCGATCTGCTGAGATAATAGCTTGGATATCGGGGTTTTTACTGACTTCATTCTGAGCGGCCAACATGACGGCTTGGTCATCGGCCTCTTTACCATCCAAGATCACTTTGCCATCGTTGCTGATGGTGATATTGAGCTTGCTGGGTGTGGTCGCTTCGCCTGAAGCAGCTTTCGGTAAATTAACATTAATAGACGGCTTCATTATCATGGGCGCCGTCACCATAAATATAATCAAAACCACTAAAATAATATCAACTAACGGTACGACGTTAATTTCTGACTGTAAGTCATCGCCCTGATCGCTTTTAAAAGCCATACTACTGACCTTTCGCTTTGGCGTACGCTAATCCTAGTTCTTTGACTGATTCTACACTGGTTAATGTAGACTTAACTTTTCGAGTGAAATAGTTGTACGCAATACTTGCAGGAATGGCCACAAATAGACCTGCTGCTGTAGCAATTAATGCTGTGGAAATACCAGCCATTACAGTTTGCTGTCCAGCATCCTGCGCCACTGCTAAATCATTAAAGGCCTTCATAATTCCCAAAACGGTTCCTAATAAACCAATAAATGGAGCGTTGGAAGCGATGGTTGCTAATATAGGAAGATATCTTTCAAGTTCTGCTTTCTCATTCAAAATAAACGTATTGAAAATATCTTCAAAACCTTTACCACCATGTGCCTTTAAATATTTCATGGCTTGTCCAGCAGCCTGACCTTCCAGTGAAGTCGGATCTTTAGCAATATCAGAAAAATCATCTATATCACCTGATTGTAACGCAACTTTTATGCGCGCTCTAACACGTCGACTTTCAGCACTCACTCGTCTTAAGGATATGTATCTTTCAAAGATCATGGCAATCGATACAACGCTCATAACTGCCAGTACGATTATAATTACTTGATCAGCATAATGAGCCATAGCAAAAATTTTTTCAGTTAACATGAATTCTCCTTTAATATATGCTTTTAGTATTATGCCTTGGCTTAAACATGTATGTTATGTTTTTTTAGTCTTACAAACACTGGCCTGGACTTCTTGCCAGAAAAGTCAAAAGCCATCCATTCTTGTCATCGCGCTAGATAAGCTTCCTAGCGATAACATCACGTGCCTAGATGAACACGATCAAAATTCGGGTATTGCCTTGCTATGCAGAGAGTCAGTTCGATTTACTCACAGCTATACAACATCGACGCAAGCCGCTGCAGCTATGGGATCCATCTTAACGGGTGAATATCCTATAGAGCATGGCTTATTCCGAAGCTTCGATCGCCTCAATTCGATCTCTATCTCGGCCGCGCAAGTGGCAAAAGAGAATAATTATGTAACCTCATTTTTTTCAGGAAGTCCTTTTATTTTAAAAAGAACTGGCCTTTCAGATTATTTTGATTTGTTCGATGATTCTATTGCTTCTTCAGCCACTGAATTTGACCAAGACTTTAAGCAACAGTCCCAAAGCTTTCTTCAGTGGGCGGCCGCACTCCGACAACCCTTTTTTAGTGTAATTTATAATTCAGAACTCAGTAAACTTTCAAACGTTGAAACTGATCAATCTAGCTATGAAAAATTAGACGAAAAATTGTTTCAGTTTTTTTCAGACATGAAATCGCGAAATTTATGGGATAAGACATACGTTATTCTTGTAGGGCTTAATGGATCCAACAAATACAGCCGATACGAACTTAATGCTTTAACTAATTTGCACAGTGAAAATACTAAAGTAGCTACACTTGTAAAAATACCGCGACAAAAAGGCGATGAGGGAATTAACTGGAAGAATGACCTGCGTATCAGTCTGGTCGATATCGGACATACTCTTAAGTGTTTGCTGGGAAGTCACTGCGAAACCTCCGAAGAGCTTTTCCCAAAGATCAATTTATCAGATCTTTGGAATGCTCACTCCCTAACAGAAATTAAAAAACTTTTTAATCGGCCTGTTCTGGTTCAAACGACGGACACTTTCACAAGGTCTTACCCTCAACACCGCTTTTCAATTTTAGATCAAAACTATAACTTTATTCAAAATACAAAAAATCGTTTTGAAATTTTTAACACACTTTCGGATAAATCCGAGCTTATTGACCTTTCAGCAGAGATTCGTATCCCTCAAAAATATATAGATTTTCTTAATAATTTTAATACCTTTAAAAATGGTGAAGATTTATCGTCTATATATCTAGATACACAGAGAGAATACACTCAACTATCAAAACAAAACTATGAATTTTGGACGAGAATTAACTTGCGTGAAAGTGTTCTGCAAGAAGCCATCAGCGAATATAATCCGCTTTTACTAAATTATCTTTATCATATCGAGAAAGTAACAAAACAAAGGCCCACAAAAGAAATAGAAAGTAAGCTCGCTAAAATCAGAGCTGATATATTGGAGCAGAACTCATGTCTTGATCTTATAGGTAAAATGAATATCTCAAAAGACGATCTAAAGATATGTCCTGATGATCTTTTTCTACAATACGTACTTTATAATCGATCACGTGAGCTCAACGTCAGTGATGAAAAAAATAGATTGCTCTATTCCGTCATGAAAAATTCTTATAAAAATTCAGTCAATCGCATTTCAATAAATTTGGCCCATCACAACGCATGGGGCCTGTATAAACCTACAACCAAACTCATTCATCCTTTAGTATTTTTAGATCCTACTTTTTTCGATAACTAGATACTGCCAAAGTTGGTGACAGTGCACTCCCAGACAGACTCTTGCTGGCCAAAAATGGACTTAATTTCTAATGTATCCAGTTTCTTCACTGAAAATGATCCAGCGCTAATTTCTGGATTCTTATAAATTCCAATCAAATCAACCGGCAGCAATACTTCTTCATCAAACTTGCTGCCACTGTCGTATATCTTTAACTGCTGATTTGCCTTATGGGCTAAGATAGAAAATCGTCCTACGCTAGCCCAGGCAATCTCATTATTTTTTTGAAAAAATACAGCGACCTCGGCCCCGTGCTGGTAGACTTGTCGATTATCTGTATTGTAGACCGAATGATTTGCGAGCAGAAGTGCTACTTTTACTTTATTAGCATATGGTGTAAGGTTCTCTGAATAATCAAACGGACTAGTCACTTCTAAATCTGCTTCGGCTGCAGAGACATAATGACTAATTTCCTCAATAACTTTTTGATTAATATCAACACCGTTCCACGATCTAATAATAACTAGCAATCGATCGTTAAGTAGGGTTGCAACTTGAGTATTCGGCATTTTTTGACGACCGCTTGCCGCGTGCGTTTTCGCTAGCATTAAAATACTCCGTATTTCTTAAGCTTAATATAGGATTTGCGGTAGTATTCACCGTCAGCCAAATCAATGTCCATTATTTTTTTCCACTTATCCTTAGCTCCGGAACGAGTTTCTGTTCCGTCAACATATCCAAAACTTTCATCAATAATAGATTCCTGATATAATGCCATGGCTTGCAGTCTTAATTCGTTTGTATATTTTTCAGATCTTTCTTTTAAAGTGCGATTATCTGGATCAAATACTAAAGCCTCATTCAAAGCACTAATAGCCAACTTAAGCTGGCCCTCTTTAATATAATTTTCAGCGAGCATCAAATTATTATTCGTTTTTTTCTTAATCGTTTCTTCTATAAACTTAACTCTTTGACTTGATTTGTTCTTCAATGACTTTGGATCTGGCAGTTTTGACTCAACTACAGAGTTATAAGCCTTCATAGCACGATATGGATATCCATCTTTTTGCAATTTAACAGCATGCTCAAATAACTTATTTAACTCTGCGACTTGGGCAGCATAGGACTCGCGCTCTTTCTCTTTATTAAGGCGTTCACTAACAATTTCATTGACTCGATTTCTTAGTCTAGCGACTGCCGGATGTTCAGGGTTAATACTAATCGCATCATACAAACACGTCGCCATGCGATCTTCAGTTATATCTGCAGTTAATATTTTTTCACAATTTGCCACGGTTGTAGTGATCTTTTCTTCATTTTCTAATCGTATTCTTTCAGCTTCCTCTTGTGCTTTTTGAGCAATAATAGTTTCTTCATTCAAAATAACTTCCTCAAGTTTTTCTTTAGAATCTTGATAACCATTCGGTAATATGGCGTGCAGGCGCTGCAAACTATCTTTAGCCATATCGTAGCGTGATTGAATCATTTCAGACTGTGCTTTAGCGTATAAATTCTGAACATCTTTTTGCTGAGCGGCTGTTAATTGGGAAAAAGCATCACCAGACTGAGCACCCTGTTGAGCAACTGGCACGTTATCAGGTCCAGCCGAATATTCACTTAAGAAAAACATTGCACCTAAAAAAAGTAGAACAGATGCAATCATTAGAGGCTTGTTTGATTTAAACTTTTCAAAAGCCGATCGCGCAGGAGGTGGCGGAGTAGCATGAAAGCTGTAATATTGATTATTAGCATTAAAGTCTTCTACTTGAGAAGGCATTCCAACAAATGGTCCGCCGCTGGCGTCTAATTGCGGAACTGCGTCGGCATTAGGATCAACAATTTCCTCGGTAATATGCATTGGTTCAGTATTTTCTAAGCCAATGTCTTCTGACGACACCTCTTCAACATCAGGAGCAACTTGAAACGGCGGCACCTCAATGCGTTCCATACGATACTGAAAATTTGGATCATGCAGTTCAAAATACATCGTGTTATCTAAAACCGTGATCGCGTCGCCACTTTTTAATGGCAATGGATCAGTTGAAGAAACCACTGATCCATTAACAAAAGTACCATTTACACTGTCCATATCAAGAATCGTATAGATTCCATTTATTTTGCGGATTTCAAATTGGCGTCGACTTACTCGCTGGTCCGGAATTACGATCTGACAAGAAGAATCACGACCTGCTACCCAAATTTCTCCGAACTCTAATCGCAGCATTTCGCGGACATTGCCTTGGGATGACAACATTTTTATATACGGAACCTGAGGAACGGCGTTTATAACTGTGCGTTCATCCTCAGAAATTTCTGGTAAATCTTTCAAATCTTCTTTTTTATCTATTTCTTCAGTCAGCTCAGCGTAGGTAAACTCATAAGGCGGTATTTGAAATGTTTGACCATGCTCAAGAGTAATATTTTCTACGCGTTGGCCTAAAGAAAAAATTTCTCCAAACCGCGATAAGGATTGAACTTTCCACTTGCCGTCTTCAAATTTAAGATTAAAGTGTTCTCGTGAAATACCCTTCTCTGCTTGCATAAGGATATCGCAGCTCTCTTTGCGGCCACCGATATATTCTCGATCGGGACTTAAACCAATTTCACTGATTTGAGTTCCACGCAGTATAACCTTTAGTCTAGACATTAACGAATACCCTCAGCTGCAAACTCACACTTCTTTAACATGGTCTCTGCTAACTGTAGGTTAGTATTTTTAGGCGTCCCTTGCAAGACATCTCTGGACTGAAGCATGTCGATGGCTTGTTGAAACATAGACATGCAAAGTTTGAAGTTATTTCTCTCATAGTAGCTTTGGCCTAGATCTAGTTTCGCTTTTAAAACCTCATCAAATCGAACTCTAGACAAATAAAGATATCGCTTAGCAAGAACGTGATCTGGCAGACTGACTAAAGTCAGCTGAAAATGATCCATGGCCATACCAAAATTATTAAGCTGAAAAGCCCGCATTCCTTTTGCAAAATTTTCTTCAGCTCGAATGTAAGCGATGCTTTGACGTGACTGGGCCGCAATTTCCCGTTTTTTTAATAGCTCCTGTGATTCCTTCGAGTTAATTTTAAATGCAATCTCATCCGAGTATTGCAAAACTGATTTTTTCGTTTTATTTGCCTTCGATCCAGTATCGCTTAAACCCAGATACAAACCCAAAGCCAAAACAACTCCTATAAACATATAAAACTTAAACTTAGAGCTGGAATTTTGCAGGTTTTGCGATTGGGGCGGCGGACTAAATTGAGGAGTACGGTACATAGGTAATGGAGCTTTTTTAACTACATTTGCTGGACTTATTACTGGTTTCTGTGGCAACGGGGGTGACTTAACTAAGTTAACTGAAGCCTTCTTGCTGGCTTGCGGCTGCTTCATCACCACAACACTTTGTTGATTCTCAATTTGTATTAAAAACTCAGTCCCGCCAATTAGAAAGACCGTTCCGCTTGTTAGCTTCCACTTATTAATGGATTCATTATTTATGACTATTGGATTTTTTTGGCTTAAATTAACAATTTCAACGTCATTATCCACAATTTCTATATATGCATGCTGACGACTTATCAGTGGATCATTCACTAAAATTATATCATTTTCTGGGGATCTGCCGATTGAAATTTTATTTTTACTAAATGAAAAACGCTGACCTGCATGCGGCCCTTGCTGCACGATAAGCTTTATATTCGGCTGGGGATTTAACTTAAGAGCCGCTGACATAAGCTTTAAACAATCTCCTCTATCTTGCTAAGCACAATGAAAAAAAATTCTGGATGGTCGCCACTTCCTAAACATGCTTGAATTGAAATGTCACATTCAAACTGGGAAAATGGGATACGATCAAAATGTTTTTCATACGGAGCCTCTTTGGATTTGGCAATCAATGATTCTATGTTTTGTCTTAGCGCTGTGTCCGTTATTTCAGTATAAGATTGCTGAAGTAAATTTTCTTTAGTCATTTGAGACAAGGTCTCAAACTGATGATTTAATGCTATAACTAGCCCACCCTGGGAAATTAAGATTCCTGGTTGAGCTATCATTTCCACCAAATTAGACAATTCGAAATCACGGCTTTGCTTGGGTTGTATTGCACTTAAATCATTTGAACTATGAGTTAAGCGATTTAACATCAGATTGACGTTGGCGACAAGCTGCTGAAAAGCAGGATAGTCAAAAAAGACGTCGGCCCGATCCGTTTTATCTCGAAGTGCTGTATCAATTTGTTTATTTAATGCTGTTAATGGATACTGTATTAACCGAGAAAAAATAAAATATAAAATCATGCCGAGAATTGATGCCATAACTAGTGTCTGCATAAACAAGCTAATAACACGTCCATCATCCACATTAAGACTGCTGACATCATAATATACAACTGCATGATACTTAACTTTAGTTTCCCCTGTTGCAAGATCATAGGCCCCAATAGGATGGCTGGCTCCAATGGTCTTAGAATCTATCCGAGATACAACCGATCTTTGCTCTTTACGTATTTGAGAAACTAAAGGTTTTGCAGACTGTCTGCCCGCAATTTCAGAAGGCGCAATAATAGAGCCATCCAATTGATTTATTATTAAGGCTTCTGTAATTCCATCTTCTTTTAAAGCTTCAGCCACGCTGATGTTTGCAAACTGGTCTGTAGTTAGCGCAGATTCATTCAAACGCGCTAAGTTTCTAGCAATGGTTTTAGCTCGCTTGCCAGCCTCATGATAATTAGATTCTTGCGTGATGGTCGTCAAGGGTATAAGGGATAATACTGTGACCATCAAAACTAAAAGCAGGACAAATCCTAACAAAACTTGTTTAAATGGAAGCACCCCGGCTGTTTTATAAATGGCTGCCATGAAAACATTTTCAATGTAATTTTCCAATTTTTCTTGAAAAGAAACTTGCAGAACCGCAGATTGAGCGGGCTCGGCTGTAGATTGCTGATACTGCATTTGCTGCATTTGCAACTGAGGAAAAGCTCCAGATTGCACATGAGGTTCTAACTGCCGTGCCGCATTTCCTGTTGCCTGAACAGCTACGGCATGATTAGCGCGAGCAGCTTTTGGTCTGACTGTCGCAGGAGCTTTAGGGCGAATCTCTGGCGTTGGAATAACATCCATAATTACATCAAACAAACTAAATTTATCACCAAGCTGAATTATTGAGTGCTGTATCTTAACTCCGTTAACAAAGGTTCCGTTACTTGATTTTAAGTCAACTATCATTGCCTTATCTTTGTAGATGTGAATTTCACAGTGTTCTTTAGAAATTCCCACAGATAAAATCTTAACATCACATTGAGATCCTCGACCAAAAATATTTTTGCCCAGCTTCATATCAAAAATTTGTCCTGCTTGAGGACCTGATAAAACTCTAACCGACCACATATAATTGATCTCCAATTTTCAATTCTAACTTTTCAGCCATTCCCGCTTTAAGCTCGATGACTGAAGTGGATTTCCAATACGGGCCCGCTATCTTAAATGGCGCTATATTGGCTTGAATTTTCTCAATCACCATATTTTTATTTATAAATAAACAATCAATACTAAACTTCATAAAAAAAGTATGGATATTATTTCCGGGCCTGATCCACATCCCTTGGTCATCATTCAAACTTTTTCGCCCAAGTAATCCCCTGGCGCGCTCAAAAATTGTCGTAGTTTCTTCTAATTGACTTAAAATCAAATGTGCATTTTCATTTTTTGCAATTCTGTAAAGTTGTACGATGCGTGCCATGTTCATCCTCCACCGTACATCATACTGACCACAACTGGGCCAAACACCATTACAAATACCGCAGGCAAAATAAATAACATGAGTGGTATTAAAATAAGTTGCGAGGCTCTCGCACCGGCTTTTTCTGCGCGGATAAATCTTTCAAGCCGCATTTGAATCGATTGATCTTTTAAAACCTGAGAAATACTT
This sequence comes from Pseudobdellovibrionaceae bacterium, assembly GCA_022843825.1. Taxonomy (GTDB): domain Bacteria; phylum Bdellovibrionota; class Bdellovibrionia; order Bdellovibrionales; family Bdellovibrionaceae; genus Pseudobdellovibrio. Next base: position 134,308 of record JALHMX010000006.1, read on the forward strand.
GCGCCAGTCGCTTCGGCATCAATAAGGACCGCTACGAAGCTAGTCATTTCAGGCATATCCAAACGAGCAGCCAATTCTTTTAATGCATCTGCTTTTGATGAGCCGACTTTAATATCACGCAACACAATTTTTAACTCTTCAGCTAAAATTGAATCCTGACCTTCGGCCTTATCTACAATTTTCTGGATAGCACCAAAAAAGTCTAAGCCCGCTTCAACAGACAAAGCCAAAAGATCAATAAAAAAGGGCATATCGGCACGTACAGATATTTCTCGCTGGCGCTTCGCACCTTTACAATGCATTTCCGGCATGAAAAAACCCAACAGTCCTAAGCCCATTAGAATAATCGGCGAAAATCCTAAATCCAAAGAAAAATTCATGATGACAAGAAAAACAGGCATTGCAAATCCTAGAAAAATTTGCAATCCAATAAATTCATCCTCATTCATCTCTGAAGCTAAGCCACCAACTTTGATAAGATGACGAATTTTCTTGCGATAGTTTGCAGATTTAATTCGAGCCGCATGTTGTAAGGTAAACTGATGTACCAAAGGACGGCATAAATTTATAACTCCACTTTTTGATTTCACGGGTTCCGCACCACTGGCCCAAGATAACTGACTTTCACCAGGTTTACCTGCTAGCAAAGAAGACACAAACAAATAAACGGAAACTCCGGAAACCAATAGACCTGCGAATAACATTAACTCTGCACTACCCATGCGACCTCTTTTCAGCCATAATGAAATGAACCAAAGGCAAAAATGAAGACTCTAATTTTAGCTTCGCAATCACCGCGACGGGTTGAACTCTTAAAAAAAGAAAATTATTTTTTTGTTTCATTTCCAGTTTATGTATCGGAAATTCCTAATAAAAACCTAAGTTTAAATGACCAAATAATTGATATAGCCCGACGAAAGGCTTTGGCTTGTCTGGACCAATATCCAGGTTCCCCCAACCAAGCTCCTTCAGAAGTAGTTATATTAGCGGCTGACACTATGGTTTGCATCGAAAACCAAGCTTTAGGAAAACCCGCCGATGATCAAGATGCCTATAAAATTCTGTCACAGCTTTCAGGCAAAGCTCATCAAGTCAAAACATCGGTGTATCTTATTGATACACTTACTGAGAAACACATCTCTCACGTCGAAACCACAGAGGTCATTTTTAAAAAATTAAGGGCTGAAGATATCCATCGCTATTTATCATTCAGAGAACACATCGATAAGGCCGGTGCGTATGGTATTCAAGGCCATGGAAAAAATTTAGTTGAAAGATTTTCTGGAGATTACGAAAATGTAGTTGGCTTACCGATGACCGCATTAAAAGAAATTTTTAAAAAAAATGATTGGAAAATAAAACGTGTTTAAGGAAATTCAGGCTCAGCTTCAGTCACATCAACATTTATTAGCTGTTAGCAAGCTTCAACCCTTAGAAAAAGTTGAGCTACTATTTCAGCAAGGACAAATTCATTTCGGAGAAAATTACATACAAGAGGCTTTAGAAAAAATAAAACTCATAAATAATCCGCACTTAAAATGGCACCTGATCGGCTCTCTTCAATCAAATAAAGTTAAATTTTTACAAAAAAACTTTGAATACATTCACGCAGTAGACTCAATGAAAATTGCCAGACTTATTTCAGAAAATGCGCAAAAAATAAATTATGTCCAAAAAGTTTTTATTCAAATTAATATTTCTAATGAAGTCACCAAATCAGGTTTTTCAATTGATGAATTTGAAGAACTTTGGCCTCAGCTAGCTTCGCTAGCTCATCTTAAAATCGTTGGATTAATGACCATGCCTCCTCTGCAAAATGAAGCCGAGCAAAATCGCCAAATTTTTAGAAAATTAAAAACTTTAGCCGACAAATACCATCTGAAAGAGCTTTCTATGGGTACTAGTCACGACTACAAAGTCGCTCTCAGTGAAGGTTCCACCTGGATCAGACTTGGCACCATTTTATTTGGTGAACGCACAAAGTAATAATTTACAACAAAATTAATTTATATTCGACAGGTGCAGGCCGCTCTGGTACTGGAAATATTTTCCAGTACTGATCTAAGAAATCAAAGTATTCATCCCAAGTCACTTGGCTCCTCCTAAAGATTTAATTACCTCCCACTCGCCAAACAAATCTGCATAAAATTTTATCCGACTCATATCAAGTCCTGAATTTTTATTTAGTATCTCTTGTATGTCAGCTTTGTCTTTATATTCCCTTAAGGAATCATTTTTGTAGGCTTGAATTTTTAGACCAATAATATCTTCAGCTTTAAGAACGTATACATTTAATTCTGGGTTATTTTGTGCAGACTTCAGCATTTCTAAGCTCAACGGCCGATTGGCCAAGAGCACATCTACAAAGCCAGCGCCGCCAAACTGTAGAACTTCCGAAGACTCATATCGTAAATTATACCCTTTTTCTTGAAGTAGCCTTTTAATATCTTCTTTTCTTTTTCCATCTGCTAAAAAATCAACGTCCGAAGTCGAACGATGAATTCCATAAGCGGCTAGAGCAAATCCACCTATAAGAGCACAAGAAATATTTTCCTTTTTTAAAACTGAATTAACTTCTGAAAGAGTTTTTCTTAAATTTATCATATTTTGCATTGATCAATCAATTGAATGTATTTTTTAGCATAGTCTGTTGTGACTTTGCTATATTGTACGGCTTCGCTAAAATTAGAATCTCCTTTAATAATTACTCCTCCATCAACACTGATATAGTAAAAAGTTGAGGGAATATAATGTCTATTGCAACGCTTAATTTTATATTTTTTAAAAGTCATTTTAGCAAACTTCTCTTTTAGCAAATAATCTAAGCTATTCTCTGCATCGCCTTCATGAGGTACTATTAATACCGATATAACTTTCTTGTTTTTTATGTCCACCGTTAATGTGGCATACTGAATAGTCTTTTCGTCGTTTAAATAAAACCAATCTTCTTTATTCTCATTTTTTGGATCTTTAAATTTTTCGCTCGGAGTTCCTACCGCTGAAATGGCAGTCTCATCAGATATACCCACCTCTAAAGAATCAAAAGATTTTAGATTATAGTCCGTTTTAATAGTAGAGACGCAGCTTGCGAATGACAGTATACTAAATATATATAAAATGTATTTCACTGCTAACAACCTTTCTTAAGATCGATATTTTTGTATTCCTTAAATAGCCAGTGATAAGCTTTTTTTACTTTATTCTTAAGGATATCTTTATCCAACAAATAAAACTTAAAATTTTCGGCAAAATCTTCTTGTTCGCTATGCTTCGCAGCACTACTAATAAAATTATCTTGAGGACGACTGGTTTCAGTTTGATTTTTCCAACCCATAACGACTTTATAGTTTTCTTGCTTGGCTTTACCCATATTTTGATATACCACATGTCCTAACTCATGAATTATCACCTCCTGTGTAGACCAAAATGGGTTTTCGAATGCTCTATCATAGATGACGATGTTTTTTCCATCCTCTGTAGTTGTAGCTGGATTAATTCTGGTAACTGATGTTTTCATGCGATAAATTCCCTGTAGCGGTATCTGTTTTAATTTTTCCGGTAGTCGACTCAAGATGTGCAGAACTTGTTGCTGTTCCGAATCAGTCCAGCTAATTGTTTGCTCAGATGGAAAATCCCAATTTTTAGGGCGATCAGTTTTTATCTTTGCTTTCCAGTAGGAATCAGGCTCGCACTTTTTAGGCGTACAAAACTTGGGACATTCCGTGACGCAAAGAGCATTAGACATATCTCGGTCAATACTTGAAGTACGACATTTGTAAACACATTCTTTATCGGTAGAACTTACTTTGGTTTTTTTAAACCAAGCTAGACAGATATCTCTCTCGGCAAAAGCCGAAGTAGCCAATAGAAATACCAAAATAAATAGATTTCGCCGTACAAATTCAATAGAAGTCATACTAAAATAGTATACATCCCATTAGCTAATTTCAAACCTATTATTCCATTTGATTTTCCAGATAACACCCGCCATAATTTGAACATGCTACATCCTTTACTTAAAGTGACTAAAATAGGTTTTATTGGCGCAGGCAACATGACTCAAGCTTTAATCAAGGGGATGGTTGAATCGCAGCGTATTCTGCCTAGTAAAATTTACGTTTCTAATCGCACGCCAGGAAAATTAATTAAACTTAAAGAAAATTTTGCAGTGAACACTTGCGAGCATAATGAAGAGGTGGTTGATACTTGTGATGTAGTAATTCTTGCGACTAAGCCTCAAGACCTTCCAGCCTCTATCAGCGAAATTTCAGGAAAATTTCGTCCTGAACAAATCATCGTTTCTTTAGCCGCCGGAATTAACATGAGCGCCTTAGAAAAATTAATTCCCGCGGGTCGTTTGATACGATTAATGCCGAATACCCCTTCACTTATTGGCCGTGGAGTTCTGGGCGTTCTGATGCAAAATGCAGATGAGTCTGCATCAGATCTGATTCATGACATGATTTCAAGCTTAGGTGTAGTTTTTGACGTTACTAATGAAGACCAATTTGATGCGCTTATGGTCTCTTGTTCCAGTGGAACTGGTTTCGTTTTTGAAATGATGATGTATTGGCAAGATTGGATTCAAGAGCGTGGATTTACTCCAGAGGAATCCCGTCAAATGACTGTTGAAACTTTTTTAGGGGCATCGATGTTAGCTGCACAGGCGACCGGAATTGAGATCGAGGAGCTTCAACAACGCGTAACTTCTAAAAAAGGTGTCACTGCTGCGGGCTTACAATCCATGCGTGAATTAGAAATCGAGCGCGCCCTTCGCATCAGTTTCGAAAAAGCCTCAATGCGCTCTCAAGAAATTTCACGCCAGAATCAAATTTAGTTCATATTCGCCGAATATTCTTAATTAATGATTTTGTCCTGTCGTAGGCATAATTCTTTACTCGTGGCTGATACGGAACAAACCCCAGCGCTTCTAAAGTATTCTGCAATAGGTATCTGCACGCTGTCTGATAATCTTTCCCCCAGTGAAGCAACCGAGAAAATGGCCTATACTCCCAGAACGCCTGCCCTTTGTAAGGAGTTGTATACCCCTCGCCCCGTTGATTTTTATTGGAAGCAGAATCTGCTGAAAAAGAATCTAAGGCCAGATGAAGTAGAAATTCTTTAAAGCTTAAGTAGTTCATCATAAAAGATGCAATTTTTCCTGAGATCACAGAGATAAAACATTTATAGGCATATTTTGAAGGCACTTTGATAATCAAGTGAATGTGATTAGACTGAATGGCTTTGCGATAAATCCTGATTCCGTATTTAGAAGCCGCTTTATTTAAGATGGACTCTATTATTTTTAAATTCTTGGTGATTCTAAATGATCTGCGCCCGCCTGCAAACTGAGATCGCAAAACAAAATG
>JALHMX010000007.1 GCA_022843825.1 Pseudobdellovibrionaceae bacterium
CGTGGGAGTCCTTTTATTTAATGCTGGTGTAAGCGCAGTTGGCGGTAATCCTGAGCAGTTCATTGGATTAACATCTGAAATCAGTCTTCGCGTGATATCAGATACCAATTTCCAAGGAAGCTTAAATATTACTCGTAAAAATTCGCAAGGAATGGAGTCGATCAATGTGCCCCTATTGATTTCATCACAAAATGCCTTTTTTATTCACTGGAGAAACGATTTATTTGGATTTGACCCTGAATCTCCGATTATTAATGTCCCACCGTTTCAAATATTGCGCTCCCCACGATTCGTTGAAAAACAGACAGATCTAGTTATAATTTTAGAACCTAATTTTTAAAGTGATAGGATACTTATATGAATCCAAGTGCCAGTAACCATAACTATGGGCCGCAGTTTCATCTGATTGATGACACCTTTCTCCAAACTATGCTGACGGAGTTATGCCTTGCGCGCACAACTCAACCACAAATTAATCGCCTCATCGAATTTTTATACAATGGCCTAATCATTCATACGGCAAATCAACTTTTCCCCAAAGAATATTCGACATTCAAAACGCGTATGAATGCAGATCTTCATGTAGAACTCTTTGCCAATTCAACGAAAGCCGTGTCGGTTAATTTAGCGCGTGCTGGAACTTTTCCCAGCCATATATGCTATCAGTTTTTACATTCGATACTTAAGGCTGAGAATATTCGCCAAGATCATATTTTTGCGGCACGCAGCACGAACTCCCAAGAGCAAGTTACTGGCACTCAGCTTAATAGCCACAAAATTGGGGGGCAAATTGACGACTGCTTTGTACTGTTTCCTGACCCCATGGGCGCCACCGGCGGCACTATTTTATCAGCTATAGATTACTACGAACGTGAAATTCCAGGCAAGCCTAAGCACTTTGTGGCTCTTCACTTAATTGTGACTCCTGAATACTTAAAACGTGCCTTAGGTGCAAAGAAAAATCTTCAAATTTTTGCCTTAAGAGTCGACCGGGGCCTTTCTCCAGAACATGTTATAAAAGCAAAACCAGGGCTTTACTGGGATCAAGAAAAAGGGTTAAATGAAAAACAATACATAGTGCCAGGTGCTGGTGGCTTAGGTGAACTACTAAATAATTCATTCGTATAATGAATTAAGATTGAAGGACGTATGAACGCAAAGAATTTGGACCTGCAGGTGTACATCTCTGAAGAAAAAATAAAAAAAGCCGTGGAAAGAATTGGCAATGACTTAACCACCAAACTTAAAGGCAAAAAAGTAGTCGCTGTTTGCGTGCTTAAAGGTTCATTTTTATTTTATTCTGATCTCATTCGACGAATAGATACCGATATTACTTGTGAATTTTTTGGCGTTTCTAGTTATCATGGTGGCACATCCTCTTCTGGCGAGGTTAAAGTGACATTAGATTTATCCAGTCCTATTGAAAACCAACACGTTATCTTGGTTGAGGATATCGTTGATACTGGCTTAACCATGAATTATTTAAAAAAAGCCATAGAGTCCCGTAACCCCGCTTCACTAACGACTGTCACTTTATTAGAAAAACCGGACGCCTTAAAAGTTCCCTGCAAATTGGATTACGTAGGATTCCAAATTTCTAATGAGTTCGTCGTAGGTTACGGCCTAGATTATCAAGGATACTATAGAAACTTGCCCTACATAGCCCAGGTACTAAACTTACAATAATGTCATACAATCTAAGCGCAGATGAACGTAAGCAATTGTTCGAAAAAGAGATTCCAGCTCTGACGAACACTATTGCCAGTTTTACGTTATTGGATCTAGACAAAGAGGCCGCTTACAAAGTAAAAAAATTAGTCGCCGTAGAAGATGAACTTTCCTCCAAGCAACTTTTGAACTTAAGCTTTCGAAAGAATGTCGACTTTGTGATTCAAAACAGTGTGCAAACTTTAACTGATAAAATAAAAATCATTGGCCAACTAGATAAGGATATTAACGCCTATTACAGAGAAACTTTTTCTTTTTTTTCAAAGCCCTCAGTTCGTCATAAAATTGTTTTTGACAGCAGCATTCCCAGAAAAAGAGTAATGAACCTTGCATTTCACCGGCTGCAAATTGATATTGAAGCTAATCGCTCAGCCAATTTAAAAACAGCTATCGAAGAAATGGTGATGAATGCCCAGATCGATGCAAAAAAACTTTCTGACCCAAAATCAAACTATAAATCGAGTTTGATCTTAGAAAAATGTGATAAGCTAGTGGCCGTATCCGTTATAGATACTTATGGAACATTGGTCTATTCAAAGTTTTTAGGACAAGTTGAATCTTGCATGGATATCGGCATTTCCTCATCTATTAACCAAAATCGACAAAAGGGTGCTGGCGTAGGGTCTACGCTTATTTTTAATGCCATGGACTCCTTATACTTAGGCTGCATACCCGGTGAAAAAACGCGCGTTTCTGCCATTATTCCCTTTGGGCTTAGCGAAAAGAATCAAGAAAAGCTTCAAAAATCTATTTTTTTGCTCTAAGTTTAAAGCATGAAACAATATCATGACCTTCTTCAGCACGTCCTTGAGCATGGATCCGTTAAACAAGATCGCACAGGCACTGGTACCGTCAGTGTGTTTGGTTATCAAATGCGATTTGATCTTCAAAAAGGCTTTCCGCTTTTAACCACCAAAAAATTGCACACACGTTCAATTTTTCACGAGCTGCTGTGGTTTTTAAAGGGTGAAACTAATATTCAGTATCTTAAGGACAATAAGGTCAGTATTTGGGATGAGTGGGCAGATGAAAATGGAAATTTAGGCCCCGTTTATGGAAAACAATGGCGTTTTTGGGAGACCGCAGACGGACGAACGGTAGATCAAATTCAAAACGTTATTCACCAAATTAAAACTAATCCTGATTCTCGCCGCCACTTAGTGGTCGCTTTTAATCCCGGGGATGTTGATAAGATGGCTTTACCACCATGCCACGCTTTTTTTCAATTTTACGTGGCCGATGGAAAACTTTCTTGCCAATTATACCAAAGAAGCGCCGACATTTTCTTAGGAGTTCCTTTTAATATTGCCAGTTATGCTCTACTGGTTCACATGGTGGCTCAGGTTTGTCATTTAAAGGTTGGGGATTTTGTTCATACATTAGGTGATGCGCATATTTATTCAAACCACATGGAACAGGTAAAACTCATTTTGACCCGTCCATTTAAAGAATTACCTAGGCTCCACTTAAATCCCGAAGTAAAAGATATTTTCAGTTTTAAGTTTGAAGACATTACCATCACTGGCTATGATCCACATCCTGCGATCAAAGCAGAGGTTGCTGTTTGATTCTAAATCAAATTGTAGCGATCAGTGCCAATTACTCTATTGGCAAAGATAACGATATTATTTGGCGATACGCAGAAGATTTGAAGTACTTCAAAGAGACCACTTTAAATAAAATCATTATAACTGGGCGAAAAAATTTTGATTCAATTGTCAAACCCCGTGGCAGACCATTACCCCATCGTTTTCATATTGTAATTTCAAGACAGCCGTCAGATTATCAACATGAACAAGTTTTCTTTGTGAAATCGATTGATGAAGCCTATCAGAAGGCCCAAGAACTTATCGATAAAAAACTGTATCCAGAAGATGTTTTTATTATCGGTGGGGCTGAAATTTACAGGCAGACCTTAAATCACAGCGAAAAACTTTATATTACCCGGATCAATAAAGATGCCGAGGGCGATGTTTTTTATCCCAAAAACTTCCCGGAGCTTTTTGAGCGACAGTCTGTTCGCCAAAGCATTGATCACCCGGAGCTAAGCTATGAAGTGTGGATAAAAAAAGTGCACACCACTTTTATTTGACTCTACCTTTAGTTAGGGTTCTCATAATACTTAACATAAAAACAAAATTGGAGGTTTATTATGGTAAAAGTTCTAGTGGCAATACTGTTTACGGGTTCATTTGCAATGGCTAAAGATGCGGGCTGTGGGCTTGGAAGTATGATTATTACTCAAAACACAAAGTTAATGCAACTTTTTGCAGGAACAACTAATGCATCATTTGGCTCGCAAACTTTCGGAATAACTTTTGGTACATCTGGATGTACTTCTAAAGGTATCGTTAAAAACGATAAACAAATTCAGTACTTTGTTGAAGTTAATCAGGATGAATTGACTCGCGAAATGGCTCAAGGACATGGTGAAAAACTATCTACACTTGCTGCTCTGAATGGCTGCGCGAGTGATACTCAAATCTTAGCTTTCAATGCTAAAGCTCAATCCAGCTTTAAAACAATTGTACCTGCAGCTCAAACATCTGCTGTTGATTTTGTTAACAACATGAAGACAGCTTCAGTTGCTGATGTTTGCCACGGAGCCTAACTATCCTAAAAGTATTCTGTAATCTATTATTGATTATATTTACATTAGAAGCCTCACCAGTGTGGGGCTTTTCTCATTTGCGCACTCAAAATTATATATCCCAGGCTCAAAAGTTCAAACTATGGAATGCGCCTCAATGGATTAAGCTCGGGCACTATGAAAAAGGATGGTTTTCATACAGCTCTCCATTTACAAAAGGTTTTTTTTTAAGTCCCGCGGGACATAAATCTCCAGAGCTCGAGCTACTTAAAACTATTGAACTCTTGTTTTCTAATACGACAATTCAAACGATAGAAACCTCCAGTGAAATCACTGACACAAGTTATTTAAAGCAACATATCCAATGTCGCTACTTAGCCCGTACAAAGTGGTTAACCACGGTTTTAAATATAGACCCGCAAGACATAGTTCCTTGTCATGAGATGCAAGCTTGGAAAAAACAGCTTAATGGAAAATCAGTCGCATTAATTTTTGCAGCAGCAGATATGGGAAATGCGTCCTCAAGCTTTGGACATACTTTTTTGAAAATTATTAATCCAGAAAATGCTGCAAACAAAGACCTTATAGACTACGGTATGAATTATGCCGCCACGACTGGTGATAGCGAAGGGGTACTCTATGCTTTGAAAGGCTTACTTGGTTTTTACAATGGTCAATTCGCCATGCTGCCTTACCATCAAAAAATTCGTGAATATATAAATCTTGAAGGCCGTGACATCTGGGAATATCACCTTAATTTAACTCCAGAAGAAGTTGATTTTCTTATAGATCACTTAGTTGAAATGGAGCTGGCGCGGGCCCCTTACTATTTTTTTAGCGACAACTGTTCTTACCAAATTCTAAAAACACTAGAGGCTGTACGTCCAGAAATTAATATCGCAGATCGTTTTAAACATTTTGTTATTCCGATTGATACTGTAAAAAAACTTCATGAGTTATCTAGCAACTATGATTTAAAAATTATAGCTTCTGTAAAATATAAAAAATCCCTTAAAACAGATTACCTACAAAGTTACTCGCAGCTAAATATGTTACAAAAAAAAGCTGTCAGTACTGCTGTTGAAAAATTATCCGTACCTGAAGACTATGAGCTTACCCCTCAAGAGCGCGCTGAAGTTCTGGAAACAGCTATGAAGTATTATTCCGTAAGGGCCTTCCGTGATTCTGCCAACACCTTTGAGAATGAAAAATACCAACTTTATCTGGGCCGTTCCAATTTAGGACAACAGGTTGTCACCAAGCAAACACGAAAAGAGGAACCGCCAGAGGAAAGTCACGATTCTTCTGCTTTGTACTGGGGATTTGGTTTGCGCGATCAACTTAATTTTTCCTCTTTAAAATTTCGAAATGCCTTTCATGATATAGAGCAAAAAGATTTTGGCACCGTAGCTTTCAGTCACAATGAAATGGGAAGTCTAGAAATACGTTATAACCAGCTTAAGCAAAGCACTAATAGCGTAGATACTTCGCAAAGTGAATTTAAAAATCTTCAAATTCATCGCTTTACACTTTTGAATCTAGTGAATTTAAATCCTGTAACACCTTTGGACACTTATACTTCATGGAGAGTCAGCGCAGCAGTTATGAGTGGATGGAAGCCTGATTTAGATTTGGCAGCAGGATATAGTTTTGATGTTGATATTTTTCAGCGATCACGTATCGCCTATATGTTAGCTGTTAAAAGCTCGAGTGCATTTGATCAATTTGAAAATTACAAATATTTGAATGGATTAGGGCCTAATGTCCTTTTCGTCAGTCGCCTCAGTGAAAACTGGGGATTTTCCTTAGATTTGTACTATTACTTAATCGACAAAAATGCTGATTTTTTTCGCTATAAAGCAAAGTTTAATTATACTCTCAGAAAAAACTTTGACGTACAAATTCATAGTGAAAATGGCTATGATGGAAGAAGCGAAACTCAAGCACAATTAGTGTGGAATTTTATACTTTAAGCCTGCCGCTTATTTAAACTATAAGAATATTTTTATTGGATGCCTACTGAGAACTGGCTACGCTTGATCTCATGAAAAATACACTTTTTATAGCACTTCTTGTTTTTATCTTTTCTGGCTTTTTTCAATCAGCTCAGTCTACTCAGCACAAATACTATTGGATCAAAGTTGAAGCCCATGACAAATTTCAACGCTCGTTGATTGCGAACACAGGAGCCGCGATTGAAATTGTAAAAGATGACTATGTTATAGCTTATGGAAGCGAAGCGAACCTTAAATCTATTCAAAGAATTGCACGAGTCATTGCCGCATCAGATATGGTCGAAGAGGCAAACTTTCATCGTCAGCAAAGTAAAAAGTGGCGCACATTAGATTTTCCCGCAGATGATTCACAATTTCATAATTACTCGGAGTTAACAGCCGCGCTTCAACAGTTAGCGCAGGATAATCCCGGATTAGTTCACCTTTCATCCATTTCGAAAACCAATGAAAACCGAGATCTTTGGGTGATTCGTATTACTAAAGACCTTGCTATCGCAGAACAGAAACCTGCTGTTATATATATGGGAGGGCATCACGCCAGAGAACATGTATCGGTAGAAATTCCTTATCTCTGGGCAAAATATCTGGTCGATGAATATCATAATGGAAACCAACGTGTTATAAGCCTGATCAACTCAAGAGATATTCATATCATTCCCGCTGTTAATCCGGATGGTTTAGAATTTGATGTCTCAGGTGCTAAATATAAATTGTGGAGAAAAAATCGTCGTGCAAATGCTGATGGCACCTACGGAGTGGATCTTAATCGCAACTACGGATATCAATGGGGAACAGGCGGATCATCATCAAAAACGACAAGTGATACTTATATGGGACCCTCACCGTTTTCTGAGTTAGAAACTCAAGCTATTAAAAACTATATCGAAACGCACACAAATATCACCATACTTTTGTCTGTTCATACATTTTCCAAACTTATTTTGTACCCCTGGGGACATTCCTATTCACCAATCGGTGTAAATAATGATTTCCGTGTACACGAAAAAATGGCACAAACTATGTCTACATGGAATGGCTACAAGCCCCAACAGAGCTCGGATTTATACATAGCAAGTGGTGACACCACAGACTGGTCTTACGGAGTACACAAAATTATATCTTTTACCTTTGAGCTAGATCCTGATCCCAGCTCTGCCGGAGGCATTGGCGGAGTTTTTAATCCTAAATGTGAAGGTTTTTTCACTCCAGGTTGCGCAGGATTTTATCCAGGACAAAATATTATTCAGCCCACATTCAGCAAAAACATAGAACCTTTCTTATATTTACTTGAGTATGCAGATAATCCTTATCGCGTCTTAAATAACTAATTTTTATATTCCAGATATCAGAGTCTCTACGAAATTTTTTGCAGAATTGAAATAGAGACCTATTCCAAATAACACTAATGAAGCTGCAAGCTTTGAAAAAAACGGAACATCACGACCTAAATAGGATTTAGTAAACATAATCCAAATACGCTTATGAAACTTCTTGGCCATACGAGCTTCATCCTCATTCAGTACTGATCTGGATTGGAAAGTAAAAATTGATATAGCAACAACAAGCAATATCATTTCCAGTGGCCATGCTACAAAAATATATCCAATGAGAATCTGTAAAAACTTTAGCACGTTTAAAGGATTGCTAAACAATGCTTTGCCTTCTTCGCGTAGTAAACTGCCCGCAATTTCTTTTTTTATCTTCTTGGCTTTGTCATTGTCGCCAATAAGTTGCAGTTGTTTTAAATAGTTCTTTTGCACAATTTTCTGTGCTAGCGCAGAAGAGTCTTTCCCTAAAGCCCACATATACAAAACCTCAAGCTCCGCACCACTGATAGGAGCCAACTTCTGCGCAAAGCCTAATGATAGACGTGCCAGTTTCTCGCCATATTCACGATATCTGTCAGGATGCTTAAAAGTCCGCTTGTTAACCGTTAATGCCGCCAAATGCTTAGTGGTCAAATCCATCGGATAACTTAGCTCATGTAAAAAATAAGATGTCCAAAAAAAATCTGTGTACCGTATCTGCTTATAAGAAGCATAAAACAGGCTGGTTGATTGCGTTAATAACAGATCATGTAGTTTATCAAATTGAGAAGCCTGAATATTCAAATTAATTTCGTTAGCTTTTTTAATGGCCTGGCTTAGACCATAAAAATTGAGCTGCAGAAGCGCCCTTTTATTCAAGTCTAAAGACAGGTCATAATTATTTTTTAAGATCTGAATATACTTAACGACTTCGTTTGTTAAGTGATCAAAATTAAAGTGGCGTGCATCATTTTTGATATTTTGGTAGATTACGCGCTTTTCTATCTTATAAAAAATAACATCTAAGTCATTGTCATTCGGGGAAAACGATTGCTCTTGAAACTCCGATAATGCCTGCTGAGCTGCTTTATAATAGTATGATTTGCGAAGCTGAATATTTTCAGCCGACGAAACCTTTTTTGGCCATGCAAAGCTAGGATAACTAGCTAACTGTGCTAAAGCCGCTATGACTATTAAACTGACAAATTTTATCATGCTCTAGTTATATTTCATAGACAGACTGTCACCTAATGATTCGTAATAAGTATACTCATTTTCTTTGAAATGCTCGTTAAAGCCTGTGTTTTTTATAAGACCGTCGAAAAAAATGACACTTTTTGTTCCGAAAAATAGGGATTTCCGCAATGACGACTTCCCTTTTCGCCACCCTCTCCCGCTTCAGATAAGTCACAATTTATTAAAATCAGGCCCCGTTCCTGAATATACATTCTTAAAATAAAATTAACTGAAAGGAAATTTCATGAAAATCTGTAAAATATTGTGTCTAAGTTTAGTTCTTGGTTTCGCTGCGCCGGCCAGTGCAAACCATCCTCCGGTAACCACAGTGCCCTCTGTCGATTTGGACCGTTACATGGGTCTATGGTATGAGATTGCTAGCATTCCACAGAAGTTTCAAAAGGCTTGTGTAAGTAATATCACAGCTGAGTATGCTATATTAGAGAACGGTGAAGTTGAAGTTTATAACTCCTGCGAAAAAAATAATGGTGAAAGAAAAGATGCCACCGGTCGCGCTAAAGTTGTAGATCAGCAGACTAATGCAAAACTGAAGGTCACCTTTGTTAAGGTTTTCGACTGGATCTATTTATTAGGTGGAGACTACTGGGTGATCGATTTAGCGGATGATTATCGCTATGCCGTGGTCGGACATCCCTCTCGTAAATACGCTTGGATTTTAAGCCGTACGCCTTCTATGGCTACAGAAGATCTTCAACTGGTTTACCAGAATCTGATAACGCAAAAGTACGATACTTGTAAAATTTTAACATCGATTCAAAACGGCGGCTTTTTCGAGAGACGCCAATTGTGTGAAGTGGTGCAGCCCTAAACGTCGACCTGTCTCAATCTTATACACCAACCGAGCTTATATTGCATATAAGCTCGGTATTACAGGGTCTTAAAAATGCATCGATGTCTCAGCATGAGAAAACTAGTTAATATAATACTTTTAGGTACGCACTTACTGGTTGCTGGAGCGGTCTGGGCTAAATCCCCAGCTCGCCAAATATTACCGGTCGAGAAGTGTTTAAACATCGTCACTAATGCCCCTCAAGAATGCATGAAAAAGCATATGAACGGCGTAACAATACGAACCTGCTATGCCTTAAGTGAAAAAATTTATTCTTATCATGCGCGAGAAAACGTTAAGAGCCATTGTTTTTATAATGTATCAGAGTTTTCTCATCTAGATGTTTGCTTAGGTTCGGCCCAAAAGTTTTTTCTTGCGGAAGACAGGGACGCTGCACTTTTTGAGTGCTTCCGTCAGTTTTCACAATCTATCGATCAAAAATCTTGTCTAAAAATTTCTAAGAAAATGATATTTCAAGAAAAAAGAAACTACTTAGCCAATCACTGCCGTACTTTATAATGTTAGCATGACTTAGCGCTTCGCTAGTGGCTTTCGTCCCAAGTATTTCCTATGGCGTAGTTTACTTTCAAAGGAACACTTAATCGCGCTACATTTTCCATTTTATATTTAATTTTTGGAACGAATTCTTTGATTTTCTGTTCAGTGCCTTCGAAGATCAACTCATCATGCACTTGCAAAATCATTTTAAGATCTACATTTTTTGAAATATCAACCATAGCCAATTTTACTAAATCGCTTGCTGTTCCCTGAATAGGAGCATTTATCGCGGCACGCTCTCCAAACTTTTTAATCATGACATTGATTGAGTTCAACTCATCTATGTAGCGTTTACGACCGAACAAAGTTTCTACATACTTATTTTTATGAGCCATCTCTATGGTTGAATCAATATATTCCTTAATACCGCTGAAACGATTAAAATATTTTTCAATGATTTCCTTAGACTCTGAGCGACTTATACCTAATGTCTCCGCTAAACCAAATACGCCTTGACCATAGGCGATACCGAAATTTACAGCCTTTGCTATACGACGTTGATCTTTATTAACTTCACTTAGTTTGATTGAAAATATTTCAGCTGCCGTCGCCTGATGAATATCTAAATCATCTGCAAAGGCTTGAATCAAATTTTTGTCTTTAGAGATATGCGCTAATACACGCAACTCTATTTGTGAATAATCCAAAGATAACAGCTTGTGTTCTTTTTCTGCAATAAAACATCGGCGTACGCGCTGGCCTTTCTCAGTTTTTATGGGAATATTCTGTAAATTGGGTTGAGTGCTTGAAAGTCGTCCCGTTGTCGTTAACGCCTGGTTAAATGATCCATGCACACGATGATTTTCATCCACAAGCTGAGGCAGGGAATCCACATAGGTGGATTTTAGTTTAGCCAACTCTCGAAACTCTATCACCAATTGTGCAATAGGGTGTTTCAATTTTTCTAAAACATCATTGTCTGTCGAATACCCTGTCTTCGTTTTTTTTATGGCCTCTAGACCTAGTTTCTCAAATAAAATAACTCCCAACTGCTTCGGAGAACCCACATTGAATTTCTCTTTAGCAATTTCATGAATTTTTGCTTCCAATATTTCAAGCTCTGCTCCTAACTCTTTAGAAAATACACTTAACTGCTGCACATCTAATTTGATGCCATTTTTTTCCATACGATGTAAAATTTTAATCAGTGGTCTATCCATTTTTTCATATATGGCTAAAGCTTCAGTGTCTGCCATCGCTGCAGTGACAATTTTATCAACCTGCAAAAGTACTTTATAAACATCAATGGCAGCAGCATCTTTAAGTTTAAATTCCTCTTTTAGATAATTTTTTGACAGCTTTTCAATATCACTGGTGTCTGAGGCCTTGGTGACATACGCGGCAACCATAAGATCCCAAACAACATTTGCCTGCAGCACGACTTCGTCTGACAACTGAAGGCGATGCCACACAGTTTTAAGGTCGTATCCCGACCACTTTAAATTATTAAGAAAACTTTTGTCTATAATCTCTTCGGGGTTCACTAAAAAAAGGTCTTGGTCAAAACCAAAACCAATTTCATTTTGATGCGAAAAAATTAATGGCTTTTCAGTCTGCAGTCTATGAGCTACAACGGTTGCGTCCCAGGTGCACTCTTGAATATTTAATGCCACCACAGGTTTAGATGAAACTTCAGCATGATCAACTGTTACGGTAGGCACACTAGTATCTATGACCAGCTCAGCGGCAGTTCCGTTATATGAAACTTTGCCTTCGTCTAAAACATTTTTTTCAAAAGTTTTAAAATTTAGTTTTTGAAAAAACGAACGTAGCTCTTCTTTTTTCAAAGGCTGGCGTTTAAAGTCTTCAACATTTTTCTGGACGGGAACATCTAAAGAAATACTAACCAATTTCTTGGCCAAGAAAACATCTTTTTCAGAAGCAATCAGCTTCTGCTTGGTGGACTCACTTGAAATTTTATCCAGTGATTTATAAATATTTTCTAAGGTTCCGAAATCCTGAATAAGTTTTTGAGCACCCTTAGGACCTATTCCGGCTACGCCTTTAATGTTATCCGAAGCATCACCAGTAATGGCTAAGTAGTCGATAAATTGTCCTGGTGTGACTCCGTATTTTTCAAAAACGAGTTCAGGAGTAGTGGTCATTTCTTTCATAGTATCATACATGATGACGTGCGAATTAACTAACTGACAAAAATCTTTATCACTGCTTACAATGACAGCCTGCAAGTTATGTTGCTTAGCCATGATAGACAAAGTCCCAATAACATCATCAGCTTCATATCCAGCGACTTCAATATCACAAATCCCAAATAGCGGAGCCACCTGACGTATGAAAGGCATTTGCACCTGCAAATCATCAGGCATTTCTGTTCGATTAGCTTTATAATTTACATCAAGATCTTTTCTAAATGAAGGCTCTTTACGGTCATAACAAAAAACAATGTATTCTGGATTTTTTTCTTTGAGAAGTTTAACGATCATGGAAATAAATCCATAGACCGCATTGACCGGCGTACCGTCGGCTGCGCTCAGTGGACGTATGGCATAGAACGCGCGAAAAAACATTGAGCTGACGTCAATTAAGTAAATTTTTTTCATTTGATTCTGCATCAAGAAAACTTACTTAAGATCTGAAATATTGTCACCCGTCTGTTGTTCTTATAAGTTTTTATTTTCTTCTTGAAGATCGTCGTATTTATCGACCTGTTCAACCTGTTGATGCGTCTCTAGCCATTGATCACAAAGGGCTTGCAGTTTAATCTCTGCTGATTGATCGTCTATTTGGTTTCTAATTGCGTGGAAATCTAGCTGCCCGAGGGTTAAACGCCGCTTAAGCTCACTACGAGTCAGTCCCAGATACAAATGTAAATAGCTCAGTTCCATAGTACTCCAATGTAGAGCAAAAGCTCTATCCTGTAAAGACCAAAAAATAGGATTAATTCTGAAAGATAAAGACCAAGTCGTTTTCGCCCACCAGGTCCATTTTATCCTTTGCCAGTCGCTCTATGTATTGAGGGTCTTTAGCGAGCAACATTTGCCCCTCCACCATAATAGCGTCAGCTTTAGCACGTATTATTTCCTGCTTAAAACGTGCTTCATCGCGATAGAGTCCCCACACCTTCCAAACTGTTCCATTAATCATCAACGACATCACTAACAGGCCTAAGCACACCACAAATACCTTAGAGGGGTGATAGAGCCAGTTTTGGAATCGATACGATAGAACTTTGAGTTGGTGCATAGGTTTATTCTACACCATATTTTTTGCAGGTCACCCCGGCGAAGGTCCGAAACAGGACTGACCAAAGGTTTAGTCTTTCTCTATCCAATTCAGAGTTAATCAAAATGATCCGATATAAAGCTGAGCTAAAGCAAAGGGGAATTCTTCATGGAGCAACGGAAAAAAATTGGTTTTATTGGGTTATTTTTAGTGACCGCTATAGCCACTACAGTCATTTTTCAAAACTGCTCAAAAGTAAACTACAATGTTAACTCTCGAGATAATGTTACGCCCCACGGACAAGTGACTCGAATATTAAATATCCAACCTACAGTATCTACTGAAAATTCTGATATGAAAGTATTATTCGTGGTTGATGATTCCTATACGATGAGCCAATCGCAGGTGCGCTTATCAAATGCCCTAGACTCTTTGATGAATCTTCTATTCCGACGAAATGTGGAGTTTAAAATTGTTTCAACATCTGGCGTGCCAGACAATCAAATCGATTACCAAATTGACAGCAAATACTACACCGCCAACAATAACGTTGAAATTCCTCCATCACAATTACCATCATATTCTAACTACTTTATTGACAAAATTGTTACGAATAAACCCTCCGGTCGTCATAATAAATTTGCTTCTTACAAAAATTATAACCAGACACAATTTAACAATGTCAAAAATCAAGTTAAAGCGGCCATTCTAAATGTCGGAGTTAATGGATCAGACAATGAAGAAGGCTTCTGCGCAGCCTTACGACAACTTTTTGATCCAAACAGCAATTCCTTTTTTAAAACTGGCGATAAGGCTGCAATTATTTTTCTTACTGATGAAGATGATGATAGTCGATTCAATACTTGCGTTTCTAGATATCGACAGCAGGTATCTACGCAACCTGTTGTTTATTACAATTACCTTGAAATGCGTGCCACACTAACATTGGAATACGAAGTTGTGAGGGACGGCATTTCTGCATGGTACCCCGTCACTTGGGGAGTCGGACTTCCGAATGGCCAAAACTTTAATGCCGGACAAACATGTCATGTCAGTGATCTTTCGATTGCTCAGCAAATCATTATTAGCCGTGGATACAATATCCGAAATATCTCTTATTGCGTTTATGAAGCCACGCCATCAACCCGCTACGGAGCTGACTTAGGTGACAACGGTTCTAATCCCAATCTTAATCTGTGCTCTTCCCCACTCGTCTACCAAGGTATAACTTACGCTAACCTTTACAGTCTAATTACAGCATCTAACCTATCCGCTGTAGCCGGCAGTTGTGAAAAAATTGTTCAACCCTCAAATACTATTGTGAATACAGGGGTTTTCACCTCTGTCATTGATAGTGATCCTGCAACAACATTCGCACAAGATCTAGAGGGTGCACTTGTTTCTAAGTCCAATGAGCTTTTCGGATCTGGCTTTATTCATGCCCATATTATTCGAAAAAGTAATGACCAGTGCGCATTACAAACCGGCCAATCCTATGGTGTTAAATATGAACAACTGGCGTCTCGCTTACCACAAAATTCTGTCGTCGAATCGCTTTGTGAAAATGATTTTTCTCAAGTTCTCAGTCAAGTTTCACAGTTTATTATTACACAAGTTGATAATAGCTATGTCATTCCTGGATTAAATGAAGGTGAAATTATTCTTAGCGTTGCAGTGAAGCGACAAGGTCAAACCATAGCACTAAACTCGAGTCAGTATGAAATCGTAGGTCATACGATCAATATGATTAACTTTACACTTTTGGCTGAGGATATTTTAGAAATTAGCATAGGAATGTAGAACTTATTTTCTATGTAAGTGCACAAGTAAATTGTCATACGAGTGCAACATGATATAAAAATAATTTTTTTCTGTCGGATGAAAAGCATCAGCAAACATCTTTAGCCATACCATCATGCTGGATTCACTCGTAGAGACGAAGACATTCCCACCGACTAACTCTGGACGATCAAACGGCGATATATGCGCAGGTGGAAGTGTTGATCCAGGCGCCATGATACTCGGTGGAATTCCGTCGTAGTACTGCATCAACCCTAAGTGATGAATATAAAAAGTCTGCTTTCGATCCATCAACGATGATAAATACGCACTAAACCCAGCCAATGCCTTGTTTAACTGCGCCGGTGTCGGCCGTCCCATTCGATTATAAATCTTTCTATAGACTGGAATAGCGTGGTTCAATTTAAAATGCGGATAATCATAGCCCGATATGATTATTTTAAGATCAGGACGTAGCGCTAAATACTTATCTGTTATTCTTTTTAAATCACTTGAAATCCTCACCAACAACTTGTCCTCTTCAGAGCTGTTCATGTTAACGTTCCAACCGTCAAGAACATCATTGCCGCCTAATGAAAGATATATAAACTTTATTCGCTTATCATGGATTATAATATCAGTCAGTTCCAGGTCTTCCTTGGTTCCCAACCACTCATCGGCTCTCATGCCTAAGCGGGAAGTTTGCTGGCAGCGCCAATCATTTTTAAGGCGAGAATTAACATATTTTAAAACTTTTTCCATAGAGTCAAAGCTGCAAGGAAATGCGGCCCAGCTATCTCCCGCCAATATAATACGATCTTTGCCTTCTTCTAAAAGATTAAGTGGATTAACAGGATCAAGAGGTGGCGGTCCCTTATCGAAAAAAAAGTAATCTAAAGATACAAGTTGCTGAAAGGTATGAATTTTTGAAATGCTGGTAAACGCTGTGCTTGAAGGCTCCGCCGATATGGCCTCCGAAGGTGGAGAAAAGCTTAACAAAAATAAAAAAGCAAACCATGACAAGCGCTTTAGCATTAGATGACAATCCCCTCACTATTTACTGACAATATTAACCAAAACATTGTTGTAAGTGTGTAGCATAACGTGAAAGTAATTTCTATCACTTAAATGAAAAGAATCCCGTACAAATTTATACCACCTTTTCATGCTATCTCCACGTGTAGGCTGTCCTATATCGCCCCCTACTACACCCGGATCATTAAATGTGGAAATAAGATCGGGGTGTAATGTCGTCTCTGGTGGAAACGCACTATGAGGGCCACCATCGTAGTAATGGGTTAATCCTAAATGGTGTATGTAGTACACATTTTTATAATCTGCAATTTGGACCATTTTTTGACTCATTTTTACAATGACACTGTTTATACGTAAGGCAGTCGGAGCACCGAGTTGTTTATACATTTTCTTAAATACAGGGATTATGCGGTCCGCTTTAAAATTAGGATAATCATATCCCGAAAGAATAATTTTGATATCAGGTCTAATTTTAATGTAACTTGAAATCGTTTTTTGCAAATCTCGGTAAATCATGTCAAATAATGCGTCTTCTTGCGCGCTGGTCATTTCGGTGCTCCAGCGATTTAAAAAATCATTTCCACCCAGTGAAAGATATATATATTTTATACTACGGTCTGTCAGAATATAATTTCTTAGATTCATGTCAGCTTTTGAACCTATCCACTGAGACGCTACAGCCCCTAACTCTGTCGTCTCCTTGCAGCGCTTGTCATTTAGAAATTCAGCTTTCACTTCCTTGATCATTTTCTCCATACTTTTAGCGCTGCAGGGAAACTTTGCCCAACTGTCACCGGCAAGAATAATAAGGTCGTCGGCAAATGCCCAGTTTGACAAAAAAACAAAAATAATTGGCACAAATCTTCGCATATTAAAAACCTCGTATCTAGTTGAGTTATGCGAAAACTGGGTATTCGTCAAACAAACATAAATTCTTGTGGCATTCCTAAATATTCAAGATCTATATGAAATATACGAAAGATAGGCGACTGACTCTATTAGAAAAATTACACAGGCACTAGGCTATAGCCGCGACAAAACGTTATCGAAAGTATGTAGCAGCACTCGATCATAATTGCGTTCACTCAGGTGAAAAGCATCATAAATAAACCAAAGCCAATCAATCATACTTTTCTGGCTGCTCGGATATTGAGTATTTCCTCCAGTTACTGAGGGGTTGTGATACGGAGAAATTAGATCTGGATGCTGAGTAACATATGCTGGGAAAAACTTTTCAGGTACGCCGTCATAGTACTGAGAAAGGCCCAAATGGTGGATGTAGAATATGTTTTTATAATCTGTAACTGTCGACATGCGACGAGTAAAACGCTCTAAACCCTCATTGATTACTAAGTCTGAAGGCTTTCCCATGTTTTTATATATTTTGTTGTACATTGGTATTACATGATTATCCTTAAAATGTGGATAATCGTATCCTGATAAAACTATTTTGATATCTGGTCGAAGTGAAATGTACTGACTGATTGCGTTTTGAATATGCGCATAAGTTTCGGCAAACAATAACTCTTCTTGTTGAAAGGTGAAGTCTTTGTTCCAAGTTGACATCAAATCGTTACCGCCAAGCGATAGGTAAATGTATTTGATATTCTTGTTAGCAGCGATATACTTCTTTAGTCTTTGATCCTGCGATGACCCTATCCACTCACGTGCTTCAATTCCCAGTTTCGAAGTTCGTAAACAGCGCTCATCGTTGCTAAACTTTGCTGCTCTTAGTTTTATTGTTTTTGTCATGGATTTATGCAAACAAGGAAAAACAGCCCAACTGTCACCGGCTATAATGATTTTTGTGTTATTGTCTGAAGCTGTCCTGACTGTATCCAGGTCTAATGCGGGATCATCTGATGTTTCCATCTCTAAAAGATAGTTCGCTAAATCTTTACTTTTTAACGAAACTAAATCGTAATACTCATTGGGTTTATCTACTTTTTTTTGAGAATCATTAGAAGCTGAATCAACGCACCCTGTGATGAAACTAAGAACCACCAAAAAGCCTATGTAATACATTTTTTTCATAAGTAGTCTTTCTTTTTCGAAGCCTCTTTATCAAATTTATCAAAAGCAAATTGAACAAGTTCAGTTATAAGTGTTTTGTAATCAGTGCCCGTCGCTTCCCACATTTTCGGGTACATCGAGATTTTTGTAAAACCCGGAAGTGTGTTAATTTCATTAACCACAAGTTCGCCATTAGGCTTTAAGAAAAAATCAACTCGAGCTAAACCATCGCAGCTGAGCGCCTTATAGGCTTTAACGGCCATCTCGCGCACTTTTTGCATGCTGGTCTCAGAAATCTGAGCAGGGATAACAATTTCGGCACCGTTAGCGTCTAGATATTTTGCCTCATAGGAATAGAACTCATGTTTAACGATCAATTCACCAGCCAATGAGGCTTGAGCCTGACTATTTAATCCCTTCACAGAACATTCAAGCTCTTGGCCTTGGATAAATTCCTCAGCTATAACTTTGTGATCATATAAAAATGAATCTTTTATCTTTTCAGGAAAATCAGATTCAGATTTAACTTTATGAACACCCACAGATGAGCCTGTATTTGCCGGCTTAATGAAAAAAGGACTTCCCAGCTTATTCTTAATATTTTCGTAAGAGTATTTATCGGACTTATTTACAACTATATATTTACTATTCGGAATACCTGCCTGTGTTAAAACCACCTTCATGAATTCCTTATCCATGCAAACGGCTGAGCTTAATACATCGCAGCCCACAAAAGGTATATTCAACATTTTAAGTAGCCCTTGCAATGCTCCATCTTCTCCGTTAGTTCCGTGGACAATAGGAAATGCACAATCAATTTTTTTATGCTGGTTGCTTTCTAAAAAAATCAAAGTCGGTTTACTTAAATAGGAAACTAAACTAATACACTGCTCTTTACTAAAATCATTATCATTTATACTAGTCACTTTTAACAGCTGTTCAGTCGACAGACTGTACCAAGTGCCTTGTTTTGAAATGCCCGCCAGCACTACGTCGAATAGGTCAGTATCAATGGCCTTATGAATATTTTTAGCCGAGTTTATTGACACTTCATGCTCTGATGAATGTCCTCCAAAAATAAGTACCAGTGTCTTTCTCATTCAATTCCCATCCCACATTTTAGCGATAGATTTTAAACTCAACCCGTCTATTCAGCTGGCGCCCAGCATCTGTAGTGTTCGTTGCTACAGGAAATCTTTCACCTTTACCCACAGCTTGAAACTGAGATTCTACAAAGTTGTAATTATTGACTAACCATTTTTTTACGCTTTGAGCACGCCGTTGAGAAAGATCTAAGTTGTAACTATCAGAGCCCTTGCTATCAGTGTGTCCTTCAATAATGACTTTTTTAAATGGACGTTTTTTTAAGTATGTAGAAATACGCTCAAGATCCCGTTGTGCTCCGGGACGAATTTCATCCTTGTCGAAATCAAACAGAACTTCAGCGCTTAATCGAAATAACTCGTAGCCCTCTTTCTGTATTATTTTTAGCTCAGTTCTTTTAATCCATCGTACAATTGTTGGACGCGAAAAAGGTTGCCATTTTCCACTTAGGTTTTTAGCGACTGCACACATGGTGATTCCACCATCGGGCATATCTTTAATAGTTGTTATTGCTGGCTCTGTTCCTTGCATTTCTTCGGAGTATCCAGCTTCTTGTTGACACTTCGTAGTTGTGGTTGGTCCAATTTTCCAACGATAAGCTTCGTAATCATTGGGATCTAACGCTGTCACCGGAATGCTCAGTTCTGTTTCTTCCGACTCCATTCGTGGGTATTGAGTAATCACGGCGACTGGTAAAGGAGTCGCCTTAGGCTTCTCTGAGGCCTTTATCCAACGCACTATAGTCGGTCGATTTAATGGCTGCCATATCCCCTGATCATTTTTAGCTAAAGCACATAAGGTTATGCCACCATCAGGAATTTCGCCGATGTCTGTCTGGATCGTCAATTCACCTGGAATCTCATCAGAGTAACCACTTTCAGAAGTACAATTCATTTGTGGTGTTGATCCGATTTTCCAGCGATAGCCAACCATATTTTTTGCTGTTACAGGCATATCCAATTGTCGCTGAAGTGAGGTCCCTATAGGAGCATTGTTAACGACCGCCGTAGGAATCTCTATACGCTGGCTTCTCGTTTCACACACGGGCCCAAATTGCATATGTACACCCAAGTAGGCACGAATATCAGGGCTGGCCTGAGCATTAGCAAACTTAGTTCCTAAACCTCCGTGAATGTTCACCGTTTTGGAAAAGTCATTTCGCAGACCTAAATTCATCTCTAAGGCCTGTTGAGCTTGTCGAGCAGAATCACTTTCATCCAGCTTACCTGAATGACTTCCCAATAACTCTACGATTAAGTCAGAATTTATACTTTCAAACCGTTCAGCTAAGGCTAAAGAAAAAATCCAACTGTCTTTGAAGGGCACAAATGGCGGAATGGGATTAACATCAATTATTTTAGGGCCAGAGTTACGCTTTCTATATCCAACATTCGCAGCTAACTTTGTTCCTCCGCTAAAGGTAGTGTCTCCGATAAGCTGAAAGTTGATTGTGGCTCCAGGGTCTCTACCGGCGAAAGGATTATCCTGAATCACATTAAAGTTAGCCGATACACCTATGGCCAAGCCACCGGTATCATCGCCGTAAAAACGAAATTTCGTCATCGGACGAACTTCCGTTAAACCGAATTTTTCAAAATAACTGACACCGTAAGGGTCATCATTTCGAGCAGTAACAACAAAGGGCAAAACTAAGCCGAAGTCCCAATTCTTTGTAATTCCAAAACCTAACAACAAATCCGCTCCCACCAAAAAGTCGTTTGCTCTTTTGCCGGTTAAATCTTGATCGGGTCCCGAGCTATAATACGTATCTGAATATGTTAAAGTGTTTTTAGCATAGTTAAAAAACAATCCTAAGCTGCACATGCAAGGCTTTAATGTTTCGGAAGATTCTACTGTGGTAAAATCTAAGCCTGAGTACGTCGGTGCAAAGTTTTGATACTCTGTTCCCACCACATTAGCGTGCACCTGACCCATGAGCACAAATGTCAAAGTAGCTGCAATCGATAAAACTTTTACCATATACTTCCTTAAGTTAACTTACCTACTGACGAACTACTTTTCTTCTTTATCTAAAAGTGATGTCTTCTGAGCCACTACTTTTTTAGCGATCTGGCTAGGATTTAAATTGTTCCGCATTAAATACAATCCACGCTCTCTTGATGCCGCCTTAGAGTACGATACATTCGAAGCAGCTATTTGATTAACAACTTCAGTTTCAAAGCCGCCTGTCTTGTACTGCTTAATGTAAAAAGGCTTCAGTTCTGCAACAATATTTTCCAAAATTACGCCGGCGGTAACTTGGTCGGCCGCAGAAACTTTGCTATCATTCATATTATCAATTGATTGTCGCACCAGACTTACAATTGTATTCTCCCATTCTCTCTCTTCTTCCAAAAGCGTCTGAACATGGGGCAATACTTTTTCTACCATACCGTCATCATCCGGGCGGGCAAAAACTATAAACGCTGATTCCTTTAATGCTTGTGGGTCATTATCACGATTAAAGCGATTAATTTTTTCTTGAAGTAAATCATTCACTTGATCTAAATCAAGAGTTGCTAGTTTTCGATATGTCGCGGTGGAAATAATCCGATCATAGTCGCCTTCGAATAACC
Organism: Pseudobdellovibrionaceae bacterium; assembly: GCA_022843825.1. Taxonomy (GTDB): domain Bacteria; phylum Bdellovibrionota; class Bdellovibrionia; order Bdellovibrionales; family Bdellovibrionaceae; genus Pseudobdellovibrio. Next base: position 21,975 of record JALHMX010000007.1, read on the forward strand.
CCGAATGAGAACTGGTTGTCTGCGTAGTGGCACACGAGAATAAACTCATCGCGCCAAAAGTCAAAAAAACGACGATCAAAACTTTTCTAACAATTGAATATGTCTTCATTCTTTAAAATTACTTGTTTTCTGAGGTAATGAGGAGTCTTTCATAAGCTAACTAGACTTCAGCATAGGTAACAGTTCCCTTTTGGTATCGCGGCGCGATACCAAAAGGGAACTGTTACCCTAATTGACGATTCATTTTCAGCGTGAAACAATGTTTCGACCTATTTGTAAACACTAACCGAACCAATGGAGGTTTCGATTGAAACAAAAAACTAGTCTTCTTAAAATCACAGCTTTATTGGCCGCAGTAGGATTATTTTTATCCTCGTGCGCGCCCAATGCAAAACAGCTTAAAGAAGCTGTAGAAAAAGATCCTACCATCGTCTTTGCAGCGATTGAAAAAGCTCCAGACCAATTCATCGAAGTGGTGATGAAGGCTCAGCAAAATGCACAAAAAGTCGCAGCGGAACGGGCTCAAGAAGAAGAAAAAAAGCAACGTGAAGAGCAATTTAAGAACCCACTTAAACCCGAAATCGATGAAACCCGAGTTATCTTTGGAAACAAATCCGCACCGATCACTATCGTAGAATTTTCTGATTTTCAATGTCCATACTGCGTTCGCGGCAACCAAACTATTAAGCAAGTTTTAAATGAGTACGGTGACAAAGTACGTGTTGTATTCAAACATTTACCTTTGGACTTCCATCCTCAAGCTTTGCCAGCGGCTCGTTATTTCGAAGCGATTGCACAGCAAGATCATGCTAAAGCCCAAAAGTTTCACGGAATGGTTTTTGAGAACCAAGATAAACTACGTGGAAATGCAGACGAATTTTTTAAAGATGCCACAAAAAAAGTTGGCGCAGATCTTAAAAAAGTTGAAATAGCCCTTAAAGATGAAAACATTGCAAAGCGAATCGAATCCGATATGGCTGAAGCGAAAAAATTTGGTTTCTCTGGGACTCCAGGATACATCATCAACGGAGTTTCCCTAAAAGGAGCTTACCCAATTGATTCTTTCAAAGAAATCATCAACCAACACCTTTCTGCGAAGAAGTAAAAAGGGGTCAGGCTCCCAAGCTGTAAGCAACGCGTCTTTTACGACACTAAAAAACAAAAAAGGCTTTGAAGAAATTCAAAGCCTTTTTTTATTGATCATCATCAACTTATCTTAATATCCGAAAGGCAATATCCCGATACAGGCTGACCAAGCTGGGGCCACACAGGCTTGGCAGTTACGAACTACCATTCTGCACCCCGTCGGTGGCGGTGCTCCGTAATAACTTTCGCAAGCCGCTGTTAATGTAGGCTCAGTGATTCCAGGCATGCAAACGCAGTCCGGTGGAAGAATTGGCATTGCCGCGCTTCCGCAAGACTGAAATACTGGAGCCGGACATGCTGGAAAATCACAGGCTGGAAATGGATTGCGGGTCACGGTTGTTACACCGTCAGGACATAACTGAGTAGCAGGCCCCGCACAAACCGGTGAACCGCAACGCTTCTCATCCGATGTACAATTTGGTACCACAACGTTATAACTCATTCCCATTGAACAACAACTAAGACAATCATCTAAAGCTTCAGGCCCTCCGAAGCACTGACCGGCCAACTTACATACATCTCCATCAGCAATACAAGCTGGCGGTATAATCGGCGGACACGCCGGAAAATCACAAGCGGGCGCAGGATTGCGAACTACTGTCGTTAGTCCGTCAGGACACAAAAGGGTTGCAGGCGCAGGACACACCGGAGGTATCACCGGTGGACACGCCGGAAAATCACAAGCTGGTGCAGAGTTACGAGTCACCGTGGTCACTCCATCTGGACATAAAAAAGTCGCAGGGGCTGGGCAAGCCGGAATAGCCGCTTCGCTTTTGTAAAGATGTCTGATTCTTGGACTTTTTGTGCTAAAAAGTGTACTTAGCGTAGGCACTGCAGTAAACGACCCTCCTCCTACTGGATTGACTACAAACTGTTTCGTATCTCCCTCTTCTATAGTCATCGTCGTCGTACCCTGAGCATCAGCAGCAGGAAAAACTAACTGAAAAGGTAAAGTATTTACATTTACAACAAAAGTTTCATCGTTGCTTACTACGCCGACTGGACCACCGCAGGCTTCAGTGCTTTTATAAAATAGCATGGGCGGCGATGGAAGTGCCGATATATTAAAGGTTTGTTCGTTGTCGATACAAGTAGGGCACGGAGGAAAACCACAGCCCGGAAAAGGATCGCGGGTCATTGTCGTCACACCATCCGGACACAACATCGTGGGTGGCGCAGGGCATACTGCGGGACAGGCCGGAAAATCACAGGCTGGTGCAGGATTACGCGTCACTGTTGTCACACCATCCGGACATAATTGAGTGGCTGGCGCAGGACATACTGCGGGACATGCCGGAAAAGCACAGCCCGGAGCTGGTCCACGGGTTACCGTCGTCACGCCATCCGGACACAACATCGTGGCTGGCGCAGGGCATACAGGAGCTCCCATCGCAAAACAATAAGCGGATGATCCCGGCGCACAAGCCATGCAGGCTGGAAGTACTGATATCTGTTGATTGCAACCACCGTAGTTAGTTAAAATATCAGGATAGGGCATTCCATAAAGTTGCGAACATACAGATTCAAACGTTGGCGGAAGATCGGTCGCGCAGCCGCAATTAGGTCTAAACGCCGGACATGCTGGCGGTGGTGGACAACCTACGCACCCACAATATGTTGGGGGGTCGGGTATTACTAATGTAGGAGCTCCAGTTGTGGTACCACACTGTAAAGTTCCTCCGCCTCCACAAGGCGCTCCAGCAGTACAACCTGGAGTTCCCTCTTCGCAAACAGGTACACCACCGCAGCTAGGGCGCGGCACACAAAGGTTATACATTAAATTCGAACAGCGTCTGTTCTCGCCGAAACCACAAGTCATTGCAGGGTCCATACAACAGCCCTCTCCTTGACCCGGTATCTCATCACAATCTGTACAGCACGTGGCGCTTACATCTGGCGCATAAAGAAAAAGTGCAAATAATAATATAAAAATATATTTAATTTTTAGCAAAATAGATTCCTTTACTGTAAATTCTGTCCTTACGTATACTCATAATATGTATGCTATCCTTATAAATATCCCATCGTAAACTTAAATTTTTACGGCGCACAGGTCATGCCGATCTTATTTCCGCTGCAACAAAACGCTGCATGCATTGCTGGCGCCCCATTCGCCTTACATTCTTGAGAATAGTATTTATAATCGTAGTGATAAAGCCCTTCTGGTTGATCAGGCACAGCTTTGGGACATGGTGATGAGGTGTCATAATCTGAGTGGCCCGAACAGTCACTGGGAACGACCACCGAAAACGTCATCGAGCTATCTATACCCTCACAGTTCCCATTACCACCGATGGTTTGTTTCACGCGCTCGATGCAAATCGGCCATGTGGTGGATGGACAAGCTGGCATGGTGCAATCCGGAGATGGATTGCGATTTACGGTGCTTCCGTCTGGACAAAGTTGCGATGCCGGAAGTGGACACACGACAGCCCCGGTAGTCCTCCACGAATATAGAAAAGTGGTAGATATCGAGCTTAGCTCAGAAATCGAAGATCCCTCAGGCAAAATATATGGTAACCCCGAGATATTGTGATTGGACAGCGGCGGCAGATCAGGGTTACCCCCACATGAGGGGTCGGTGGTGTTAAATAGTGGGATACTTTCAGGAAGCGTTCTTACGTTAACTTTCACCGTATGGACGTCACAGGCATGCGATTCCGTTACCGAAATCAACAAAACTAAAAACCCAAATATTAAAATATACTGAATATTTCTCAACTGTTGTCCCCTTATAATATTATCGGCAAATTATAACTGGACTAAAGCCCTGATGACTCAAAATGAAACGTTAAATCACGTTTAGTTTTTCACTTGTTAAATAAATCTGAGTTCGATCCATATAAACGATTAAAGGAGTAACTTTAAGGCCTGCGTCCATAGCCCTGTAAAACAATTGGGCATACTTGGGGTCATGCTGAGCACAGGGAGAAAAAGTCTTAGTGTCGCTACGTTGGACGGTATAAATAATTTCACACTGATGTCCCAGCTTCATTAATTCCATCATCTCAGTAAGGTGTTTTTGACCACGCTCGGTGACCGCATCGGGAAACTGTGCGATAGCCTTTTTCTCCTCTGAAACGTAAGTGGTATTTTTAATTTCAATAAAGTGGGCTTTAACTTTGGATTTTTTATTTTCTTTGTAATCAATATAATCTTCTTCTGTTGAAAAAAAAGCTCCATCAAGCCGAGTTTCTTTGCTGATTTTAAATTCAGGCTTATAATAATTATAACTTTTCCAATGAGGCAGAAAAGGTTTTTTTTGAATAGCCTCGGTCACAATGCGATTAGGATTTGCAGTGTTCACGCCGACCCAAACTCCGGTAGGAGTCTGCACCGCCTCTAGCGTTCCTTTCAACTTCTTCGTTTCATCTCCATGCAAACTAAACCAAATTTTTTGGGGCTTTTCAGGCGATTTTTCAATAACCGATTTTAAACTTCCTGTGTTAGGAACATGAATGGTGAACTTTTCCCCATTGTATTCCACATCGGCAAAAAATCTTTTATATCTTGAAAGCAAAGTGCCTTCTAACAATTTATCTTTAAATTTCATCTTACCCTCTCTAGGTACCAGTTCCCTTTTGGTATTGCAACGCAATACCAAAAGGGAACTGGTACCTATCCTACATTTTTTCCGGAGTGGGAATTCCCAAAAGCGCCAAACCCTCTTTTAAAATTCTTCCTGTAGCGTAGGTCAAACTTAAACGAGCACTTTTTAAATTTTCATTTTCAGCAGTTCCTATCGGGCATTCATGATAAAACACATTAAATTTTTTCGCCGTTTCATATAAATAGGTGCACATGGATGCGGGTTTAAAACCATCAGCGCAAATTATTATTTGAGTATTAAAATTCATCAAGTGCTGCATCATTTGAATTTCAGCAGGATGCATTAACAATGCACTATCGATTTTAGTTTGGGGATCAAATGAAAACTTTTTAAGTAACGAATTAATCCGCGCACACGAATACTGAATAAAAGGTCCGGATTCGCCGTCTAATTTTAGCCATTCATTCATATCAAAAACAATTTTCTTATTAGTATCTTGACGAAGCATTCCGTATTTTATGGCACCTTTAGCCACAATATCTGCGACCGTTTCTACTTCATCGGCCGACCATTCATTGGCATACCGACTCAAATATTCGACCTTTACATGATTTTTCATTTTAGAAACTAATTCCATTAATGGAACAATATTTCCTTTTCTAGAACTCATGGCGCCATCTGGTAATTCCACAAAGTTATATTGTAAGTGATAACAGTTTTTAGCTTGCTCAAAGCCAAGATGCTCTAACGCCTTAAAGACTTGTTTAAAATGCAAAGCCTGGCGCATATCCACAACGTAAATGGATTTTTCTATTCTAAAATCTTCAAATTTTCTACGCGCCAGTTCTACATCTTTAGTGGCGTACAGGCCGGTTCCATCAGATTTTAAAAGCAAACAAAACCCTAAGTTTTCATTGGAAAAATCCAGCCCGATAGCTCCTTCAGATTTTTGCAGCTTTCCTTCTTCATAATATTTTTTAATGGTCACCACCGAAGCCGCGTCTACTTCTGATTCCCAATACCAGCGATCAAAGTTTACATCGGCCCAGGAATAAACTTTATTCATTAGATCTACCGACCACTGACGAGTCTCTTTCCACAGATTGTAAAACTCTCCGCTACCTGCTTCTAATTGTTTTAAAATTTCCGTCAGCTGTTTTTTATTTTTTTCATAAAATTCGGGAATTTTTTCTTCGTCCTCTAATTTTAAATTAGCGGATGAGTACATACGACCTAACCACTCACCTCGATCAGGCGAACTTCGCTGCTTATCGAACTCCTCTGGTTTCACAAAATTTTTGATATACCATAAACATTTTGCCACATGGGTTCCCACGTCGCCGGGAAAAGTTGAACTGATAATGGTTTCTTCACCATAAGCCCGTCGCATAAGACGAATAAGCGCATCACCTAAACATAGATTTCTCATGTGGCCTACGTGCAGCTCTTTGTGCGTATTTGGCTGAGAATACTCCACCATCGTTTTCTGCGTTTGCGTCGGGTTTACTAGCACACGTTGAAAGTAACTTTCGTTAATAATATCGGAAACCACATTCTGATAAAGAAAATCTGATGTCAGTTTAAAATTTAAATATGGCCCCGCCGCAGTTGCTGATTGAATTCCTTGAGCTTTAAGATCAAAATTGTCCGTTATTACTTTGCATAGCTCGGTCGCCACCAGCGCCGGTGATTTTTTTAAATTCTTAGAAACTATAAAGCAGCCAAAAGCTAAATGCGCCATTTCCAAATTAGGAGGCTCTACTAAAGTTTTATAGACATCCCCTGCGGCGATGTCGGTACCCATTTTTTTGAAGGCCTCTGAAATTAGCTCTGAAAGTTTTACTCGAATTTTTTCATGCATCATAAGTTCAAATCCATCTGTAAAGATTAAACATTGTTTTCGATATAATAGCCTGCTAAATAATCGCAATGCAAAATCTCTTTTTTTCTGCACTTATTTTCTTATTTAGTTTTTACACACAAGCTGAAACAACGGTCTATTTTTTCGAATATCGCATGCCCAATGGTCAAGTGTACACCTTTGATGAGGGCGGACGTTTTTATCACGTCGCTATGAAATACAAAAATCAAGTTTTAGAGGCGCACCCCTATTTTGGAGTTCGGCTGGTGGTGGACATTAAAAAAGTGGGTCATTTAGTAGCAGTTCTTAAACACCACCAGGCAGTTAAAAACCTAGATTTAAAAGTTCAAGCGGAATTAGGCAAAAAATTTGATCTTTACAGTCCCTGGAATGACCCTACAACGACTCAATGCTCTAAATTAATTGGCCAAATAATCGGCGTTTCGCCAGTTATAGTTGCTAACGGCAACTTGTCTTTATCTCCGGATCTACTCTATGCAGAGCTGATAAAACACGGCTTTCGCGACTGTCAATCCTGCTTGCCTAAGTAATCAATTATAAGTAGAACTTTAGGCATGGAAAATTTTGTACGAAAGCCTGAATGGCTCAAGGTTAAAGCTCCTGCTGGCGAAAATTACACTCGTATTAAAAATATGCTCGGCGAGCTTAAATTGGCCACTGTATGCCAAGAAGCTCGCTGTCCAAATATGGGCGAATGTTGGAGCGGCGGTACAGCGACTTTTATGTTGATGGGAGACACCTGCACCCGCGGATGTCGCTTCTGTAATGTAAAAACCGGAAATGCCAAAAAAGGATTGCCGCCAGTTGATCCTTTTGAACCAGAAAAAGTGGCACATTCCATTTCGCAAATGGGCTTACACTATGTCGTCATCACGTCGGTAGATCGTGATGATATGCCCGATCAAGGTTCAGATCACTTCGCCCGAACCGTTAAAACTGTTAAAAAATTAGATCCTAATTTAATAGTTGAAATTTTGACTCCGGATTTTAGCGGACAAGAAAACTTAATTCGCCACTTAGTGGAAGCTAAGCCGGATGTCTTCGCGCATAACATCGAAACGGTAGAACGCTTGACCCCTACAGTACGTGATCCCCGTGCGAAGTATCGGCAAACCATGCGCCTTCTTCAATTTGTTAAAGAAGTTGACCCAACCATGTACACCAAATCTTCCATCATGCTGGGCTTAGGCGAGACCGACGAAGAGGTTTTGCAAACATTAAAAGATTTAAGAGCGGTTGGTTGTGATGTTGTTACCTTTGGACAATATCTGCAACCCACTCCAAAACATTTAAAAGTTATTGAATACATTACTCCAGAAAAATTTCAGGAATGGCAAAAAATCGCTGAAAGCCAGGGATTTTTGTATGTAGCCTCGGGCCCGTTGGTTCGCAGCTCATACCGCGCCGGAGAGTTTTTTATGAAGGGCATCATCGAGAAAAATCGGAAAGGATCTGATCAAACATGGCAACAGATGTAAAATTACCAGAATTAGGCGAGGGCGTTACCGAAGGTGAATTAGTCAAATGGATGGTTAAACCCGGAGACCAAGTAAAAGCCGATCAGACCGTGGCCGAAATCATGACGGACAAAGCAACAGTGGAAGTACCATCGCCTGTAGCAGGAACCGTTAAAGAATTATTATTTAAACCGGGACAAGTAATCAAAGTTGAATCGGTGATTTTAAAATTAGATGGCGCTGGAGCAGCTCCTACTGCTGCGGCTCCACAGGCTGCTGCTGCACAGAAGCCTGCAGCACCTCCTTCTAACGGCGCGACACCACCTGCTGCCGCAGGCGGCGCGACCACTCCAGTAAAACTTCCTGAGTTAGGCGAAGGCGTTACTGAAGGCGAACTGGTTCGCTGGATGGTGAACATTGGCGATCAAGTTAAAGCCGATCAAACTGTCGCCGAAATTATGACGGACAAAGCAACGGTCGAAGTTCCCTCACCTGTGGCTGGAACAGTTAAAGAATTTAAATTTAAAAAAGGTGACGTAATTAAAGTTGAGTCGGTGATCTTGGTTTTATCTGGAGCCGGAGGCGCAGCTGCTTCTGCTCCACAAGCAACTCCATCTCCTAAATCAGCGCCGCAACAACAGCAGCAGCAACCAACTATGTCCGCTTCATCGTCAGGCGCTGGGGCTGCGTTTTACCCTCCGGTGGCGGATTCCAAAGTATTAGCTACGCCCGCTACTCGTCGCTTAGCGCGCGAGATGGGTGTGGACATCAACGGTATGGTGGGATCTGGCTTGGCAGGACGAGTAACACGGGAAGATGTGCTTTCAAGCAAAGGCGGAGCAGCTTCAATTTCCAATACTTCGGGCGCAGGGGCAACTTCAGCAGGCACGCCTGCAATGAATTTTCCTAAACCGGCTTTCAATTCACAAAATGCCACACAAGAAGAGCGCGTGGATCTTATCGGAATTCGTAAAAAAATTGCGCAGAACTTACAAATGTCAAAAGCCATTATTCCGCATTTCACATTGATGGATGAAGCTGATGTTACCCAAATGGTTAAATTGCGTGAATCTTTAAAAGATTTTGCAGAAAAAAATGGAACAAAAATCACTTATCTTCCGTTTGTGATGAAAGCCCTAATCGCAACGATCAAAGAATTTCCACAATTTAATGCCTCCATTGACGATGCAGCCTCGCAAATTGTTTATAAAAAATATTTTAACATTGGATTTGCAGCTGATACGCCTAACGGATTACTGGTTCCAGTGATTAAAAATGCTGATCAGAAAACTATCCTGGAGATTTCGAAAGAGATCATTGATCTATCAACACGAGCGCGTGCAGGTAAATTAAAACCGGATGAAATGAAAGGCTCTACTATTACAGTGACCAATATTGGGTCAGTAGGTGGAACTTACGCTACGCCAATTATCAATCATCCTGAAGTGGCGATCATAGGAATGTATAAAATTTCGGATAAGCCAATTCTAAAAGACGGAAAAATCGATTTTATTAAGTCGATGAATTACACTGTAACAGCTGATCATCGTTTAATCGATGGTGCAGTGGCAGCGAATTTCTTAAAGTCATTCTTTCAAAAAATTCAGAACCCTGGAATTTTAATGATGGGGTTATCGTAATGTCTGCACAAAGTTTTGATATCATAGTAATAGGTTCAGGTCCTGGTGGATACGTCGCAGCTATTCGCGCGGCGCAGTTGGGTTTTAAAACAGCTATTGTCGAGCGCGAAGCGCTAGGTGGAGTGTGCTTGAACGTGGGATGTATTCCTTCAAAAGCCATGATCACCGCGACTCACCTTTTACACAAAGCCCAGCATGACTTTAAAACCATGGGATTAAACATTATGGGCGGTATCGACGTGGATATGCCGACCTTAGTAAAATGGAAGCAATCCGTTTGCGATAAAATGTCCGGTGGAGTGAACCAACTGCTTAAAGGCAATCAAATTACCATTATTAAAGGCTCAGCTGAATTCACTTCTCCTCAGGAAATCAAAGTTGGCGCAGACAAGTTTTCAGCTAAATATTTTATTGTAGCTACGGGATCGCGTCCGATTGAAATTCCAGGATTTCCTTTTGATGAAAAAGAAATTTGCTCGTCAACAGGCGCCCTAGCATTTGATCAAATTCCAAAGCGCGTGGTGGTTATCGGCGGTGGCTATATCGGTTTAGAAATCTCTTCTTATTTAAGAAAATTAGGAACTGAAGTAACTGTTATCGAAGCTAATACTTCATTGTTAGCTGGCGTAGTTGATCCTGATTGCGCTCAGGTCGTGACTCGTAAAGCCGAAAAAGCCGGTATTAAAATTATATACGGCGCAAAGGCCAAGTCTCAGAAAAAAACTAAAGACGGATTTGAAGTTGCTGCAACGGTTAATGGTAAAGATGAAATTTATAAAGCGGATAAAATATTGGTCACTGTTGGACGTCGTCCTAACGGCGATCAGGGTAATCTAAAAGCGGCGGGCATCCAAGTGGATGAGCGCGGCTTCGTCAAGGTGGATGCTCAACGCCGAACAAATGTAAAAACTATTTTTGCCATCGGCGATGTTTGTGGACAACCGATGTTAGCCCATAAGGCATCACATGAAGGCGTAATGGTTCCCGAAATTATTTCTGGCATTAATCGTGTCTATGACGCTAAAACTGTTCCTGCGGTGGTGTTTACTGATCCCGAAATCGCTGCTGCTGGATTAACCGAAGCTGAAGCAAAAGCAAAAGGCTTTACTGATTTGCTGATCTCTAAATTTCCCTTTGCAGCCAACGGACGCGCGGTCAGCATGAGCGAAACAGAAGGCTTTGTAAAAATGATCGCTGATAAAAAAACCCATGTCATTTTAGGTATTCATATCGTAGGACCCGAGGCTTCTAATCTCATTTCTGAAGCGGTATTAGCGATCGAAATGGGCGCGCGCTTAGAGGACATCGCCTTAAGTATTCATCCACATCCTACTTTAGGGGAAACCATGATGGAAGCGGCAGAAGCGACTTTAGGTCACGCGATTCATATTATCCAAAAACCATTAGGCGGAGCGAATAAATCCGCGCATACCTAATTTATGATCTTCGAAGACTGGGGTCCTATTGATTATCAAGCGGCTTTAGATAAGCAGCTTGAATATGTCGAGATTGTATCCACAGGTGAAGACCACTCTGGCTTTCTGATTTTCTGTACTCATCCTGCTGTTGTAACCACTGGCCGTCAAACTAAACCGGAAGACATTTTTTCCTGGCAAGGACCTGTGATCGAAATCTCACGCGGAGGCCAAGCCACTTATCATGGGCCTTCGCAAGTAGTGGTTTACCCGATTTTAAATCTTAAAAAGCCTCGTGCTGGACGAGCCGCCCAGGAAATTCGGGGCTACCTTCGCGATTTTGAAAAAGCGATTGTGGAAACGCTTCACCATTTTGATATTCACGCTGAAGGTAATAAATCCGACAAAGTTGAAGACACTGGAGTGTGGGTAGGATCGCAAAAAATAGCTTCATTAGGCATTGCCGTAAAAAAATGGATCACCTTTCACGGCGCCGCCATTAATGTACATCATGATCCTGCGGCCTTTGTTGGAATAAATCCTTGTGGCTATAAAAGCGAGACGATGATTTCGATGGAAAAATTCTTAAATAAAAAAGTAAATGCCGAAGAGTTCAAACAACAGCTTCGGCATAATTTGGAAAAAAGTCTTTAAAAAGGTGCCAGGCTACATTTCGGAACGCGGGGCGTTCCGAAATGTAGCCTGGCACCTTTATTTAATCTCGCAAAAACTTAATCTAGAATTCAATCGATCAACGGTACACTTAATGGTGGCTGTATAGCTTTCTTGATTAGCAAAGCGTTCATTGAGTTGTAATCCCTCACGACGAACCATTTCAATTAAATCAGATCCTCGAATGGTTTCATCTGCGCTGATCTCGGTGGCTAAACTTAATGTTGGTAGTAGTAAAAGAATTAAAATTAGTTTTTTCATAATGTTGTGAAGTTTATCCAATAAAGAACCTGTCCAATACCAAGTACGCGCTCACCACTCCATTTGCCATTGGCTGATTTTGTAAAATCAATAGAGCGGATTTCTTTTTTAGCGCCGATTTTATGTTTGGGAAACCCATGTTGCTCAAAAAGATGAACTCGAACCGTGTTATTATCGATAACTTCCACAAAGCGAACGATGGCAATGTGACCGAACTTACCGCTTTGAAAATTAATAGGAGAGCCCACAGCAGGAGGCTCTGCTGAGTTCCCATTTTGACGTAAAGTCATTTTGATATTTTGATCTTTGTATTTAAAAGTATCGTTACCAAAGGTTTTTGCAAAATTTTGTGTTAACACATTCGCGTGACCCATACCATTTCCAACCTTGGTAGGTACACCGAAGACATCATTTAAAAAGCGATGAGTTACTTCCGTACACTGAAATTTGCCATTTCTTTTATTGGCATAGGCCGTTACACCCATAAACTTGTCATAAGCTACACCGTGACTTTTCCATGTATTATTTTTTTGTATTTCTGATCGGGGCGTAGGAATTAATAAAGTATTTTTGTTATAGAAAGAATCTAGAGGAGAAGAGCCCGGCTTTGCTTCTCTTTTAGTTTGAACAGAGCCATTGGCTTCAACACGGGCTGCCTCTTCAAGCTCAGCCTCTTGCTCGGGATCTTCAGAACCAAATAATGAAATAGGCGAATCTAATTCAAATATCGTTACTCGAGAATCCTTTTTTGGCAAAATCGGGATCTGGTCTTGAACCTGGGCTTTCGCACCTACTACACATAATGTAACTGCTAAATGAACTATTAAATGCTTCATCATAATTCTCCTACGCACTAAACAAAGCGAGAAGCATTCCACCCTTAATGTCGGCGTGGTCGTTTATACGTGTATAGAGATTTGACAGACGCAAAAATTGTTTCAGGGTGCCAGGCTACATTTCGGAACGTGGGGCGTTCCGAAATGTAGCCTGGCACCTTTTAAATAAAACACCCCTAGTTTTTAAACTAAGGGTGCTGATGGGTACTATAGGGATTTTATGGTCCTATAGTTATTTTTTCTTATCTTTTTTATCTTTCTTGGACTCTACATAAAGTTCTTGAACGCGAACTAAGGCTCCGACTTCAATGTTGCTATTCTCTTTAACATTAAGAACTTTTGCATAAGACATTAAATCACCAGCATCCACGATCTCTACAATCCATGGATCAGAGGTGACCGATACCGATCCCTGTAATACTGAAGATTCTGCGCAAGGCTCGCCATACCAATCATGAACTTCGTTTTCGATTTTCAATTTGTCACCGGTTTTAAGACCAAGCTCAGCTCCGCCAACTAATACCACGTGAGTATCTAAATTCATAAGCACTCGTGTCTGCCATTCTTGTCGAGGAAGTCCCGCCAACATGTTGTAGATATCTTTTACGGCTTGCTGCAAACCTTTTAAAGTCACTTCAGCCATACCAGTAGCGCGGTAGAACTCTGGGCCAATTGTAATAAATCCTAAATCAATTCCAAATCCAACTTTATAGTCTGTTTTAAAAACTTCAGAATTTACGCTACCCATTTTTTCTTGGGTCCACGGATTAAACGCGTGCATACTTAAATCCATGCGCATTTTATCCATAGAGAATTTTGCTGAAATAGGCAATTGAACTGCGGTCGAATTAAAGCCAAATTGTAACTGTCCACCAGAGAAAGCCTCTAATGCATTAATTTTTCCTAACAAAAAGTGCTGTGGGCGTGTGATCAAACAGCTTGATTCGCGATGCAAATTAATATTTGTAGATTTCTGACTTAGATCAGGAATCCACTTCTGCAACTGTCGATGAGTCTTTTCATCAGCTATTTGTTGTTGCAGCGACGTCTTTTGAAATGGTCCTCTCACTGAAGGCACTCTCTGTTGATCATCAAAAGTTGGATACGAATTTCTTTCAAAGAAATAGTTGTTTTCGAAGAATACTCCGGAAAGCTGACTTTGAGCGGTCTCCGAAAAATTAAAGCCTGAATTATCCAAAAAAGTTGATGCACTCATCCCCAAAACCTTAACATTCTTTTTAAGTTGTCTTGGCTCTTCCTTAGCGCACTTCGAGTTCGCCATAGTTAAAGTAGCTAATCCAATAATTGATAAGCTCTTTATATAGAAGGCTGTGTTTTTGAAGTTGCTCATTAGTGCTCTCCCTTTAGTTTACTGGCCTGGACCTTCTTACGGCATACTTTGGTCCAGGCTAAAGGGTATTTTCAAAATAATTTTAGTTCAGGATTTACTGAAAATATTTTTTACACTATTTGCAAACTTGTTTTTTGCTTTATTCAGTTATCGTCAAGAAAATCTACAGAAGGTTCCAGGTCCCAATGCGTGTCGCAGCGCTTATACATTTGGGACCTGGAACCTTTAAGTTGCTATGGTAACTTCATTATTTTTCACATCAACCTTAAATGTCGACTCTGGCTTAATCTCATGAGAAATAATCATCTTAGCGACTGGATTTAAAACCGCTGTTTGGATCAATCGCTTCAATGGCCGAGCCCCATAAACTGGATCATACCCTTTTTCAGCTAACCACTGAATCAACTTATCTGAAAACTCAGGACGAATGCTTTTTTGCTCTAAACGTTTTACTAAATCCTGCAGTTGTAACTGAACAATTGCGGTTAAGTTTTCTTTTTGTAAATGTTTAAACTCAATCACATCATCTATGCGGTTTAAAAATTCAGGTCTAAAAAACTTTCTTACGGCATTCATGATAGCTTGTGGCCCTTCGGCTTGTCCTGTGCCTAAGTTAGACGTCATCACAATAATGGTGTTTTTAAAATTAACCACCCGACCCTGACTGTCCGTCAAACGACCTTCATCTAAGACTTGCAACAACACATTAAAAACATCGGGATGAGCTTTTTCAATCTCGTCCAACAACACCACGCTATACGGCTTACGACGAATCGCCTCGGTCAACTGCCCGCCCTCATCGTAACCCACATATCCCGGAGGTGCCCCAATCAACCGTGATACAGAATGCTTTTCCATGTACTCACTCATATCAATACGAACTATAGCCTGTGGATCATCAAATAAAAATTCCGCTAAGGCTTTCACGGTTTCTGTTTTACCAACTCCCGTAGGACCAACAAATATGAAAGAGCCAATAGGACGATTAGGATCAGCAATTTCTGCCCGAGATCTACGAACAGCATCAGCAATAACTTGCATAGCACCATCTTGACCTACGACTTTTGAAGTCAGCACTGATTCCATTTTTAAAAGCTTTTGCAATTCAGACTCGAGCATTTTGGAAACTGGAATATGCGTCCACTTTGAGACAACATCCGCAATGTCCTCATCAGTGACTTTTTCTTTGAGAATGGCCTCTGTGTTCGATTTAATTTGCTTTTCTAAATCTTGTAATCGCTTTTCAAGCTGAGGCAGCTTTTCATATTTTAACTGCGCCGCTTTTTCATAGTTAGCCTCACGCTCAACTCGAGCTATGTCGTTTCTTACGACTTCTATATCTGATTTCAGTTGCTTTACTTCATCAATTTTAGATCGCTCAAGCTTCCATTTTTCGCGAAGCTCTGCCGACTTCTTATTTAAAGTTTCAAGTTCGTCTATAAGCAGTTTCTTGCGCTCAAGACTTTTTGCTTCAGTTTCTTTTTTTAAAGCTTCCACTTCGATTTTATAGCTGGTGATTTTGCGTTCGATCTCATCCACTTCCTCAGGTACACTGCGATTTTCAATTCCTAATTTACTAGCCGCTTCATCGATCAAATCGATAGCCTTATCTGGTAAAAACCGATTGGTGATATAACGGTCAGACAAGCGAGCCGCTGCTACTAAAGCTGAATCTGTAATTTGCACTCCATGATGGACTTCATATTTCTCTTTTAAGCCTCGCAAAATAGTAATGGTCTCTTCCACTGAAGGCTCATCCACTTGAACAATTTGAAAGCGTCGCTCTAAAGCCGCATCCTTTTCAATATATTTTTGATATTCATCTAAAGTAGTCGCACCTACACAGCGAAGTTCGCCGCGGGCCAGTGCAGGTTTAAGCAATTGTCCTGCATCCATCGAGCCTTCGCTTTTCCCTGCGCCAACTAAAGTATGCAACTCATCGATAAATAATATAACTCCGCCGGCGCTTTCTGAAACTTCTTTAATCACGGCTTTTAAGCGATCTTCAAATTCACCGCGGTATTTAGCCCCGGCGATCAAAGCCCCCATATCAAGTGACATTAGTTTTTTTCCTTGGATATTATCAGGCACATCATTTTTAATAATACGAAGTGCCAAACCTTCAGCGATGGCCGTCTTACCGACACCAGGCTCTCCAATTAATACAGGATTATTTTTTGTTCTGCGCGACAAAACCTGAACAACTCGGCGAATTTCTTCGTCTCTGCCGATGACAGGATCTAATTTTCCCTCAAGGGCTAGCGCAGTTAAGTCTTTAGCATATTTAGCCAGAGCTTCATATTGATTTTCAGGTTCATCTGTTGTCACTTTATTTTTCCCCTTAATCTTTTTCAAAGCTGTTTCGACTTTTGATCGGTCAAGCTGGATATTTTTAAAAAATCGATTGAGTACTGTGTCACCTAAAGCCAAGCTTGCTAATAGGAAGTGCTCAGTAGATATATACTCATCCCCCAACTTTTTAGCTTCCGCATCAGCCACCTGAAACAACTTTTGCAAACGACTGCTGGCATAGGTATTTTCTTGCTTCTGCGAAAGCTTTGGTAAAGCTTGTATCAAGTGATTAAGCTCTAAAACGACCTGAGCGTTGTTAATTTGGTTTAATTGTAGGATGCGCGGCACCAGTCCGTTCTCTTGTTCGACCAACTCAATCAACAAATGCTCTACTTCAACGGTTGAGTTCCTATTGCTTTCAGCTAATTGAGCAGCTGCTTGCATTGCTTCTTGGCTTTTTTTAGTCATTTTTTGAATGTCTTTACTCATACTATAGCTTAATATGGTTCATATTTTTGCATTGTCAAGAAGAGGCATTTAAATACTATGAGCACACCGGCGCGTATCCGAAGATCTATCAAAAAAGAAAAAATTTCTCCGCCCGCTTATTTAAAATATAAACTTCCTATTTCCTGTGAAGATTGTTCTCATTTTTCTTTTATTCATCAAAAATGCACGCTTGGTAATGCGACTAAAGATCATCGCAAACAGGCTCAAACCCAGTCTTACATGCAGTCTGGTACAGTCGCCTTTTGTCGATTACTTGAAATAGACTAAAAATATTTTTAACATTTTTTTGACTCTGTTCATTCAAGAAATCTCGACTAAAATACTTTATAGACTCGACTAAAATACTTTATAGACTCGACAAACATGCTTATGTTTTTTAAAAAAATCTCGACGTTCGAATGTAAATTTCTCCTCTGAAAAATCGAAATTTTCTGCAAGTAAAAAACTAGGATTATGTCCTGTCAAGGATCCCACGGTCCCGTCCGATCTAGTCCATAAGACGATAGAACTAATTTTAATTTAAGTAGCATGACGCTACATATATTAACCAAAAAGGAGGCCTCAAGGAAGAAGAACATTTAAGGACGATTAAATAACTTACGGAAGAAATGGCTTATTAAAAATTAAAAAAATCATTGCTCGGATGCAGATGGTTTAACTCACGGAGGAAAATATGAAGATTTATATAACTTAATAATAATAGTACTGGAGAATAATATGGGATTACGAATTGCAACGAATATTCCCGCAATTAACGCACAAAGAAACTTAGGGTATACCCAAAAGTTTATTGAAAAGACGTCTAGTCAGTTGTCGAGCGGAAGTCGAATTAATAAAGCGGCCGACGATCCAGCAGGATTAGCGATTTCAGAAAACATGCGAGCGCAAATTCGATCAGCGGCCCAGGCCCGTCGAAATGCCAACGATGGTATATCTTTAATCCAAACTGCCGAAGGAGGGCTGGGAGAAATTTCTAATATCACGACCCGTTTACGTGAATTAGCCATTCAAGCAGCAACTGACACCATCGGTGACAACGAAAGAATGCTTATACAGACAGAGGTAGATCAATTGAAAAACGAAATAGAAAGAACAGCACAGACAACACGTTGGAATACAACAAATTTACTAGATGGCACAACTCCAGTGTTCGACTTCCAAATTGGATTGTTTAATACAGAGTTTGACTCGATCTCATTTGATACCTCCAACAGTATCGCAACCACAGAAGCACTAGGTATCGCAGATATCGACTATACGACGAAAGAGGGTGCTCGGGCTGCTTTAGAAAATGTGGATGGTGCACAAACGCAAATCAACAATATTCGAGCAGGTATTGGAGCACTACAAAGTCGATTACAATCTACTGTAGAGACTTTAGCTGTTACTGAAGAAAATATTGCAGCATCCAATTCACGTATTCGTGATACAGATATTGCAGCCGTTACTTCTGAAATGGCGCGAAATCAAGTGATGCTACAGGCTGGAACATCAGCTATGGCGCAAGCCAATAGTAATAATCAACTGGCGCTGAAGTTACTTGCGTAAATGTAAACATTTAATAAAAATACAAAGTATTTTCAAAGAGACCTTCGGGTCTCTTTTTTTGTGACTGCTTCTGAGCTAAATCTTAAAAATTATGTCTACTTTTTTTTCACAATAAAACACATTAAAGGAACTCAAAACATCCTCCGAAAGATCACCACTAGACTAAAAGCGAGGTTTGAAAATGAGCAAAAAAAATATTTCTTTAGGTGTTATTTTAGTGGCGATTATCTCGGCCCACTTCTTTACAGGTTGTTCTCCAAAAAGTTTTGAAGCCGGGTCATCGTTAGCTGGCGAAAATACTGGTGCGGGCAACGGAGGCGATAACACTGGTAATGGCGGCGGTTCAACTCCACCGAATACCTCGATTGAAACTTTAGATCTTAAAAGTCGCGTTGATGATCCTAACGGCTTGTTGGGTTTTAATGGTGCGTTAGCTTTTGATTTTGATAAGGTTCGTGGCGAATTTATTATTATGGTCCCTATGCCCAGCGGTATGGTGTTCACCCCTTCAGGATCCTTCAATAAGTATCCTGATATCAAGTTTGGCCCTATTTTCGATGCAACTGGTAAAATGAAGATGGCTATTCGTATACCTGTGAAATATGTTATCCGCGGAGTAACGACCATTAACCCTGCTAAACTTCCGAGTGGTGAAGACTTACCGGCAATGCCTGCGGGTCGCGATGAGCTACCAAGCTTAGCCCTTCAATTTCCAGCTAGTAATAATGTGCAAATTCATCTTTATATAGGAGTTAATGCCTTGGGTATGTTCTTAACACTGCCTAATCAAGCATCACTGCCGCTGCCATTCAACCTGACTTTGCCTCTTAAAAATCAAAGTAAAACGAAAACTTATGGTTACTTAACATATGTAACCGCTAAAAGAGGCTATGATGCAGGTCTTTTTGTTTCCTCGATCATACCTCCAGAAATCGCTCGTATCCTTGAAGACTATTTCGAGCTCTAAAAGCTGAACGGGGCCTTAGACATAGCGCCCCGTCCCCCTATTTCCCCATTATTTGAAATTCAAAAACAGATTCTTGATTCACGTTTTAAAAAAATATACTCTCTTGTCATACCAATAAACCAACCCTAATAAATCGGAGTTAAGTATGGCTAAAAAGAAGAAGAAATCTGCTCAAAAAACCAAAAAAGCAGCTAAGAAGACCGCTAAAAAATCTAAAAAAGCTGCTAAAAAGACTGTGAAAAAAACGGCGAAAAAAGCAAAAAAAATTAAAAAGGCAGTAAAAAAAGTTGCTAAAAAAACAACTAAGAAGCCTGCGAAGAAAGCCGCGCCTAAAAAGAAATCCGCTGCGCCAAAAGCCAAGAAAGCAAAAACTCTTAAAACAGCTGCATTAGGTGCTGCAGGCGGAGCGATGACTCAATCTACTTTTGATGACTTAACTTCTGAGTTTGACGATGAAATTGAAGTTGATGTCGACAGTGTAGATGCTATCTCACCTGTTGAAGAAGACGATGATGACTTTCAAGATTTAGAAGCTTCAGCGGAAGAAGATGATATGGAAGAAGAGTTGGAAGATGACTCAGCCGTTGCTGCTGTAGCAGACGAAGATGAAGACGAGGATGACGAAGGTTACTTCTAGTCTGTAGATTTTTTAATTAGAATAAAAAAAGGGCTTCTTCCGAAGCCCTTTTTTTATTTTGTTTCTGGTTTACTGTGAACTGCGTACTTCTCAAATTCTCCGTACTCATGAAGTTTGTTGTACAAAGTTTTAATCGTAATACCCAAACCTTGGGCCGCTTGAGTTTTATTACCACCATAAAATCCTAAAGCACTTATAATATATCGTCTTTCCAAATCATGCAGTTGCATCTCCGGATTAAAAGCCATGGCTTCTTCTTTTTTGACAGGTACACGAATATTTTCAGGAATATCATTTAACATGATCGTGTGACCTTCTGATAAAACTTGTAATCTTTCGCAAGTGTTTTGCAACTCACGAATATTTCCTGGCCAATCATACTTGATTAAAGCATTCATAGCTTCTTCATCAATATTTTTTGAATTATTCACGAAGTCTTTGCCCGTAGACAGAAAGTGATGCACAAGTGCAGCGATATCTTCTTTACGACGACGTAATGGAGGAGCCGCTAACACTATTGTATTAATACGATAGAATAAATCTTCTCTGAAGTTTCCACGAGTCACTTCTTGGTCCAATTCGCGATTAGTCGCGCAAATAATTCTTAAGTCAACTTTGATAGCATCTTTGCCACCAACACGGTAAATTTCTCCTTCTTGAAGAAATCGCAAAAGTTTAGCTTGAATAGCCATTGGAATTTCACCGATTTCATCCAAGAATAAAGTTCCGCCGTTAGCCGCTTCGGCTAAGCCCATTTTTTTAGTGTAAGCTCCAGTGAAAGAGCCCTTTTCGTGTCCAAAAAGTTCTGACTCTAATAAGGCTTCACGTAAAGCTCCGCAGTTAACTGCTATAAACGGCTTATTTTTACGATTTGATTTTTCATGAATCGATTTAGCAATAAGCTCTTTACCAGTTCCCGATTCTCCTAGGACTAAAACATTCGCATGCGATGGGGCCACGCGATCAATCATTTTAATCAACTGAGCCATAATGTCAGATTTGTAGACCATCTTTTTTTCGTCTTGAATTGCAGCCGTAGGGGCCCATGTTCGAGCAGCCTGGCTTTGTTGCGAGCTAGTAGGTAATACTAAACCTGAGTTTGAGTTTGAATTTGAATCCGACATACGTTCACCTCTATTATATTTGCTTACGTTTAGCGCAATCTCATAATGAGACATGAGCTACGCGGTGCAATATAACCAAAGTCTGTATAAATTGCAAGAAAAATTTGCATGATATGGTATTTATTTTAGCAATTAAACAGGACTTACACGCATCTTATGACTCATATATAATCAGATTATGCAGTTGGCGTTACCTGATCTTATATCTAAATATCTGAAATATATGGAAAATATAGAATCTTCTTCGCCATTAACCATTAAAGCCTACTCCAAAGATCTTGAACAGGCCTATTCGCAGGTCAAAACGTCCCCCATATCTATAGATAGCCTGTGGAATCACACCCGTTTGGGGCTGAATCAATGGAGTCGGCTGTCCCTGGCTAGCCGCAATCGCAAGGTCGCCACGCTTAAAAGCTTCTTCAATTGGCTCTACCAAGAAAAGATTATCGATAAAAATTACGCTCATCTTTTGGTTTGCCCTAAAGTACCTAAGAAAATTCCTCACTTTATGTCGGTGGATGAAGTGATGAGCGTTATTCAGTTTTATTCTCAAACAAAAAATGATCTTAAGCACACGCGCGAGATCACTTTGTTCATCCTCTTATACAGCGGTGGATTGCGTATCAGCGAAGCCTGCAATTTAAAATGGAGTGCCATTTCATTTTCACAAAGAAGAATTACTATCCTTGGAAAAGGAAACAAAGAGCGGGTTCTTGTACTTCCAGAGTTCTGCATGGATTATTTAAAAAATTTAAAAGAAAAAAACTTTGCTGAAATCGGAATATCTGAAGATTACTTGTTTGGTGCGGATCCCTTAAATCCCCGCGCCGGCTTTGAAATGATTCGCCAATGTGGAAAAAAATCCGGCTTAATGAACAATTTAAATCCCCATGCACTAAGACATAGTTTTGCAACTCACTTATTAGCCAGTGGTGCGAATCTGCGCATCCTACAAAAACTTTTAGGCCACGAAAGCCTACAAGCAACTGAAAAATACACTCATTTAAATATAGATACATTGGCTCGCACGATGGAAAACACCCACCCGCTGGGAAATCTGAAAACTAAATAGCTTCCAGTTCGCCCGCTTGAATTGCAATTGAAAGCTTGGCTTTTAGTCGAATGACGGCCTGAGCGTGCAGCTGAGATACACGAGATTCAGTCACGCGCAGCACTTGACCGATTTCTTTAAGATTAAGATCTTCAAAGTAATACAAAGAAAGCACAAGACGTTGCCGTTCAGGCAGTTCTTCAATGGCTCGCGCTACTACATCTTTAACCACTTTTACATTAAGCTGATTAAAAGGGTTGTTCGATTTCGCACCTTCCAAAAGATTAGCTATAGATTTTTTATCTGAATCACTGAAAGTGGGCTGATCGTCTATTGAAAGTAAACTGACGGGCCTGACTTGGTTGATAAGATCGTGAAATTCCTCGATAGGCATATTAAGCTTAGCTGAAATTTCTTCATCTGTTGGAGCGCGACCCATCTCTACTTCTAAAGAAACAATCGTTCGCTCTAATGCTTTCGACTTATCTCGAACTGAACGCGGAATCCAATCTTGTGCACGCAACTCATCTAAGATGGCGCCGCGGATACGAAACTCAGCGTATGTTTTAAATTTGTTATCACGAGTTGGATCCCACTTATCGATCGCATCCATAAGGCCGATTGAGCCCGCAGAAATAAGATCATCGATATCGATGTTCGGAGGCAGGCGCACTGCAATTTTTTGCGCGACGAATTTAATAAGCGGCGCGTACTCGCGAATCAATTCATTCTTCTGATCGCGATTAACATGATCTTTTGTCGTTTTTTTTGCAATGGGCTCGTCTTTATATTTTTTCAATGCACTAGAATTTTTTGACATTCAGATCTACCCCTCGAATATATATCTATTTTAAACGATTCTTTGAACAAAATAAAAGTCTAAACTTTCCTTGCCAACTTAAGCATGACCAGAGGCTGGGAAGAAAATCCCAGCTAGACCGCTATAGGCTTGGTCATTTTGTCTTGCAGCCTCTATATCTACCAGTTTTGCAGATATTTCTTGTATTTGCTGTTGTGCTTGCGACTCAATACCCTGTTTCATAATGAGACGCTGCATTTGTTGGGCCTTCTTAAGAACGAGGTCCTCTGAGATCGCTCCTAAAAAAGAGAGCCGCAAAGTTAAGAACTTTTCGACCACCTCTGAAAAACGACTAAAAAGCGCTGCACCCTGCGACGCCTCTACCAGATTACAAATAATTTTAAACTCTCTCATTTTGTATTTTGAGTTCAAAGTCTTTAGCAAAGCGTAGGCATCTGCCAAGCTTGAAGGATCCTGAGTGATGACAAGAACACATTCATCGGCCACCGAATTCAAATGCAAGACATAGTCATGTAACCCTGGCGCCGTATCAATAAGAACATAATCGTAGTTTAAGTGTATAGACTGAATTTGTTGGACTATCTCTCGGCGTTCAAACGCACTTAAAGACATTAAATCATATAACCCGCTACCGCCGGCTAACAAATCAATATTTTTTACAAGCTTTGTAATACACTCCTGGATGGGCTCTCCGTCCAGTAAATCTTTAATAGTCATCTTGGCTCGTACGCCAAAAAATATATCCACATTGGCCATTCCAATGTCGCCATCAAAAATAAGCACACGATGTCCTGCCGCTGCTAACGACATTGCTAAGTTACATGTTACAGTTGTTTTACCAACCCCACCTTTTCCAGATGTTATCGAAATCAGTTTCATAATGATTGTTCCATAGTTGATGTTTTTTTAGTTATCTCTAAGATTAAATCCAGCACTCTTTCGACCGTAGCGTATTCAAAGTCTTCTGGAATTTTAGGGCCAATACCAAATCCAAACAGCGGTTTGTTTAGCTTTCTTACTGTATTATAAATAATTCCGTAATTCGTAGACTCATCCAGCGAAGTAAAAATTAAATCATCATAGCCGATATGACGGTACTTGTTGGCTATTTCGATGATATCCTGATCCTTACCCCTTGCAGATAAAACCAGATGTGTCTGCACATCAGTATTAATCGGAGGACGAATCTGTTGTATGTAGTTAATCTCGTCTTGATTGCGCAAACTGAGGCTTGCGAAATCAACAAGCACATGATCAACGTGATTTAAATAGGGAACAATTTTTTCCCAATCCATTGGTGAACGAACAGAAACAAACGGAATGTTTAGCATTTGGGAGTAAACTTTCATCTGCTCATCTGCGCCTATCTTAATAGTATCCGTAGAAATAATGGCTACTTTCTTATGGTCACGATGAATAAGATCATAGGCCATCTTAATCATTGAAGTAGACTTTCCTGCGGCAGAAGCTCCAACAAAAAGCTGAAATTTCTTTTGAACAGTATTTTGGATAAGCGTCGTATCCATAATAT
The DNA here is from genome assembly GCA_022843825.1 of Pseudobdellovibrionaceae bacterium. Taxonomy (GTDB): domain Bacteria; phylum Bdellovibrionota; class Bdellovibrionia; order Bdellovibrionales; family Bdellovibrionaceae; genus Pseudobdellovibrio. The sequence continues at coordinate 46,665 of JALHMX010000007.1, forward strand.
AACGAGCCACTAAGGATTCGATATAATTTTCTTTCTTAAGGTCCACTGCTTTTAGATTTTCCTGAACGGCCAAAATAACATCTGAGGCCACTTCGGGAAGAAGTCCACGAGCAGTTAAGCGCTGATAATAAGAACACATCGAGTAATTCACTCCGAACTCAGCACCAGGATGAGATTGCACAAAGTTTTGAGGCATCGCTTTAAAATCTAATATAATTTCTTTAAGTTGTTCAATTTCAGTTTTCAGGTTTTGAACATCCATGTTTTGCCAAGCATTTTTAGCTTGTTCAGTCAGTACTGCTGCTTCGTTTTTTGTTGATTGTGCAGCCGGCACGGGCATAGCTGCTGTCTTAGGTAATAATTCAGCATCAATATCAATATACTTGCGGCTAGATCGAACAACATTATTAGAATAATTCACTGGTCTTTGATTAATCGTCGTTGGTTCTCTCACTAAGGGCGGTCCATACAAGCGCACAGATTTTGCCGCTTGGGCTTTTTGAGTTCGAACCAGCTGATCTTCCATAACTTTTTTAATCACTTCACGCTGATCGCGAGCAGAGCTGTTGGAAAACTGCTGCTGCTGTGGCAATAACATTTTTGATTTAACAAACTCTTTTTGCTTAAGCATAGATTCCGAGTAGGCCGCTGTGATTTCAATCATCTTTTGACCAGACATTGCAAATCCCTTAGAGACTTCCTTTGCTGACAGAATAACTGCATCCGGACCCAATTGGGACTTAACCAACTGTAGAGCTTCCTTCATCGTTCTTGCTTCAAATTTCTTGATGTTCATATAACCTCAACCTTTAAACACTTTAAATTATAAACCAACCTGAGCGACCGACTGTACTTTTGCTTCCGGAGCAACTTCACTATGAGACAAAACAATCAACTGCGGAATAAATCTGGAAATAAGCTTTGCAATATGTCGTCTTACCGTAGGACTTGTAAGCAATATAGGTTGTCCTGCAATCTCTGGATGCTGTTCTATATGATTAGCAATCTGAGTAATCATTTTTGAAGCTGACTGTGGATCCATAACTAACTGCACACCCTGCTCGGTTTGAAGTAGTGAACTTGAAATCAACTCCTCAAGCTTAGAATCAAATGTCATAACAGAAATGTCGCCTGCTTCACTCATGTATTTCTCACTAATAGATCGCGATAATTGTTTACGAACGTTTTCAGTTAATAGATCAAGGTCCTTAACTCGATTGGCATCGTCCGCAAGAGTTTCAAATATAGTTAGCAAATCACGTATTGAAACTTGCTCTTTAAGTAAGTTTTGTATAACTTTCACAACTCCACCCAAAGATAACGTATCCGGAATAAGATCTTCTACCACTTTTGGATGAGTCTTTTTAAAGTTTTCAATTAGCTGAGAAACTTCTTGGCGACCAATAAGCTCATGAGCATGCGTTCTAATCATTTCAGTAATATGTGTAGCCATGACAGTTGGCAGATCCACCACTGTGTATCCAACAAATTCAGCCTTATCTTTTTGTGATTTGGAAATCCACACGGCATCAAGACCGAAAGCTGGCTCTTTTGTGGGAATTCCATCAATTTTCTCTGTGACATTGCCAGGGTCCATGGCCATCAACATATCCGGCTTCAATATACCGCCACCAACTTTACTGCCCTTAATTAAGAAACGGTATTCGCCTGCGGCCAATGATAAATTATCCCGAATATGAATGCTTGGTACTAAAATACCCAAATCAAATGAAAACTGTTTTCGAATAGAAGATATTCGCTCTAAAAGATCCCCAGATTTAGACGAGTCCACAACTTTAATTAAGCCGTAGCCAACTTCGAGCTCTAACATATCAACCGGCTGTACGGAATCTAAAACTTCCTTCTTAGGAGAAGCCGCTTCCTGTTCAACTCTTTTTTGCTCATCTGTTTCTTTTTCTTTTCTGTGTTGAGTAATCATCCACGAAATTCCACCTAAAATGGCCGCAATCAATAAAAATGGCCCAGCAGGCAAACCTGGTATCAAAGCCAAAACAGTCATTACCCCTGCGGCAATATAAATGGCGCGAGTATTTGAAAAAAGCTGACCGGTAACCTCTTTACCCATGTCAACACCAGAACCGCTTCGAGTAACAATAGCACCGGCTGCAGTAGAAATAATTAAAGCTGGAATTTGGGATAACAATCCATCACCGATAGTTAACATCGTGTAGTATTGGGCCGCTGTAGCTATATTTAAATCTTTCTGTAAAACTCCAATAAGCAAACCGCCAACAATATTAATAACCGCAATCAAAATACCGGCGATAGCATCCCCGCGCACGAATTTACTGGCACCATCCATTGCTCCGTAGAAATCGGCCTCTTGCTCAATATCACGTCGGCGTTTCCGAGCTTCTTGTTCGTTTATAACACCGGCATTAAGCTCAGCATCGATGGACATTTGTTTACCAGGCATGGCATCCAAAGTAAACCGAGCTGCAACCTCTGCTACTCGTCCCGAACCCTTAGTAATAACTATAAAATTAATAACAACAAGAATACAAAAAACAATGAATCCAATAACATAGTTATTCCCAACAACAAAACTTCCAAACGCTTGAATCACACTTCCCGCAGAAGCTGGGCCTTCATGGCCGTGAGTTAAAATAAGACGAGTGGTCGCAATGTTTAAGCCCAAACGAAACAAAGTTGTCATTAAAAGCAACGAAGGAAACGAAGTAAAATCTAACGCGCGTTTAACATAAATAGATGTTAATAAAATAAGTAAGCTTAATCCTAATGAAAAAGTTAAAGCCAGGTCTAAGAGCACGGCAGGAAGTGGAACGATCATTACGGTTAAAATCACCAACAAACCAGCCGCGATAAACAAATCCGTATTCTTGGTGATTCGATCAAATCGTTTCATGAACTGAAATATTTGTTCCATGTTTATAATCCTCTGTCTCTGTTGACTTTACGATCCGCAGACTGCTTCTGTTTTTTCTTTTTATTTAACCGCATAACATAGGACAAAACCTCTGCCACTGCGACGAAAAGCTCGCGCGGAATAATTTGTCCTATTTTCATCGTTTTAAAAATCGTCCTTGCTAAAGGCTTATTTTCTATGACTGGGATATTATGTTGACGGGCTATCTCTTTAATTTTTTCCGCCATATAGTCAGCACCCATAGCCACTAACTGTGGAGCAGGTAATTTGTCCGAATACTTTAATACACAGGCAATATGTGTAGGATTCGTAATAACGACATTAGCCTTGGGTATTTCCAAGAGCATTTTACGATTCGCTATTTCGCGCTGTATTTTTCTTACGCGAGCTTTAATTAAAGGATCACCCTCTCGTGACTTGTGCTCTTCTTTAACTTCCTGTTTAGTCATCATCATATCTTTTTCAAGTTGCCAACGCTGAAACATGTAATCAGAGATGGCCAAAACCAACATGAAAATTCCGGTCGCTAAAAATAGCTTGAACAAGACTCCACCCAAATAAGACAGGATTTGCTCTAAACTGAATCCAGATAGGGATGGTATTTGATGCAGCTCTGCTTTTAATAAAAAATACATAGTCATAACCACGATAGTTACTTTTAGCAAGGACTTGGAAAATTCGACTACTCCTCTTAAAGAAAATATTCTTTTCAAGGCATTTAGTGGATTAATTTTTTTCAAATCTGGAGTAAGGGCATCTTCTACCTGTAGAAATCCTGTTTGCAAAACCTGTGCAGATACTCCAGCTATAAGCGCAAGTAAAAGTAACGGGCCAAGCAGTAGAACAAGTTTTTCACCTAAATAAAAAAATATTTCTGCATTCTGATGATTTTTTGCCATCACTAAAAATTCACCATTCATACTTCTGTGAAATATTTCCGTAATATTTTTCAGAAAAAAGCGACCGACAAAATACATAAGCCCTGCAGCCAGCAAAATAATAAGTGCTGTACTTAACTCGCGGGTCATAGCCACTTGGCCGCGCTTACGGTATTCATCCCGTCGCGCGTCTGTGGCCTGTTCGGTTTTCTCGCCTTGATCTTCAGCCAAGCTATATCCCCTTCACAAACTTAAAAAAACTAGCGCTTGTCTCCATAATCGCCACTCCCATTTGAGATGACATTAATGGCAAGCAAATCATCAATAAAACTATCCCAATCAATGCTGAGGCCGCAGAAACCGTGGATATAACGTTAATCTGCGGAACAGCTCGACTTAATAGACCCACAGCAAATTGAACAATAATCATAGAAATCACTATTGGGGCTGCCAACTGCATAGCTATAACAAAAAGACCCTGGGCACCGTAAGCCACATCCCGCAAAGTTAAGGTATTGAAGCTGACTTGCGCTAGTGGAACTGAGGTGTAACTTTCCAATAGGCCATGAATCATCATGTGATGTCCGCCAATAGTGAAAAAAACCAGCGTAGCAAACATCATTAAAAACTGCTCGAGAGCATTTCCCTGCGAGCCCATAAGAGGATTAAATATTTGCGCCTGTCCAATTCCCAAGGAGACAGCGGTCATCTCTCCGACCATAGAAACGGCAAAGAAAAAAAGTCGTGTTAAAAAGCCCAAACATAAACCCATGACTATTTCTAAAAAGGCTAAGACAACAAGTTGATGTTGCAGGTCCGCCACTCGTGCTAAAACAGAGTTTTGCGCTACGGTGCTATACGCCATCATCGTCAATACGACGGGCAATAAAACTTTTGCTAAAACTGGAATGCTAGGCAAACTAAGAACTGCCGCAGAAAAAACGAAGGCAATCATTCGAAGCAATATAAGCCCGAAAGTGATCAACTGAACTTCATTTAGCTGCGACATCTCAATCATTAGAAACTCCGCACTACCGTAGCAAAGCTATCAAATAATTCGACAGTGTAGGTTTTCATAAGATCCAACATCCACGGTCCCAATAAAACTAGGATAATGGCCATAACAATCATTTTTGGAACAAATGTTAAAGTGGCTTCATTAATTTGTGTCAGTGCTTGGAATATACTAACAATCAAACCCACGATCAGTGTGCTTAACAACAAAGGCGCCGAAACCATGGCCATGGTTTTCAAGGCATTTTGACCCAGTTGCAATATAATATCATCATTCATTTCAACATCCTTGTTAAAATAACGTTTTAAATACGTAGGTCAAATTAGCCAAAGCTTTTGACCATCGAACCAATCAACAGCGTCCACCCGTCAACAAGAACAAAAAGCATAATTTTAAATGGCAAAGAAACTACCGCCGGGGGGACCATCATCATACCCATGGCCATCAAAACACTGGCTGCAACGATATCAATAATTAAAAACGGTAAAAATATAATAAATCCAATCATGAAGGCTGTTTTTAATTCAGAAACTATGAAAGCTGGAATTAAAACTATTGTCGGCACATCCGCACGAGTTTTTGGCTGCTCAACACGCGCCATTTTTACAAAAAAACCTAAATCTTGGTCCCGAGTTTGAGCAAACATAAATCGACGTAGCGGATTTAATGCGCCCTCTATAGCTGCATCCTGTGATATTGTCCCATTCACATAGGGGGTCACAGCTTTTTCATTTATTTCTTTAAAGGCTGGGTTCATGACGAAAAAAGTTAGAAACAACGACAAACCCACCAAAAGTTGATTTGGCGGAAGTTGCTGCACACCCATTGCCTGTCGCAAAAACGAGAGTACAATCAGTATGCGCGTAAATCCTGTCATCATAATTAAAATGGCCGGAGCCAACGTCAAAACCGTCATCATCAGAATCAGCTTAATTGTCCCTACGATTTCACCTGGATTAGATGTAGATTGGAATCCTAAATTTACGGTTGGAAGAGTTACTGGCGTCGACTGCGCAGAAACAATTTTACTTATAACTAATGTTATAAGGAATACCAGCATTACTGAATAGTTTCGTTTAAAGATGTTAATCATAATTACTGTATGTTCCTCATTGATTTAATTTTTCCAGCCACTGTCGAGCGAATACCTTCAAAGGTAAACTCATCAACATCAGTCTTATCATTTTGCTCAGTCATAGTTTCAGAAAAATCTTTCGGCAATACTTGAGGAAGCTCCTCATCCAACAAAGCCAGGGATTTAATCATGGAAATGTTATGATCTGTAATACCAACTAAGATTGACTCTCCGGCGACTCGAATGATAGCTAGGCTTTTTTTCGGCCCTAAGTAATGTTGGGACAAAATCTTGATTTGCATATTCGATTTTCCAGGAATGCTTCTGTGCGAATATCTTTTTACAGTAAAATATCCTACCCCTGCTAGAATGACGACTATGCCTAAGCTAAAAATGACTCTTTGTGTACTGCTTGAGGCATTAAATGTTTTTTCGCTTTCAGTAATTTTCAGAGGAATTTGATCTTCAGCGATGGGAGCCACAGACGCTAAGGCCTCATTCGGCTCAACGTTTTCGAGAGCATTTCCGCTAGCGAAAAGGTTCATTGAAAATCCAGTAACAAAAATTGTAAGTAAAAAATATTTTTTCATCGCTTTCACCATTACTTCAGCTGTTCAATTCTTTCTGTCGGAGAGATCACGTCTGTTAGACGCACACCAAACTTTTCATTAACAACTACGGCTTCGCCGCGCGCGATAAGCTTGTCATTAACTAAAACCTCCATTGGTTCACCAGCAAGCTTACTTAACTCAATAACAGATCCCTGAGTTAGATTAAGTAATTCATTAACTGGCATCTTAGTGCGGCCCAGCTCGACAGTTACGCGCAGTGGAATATCTAATATAAGATTTAGATTTTTATCTTTCCCACTGGACACTGTCGGCTCGGGGGCTGAAGTAGTGCTTCCTGCTGCTGGTGCTTGTTCTTCTGACATTTGATCTCCTTAACTGTTTAAATTAAAACTTTTCTCAATTATTAATATTTAAATTACTTTTCAATCGCCTTAGTAACCTGAACGGCCACTGATCCATGGTGAACTCCGTAGTGTCCCTTAAATTTTTTAATTTCCTCTACTAAAACATCCAGTTCACCTGTTGAATCTTGCGTAAGAGGAATAACGTCTCCAACTTTTAAATTCATAAGGTCCTTAAGTTTTATTTCTGTCTCTCCTAAATTAACTTTAACATCGACGTGGGTCTCAAGAAGTTGCTCTTTAATAATTGAAGTCCATAGTTTTTTATCAGTTTGATCAGATTCCACTTGGAATCCCGTAGATAATTTTTGCTTTATAGGCTCAATCGTTGCATACGGCATAACCACTGCGATAGTTCCACTGATATTTTCAAGTTCAACCTCAAAAGTTGAAGCAATAACGACATCTGTAGGAGGAACAATACCCACGAACTGAGGATTAATTTCTGTTCTCTGAAAAGAGCAATCTATAACTTCAATTGTTGACCACGCTGCTTCCAAATCAGTGATGGCCAGCTCAACTACTTTTTTTACTATTTGCAACTCGATAGGAGTAAACTCTTTACCGTCCATTTTAATAAAAGGACGATCAGCGCCGCCAAAAAAAGAGTCCACCAAAGCATAGGCAAGCTTAGCCTCTAAGACAAATAAGGCTGAACCCCGCAAGTTATTAAAACGCAATACACTGATACACGTCGGAATTGGCAAAGTGTTAATGAATTCGCCGAATTTAATAAATTCAGTCGAAGTTAAGGTGATCGAAGCAATTTTTCTTAAAGCAGATGATAGTGACACACGAAATGATCGCATAAATTTTTCGTAAATAACCTCTAGCTGAGGAAGTCGACCACGAATAATACGATCCTGACTTGTTAAATCGTAGCTGATAACATTGTCATCAGATGCCGTAGCTTTAGTTTTTTTGCCATCTTTGCCAACTTCGCCATCGCCGACTGCAGCTAGTAGGGCATCAACTTCGCTTTGTGATAAAACTTGATTCATAGGCTCTGCTTCCTTTTATTAATTATAAATAAGTTCCGTAAAATAAACGTTGGCTATTTTTCCCTTAACTAAAAACGTATTAATATTGTCACGAATTTCATTTCTTAACTGATCTTTTCCTTCTTTCGTGGCAACTTCTTCATAGGTCTTGCTGGATAAGATAATAATAATAAAATCTCGAATCTGTGCTTTGCGATTATCAATCTCTTGAATCACGTCTGCGCCTTTAGCCTCGAGTTCCATATTAACCTTCAACACCTTACGACCTTTGGCCCCTGCAAGATTCACAATAAAAGTTTCCAAAGGAACAACCTTACCAATTTCCTCACCCTGCTGGGCTTCTGCACCTTGCGCCTTTTGCTCGCCGGCTATAACTTGATCAATGACTTTAGAAGGATCTTGATTTTGACTCTGACGAGACTGCATAACCATGAGTCCTACGCCCAGAACCACCAGCATATTCAAAATAACTAACCCAATAAGTAATTTCGGTTTGCCTGATGATCCTCCGGTTTTGCCAGATTGTACTGCTACTTCCGTGGTGTTTACTTTATCTTCGGCCACTGCGATCTCCTCGATTTTAGTCTTTAAGACAATTCGTTAAATTTTGGATACACTTCCATATAAGAATGATGAGCAACGAAAGTGCCAACTGGACCAACGTTTGGAAATTTGAAGTAAAGATTTTTTTTTCGCCGCGGCGAGAAAACAATTCGATTTGGGGACAGAAGTCTCGGCAAAAAGCTCCAAAAATATGACTTAGTCCAGTTAAGAATTTGTCACTAACTAGACCGTACTTTAGTCAAGAACCTCTATCGACTTTGGTCTTTAACCAAGGCCAAATCTTTAATAAAAACATCAACAATTTTTTTATTGCCTGCGACGAGATTACTTTGAAAAGCATCGTATTTTTTACCTGAATAATTGACACACAATCCACCGGCCTCTTCCACCAATAAAATACCTGCAGCTACATCCCAGGGCTTAATATTTTTCTCCCAGTAAACATCAAAATTCCCCGCAGCCACTTGCGCTAAATCATAGGCTGCAGCTCCGGGACGACGAATGGCTTCTGATTTTTTCACAAAATGAGTAAAGATTCGAAGCTGTTCATTAATCACTTCCTCATAATCGGCGACAAACCCAGTGGTCATAAATGCTTCTTCTAATTTATCACAGCTTGACGCTTGAATTTTAGCGCCATTGCAAAAAGCTCCCTGCCCCCGAACGGCCGAGTACGTCTGATTCAATATGGGGACATCGATAATTCCGATTTGAATCTGCTCATCAACTTCAAGCGCCAAGGAAATACACCAGATGGGCAATTGATGTAAATAATTAGTTGTTCCATCCAGCGGATCTAAAATCCATCGCGGTTTTTTTGATGGCCGCAGAATAACATCAGGATCAACGGCAGCAGTCTCTTCACCTAAAAAGTCATAATCAGGGCAACTCTTTTTTAAAATATTTTTTATAATCTCTTCGCTGGCCTTATCGGCATCGCTAACTAGCCCCGCCTTGTGCTTACGCTCGACGTTGCTGTTTTTCCCAAAATAATCCAGCAAACACTCTCTGCCGGCAGAAACAGCTACTTCAGCGACCTTAAAAGCCGCTTTTATCTCAGCTGAGCTGCTATAACTGGACTTTCCAGTATTGTTTTCCATATTCTTCTCCACAAATTTGACGAAAAAACTGTTTTCAGGCTAAAATATAGCAATACTTTAAATATAAGTAAAAGCATAGGAAGCATTTATGTCAGTAAATAAAAATAGAATTATCGAGTTATGTTTAGTTTTCTTAATCTCCATTCTTTCTTTTTCGATCGGCACCTTTGTCGGAAAAAAGTATTCTGACAACCAACATCGCTTAGCCTTGTTAGACCCTAACTACAAACATGACATCAACGCTGTAACGACAGTGGCAACTACTGAAGAGCCAACGGTGGAAGATCCGGCAACAAATGTAGAAGCTAAACCCGAACTTACCGACGCTGATGTGGCTCAATTAAACGAAGAAATGAACGAAGAGATCGAAGAAGATCCTTCAGCTTACGATAACTCAGCATTAGTAAAAACCATCAATCCTGATGGCACCCCAGTCGCTGAGAAAAAAGAAAAGCCAAAAAAAGAGTCTGTAAAAGCTAAAGCAAAAACTGGCGCAGAAATGGTTCGCGAAGTTGCAAGTATCTCTGAAAAAGCAAAGTCCATCGTTCAAGACACTAAAATCGTCGATGGAAAAATGCAGTACACCGTTCAGGTTGGCGCCTATGCCTCTGCCGCTGATGCTGAAAAAATCGTAAACGGCTTACAAGCCCGCGGTTACAAAGCCACACAAGCTTCAGCCACAGTCAATGGTAAAACCTGGTATCGTGTGCAAGTCGGCTTATTCAGTTCCCTCAAAGACGCCCAAGTTTACAAAAAAGAACTTGTCGAACAAAACCGCCTTACCTCCGCAATCATCCAACGCGTCAGCAATTAAAAGGGGTCAGGCTCCCTTTCTGCTCGCAGTGCGTCTGGAAAAGGGGTCAGGCTCCTTTCCTGTAAGCGGCGTGTCTTAATTAACTAAAATTTTAAACTCTGTATTGTGGCCAGGCCGCGAGAAAAAAGAAAGCTTAGCATTCATAGCAGCCAAATCTTTTCGCGCATTCCACAGCGCAATGCCGTTACCTGAATAGCTTACGCCAACCTTACCGTATGACACCTGCTCTTCACCTAGTTTTTTCTGAACAAACTCAGGAATTCCAACGCCGTTATCTAGCACGCGTATTTGATAACCGCCCGAAGCCTCCGTAGATTCAAATCGAACTTGGATTTTGCGAAGCAATGGATCGGTCGCTTCAACAGAGTTATTAATTAAGTTTTTTATAATTGGATACAAAACTTTTACGTTTTTGACTTCATGACTCTTAAGTTTTTCATCGTAGTGAAATTTAATCGCTGCACTATCAACCTGAAGCTCATACTCTTTCTTAATAAGATTACATAGGCCTTCAATAGTTACTCGCTGAGTACCTGATTTGATCGTATTATTCTTGGCCGTAGCCAAAAGCTCTTCAGCAATATCGTTAATGCGCAACACAACTTGTTGCTGCAAATCCTTAAGCTCTACATTATCAATTTTATGCGCAATAATATTTAATGAAGAAATCGGCGACCGTATGTCGTGCGCAAGTTTTTGTGCGATTTTAGTTAAAGACTCCTGCTGTTTCAATTGCGAATTCAAATTTTCATTTAATATAATATTTTCCTTTGCCACTATGAGCTTATTGTAGACTTGATTCAGCTCTGCAATATCATTAAACAATAAACTCGGCTTTCCATTATCTACATCAGTAGGCAGTCTATTAATAGACTCCGCGATCTGAAGCGCCAGCGATGTCAACTTATTGCGAATAATAAGATATACTACAAAAATAGCTATGATAATGAGAAACAGTCCCCACACCATTTGTTGAAAATTAATACTCCAATTAATTTTTATGGCTCCGAAGCTTTGCCCCGTAGAACTTAATATATCTTTATAAAACTCAAAGGCAGCAAAACTTTTTTCTTTCTTAACTGAACTCGAATTGTTCCGTTTCGAATATACAGCTTGAGAAAATGAGTCGTAAACCTCAAAGCTTAGAATTTTAGAATCCTCTTGCAGATAGCTTAATGTTTTCTGTATTGATACGAGATCACCCGTTTGAAGGCCCACCAGTAGCGGCTTATGTGCCGTGGTAAGAAACTTATCAATCTGATACTTAGTGTATAAATAATTTCCCGCTAATCCCAATGGAATCATAATACCCATTGCAGCGACAAGTATCTGCGTTAACTTCTTTTGAATATTAAGCTTAAGCCATTTTTCGAGATTCATTGAGTTTGTATTGCTATATTTCATTATCAATTCATTTCAATTTTATCGAAATCTAAAGTAATGGTTGCAGGCTGATAACCTAAAGACTTAACAGTGACTGGGTTAAAGTAATAGCTGCCCATCTGTTCCAATATCGGTATGACAAATCTTTTTTGTATGGCATATGCGGATAGTTTTCGCATATACCCCACTCGCTCACTACTACCACTAGCCTCAGCCGCTTCCGCATATAGTTTATCAAAATTTTTATCATTTTGCGCGTTAGCAAATTTATGTAATGGACCTGACCGAAAAGTCCCAAACATTAACAACGGGTCCAAGTTGTCGCATATCCTAGAAGAAACTGCAAAAGCAATATCCCTTGCTCTCTCCTTTGATAAAAACTTATCTGAACTAGCGTAAAATTTTAAACTAACTCCTATTTCTAAAAACTTTTTTTCCATAATTTCCGCAAGGCTTTGCATGTTTTCACTTAGATGATTTGATACTGAAAAGACTTGTACCTTCCATTTTTTCTGTCTTAAACTCTTCGGTATTTTATCAGCAAATTGTTTTGCTAATGCCATGCTGTAATCGTTTTTTGTATTACTCTTAGACCAAAAGTTAGTGGGCAAAAACTCATAATTTTTATTAGCATCTCGAAAAAGTGGTGTTAACTCATCTCTATTAACCAAATAAAATAATGCATTTCTAAAGTTTATATCTTTCGACAAATCATTTTCAGTATTCAGAAAGAAAGCCATTATAGTAACTGGAATCGGAGTTAAATATTTTTTTTCATTTATAATTTTGTTTTGTATAAAACTGATGTCAAAATTTACATTATCCGTCGCCTTCTTATATAGCTCAATTTGTTTAAACTTAGTATTTGCATGAGCTGATCTTAAAACTATTTTTTCTTCTGTTTCATTGATGACGCGATATTTTCCAGTTCCTACAGGGTATTTCTTCCAAGTAAGTAAATCTTCCTCGTAAAATCTTTGACTAGTGATCGAAAAGTATGGCCTTGTTAAAGAAAATAAAAACGTCGGACTTGCGTATCTAAGCTTTACCTCAATAGACAAGTCGTCAACAATCTTTACTCCCTCTACTTTTCTAGATTGATATTTGACGCTCGGAGCAATATTTTCCGTTCCTACTATCGATCCTAGATAGACGTTAAACAATGAGGCTTTATCAGAAAAAAATCCGCGCAATATAGAAAATTCTAAATCTTTTGAGTTTGGGCTTGTTCCATCGTGAAACTTTACGTTAGGATCTAATGACAATAAGTAAGTTTTTTTTTGAGAGTTCCATTTCCAGTTTTTTACTATCGATGATTTTAGTTCAAAATCACTTTCAACCTCTAGATTACTGCCTCTGACATTATAGTTAAAAGTTGATAATATTGTCCCTCCCGCGCCTTCTGTATATATAGGAGCATTATCTAAAGTCATCAAAATTTTAAGTGTATTCTTAGAATATGCTAAAGTTGTATAGAGAATTACTAGAATGAACACGATCTTCATATCCCCGCCTTAATAGAAACTAAAAATATAAACATATATTAAAAAACTATAGTAACACACTGAAAATATTGCAATAAAACGGACAACTTGTGAAAACTAAATAATGGGATTTAAAAACATATATGTTGTTGTTTATATTTATTTCACGATAATAAACCTAATCTAACCAAAGAGCGCTTGCTGAAGAAATTCTGCCTGATTTTCCAGGCTCATGTTTGTATACATTGTCGGTAATCGAGTCAGCATCTATCCAGCCATCATTGTTCATTTTTTGCCACTCTTCACCCCAGGAGTTATGCACCTTAAAGACATCTTTACATTGAGTGTTTGAACCTTTTACGCACACTTTTTTGTAACCAGAAATTACTACCGAGTGACCTAGTTTGCATTTTTCACTACTGTCGTAGGCCATACACAAGCTGGGATACAAAACTGGCTTACCTCGCCCCAATATATCGATAATCTTTGTCTTAAGATCAGCTGATGTAGCTGTAGATCCATCTATCGGATAAGCCATAGCATCATAGGGCGACGGAAACCTTTTCATATCACATCCACTAAAAAATAGTGCATACAAAAATTTATCATAAGAATCTCTAGTGAGTGCTTTTTTTAAGCTTGCAAGATTTGCATTCAATCCAGCCTTAGAGTTAATCTCATTAATACAGTCACTACAATCAAGTATATCTGCTTCGGTTTTCCCCTTATTTGAGTCATACATCTTTTTTAAATATGCAAAAAATTGATCCCTTTTTTGTAAGCCCTCTGTCCCGCTAGTGCTAAAACTATTCACTAATCGATCAAATGGTTTACATGATTCTAATATGAAATCTCCTCCGTTTATTTTTACCCTGTTAAGAATGTCATACATACTGCTTGCCTTATCTTGATTGGGCTGAAAAGTGCGCTTAACTTCTGGGTCTTGATGCGTGTATATCATAGCACCAAAGTAAGATATGGCTTTGTCCGCAGGCGGAGAGTTACAATCAATGATGTTATTTTTATCTCTATTACATGCATACCATTGCATCAGTGCGGCCATGCTAAAGGCCCGACATTCGCCTAGTTCATCTTGAGTTTTTACAGGAGGCATATTAGGTATAATCACAGTGCTATCTTTTACCTCCTGGTAAACAACGGTAGGCTTAGGATTAGCCCTGGATATATCGTCGCCTTGTACATAAACTGGAATAAATGGACTGATAGGTTCAGCTAACACAGCACTAGATGATAAAATAACTGTGCCGGACAAAAGTAGTAAGCTTAATTGTTTTGTTAATTTATGCATATCTTATTGATAACATTATAGCAGTATGCTTTCCAGAAAAATCACTATAACAACTAGACTAGTTTTAGTTGCTCTAATAACTGTAAGTCACACAAAAAGTGCGACAGCTGAATCAGTTAAACCTTCAATAGAAGATCGAATTTATATAACTGACTATGACGGTCATCGAAAAATAAACTATAAAGATCAGCAACTGCTTATTTATACTGGGGATAAATATAAAGCTTCTTTTTATCGTTCTAAGAATTTTGTACAAAGCTATATAGAAATCGGAAACAAAAAAGAGTGGTCATTTCAAGTTGAAAGCAAAAGCAGAAATCATCTAGTCGTTTTAAGAGATAATCAAGTCAAGTACTACAGCGCAGATAAATCTATTCATTACTTCGCTTGCGCTGAATCGCTTTTCAAAGAAATAACTGATGCTAAATTTGATGACATAATAGAAACTGTAAGTAATCAGGGGCTAAAAAAACTATTGGATTCTAGCTGCTCAGATAATGAGAATTTTACTGATGTATACGAGAAAATTTTTGCTTATGAAACCGATAATATCAATAGTTGCCATAAACCACTGCTAGACTTTATAAGCGACAAAGATGGCCCTGACCGCACTTACTTTAATTACTTAGGAAAATTTTATAGTGATTTTTATCAGTTTACAAAGGAGATAGAGACATTTGCGCTTAATCCAGAGGAAGCAAAGAAGCCCCTAACAATTCGATGTGAATCAATCCCTAACAATGAACTGGCATCGATGAATTCTAAAACTAATCCAAAAACTATCACATTTAACATTGAGCAAATTGAGAAAAAAATAAAAGATAAAACTGAAAACAGTAATGATCAAACTGCGGCCTACTCCAAAATACTGAGACATGAACTGTTCCACAAGGGACAACCACAACAAGAAACAAGTTCGTCAAAAATTGATGTGTGCATTAACGAAGCCATGACAACAGTATTTTCAGAGTTTTGTAGTCTGAATACTACTAAAAAAATAATTAAAGAAGATGGCGGCTCAAGCAAAGTAGATTTCAAATTGAAACTAATTCCAAGCAAAGATATTATAGACGCCTGTAACAAAGATCCTGAAGCAAGAGTTTCAATTAAGGAAGATGGAAACATTAACCTTATAACCAAAGCAGGAGATATAAACACAAGTCTCGCAAGTGATACATCGAAGCTTGTTGCCGGCACACAAGCCAACCAATCCGCAGCAAACCAAAAACTTGCAGCTGCAACTGAACAAAATCTCCAAAGCGTCACTGTCGCTGACTTCATTCCAACAGATACTGTATTTGCGCTAAACGAGCGTAAAATCGCAGGAGCAACAAAAGGTGTTGAATCCTCAATACCTCCTCGTCAGGCGCCTGAAATAACTAGTGCATTTGCAGCAGCACGAAAAAGCGAGTTTACGAATATAAGATCGTATAATTCATCAGCAGTCGCAGCAGCATCTACACTAACAGGTAACCGCGCGATCGCATCGGTGCGGGAATCAAATAACACAACATCGGAAAGAACAGCACCGAAGTCCGCGCAAGAAAAAACTAACAGACCAACGACGACCAATAATCAAAACACACCCACTGCCTCAGTAGCATCTAAAAATACCAACACTGACGCAACTTCAGGTGCTAACACTCAAGTACCGTCATTATCAGCAGCGAGCACATCAACAGCCATCGACAATCTCGCGACAACGACCACCGCTGCATCAACAGCAACTCGCACTCCTGCTTCAACTACAACTACACCTACAGCATCAACAACATCGGCCTCCACACCTGTTGTCGAATCCAAAACCACACCAGCCCCTACTCGACAACCTGCTGCAATTAATAATCAAAATGCTCCAGAGGTTGCGATAGCTAGATCTTTTAGAAATATAAATACACGCACAGGGGCAAGTTATGATTCAGTACGTGCTTTATATAATAACCCCACTTTTAAAGAGACCTTGTACAAAGAACGTATACGGATAGATGTTCTTGATAAAAATGGAAATCAGCTGTTGATTGGCGGACGACCTGTTCGAATAGGTTATGTTGATGACAAACTTGGGCCTCCTGCCCGCGTTTTCCAAAGTAGTGACAGTGAAAAGCGTTTACAAAGCATTCCTAGTAATTAATAATTTAGTTAAGTTTATTTTGCTGCATTAGACTAAACACCAAAGGAACACACCTATGAAGTTGCTTTTAATAATCCTCTTGTTATTACCACTCACAACACAAGCACAATCCCAATCGCAGAAAGCAACCCCACCAAAACCCGCTGCGAAAGCGAAGCCCGCAAAAACCTCCCCCAAAAAAACACTGCAAGAAAACCAATACTCTCTTGATAAAGACAATAAAATCACTATTTTTAAAACCACCCTGTACGACAATCTTCTTCTCAGCGAAGACTGTTTTCCTGGGCAAAGCCTTGGAAACCAAACAACTCCCAAAACAACGCTAAAAAAGCCAACGTGTATGGCGTATACAAAAAGCCTAAATAAAACCACGAAAAAGCCTGAAGATAACTTCGAGACTCCATTTCATAACAATCTGGGATCCATCCATTGTAAACTTATGGGGGGAACTGGCTTAATCGCAAAATCACATGAAAACGGTGAAAGTGATTTTTGCCAATTTAATGATGGATCGATGGTCAGCAGCTGGTCAGCTTATTACAAAACAAATCCATCGAATGAAAGTGCGAAGGATAAAAAAACCAAGTAATGAAATATCTTTCTGATCTTTTTAAAATTGTTGTTTTTGTATCAATCATGTACATGCCATTGGCATGGTGGTCGATCCAAGATAGCATGGCGACGATTGATCGCATCGCTGAAGAAGAGACCATAACTAAGCTGACGAACGCGCAGAAAGTGACCCAAAGCTACTTGGAAAAAGGTGATATGCTGGAAGCTTGCATGCGACTCGACGCGGAGATGCAAGCCAGAAATATCGCAACCTATACTGTGATAGGGCCGGAAAGTTCATGCTACAAACCTGATGGCATGTCATCGCTTCCACCATTACAGGAAACTGAAACAATGGCTTCTTTTGTGGTTAAGGGGATTGCCTTAACTTTCGTTAAATATGAAACCGGCGATTTTAAGTGGGCGATCTCTGTTCACACACCCCAAACAATTAATATTATCGAGCGCTTAAAAACCAATATCCCATTACGCAAAGCTTTGCTGAGTGATTTCTTATTGGTTATCTACACAGTTTTTACTTTTATCTTGTGTGCTGTACTCGTTTTTGCAGAATCAATTCAAAATCGCTACCGCAAAGACGGCAAAGATCCGGTGTGGATAAAAGTATTAAGTAAAGTCTTTAGTTTTCTGCAGCTGAATGATCTAAAAATTATTAAGTCTGCAACTACAGCCTTAGTAAAACAAAATGAAGACCTTAATAAAGATATCGATTTACTTCAAACTTCTTTAGAACACAGCATTTTAAATGAAATTAAAAAAAATAATCATAATATCCCCTACACTTTTTTTGGAACAGTTTCCAAGGTGGACATTAACGGATTCTCGAAAGTGGTATCTGCTATAGATGCATCCGGAACGTCAGTCACCGAACAGTTAACCTTGAGTCTTGAGAACTTCGGCTGTGAGCTCCTTCAGCGCTATGAAGGGCTATTTGAAAAAACCATCGGCGATGAAATCGTTGTGGTGTTTAAACAAAGCGATTCCGCCTTAAGAGCCGCTGCCTTTAGCCGCGACTTAATGTTTGAATTTTCTCAAATTGCTTTCACCATTGATAATGATCACAGAAAATTCACTTTAAAAAGCGCTATTTACAGCTCAGATATCACTTTTAGTAAACGTACAGCTGGCTACGGTTTTTTGGGAACTGCTTTGACCTTTACTACGCGACTTATGGACGCCGTCACAATCAAAGATAAAAATGTTCTTTGTTTAACTGAAGCTCAATCCACAAATGTCGCTGATTTATTAGCTCTGCCAAAGAATACTGAAGAGTTTAAATTTAAAAATATGCCCGTTCAAAGGGGCTATCAAGTGACGCAATTTACCGATTTACCTGAGCTTTCTACATCTGAAAAATTTAATGACTGTCTAATGTATTTTAGAGCTGATCGCCACATTATATTTTTACTTAATCAACTGAGCGCTACTCCGATTTATCCAGAAAATATTTTAAAGTCCCTTTTTAGCATACAAGTGAATAAAACTTCCGAAGAAGTGATTCAAACTTGGATTAAGGCTGTTGAGACTTTTAAGAAAGAAGACCTTACCAGCGCTGAAAAAGTTTTTGTCTTAGCTCAGGTTATTATGCTAGGAAAAAACCTTGTGCCGACGAGCCAATGGGGCAATGAAGCCACCAAAGCTTTATTAACAGTGCCCCGACAAATCCAGGGGCGCCTGAATGCCTCTGTCATTGAGGTACTTATGGATAAAGATGCTGCGGCTTTGTCTAGTGAAGATCAAAATTCTTTTGTGATTGCCAACGATCCTTCAGGAAGGACCCAAGGCAATCTTTTGGTCTTCCGCGCGGCTAAAAAACTGGATAATCAAATCTTTGATGAGTTGCTTAAAATGATCAAATCACCGCAAGCTAATATTTCTAAGTCAGGAATATATGCCGCCTGCCAGATTATTCAGTATTACAAAGTACATAGTCCCGCTGAATTAGAAACCTATAGCTCGTACGCCAAAATCATACAGTTACTGCATTACCTTAAAGCTTCAAAGAAAGCTCATTTTTCTGAAAGGTTGCACGAAAGACTTCAGTCCCTATAGACCAATTCTAAATCCTATACGTACTCCATAAACGGGAACGTAGGTAGGCTCATAGGATCTTGAAGTCATATATCTAATTTCCGGCTGAATAATCATAAACCCAATTCTTAGTGACGACTGAAGACCTACGCCTAAAGTAAGATTGTTCTCACCTATTGATTGTTGCGATATAGAATTCAGCTTAGTTTCAACTGTGGCACGATTTTGTCCGATATAAGCCACAGGATTCAGATCTACATATATGTGATAGGGCTCATACAGTAAAGTCGAATAGATATTGTATCCTATGTACAGATTATATTCTTGAAACTTTGCATGAAGACTTAACGTGCCTGAAGAAGTCGTCTGCTCGAATTCATTAAACTCGAGGCCGACTAAGTATTTCTGAAAAATTAATCCCGCCAGATTGTAATTATCATATCTGCGGTTTTTTATACTTTGATCAGGGTCATTTTCATATCGATACTGTAACCCTGGAATAAAAATATGAATTTCATGCTTTACAGCAGGTTTCTGCTGCTCCAGCGAAGCCGCATGATTGCTCAATGAAAAAAATATAATAAATATATAAAATATCTTATTCATTAGAAGAGCCTGTACACAAAGTTAATTCATCTGCTGTACGCACATACTGTTTAACAAAATCACATTGGCCAGGGTTCAATGCTAAGCCAGATTTTTCCGGCTGAGCCACGTATTGAAAAAAGTGGTCTGCTGTCAGCTTATCGACAGATTCAAATGTAGCTGTTTGGATAGACACATTAACCAGATATCTATAAAGCAGACGAGCCATTTCCATCTTCGCTGCGGCCAAGCCTGTCTGGTTATCTCGCGATAGTCTAACTGTTAAGTCCTTCAAAAAGCGAGCGTGCGGAGTTCCAATTTTATAAGTATAGCCTGTCAAAAACTCTGTGGGATTAAAAGCCAGCGATTGCGCCTCAGAAACTCGATTTTCGATATCAGATTGAGTTTCAATGACACCCACTTTATCTGGTTCTAAAGTCATTTTTCGGTCTTCACCGTATTCGGGTAGTGAAGCAGTAATATAATCTGTGTTCGTGGTATAAACCCAACCCCAATAATCCGCAAAACCTTCATTAAGACCACGAATATAGGTTTCATTAAATAGTAAATTATTCCGAGCCTCTGCACCTGCTTGTTGCGATAAAACTTTTTGACGAGCCAAGTAGTTTCTATAAAGCAATCTGTAGAATATTGAATGAAAATATTCATGGGCGATGATCCCGGCGTTGACGGCTATAGGCGCACTATTCAGGCTGTATGGTACAAACAACAAGGCATCTGATTCACCATCATAAAATGCGTTATTATGACCAGTGCTATCGTTTCCCGAAACTTTTGTATTTAATCCTACTTGAAAGGGCGAATTCGTTTTCAAATCTGAAGAAATTTCCACACTTAAATCCTGCAAATTTTGAATATGATAATATATGGTAAACATCTGCTGTGTGGTGATGTCTGCTGGTACGTGTACCCCTTTTTCCGTTCGAATAAAACGGGCTTGCGGAGCACCGCCCGTTAATTTCTTTTCCCCTGCGCCAGGGGTATAATAAAATTGCACATAGGACCCAGAAACTTCCTTTAAGTCTTGAATATTTTTAAGAGTAACTTCGGTCAATTTTTCACTATCAGAGCCTACAATGGGAATAAGGACCTTAACATCGCCCTTGGCTTCAGAAATTGGCGTCTGCGGCTGACATGATGAGAATATAAGTAGACTTAATATATAAATCGAGGCCATTAGCAATATCTTATGTGAAAGCTTTAAATTCAGATTTAAATTGAAAAATGCCATAGTTCCACCTTTACTCCATTACAGAGTATTCACGATCTGCTGCTTTTAAAGCGAATTTCATTCCACCCCATAGCCAATATAAGCTACTTAATAGCAATTTTCTGATGAATTAATGGCCCATGGGCCGCAACCGGTCACCGGAAAACCGGCGCATATAACTTACGTAAGCACCGCGTCCCTAAAGGTAGCCTGGCACCTTTTTTTAAGGTAAAAAAACGATGATGAATTTATCTGAATTTTTAGTGAAAAATCTTAATCCTCCTCAGGCCGATGCAGTTCAAACGACTGACGGCCCCTTACTGATTTTGGCTGGTGCAGGCTCTGGAAAAACACGGGTTCTAACCCATCGTATGGCGCAAATTATTGCCGATGGTAAAGCCGCGGCCGATGAAATTCTGTGTGTGACCTTTACCAATAAGGCCGCTAAAGAGATGGAACATCGTATTTACAAATTACTCTCTGAGATTAATGTGCCCATCATCAGCCACTTATGGATTAATACCTTTCATGCTTTTTGCGTCAGAGTTTTGCGCCAGCATATTGAAATGTTGGACTACGAAAAACCTTTCACAATTTATGATTCAGGTGACCAGCTTTCTTTAATTAAAAAAGTTCTTCAGATGTTAAATCTGAATGATAAAATGTATCCCCCTAAAAGCTTTCAATCACGCATTAGCCATAGCAAAATGTTGGGCTTACAGCCTGAAAATCTAAAAAGCAACAATTCACGCAGTATTATAGATCAGAAAACGTTAGAGGTTTACACCCGTTACGAAATCGAAATGAAAAAAGCGAACGCTTTGGATTTCGATGACTTATTACTTAAAACCTATGAACTTTTTAGAATGTATCCTGATCTTTTAGTTCAGTATCAAAATAAATTCAGATACATCATGGTGGATGAGTATCAAGACACCAATCACATTCAATATTTACTTATAAAAATGTTGGCCAGCGGACATCAAAATATCTGCGTTGTCGGCGATGAAGACCAATCTATTTATTCTTGGCGCGGGGCCGATATCTCGAATATCCTCAACTTTGAAAAAGATTTCCCTCAAGCTAAGGTAGTAAAACTTGAAGAGAACTATCGTTCAACTAAAAGTATTGTTGAGGCCGCTACAGCGGTGATTAGCAATAACTCTGAACGCAAGGACAAAACCCTCTTCACTAACAACGACCAAGGTGACGCAATTTATGTGCGTTTAGAGCGCAATGAATACGATGAAGCAAAATTTGTAGCTAAAGAAATCCAACGCCTGCTTTCAAGCGGCTATAATAATTTAAATGACTATGCCATTTTCTATCGAACCAATGCGCAGTCACGGGTACTGGAAGAGCAGTTAAGAACTTCGTCCATCCCCTACCGCCTTATTGGCGGTATTCGATTCTATGAGCGCGCTGAAATCAAAGATCTAATCTCATATTTGCGCGTGAGCATTAATTTAAATGACAACATAGCGGTGAAAAGAATTATCAATGTCCCTGCACGCGGCATTGGAAAAACCACGGTTGAACATCTGGACGAAATAAGTATTAATCAAAACATTTCATTTTTCGAAGCCATTAAATATGCCGTAGATCAACGGGCGTTTAATGCCGGAACAACCAGCAAACTTCGACGCTTTGCTGATATTATTGATGATCTAGTTGCACAACAAAAAAACTATAAAATTTCTGATTTCTACCCGTTAGTATTGGATAAAACCGAATACTTAGTCGCATTAAAAAAAGAAAACACCACAGAATCTGAAGCGCGCATTAACAATTTAGAGGAACTCAGTAATGCCATCGTGCAATTTGAAAAAGAGCGCGGTGAAGAAGCTACCTTATCCGCTTATCTTGAAGAACTGGCATTAGCTTCGGACCTGGATCAAAAAGATCCAGAATTTAATGCGGTGACCTTAATGACTTTACATATCTCTAAAGGCTTAGAGTACCCGTTTGTATTTATTGTGGGATGTGAAGAGAATCTTTTCCCCTCGATGCGCGGTGATGATGTCGACGAGTCTGATTTAGAGGAAGAGCGCAGACTTGCTTACGTTGGCATGACGCGGGCTCGAGAAAAGCTGTGGCTGACCCACGCACAAATGCGTCGTGTCTGGGGTCAAGAGCAAATGAATCTGCCTTCGCGGTTTATTAACGAAATCCCAAAGAACTTGGTTCAGCATTCATCGGGCGCCGCGACCGCGCCACCTTCAAGCTTTGCCCAACGCTACCGCGCACGAAATGCATCAACGAACTCGTTTGACGACAGCCAAGCATTTCCTGACTATGATTCATCTCCAAGCTATGCCACAAGTTCATCGTCATCCAAAGCCGAGTACATCAAAGGCCAACGCGTTCGCCATCCCACGTTTGGCGCAGGCTCGATCTTTGATGTCGAAGGAAACTCCGACAATTTAAAAGTTAGCGTTCTATTCCAAGACAACACCATTAAAAAATTCATCGCCCGCTACGCGCGATTAGAGAAAATCTAGATCTCTAGATCAACTTTGCGCTTTTCAAAGCTTCCCATTCAGGTAGATAATCTTCGACATCAATAGGTTTAATAATTTGCTCAGGTGCGGGGTTAAAATATTCAGACTGAACTCCATCCCATCCTACATATTTTCTAGATTGTGCGTCTGCACTAATTTCAAACTGTGGAGTATAATAAGTTTTTCCGCCGCCGTGGGGAATATCCACAGATAAAGTCGGCATCGCTAAACCTGATAGATGACCCCACAATTCCCTTTGAATTTGCAGAGAATCGTCAATGGATGTTCTTAAGTAATCTGTTCCCGGTGAAGGATCACACTGAAACATGTAGTAAGGTTTAACTCTTAAGTATAAAAGTCTTCGGGATAAAGCCTGTACAATGGCAGGATGATTATTCACTCCGTTTAATAGCACCATTTGATTCATCACCGGAATTCCATGATCAACTAATTTTTCAAGTGAAACGGAAGCTTCATGGGTGACTTCGCGCGGATGATTAAAGTGAGTCATCATAAATACCGGCTTAGCTTTACGAATAATCTTCACTAAATTATCTGTGACGCGCATCGGAGCCACCACAGGCATACGAGTTCCAATACGAATAATCTCGATGTGCTCGATTTTTCTTAAATCGGTTAATACTCGATCCAGATGCGTATCCGATAAGGTTAAAGGATCACCGCCGGATAAAATCACTTCCCGTAAACCGGTGGCCTTTTTAAAATAATCTATAGCTTTTTCATACTGATCTTGTTTTATGAAAGCCTGATCCGCACCGGTAAAATGTTTGCGGGTACAGTAGCGACAATAGACACTGCAAATATCGGTCACTAAAAACAGGGCTCGATCAGAGTAGCGATGAATCACGCGCTCTACCGGGTTATTCGATAATTTTTTTTCACCTAATGGATCTAATTGGGACGGTTGCAAATCCTTAAGTTCATTTTCATGAGGCATTAAAATTTTTCGAATCGGATCGTGGGGGCTTTTTCCCGCTAAGGCCGCATAATACGGAGTCGATCGAATATTAAAAATATCCTGAGTTTGCCGAAAGGCGTTTTGCTCTTGATTTGATAAAGTAAAAACTTTTTTAAAGTCTTCTTCCGATTTAAACGACTTACGCAATTGCCAAGACCAATCATTCCAATCAGCTTCTGTGGCCTGATAGGCTTGCAAATATTCCGGCTTAGAGTGGACAGAAAAAGTCATTTTCACACCTTATTGATGCCAGAGATAAAAAAGTCCGTCAACTCGCTAAGCCCTTGAAATAATACTGATATCCTATAGTTCTCATATTGACACTCTAGAAGTTTGACGGGCATCTCAAAATGAAACATTAAAAATATCTCCTTTATTTTAATTATTTCAGCACGTTAACTGATGTGACTCATTCTGAGTTATGGCCCAACTTCTGCTTTATAGTTACATAAATGGTCTCTTTGAATAGAAACCTATGATGGAGGATATTATGAAAAAGTTATTAACATTGAATACCAAGTGGATTCTAACAGCATCACTATTATCGTTGCTGGTTACGCAGTATTCAAATCAGTCTTCATCTCTAAGTATAGCTAAAGCCCACGCCCAATACTCAAACTCAGGGGAATATGTCTTAGCGTCACGAGTACCTGCTGATGTAACTACCACGACCAGCACTGATGCATCGACCGCAACCACGACCAGCAATGACGCTACCGCCGCAGCCATTGCTGAATTCGCTGCTGCTAACTCTACGAGTTCTGATGCATCGAAAACAGAAGCTAGCGCTAATACTGAGGGTGCATGTACTGAAGATTGCGAAACACCATCAACTGACCAAAAGACTATCCAAGATTTAGTGACTCGTATCTCTAGTTTAGAAAACATGCTTAAACAGTTAAAAGAAGCTCAACCTACTGCGCCTACAACAACTACTGCTGCTGCTGAAGAAAATGATTCCGATTGTGAAAAGCCGGAAGCCAATGCTTCACGAGATGATAAACGTGAATATGCAAAATGTATCAAAGATGAAAAAGAGCAAATTCGAAAAGATAAAATAAAAGAAAAATTTGAAGATCGCGTAGCAGATTTAGAAGATAAGTGTGATAAAGACCTTGAGTGCTTATCATCAGGACTTACATCATTATTATCACGATTTACTGGTAAAAATGCGCCAGCTGCAGCAGATGTAAATAAAGCTTTTCGCAGTCTAATGGCTGCACCATTAGCCGCTGCTTTATACTCAGATAACCCCGAAGTATTAGAGTCAACACTGGCTTCTCTTCAAGGACTTATGCAAGACATGCCTGATGATTATCGATCTTTAAAACAAAGCATTATGAATGCCGTTAAAAATCAAGCGACTGTGGCAGCCAAAAAAGTAAGTGATGGATATGCAAGACTTCAAACTCTTTCTCAACAAAACAATCCACAAGCCTACTTCGAAACCTTACAGGAAACAAAACTTGAAGAACAAAAACTAACTTACCTAAGTAACTCGTACTCAAGCTCGATAGAACAAAGTCTACAAATGACTAATGATGTAACGACTTTATCTTACTATCAAAAATCATATGTACCTGACATGAAAAAAATCTTAGCTAGCATGATGGCTCCGACTCAACCGACGACGACACAACCAGGAGCTACTCCGGGCGTAGGGCGAGATGGCCGAAGTGGACAACAAACAGTGACTACCAGTACGACTCCAGCAGTACAAGACCCCAACAAAATGATTCGTGGTGATCAAGTATGGACTTTCCCAACTAGCAACTCAGGAATAAGCATAGGAACTCCATCGACGACACCAACATTACGAGGCCGTGGACCACAAAGACAACAATAATAATTCAACAAGAGGCATATATATGCGCACATTACTAGTACTACTGATGATCCTTCCTGCCACAGCCTTTGCAATGCCCTTGCATACTATAATCAGAACGCCGATTATTGATGTTCCCACTGAAGCCAGTGGGAAATACCTACAATCAAGTGTACAGCATGCTCAAAAACGTTGTCATGCTGAGTTGGTCAAGCAGCTTATTTCTTCTGAAAAATTTCCCCGCATGAACTCTTTAAATATAGTAGGGATTTCCCCACTATATCGCAGCATCTTAGGCACAACATATTTTAGTTTAAGCTTAGTTGATGCTAATGGTGTGATCTATACAGGACACATGTATACACTGACTGATTCAAAACCAAAGTACCGCAAAGCCATTCATCCTGGAACGAGTTCTCATTGGTTTGTAACTTGCTCACCCGACCTATATACTTTTTTTGGTTTAACTCGAGAGGCGATTGTTATTCATAAAAAATCTAATGCTTCAGAAAAAATATTTGTGGCCTCTTGCGCTTCAGATATGATTTATTATAAAAAGAACAACGTCGACGAACGCTGCCATCCGCTTAATTAATAAAGTTTGACTGAGCTATAATTGAATTCGCGCGTGGAGTTAGATAAGGAAATCCACGCTCAGCACGTATGCGATCTGAATCGGAACCACGAATCAAATAGTATTCAGGAAAAATGACTCCTCCACCAAGACCCAATTTGAAAAACGGATTCCGACGAGTAATACCCAAGTATCCTGTGAAAAAATCAAACCGCCCGTAGCCTTTTATTCTTTGACCCGAGTCGCGCACAATAACATAGCCATTATGAAGACTTCCATCAGGCAATACGACACCTTTCAGGACTGGGATATACAAAACATCACCTAGATTATAAATAGATAAATCTGCCGCCACTGAATAATAAGGATCAATACACATTTGTCGATAACTTGAAAATCGATCACGCGAATTCCCTGCGCCATATATACATTCTGTACTCGTCACTCGTTTAAAAATTGCCGTATTCATTTTTTTATTAAAACGCACCACATTGATTAATATACTTTGTCCATTATCTAATTCTACACGACAAGTACCCTGCATTTGACAATCCATATACACATTTCGACAAGTGCTAACGATGACATATTGATTGACGTCCACAATATCAATACGTTCGTGACGAGAACATTTTGAATGATCCTCTTGAGTGTAATTCGGAATATAATAAATGGTCGGAGTAACTAGACGTCTTTTTTCTTCTTCTGACAAAAGCCTTAAAGGGTCATCGCTCATGCCCCGGTCATCTTTTTGACCTGAACAACTCACGACTAAAAATACAAATATAATAAGCCTGTACATGGCCGCGACTCATACCAATCATGCTGGTCACTGTTAACAATTTTTGCGCGATTTTGAAGTAATTACAGAGCTAAAATATTGAAACCACACCTATTAGATCTCTACTGTATTTGGCCATTCTTAAATTCAATAATGTGCTTGGTAAATAAGCGCGCCTCTGCCAAGTTATGAGTAATCATTAATGCAGGAACCTGAATTTCTGTCAGCACTTCTTGAACGATTTCATAGGCTTCATACTTCAAAGCCTGATCTAATGCAGAGAAGGGTTCATCTAATAAGATCATTCGCGGACTGCTTAGTATAGCTCGCAATAAAGCCACTCGCTGTTGCTCCCCTCCGGATAAATACTTCCCTTTGGTGAGCCAACACTTTTGCAACTTAAGCTTTGCCTTAAAGTGCTCAAGCTGCTTAAGCGCATCAGAACTTACGTTATTTCTGGATCGCATAATTAAGCGAATATTTTCTTCGGCGGTTAGATGAGG
Source organism: Pseudobdellovibrionaceae bacterium (assembly GCA_022843825.1). Lineage (GTDB taxonomy): Bacteria > Bdellovibrionota > Bdellovibrionia > Bdellovibrionales > Bdellovibrionaceae > Pseudobdellovibrio. The sequence goes on from JALHMX010000007.1 coordinate 74,883, forward strand.
GAATAATTCATAGCTTTGAAAAACAACTCCCAACTGACGTTCAGAAACATGCAAATGGGCCATCTCAACGCCATCAAAATTCCAACTCCAAGCTTTAGGCTGGTGCAAGCCTAATAAAATTTTAAAAAATGTAGTTTTCCCTGATCCTGAATGCCCGGTAATGGCCGTTACTCCCTTATCAGAAAGTTCTAACTCTGGAATATCGATGACTAAGGAACCTATAGCGTAATGAAGCCTACTTATCTTTGACACTCAACAACCTCACTGTATAGAAAAAACCAAATACTATAGCTAATACGATAAAACTAAAAACAAAACCTTGCTCTAAGCGATAAGAAGAAACTAATCTTTCTATAAAAATGCCGGAGAACAAAGTTTGAGACCCCGCCGCCTTAATAAGTGCGAACTCGCTAAAACAAAAAATTGACAGAATACTAGCAGTAATAATAACTGAAGACTTTATCTGTGGCCAGATCACAGAGACTAAACTTTGCTGGAAAGTCAGGTTATATATTCGCGCCACATCTAATTGCGATTGAATATTTATAAGTTGCGGTTGAATATAACTTTTATATAAAACTAAAGTGTAAATTAAATTTATTCCCAACGCGATTTTTAATGCGTCAATAATTATATGTGCTCTTTCTGGAAAAACCAAATACAAAGACAAACCAATAATCGTAGTTGAAGGTAATAAAAAATATATTAAAAAATAGGACTTAGTCTGCATGAAAAAAATAAATAGCAAAGACACTAAAATAATGGCAAAAACTGAAACAGTCAGGAAGGACAACAAAAATGAATTTGAGAGCGAAACTAGAAACTCAGAATAATAAAAGTTACTCAAATTAATCTTTGTTAACGATTTTATCAATTGATAAAAATACCCTACGACATAAAATCCGATGTAAAATAGAAAAAAAACTAAGCTTAAATTAATTTTTTTTGTTTTAAAAGTGTCCGAATCTACACGCCCTGATCCAAAGTATGAAATGCGATTCAAGTAAAACCCTAATATAAATATAATTGTCATTTGCAGCAACGCCATTGCTGCCGCTGTACCCCAGTTTCCATTAATGAAAACTGACTCATAGATATACATTTCCACATTAGTACCACGCCCTCCACCAGCCAGTAAGGGCACCGACAGACTTGCAAAGCATCCCAAAACAATAATCAAAAAGACCGTGATAATATCCTTAAACAACTCAGGCAAATATATTTTTAAATAGCGATCAATTAGTGAAATATTATAAATTTTAATTAAGTGCGAGTATTTGCCAACTAAAGCAGTGTATGCGTTCAATAAAATTAAAGTACTCATTCCAAAATAAGTCACAAAAAAGATCAGCACTATGCCCGTCGTTCCAAATGGGAAATCTCTGAATAAAGAAAATACAATCAGCAAAGTAAAAATTGAAGGCAGTAAAGACGGCAGCAGGGCTGCTGGCATTATTCTTTTTATCCATGTATTTTTTAATTCGGACAGACCAGGAACCAACAACATCGACAAAACAATACATAATGTGGCCGTTATGACTGACTGTACAAACGAATTCTGAAAGGCAATCAGCATATCTGAGAATTCCAGATCCAAGTTCAAACTAAAATTATAAAGTATGACAGAAACAGGGGCGCTAAAAAATAAAATCAGACAACCAATAATTAAAAATGATAATGGTTTTAGTCTATCCTTCATTTTTTCTAATGTCAGACCAGATACGAATCCATTTATTTATTTCATCTTTTGTATACATCTTGAAATGAAGAAACTTATATCTATTTAAAGTATCAAATGCTGTACCCTCAGTTAGCGATCTATTCATAGGTAACATGTAGTTTTTTGTCATAATAATTCTTTGAGCTTCTTTACTTTGAATAAACTGGATAAATTTATTGGCCGCTTCGCAGTTGCGACAATTTGAAAGCACTCCTGCAAACTCAACTTGCAGCGGAAGCCCTTCTTTGAAATCTAAAGCGTGGTAATTAGCATCTTTTTCTTCAACTAAGTGATAAATTGGAGATGTTATATATGACAAAACAACATCAACACTTTTATTTTTAAACAAACCATATGCGGTGGACCAGCTAGGCGAAAAACTATGTGAATGTGTATTTATATCTTTTAAAAACTGTACAGCTTGATCCTCACTAAAAGTGCGCGCCACCCACAACAAAAACTGTAGCCCGGGACTGCTGGTGCGTGGATCTTCATAGGCTACTTTAGAACGCAACTCAGGACGAAGCAAATCATGCAAGGAACCTAACTGATAATTTTTATCAGTACGGGTTACAAAGGCGACCGCAGACCAGTTATAGGGTATAAAGTTTTTAAAAATATCTAGCGATCTCATTTCAGACAAATAAGGATTTGATTTTATTGCATCAATTTGTAAGTTTATAGCTGAAATATCGTTCCATTTCACGCGATCTGCAAAACGAACAATGTCGAACTGATCAAGCCCCATCAGCATATCGCCACCAGCTTCCTCAGTAGAAAAAGCCACTTTTTGCAAAGTCATTCCTGGATCCGACATGTCTATGTAATTAATTTTAATCCCTGTGCGCGCTTCAAACAAATTTTTTAACTCTGGCCCCGGGCCCCAGCTAGATATAAATGACCCTGAGGCATAAATATTCAAATTCGTTCGATCATTGATGGGGCCACTGTTATCACGATAAACATAAAGTAAAAAAAGTATAGAAAACAAAGCCAGGATGTACAAAATGAATTGCCGCATTGATTACCACCACATACCGCGATAACGCTTATAGAAATAATAATCAAATCCTAAGCAGCGACCGGCACCTACCCATGCAAAAGTGAGCTGACAGGCAATCAGTAGTCTAAAAAACAATTCCTGACTTGAAGATCCTATAGCAATGTAATTCAAGCATAATATAATCCCTAAAACAGATGCGGGGCGCACCACATAACCGATAAGATAAGATATCCCCACCGCCAACTGCAAACCCACCAAGATAAATGCATACACATCCCAGTGCGGGATAACCTGTTCGCTAAGAAAGATTCGATACCAGTAGGGCATTTTATCCCCTGAAAGCGCATCAACAATCAAATCACTAACGACTGAATTTGATAAAATATGAATTTTCCAATCATTAAAGGCTTGTTGTAAGTAAAAATATCCTACAAAAATTCTTAATAAAGATATTGGTAAAAGATGTCCGACGTATTTAATACTTTCAAAATAAGCTTGCAACATATATAAAAATCATACTCACAAATATCGCTGAGGACAAGACTTCAGTAAAAAACAGCTTTCACATTTTGGAGATCGCGCCTTACAGATGCTGCGGCCGTGTGAAATTAAGTAATGCGATAGCATTATCCAGTCTGATCGTGGGCAGATCTCATTAAGAATCTGTTCGATTTGAACGGCGTTATCGGTATTAACCCACCCTAACCTTTTTGATAGTCGTGTCACATGAGTATCAACAACCACGCCGCTGGCTATAGAAAATGCATTACCCAAAACCACATTCGCAGTTTTTCGACCAACTCCAGGAAGTTCTATCAATTGATCCATTTCCTGGGGCACTTTATTTTGATATTTTTTTGCAATAATCTCGCAACAGGCTTTAATATTTTTTGCTTTATTTTTATAAAAGCCCGCCGATCGAATAAGATATTCAATATCCTCCAACTCAGCTTTTGCCAATGACGCGGGATCTTTATATTTTTTGAACACCGCTGGAGTAACTTTGTTAACACGCTCATCAGTACATTGAGCCGATAAAATAGTAGCTATTAAAAGTTGATACGGATTTTTATAGTTGAGAGCACAGTGTGCATTCGGATAATGTTTCTTTAGAAGTGATAGGACAGTTAAAAACTGAGAGTTGGACTTTTGTCTATTCTTCTGTACCGAAGTCACCGATTGCCTCCACGGGACATCCTTCCATAGCTTCTTTACATAAAGCTTCTTCTTCGGGTGTCTCAGGTTGTTTCGCGACAAAAGCATGACCATCTTCTTCGTGCATTGCAAAATTTTTCGGGGCTGTAAGAACACAGGCATCACAGGCAATACAGGACTGGTCGACAAACATTTTGCCGCCCTTATTTTCTTTCCATTTCTGTGATAAATCTGCCATGGGTTCTCCTGGGTTACCTACTCTAAAAAAGTTCTAGTCCTAAGTCAAATTCATATGTGTCTAGTCACGTAAAGCGCCAAAAACCAGAAAATTCAGGCTATAATTTACATAATCACTATGAGGAGCGAATTATGGAAGATTCTAACATTACTCCCCGTTCACCTTCGCCGGTAGAACTGACCCAAGTTGTAGAGTTTCTAAATAAAAATCTAAGACTAAATGTGGCTTGGCCTATAACCAAGGAATACCCTACGGCTATTTCCACAGCCAATGTGCACAATATGAGTATTATTACAGACACTGTTGATGGGAAAATTTTATCGCATGCCGTGCTAAAACCTTTTATATGCAAAACACCAATGTCCATTTTTAAAATTGGCGCAATCGGCTCCGTGGTGACAGACCCCGAAGCTCGCAACCAAGGTCTTAGTCGTAGAAATTTAGAAAATTGCTTAGTAAAAGCCCACGATCAAGATTGCGACTTAGTTATGCTGTGGTCCGATCAATATGAATTTTATAGAAAATTTGGCTTTGAGTTAGCAGGATTTGAACATGCCTATCTTATCTCTAAACCTCAGCCCATCGTTAATAAAGAATACAAATTTATTAAGGGTCCAAAAATAGATGGGGCCGCAATCCTTAAACTTTATAACCAACATTCAGTGAACAGCGCACGGACTAAAGAAGAAGTTCAACAGTACCTAAATATTCCTAATTCAAACGTTTACACCATGTGGAATCAACAAAATCAGCTAGTGTCCTATGCAGTTGAGGGTAAAGGTGTTGACTTACAAAACTATATCCACGAATGGGGCGGCTCGGTTCCCGATATCTTGGATCTACTCAGCTATATGATCCAATCAGAAAATCAAACATACACTTTCATGTGTCCGCATCACAGCATCAACTTAAGAAATAAACTCAAAATGATGAGCGACTACTCAAACGATGGCTTTTTAGGAATGATCAAAGTAGTCGACTTCAACAAAATGGCCGCAAAACTAAAAAAAGTATTTATGTCTGAAGGAATCGACTCCGTCATCTTTGAAAAAAAGGACGACCAAATTATCTTTGGATACAAAAACGATCTTTACACTTTAAAAAATGAAAATGAATTTGTAAAAATTATTTTTGGGCCCACCGGAGTTAGTGACTTAGGCTTTTTGTCTGAAGAGGCCTGCAAGGTATTTGAAAAAGTTTTTCCACTGCCATTATGGGTGTGGGGTTGGGACTCTGTCTAATGAAAAATCATATATATTTATGCCTTATTGCTACTAGTTTCGTGGCGTTTAGCTCATGTCTTAAAAAGCAAAACTTAGATGACTCCAACCTAGGCCCTGCTATTAACTCGGATGAACTTCTCAGTAAAATGAGTGATAGCATTGGATCATACAGTTGGGCTTTGGTTAATAAAAATGAAATTAGCTCCTTCACATCAATATCTGTTATTGAGGAAAATCAAGTCACCAAAATATATAAACAAGATCTCTTTGTGACCGATGTCGTTGATACTGCAGACAGTTTGACTATCGACTTTCTATTCAACAAACAGGATTATCTTAACTCACAAAACTCAATCAACAGCCGTCCGTATGGAATCATTTTTACTAAAGAAGAAGGTTTAATTCGTCAAAATATTACACTATCGGCAGTAGCCGCTAAAAATATTAAAACTCAAGCCGAAGAACCCAAGCCTTTTTTCCTTAATCGAGCCTATGAATATTTTGCTTTGCAAGGGTGCCGAGAGGAAAATGTGACTTGTCATAATCTAACCACTGAGGCTTCTAAGATGTATTTACGTCCTGAGCTAGCCAGCGCTAAGGTATGTCCAGACGTTAATAGCTGCATCATAGACATTAAAAAAATTCGTTTTGATATGCTGGATGGCAGCGTAACCACTTCTGATGGAAAACCCGTTCGCACTCATCTCACTTTCATAGTTTCCCCACAACTTCCCTTTCTTTCAAAGGTGATGAAATATTGTCAACGCGGACTCGTGGAATATAACAATAGAAAAATACTTCAAGAAAATTGTTTATCTGTCGACAGCTTTTCATATGGACAAGAAGACTAAAATTTAATAAAAAAGAAGTATGAAAAAAATTGCTGTCATACTTCTTTCTCCTGGTCACAAAGACGGATCTGAAATTACAGAGGCGGCCTGTGCACGCATCGCCCTTTCTGAACTTAAAGCTGAAGTTTCTTATTTTAGTTTTGATGTAAACTTCCCCACAGATGATGGACTAGGTGCCAGAAATGCGCTTGTTGAATCACAGCGTATATCGCGCGGTGAAAGTTTGCCCATTAATGAATTAAATCCTGAAATCTACGATGCTTTAGTTTTACCTGGTGGTTCCGGTATGCTGAAAAACCTTTCTACCTGGTTAGTTGACAAAGAGAAGTTTGAAATTCACTCAGCTCTTCAAAATGTTATTTTGAAATTTTATCAACAGAGTAAGCCGATTGGGGCTATATGTATCTCACCCTTCCTGGTAGCTCATGTTTTAAAGAATCATAAACCATTAATTACTTTAGGTCAGTCTTCTGAGCTGATTTCAACTTTATCCCAGTTCGACATCCAACATGAAGCCTGCCCTTCAGAAGATTATATCACAGATCGTGACTGCAAAGTTTTATCTACGCCAGCCTACATGAATGATCATGCAACGCCATTTGAAGTTTACACGGGCATTCGCTTAATGATTAAAGAACTTGTAGAAATGGCTTAAATGAAAAAAGTCTTTATTTTAGTTTTCTTGGCTATCATGTTGTGTGCTGCTGCTTTTTATTTCTACATCCGCTATCAAACTGCTCCGATCTATCAGGGGCAAATTCGGATGCCACAGCTGAAAGAACCTGTGCACGTTTACTATGATAACTACGGTATTCCACATATTCGTGCAGAAAATCGTGCTGATCTTTATAAAGCCTACGGCTACGTCGTTATGCAAGATCGTTTTTTTCAAATCCAAATGCAAAAAATGATTGCTTCGGGCCGACTCTCTGAGTGGTTTGGTGGGGCGACTTTGCCTACAGATAAGGTTTTAAGAAATTTGGGAGCAAAGCACTATATGAGCCAATGGCTTAAACTCAATCTTCCCAAAATAAACCCTCAGTTGGTGAAAGATCTAAAATCTTGGCTTATCGGTGTAAATGAATGTGTAAAAAAATGTCCAAGACCGATCGAACTTATTCTACTTCGCGAACAACCCGAAGAAATCACCATGGAAGATGTTTTAGCTTTTAGTGCGGTTATGTCATTTACTTTTACAAAAAATTATTTTAGCGACGCTTTACTTTCGCAGTTAGCGCGAAATGTTCAAGGGCAACAACTTGACGAAATTGTCGGAACTACGACCAGCGCAACTTTATCTTTTGCAACTAAAGTAAGATCTAAATCGTTGGACATTATAGATCCCTTAAACTATTTACCACAAATGGATGGTAGCCAAAGCTGGGTGATTTCGCCGCAAAAAAGTGTTTCTGGTTTTGCTACTTTGGCCAATGATCCGCATATTGGCTATTCCAATCCTGGAGTTTGGTATGAGGCCCATCTAAAATCTCCTGACTTTGAACTTTATGGTCACTTTGTTCCTATTATTCCTTTTGCCTTGATAGGTCATAATTTAAATAAAGCCTGGGCCTTAACAATGTCTTACACTGACGACTTAGATCTTTTAAGAAGTTCTAGTGCTACGCAAATTATCGAGCGCACTGAGATTTTGTATGTAAAAAATGGTCCGGCCCTTGAACTCAAACTGCAAGACACTCCTCATGGACCTATTATTAACGAGTTATTGCAAAATAAAAATAATACTATTTTAGATTGGCACTATTACCATAACGATAACTATATTATCGAAAGTTTTTATGATCTGGCCTTGGCTGAAAACCTGGATCAATTCTATAGCGCTGTTAAAAAGGGGAAAGCGCCTGGGCTAAATATTTCCTGGGCCGACAAATCAGGAAATATTGCATGGAAAATACTAGGTTACTTTCCATTCAGGAAAGAGCCTTTCTGGAAAATCCGCGATACTAATCATCAAACAGAAACCTTGCCAGATTCTCAAGTCCCCTCATTAGAAAATCCAGAAGTCGGATACATTCTTAGTGCCAATCAAAAGCCGCCAATCAAGTTTGATGAAAAAAATGTGGTCGGGTTCTGGGATCGCGGGGAAAGATATGCAGTCCTAAATCAACAATTACAGTCAAAAGAAAAAATAGACCTGGATTTTCAACGAAAGCTATTTGTGAATAACACTTTTCTTCAAGCTTCTGATCGGCTAAAGAAAATGCTGAGCCTAATACAAGGGTCACACGAAGTGGTGCAGATGTTAAACCAATGGAACGGAGAAGCTGATATCGATAATCAGGCCCAAGGTTTTTATCATATGTGGCTCGACGAAATAGCCAGAGCAATCCTCGGTAAATATTTCGACTCGATTCAGTTTGAGCAGTTTTGTAGTACTCCCAACTATTGGAAATTTATCCTGTTTGTAATTGATCATCCGCAATCGACCTGGTGGGATAATCAGCGACAGTCTATCCTGCAATCAACTTTTGAAAAAACTTTAAATTTTTTCAGTACAAAGTTCGGTAATACTGAGAATTGGAAATGGGGCAAACTTCATACGGTCGAATACGAGCACCCCTTAGGAAAACTTAAAATTCTGCGGCCAATTTTTAACTTGGGTCCCTATCCCGCCGAAGGTGGAAGCATGATCCCCAATGCTTTTAGACATAAATTTTGTTCTTCTAACTTTAACGTCACCGGTGGAGCGTCTACCCGACGACTTATCGACTTTAAAAATCCAGCGGAAAGCTGGGGAATACTTCCCACCGGTAACTCAGGTTCTCCTTTTAGTAAACATTATGGCAATCAAGTTGACCTTTATTTAAGGGGTGAGCTTCGTCCACAAATTATGAACTGGGACGCCATTCAAGCCTTCAAAGATCATTTAGAGTTTATTAAGTAGTTCAAAACTTTTCACACACCGCTAGTGTTTCAGCTGTTAATTTTATACAAATTTGTCCTGGCAATCCGGCTTTTCCCGGTTGAGGTATTACATGACAGTTCTTACCCTTGGGAAATTTATTATTTGCCGGATCTTTTTGATAATTGAGTGTAGCAACAGGATTAACCAACACTTCTCCTATGAGTCCGCCAGGAGCTACCTTCATAGATGTTGTTATAAAAAAGTTGGCCGCTCGTTCGGATTCAAAAAAGAACGAGCCCGATTGACCAGAGTTACTGCCGCTGTTGGGTTGACAGGCTCCTGAGGGTGATCGATCAATATAGATATTATTGGTTACAACAGTCGTCCATCCCCGCTTACCTGGCCCGCCTTGCTGGGCATTCATATGCACTTGTATATTTCCGTAGGCCTCTCGAGTTTTAATCTTTACCAATCCACCATTCAGTCCCACCGTTTCATAAGGTGCTACCAAGTTATCTTCAGAAAAATTTTGAATACTAGCACCAACAGCTGAATCCATAGTCGTCGCTTGTATGACTAATGAAAACTGATTGGTATAGATGCGCGCATATGGTCCCAAAATAATTTTATCCGCTTGAATCATCAAATCTGCAGTTAGGTTCATCGTATCATTAAGCTCAAATATCACTGACGCAGGCGGTACTGGTTTACTACTTATAGCAGTCTGCACTTCCGTAATACCTTCTACATCGGATTTTTTCTGAATTTTTAAACAAGCAGAAAAAATTAAAACCGCAATTAACCCAATAACTTTTTTCATCATATACACCTCTTAAGTTTAAAAGATGCAATCGGCGAAATCACCTCAGGTATAATAATTTGCAGCTAAGATTCGTCCGGCGGATCGTCCGACAAAAGTCTGTGAACAGATTTTGCAAAGAATAATCTTACACAACGGAGGCACAACATGAAGCCGGCTAACACTTTGAAAATTGTTGATATTAACTACTATGAAAACGCTGCGAGTATGTTACAAAAAGCTTTTGTTTCTATCCATTGCAACTGCGCCTTGTGTGCTAACAACTTAGAAATCGCTGTATCTAGTACCGACGCAGGTGAAGTTAAAGAGGAAGCATATTGCCCCAGATGCGAGATGAAGCTTCGATCCAAAAATTATGTTCTACAATAATGAGATAACTTTGACGTTCGAATTAAATTCGCCAAAAATTTGACGATCCTGCATTCCAAAAGCGGATTGTTTGACGGCGTGGACTGATAAATCCTTAAATATTGACCACTGATTCACACTGATCGCACCCACATCCAGCTGACTTACAATTTTGATCGAAGGCTCAGCTTTTGAAAAAATCTGCGCACTATGTCCGTAATATGAAACATTAGAATACTTAGGCACATCAAATCCATACTTTACCGCTGACAACACATAGAGTGGCATATGAAGCTCGTCTTGCTGAAGCTCAGAACAATTCGACATGTCATATGTAAATATGGGTTTCATATAGTTATTTTTTGCATCTGAATAGTTAGAAAAAATAAGTTTGGCTTGATCTTGCTCTGCTGTTTTCTTAAGTTCGTTGTAGCTTAAGCCCTCATAGGACTTCACCATAGGTCCCCACCAACTTTTATCTTTCGGGCTTTCCGCAGGTCTCAACTTATTTAAAGTTTCATTTATAGCTTCTACCCAACCGGCTTGATGTTTCTCTAGAATAAATAAGCGCGAAGAGTTCCAAGCCAATTGCCCTTGTCCTGATAAAAATGTCTCAAGCACTTGATTAACTGTGACTGCATCTGGTTCATCTAGTGCTAAACAGGAATTCTTCGTTCCACTGGCCAGTTGAATTTTTTTAAATTGTTTATCTGCTAAAGTATTTTGGGTTTTCAAAATTTGTACACAAGTTTGAAGTGTTCCCGTAGCAGTTACTGCTTTAATACCAGGATGAGTAACTAAAATTTTTTTAGCTTCTGCATCTGATGTGACCACAAACTGCACCACTCCATCAGGCACTCCGGATTTTTTCAAAAGATCATTCCAATGATTGGGTAAACTTGGTGAGGCTGAAGAAACTTTTACCAATACAGTGTTCCCCGCCAAAACAGCTGACAAAGCTTTTTCAATAAATAGTCGATTTGATAAGTTCCACGAAAGAATAACAGAAACAACGCCATTAGGTTGATACTGTTTATGATTGTGAATATTTTTTTGATGCTGAAGTATTTCATTTTGATATGCTTCTAAAATACGAAGGCCTACTTCAAAATTTGCTCGCATTGTTAAGTCTTCAGATAACCCTTGATCCATGGATTCAGAATCAATAATGTCATTTTTTTTTAATTTATAATTTGCAATTATATTTTTTAAAATCGTAAGGCGCTGATCTAATGTAGTTGTTTTCCAATCTAAATAAACTTTATTAGATGTCTGAATCATTTTAATAATATCCATCAGGCTATGCTGAGGCATTTTGTATAATACATCATTTGTGAATGGATTTAATTTGATTATTTCTTGGAGGGAACTCATAGGCTAGAAATAGCAAGAAAGTATTCAGAAGTACAGGGTTCAGAAGAGGTGGGACCGACTGGATCTGTTTTGGTGTCGTCGGCCCGACCCAGAGACTTATCAAACAATAAATCTCTTTTTGACTACAATTCGGCGAAGGTATTTACCTAAAGCCTAAGCTTAAGTTACGACTATGAAGCCGCTACCTCCGCCTTAGTTATGTCAAATGAATTTACCATAACACCACCTCCTTTCGCGCTGTAAGAACAGCAAATACAGAATAACAGAAAAGAAGGTGCCTTTATTCATATATTTTTGCGCAAAAATAATCCTAGACCAAGGTCTTATTCACTAAAGTTTTCACTCTAGAGATGTTTTTGAAGCTTAGACAATAACGTCTGCATTTCTTCAGCTGGCAATCTTTGAGCTTTTTTAAAGTCTAAATCAGCCATAGACCACGCCGGAATTAAATGAAGATGATAGTGCGGCACTTCAAACCCGACAGCAGCAGTTAGTACTCGCTCACAACCAGTGACTTGAGTGATCGCCTTAGCAATCTTTTGCGCATTAAGACCAACCTGGGTGTAGGCATCAGCAGGAACGCTGTACCAATGATTAACCTCTTGCTTAGGGATAACGATGACGTGCCCAGGATTAACTTGATCCAAAGCTAAAATAGCGATGGTTAACTCATCTTCTAAAACTTTGTAGGCTGGTAATTCGCCTTGAATAATTTTTGTAAATATTGATGCCATCTATTCTCCTAATTTGAGCTGACCCTTTTCTTCAAAAGGTATAGAGATTAGTCCCAGGTCCACACTGCCCTTAAATACGTAATCCTTAGTGGTTTTTTTATTGAGTAAATTACTCACTAACGATTGCAAAGCATTGTATTTAAACTTTAAAGGTACAACGACATCGACCATACCATTTGAAGGGACTTCGATGCCTTGCGTGTACTCACCCTCAGTCACCGTATCGCCTTCTAAATTGAGACCATAGGTGATCTTACCCACCTTAAGCTTCAATGGGTTGGGATTGTTGATGTTTAATTTTAAATCTAAAGAAAGATCTTTCGATGAAATATCTGTAACTTGAACATCTGTAACTTTTACTTCGGGATCTTTTAATAACTTTTCAGTCAAGCTTGTACACGCTGCAAGCGTGCATGCAAAAACTAAAAATAAAAGTTTCACGCGCACTCTTAACGAGCTTCTGCCGGCGACCATTTTAGACCATCTTTTCCCACCCATTTTGAACGTGGGCGGTAGATACGATTTTTTTCATATTGCTCCATAGCGTGGGCTATCCATCCTGATACGCGTGAGGCTGCGAAAATAGGGGTGAATATATCCGTTGGAATCCCCATCGCGTGATAAACCGTTGCCGAATAAAAATCGACATTGGGCATAAGACCCTTTTCTTTTTGCATAGTATCGTCAATTAAAACTGACATCTGGTACAATTCAGGCTTTCCAATTTTTTTCGTTAACTGTTCGGAAAATTTTCTTAAAATAGCTGCACGAGGGTCGCCATTTTTGTATACGCGATGACCAATACCCATCACTTTTTCTTTAGCCTCTAAAGCGTCTTTTACAAATTGTTGGGCATTTTCAATTGTGCCTATTTTAGCTAGCATCACCATCACCTGCTCATTCGCACCGCCATGAAGTGGGCCTTTTAAGGCGCCGATTGCAGAGACGATGGCAGAATGTAAATCGGATAAAGAAGATGTTGTGACCCGCGTAGCAAAAGCTGAACAATTCAACTCATGATCGGCATGAAGAATTAAACAAGTATCAAAAAGTTTAACTAAATCCGCATCAGGCTCTCCGCCCTTTAACATATACATAAAATTCCATGCCATTGACTTTCCGTTTTTTGGCGCTAAAACTTCTCGTCCATTACGAATCGCTTCAAAAGCCGTAACTAATGAGCTCATTTGCGCTGTCAATCGCAAAGCTTTACGACGATTAGCTTCAATGGAGTTATCACCAGCATCAGTATCCCAGTGTGACATCAAAGATACTGCAGTTCTTAACCATGCCATAGGATGAACATTTTTAGTGGGTATAGTTTTTAATACGCTTACAAAGTCCGGCGCCAATTTCATATTTTGATTTAATTCGGTAGAAAATTTTTCTAACTCTGATTTATTAGGTAATCGATTATTCCATAATAAATAGGTCACCTCTTCAAACGTTGAATGAGAGGCTAAGTCTTCAATAGTATAACCACGATAACTTAATGTATTTCCAAGAATTGAAGATACCGCTGTGGTACATGCAACAACGCCTTCTAAACCTTTATCTATAGCTCCATCAAAATTAACTACTTCAGCCACTGCGACTCCTTATCACTAACGATACTTTACTGTTTGGATTGTCTTAAAATTGTTCCGATACAATACTATTTTTTAGCCAGCTTAACAATATTATCTTTTACTTCGATGACAATGACAGTCTGATCCTTGATAGGTTGCTCTAGGCCAGACTTGATTTGCGCTTGAATAAACATTTGATTGCGTAGCTCGTGCACCCCGCCAGCAAGAGTTTCTTCAGCCACACTGACCAGCTCGTCCTGGCTTAAAACATTTAAAAGTCCCTCAGAGGCCAAACAAATGCGAAAACCAGCTTTTAAATCTACATCCAACGATGTGTATTCAGTCTGGCTGTCCTTGCTTATTCCTTCCCGATCTGAAGAGATGATGCGCATATATTCATTGGCCGATGAATTTGTGGGCTGTACTAATCCCATAATTTTTCCGACGCAAGAAAATGTCATGGTCATATGACGCCGGTCAATAACACCATAAAAAAGCTGCACGGACTCTTTGTCGATAGCAATTTTTTTAAGCTCCTCACCTAAAATCTTTACTGTGTCTACAACGGTGGCCTTTTTGTGACCCTCTAAAATATCTGTATGTTGCAGCAAAACCGATAAGAATGTCGCTGACATCGAATAGCTTGAAGACGACGCCAAAAGCACGCCAAACTTCATTTTATCCGCGTGGGGATATATATCAAAATAGTCTCCGCCATGCTTTGTCCCGTACGTAAATTTACGGCTAATCAAAAAACCTGGAAACTCCGGCAAATCGGTAGGAACTAACGCTTTATGCAGATGATTTAATGCCGCTACATCTTGCTTAGAATTATTTAACATCAAATCCAAATTATTTGAAAACTTAAGAAGCTCTTTTTGATAGACTTCAATCTCGCGCGCTTTTAAACGTAACTCATTTTCAAGCTCGGCTATTTTGTTCTTTAGGGTATTTATTTCCTGTGCTGACATGTAAACATTTTAAAGGTAAGCCAAAATAGTCTCAAGGACTCCTTTTTAGTAACTAGACTAAAATCTCATAGCTTCTTCTAAGTACGTTTTCTCAGTCTCAGCGGTCTGCAGGATATTTCGAGGCAAGTAACTTACACTTTCATCTTGAAGTTGACGAGAAAGCTCAACGTGTTTAATTGAAGCTTGAGCTTTCAAGGATTTTAAAAAGTTCTTTCCATAGGATAAACGTCTTAAAATAAGTGCCGTTGAATAAAATGCATTTAATTGCGAAGGTTCTTCCTGCTTGCGACTGTAAAAATGCCCCCACATCGCATAAAGCAAAAGCTGAACTAGATACATTGTTATCAAAAGAATAACTATAAACTCTAAGCGATAACCAAAAACGGTTCTTGAGAAATAACCTGCATAGTTCATGAATTGATAAATTTGAAGGCCAATCAAGGTCGAAATCACCACGCTTATAAACTGCACTATCGAAAAATACAAAATGACGGTTCTAATTTTTCCTTCTAACCTCGCTGTAAGTTTCAGGTATTTTAGGGGCTGACCTAAAAAAATGCCGACAACGATGGACGCTCCTAAAATAACATGCATATCGCCCTGAGAAATAAAATAAAGCACTAAGGCCAGGGGTATATTTATAAGCCCAAGGAAGTAACTGCATATGATTCCGATGGCTATACCCGCTGCCCAGTTTGGAGAATACACAAACTGAATTAAACTGGGAATATCGGCGAATATTTGATGCTGATACCGAAAAGGATTTAAAAATAAAACTGCTATTAAGACCAAAAGGGGCCAGTTAGAAAATGGGGAAAAGCAAAGCCGCATCAGCGCAGTTTTGAAGTCCAACATTTTGAAATCATAAGAAAGCAAAGCTTCGTGTTCAGCTTTTTTTGAGAATAATAGTAAAACATTATCTTTTACAGCTCGGCTAATTTGAGTAGATATCATAACGAATAATTTTTCCTTTAATATGGCCTGCTGGTTTAATGTTTTTAAATTCAAAAGCGTCCGCAGACAAAGGGCGCTTAACTACACATCGTTTAAATCTTTTTGAATTGAGCGCCGCGGCTAAAACACTTTCAGCATCATTATCTGCACCAACTAGGCTTTTAAAAAAAAGCATTTCTTGCTTGGGTAATGCTGATTTAGTTTTTGTTGGAAACATGGGATCGAAATAACACACATCAAAACTCTGCTCACTTGAATTTAAATAAGCAAGGGCTTCAGAAAAAACAAACTGAAGTTGCTCTTGGAAATTTGCATTTTTCCATGCGTTTTCTAAAGCGCAATAAATAAATGGATTTCTCTCGATAGCCGTAACTTCATAACCCAGTTGGGCCAAAAAAACTGCATCCACACCCATACCGGCCGATATATCTAAAACGCGTTTACCATACTTACCAGAACCTAGTGCTCTGCTTAAAGGCTCGGATCCAATTCCTGATTTGCGTTTATGATAATGAGTGCGGTCATTTTCAAAATCAATTTGAAATTTTCTTTGTTCACTATCGATAAAGATCGGACAAGGATCATCGTATAAAATCGATATGTTTATTTGTTCAGAATCATATGGCTTTAAAAAGTTAGACCACTTTTCGCTTAAAGCTCGAAACTTGTCATTCCTCACAACGTGACTAATCATAAAATCCAGTTTAAATAATTAATTAAGTACCACGTTTGCTCCAAAACAAGAATAACCGTCATAATGATAAATAATCTAAAGCCTGTGTGACGAACGCGTGCTAATGACGACCCTATGGGCGAACCTGCATTTGAAATTACGGTATATGTCGGCACAGTACACAATCCTAGGCTTATAATACTGAGTGCCAACCAATATACGCTACCGTAAAAATAGTGATATCCTGTCCACAGAGCCAAAAATAAACTCCACCAAGTTTTCAAATAAGTTTTTGATTTGTCAAAACCCATATGGGTCAAAGTATTTTTAATTCCTGACTGTGAGGTTTCAAATAGATTCGCATACTGAACCAAATATAATAAAAATAATACCGCTACACCCCACATTACACCAAAAACCAAAATTTCGGTGTCTACTCCTGAACCCAAAGAAACTTGATATCCAGCGCACAAAGCTGGCCCTAATATTAAAAATAATAAAAATTCAGAAAAATATTTATGCTTATAATTATTTTTGGTTAAAAAGTTCCCCAGAAAAAAAAGGAGCAAGGTAATTGCCGCTACTCTGCCCGCTTCATACTGGCTGTAACATACAGGTATGGCAAATAGTGCCGCCGCTAAAATAAAGATCCAACTGATTTTATGAGCCTGATGCGCTGTCACCCATCCTAATATAATTGGCTTTTCACTGCTAGATTTAATAATACGATCAAATCCTGACACGTGATCAAAGACATCATTTCGTATATTCAGTCCCGCAAATAAAAGTATTGACGCTACGGCAGCCAAACCAAAACTTGGCAGATCAAATAGGCGTTGATAAATAAAATTCTTAACAAATACATAATACAAAGGAATAAAAATAAGAAAAAAGTAGTTCCACTTAATCAAACGCGAAAGTAATTTAAAAAAGCTAGGTCTACTAATAGATGACACTGGAAGAATCTCAAATGTAATGGACTCCTGTGGCGTTCCAACATTTAAAGACTCTATGGGTAGAGCGCGTTCTGTTGCTGAAAAGTTTCCCCAAATATATTTTGAGTATTCAGCGTCCGTCTTTTTTAAAGTCAGAAAACGACTCATTAGGATTTCTTCCTGAAATATAAAAGATCCGTTAATGAATTTAAAACTCGAATCAACTGTTCAATAGCGTTTTGATCCAGCGACATTTTGACCAAATGAGCCTTTAGCTGTTGAACATAGTGATGGTATAATTTTATTTTTTCTGTGTTGATAGCATCAAACTCGGCCACTGACTTTAAAAAATTTTCCTTTCCTGAAAACACCGCATAGAAATCATTTAAGTCTTGGGACTTCACCATTTTATCGATCTGAGCGCGACTCATGTCTGCAGAAATGAACGCTCCGAATGAGTTTAAATATCCTGCTTTTAAATCGCCCAATATAACTTTGCCTTCATAGTTACGAATATCGTAGTCCAAAAGATCGTCACTACGTTGGAATAGCTGTCCGAGTAAAGTACCCATTTCTGATAAAATGTTATGTAATTCTTTATCGTTATTTTCTAATGCAATAAATGGAGCTCGCAAGCACCACTTAAATAAAGAAGCCGTTTTTAAATTATGAATTCGATCGAGTTGCGGAACTGAAATAAAAAAATCACCAACTACTGAGTCTTGTAACCATTCCCCTTCTAGCAAGTCAGATATAATTTCACTGGTGTATTGAACTAATCGAATGTTTCCATGCCCTGATAAATTCACCATGACCCGTGCAAGTAAGTAATCCCCGGCCAATACAGCATACTCTGGTGAATACTTGGTCCATGCCGCCGGTTTTCCACGACGAAGTTGAGAACGATCGATCAAATCATCATGCAATAATGAAGCGTTATGAATAAACTCGATGGTTTGGCACAAAAGATTTTCAACATCAGAATCTAACTTTAAAGGACGAGCCACTATTTGAACAAGTTTTGAGCGAAAGCCTTTGCCCCCGGTAAATAAATCATCATACAAAGAATTAAGCTTTGGCAAGTATGCAGGAAAATCCTGAGGACTAAAAATTTTAACAGCCATAAAACTCCAATTTTACCAATGACGGAAGAGCAAATATTCACCTAAGTTTATCTTGAGTCAAGGTGCACTCCTCGAGTAGCATAATTTAATGTCAAAAGCTGCCCCATTCTATGAAAAAGGACTCCGTTTTCAGTGCCAGGGATCTGGAAACTGCTGCACCTCACATGGTGAATTTGGTTTTGTATTTCTGACGATCGATGACCGTCGCCGTTTTGCTAAACATCTCAAGACATCTACTGCCGTATTCACACGCAAATATTGTGATCTTAAGGACGGCGTTTGGCACCTTAAAGAAGACCCTAAAAACCCTGACTGCATGTTTTTAAAAAATAAGAGGTGCTCGGTATACGAAGCCCGTCCCACCCAATGTCGCACATGGCCCTTCTGGCCCGAGGTCATGAACCCCAAAAGTTGGACAAAAGAAGTCGCTAGCTTCTGCCCTGGAGTCGGCAAAGGTCCGCTGCGTAGCAAAGCTGAAATTGAAACCACTATTCTGGAAGATTTTGAAAATTCAAAAAAGTTTGGGAGCTAATAAATTATGGAAACTTTTAACTTAGATAATAATTTTTGGGCCTGGGCCATATTAATCACATCCTTCTTCATTGGAAGCTTGGGCACATTACTTCCTGGCTTACCTGGAGCAACTATTATTTTTTTCGGAGTAATTGCTCACAAATTTTTACTTCCACCCACCTTTTCTTGGGTTACCGTTAGCATTGTCGGGGCACTGGCTTTAATTTCATGGATCGTGGATTTTCTAGCTGGCGTCTGGGGCGCGAAACTGGGCGGAGCTACCCGCAAAGGACTTATCGGAGCCGCCATAGGTGGATTCTTAGGAATTTTTTGGGGCATCCCCGGCCTTATTATAGGACCTTTCATCGGTGCTGTTACTGGTGATCTTATCGCGAAAAGAAACGAGCTATCCGCTTTACTCAAATCAGGATTTGGCGCCTCTCTGGGATTTTTTATGTCTATTATTGCTCGCTTTATAATTTTATTGATATTAGCGGTTGTGATTACTATTGCCGTGATCGTGTGATTTAAAAATATATTGGCCATTAAAATGCAAAAAGCAGCGGTGAACTCACTCATCCCTGCTTTTTGAGCCTTTCGGCGACTCTTTTTTAAGGAGGTGACCGAATGGCGGATTTAAAATACTGTCGTGACAGACAGAATAAGAATCGGCGTATTTGGTGGGTAACTTTAGTCCTAAAAATAATTTTATTATTATTAAAAGTGATTAAAAGCTGCCTCGACTTAATTAGACCTTAGTCAAACTTGAGTTTTCTTTGACCTGATTTTTAAATAAGGACCGAAGAAGGGACTTTAAATCTTCGCCAAAAGGATTCATGGATGCAGGGATGAGTCTGAGTTCCTTAGTTTAACTTGGTCTTTATAAATCCCAAAATCGTATTATGCCCTGGCGGATTGTCGCGATCTAACTTCAACTCGGCCTTTGGCACTGAATACAATTCAAGTTCCCCTTCATTGGGGTAGTAGCCAAAGGCCTGATCACCCTTTTCACAAACACCTAGACAGCCGGAAACCATCACGCGTATTTTTAAGTGATCTTTATTTTCGTTTTTAAGTACTGCTCGTAAGCTGGTTTTAAGGTTTTCTGCGTTATCAGGTTCAGAAAAATCTTTTCCACACTTATTGCAAATAAACAAACTGGCTTGATTAAATTTAGGAGCGTGTTTTTTCATGTTCTAGGACCATCTCTTTAAGTTGTTGATACTTGATTTTCTGTAATTCTGTCACAGGAAATGGCGTTTGCAAAGTGATGCTTTTTGAAATTCTTTCATAAGGTCTAACATCGTTATTAAATGATTCAATAATGACTTCCTGTTTGGTCACGGACTCGTTTGTAAATACCATGACAAGTTTTTCACCACGGCGTTGATCCGGCACACTGATCAGCGCGCACTGATTCCACAAAATATCATGTTTTGACAATATTGATTCTAACTTATGTCGCAAACTAAATAATGAAACGCCCTCGCCATTAATTTTTATTTGATCCCCCGTTCTTTGAAGGAAACAAAAACTTTGATCTTGCAGCTGTACTATA
Source organism: Pseudobdellovibrionaceae bacterium (assembly GCA_022843825.1). GTDB lineage: Bacteria > Bdellovibrionota > Bdellovibrionia > Bdellovibrionales > Bdellovibrionaceae > Pseudobdellovibrio. The sequence continues at coordinate 95,508 of JALHMX010000007.1, forward strand.
TCTTCTGTTTCGTAATAGCCGTCGTGAATCAGTTTCTTTTGAATAACTTCATCATCCCTGATTTGCAAACTGTATTCAGCCAGCGAGTTACTGTGTACCCGCAACCTTGAACTCTCTGAAACGGATAGTGATACGCCTTGAAAGGGAATGTAATGATCACTATTGGTTTTTCGTGAAGCAATCATGGCTGAGGTCTCGGTCATGCCGTAAGTAATAACTAAAGGCCACCTTAAATCGGTGGCCACTTTTTCAATTTCACTGCTGAGATGTGAGCCTCCGATGAAGACATACTTTACATTTTCCGGACACTTAGTTTTAGCTTTAACTAAATCATACAGCTGCGTCGGCACCAAGGACAAAAGTTGTATGTTATTTTCCTTAATCCAATCCGTTGAAAAATTTCTCCATGTGCTGAAAAAAACTTTTGAATGAGCTAAGTGAGTGCGTGCTAAAATAGATAGACCACCCACATGATAAGTCGGAAGCACGCTTCCCCAATGCATTTCATTGGTCAGATTAAATTCCATGTTAACTCTAGAGGCCGCATTTAAAAAGTGATTTTTAGGTATGGCGTATACCTTTAAGCTTTCATTTTTTTGGTGAGAGCTTCCCGAACTTGGAATAAGAAAATAATTGTTGTTAGCTACGTGTTGATCAAAGTGATTTTTGATTTTTAAAAGCTGTTCCTTTTCTTGAGTTGGAAAATGACTGCCCCAAAAAATTTGATTGTCAGAGTCCTTATGATAATCAATCCAAGGCTCCCAACTTATTTGGTTAATCTCATTTTCAAATCCAATTCCATAACCTTCAGATTGATAAGACAGATACTCGTTAGTTTGTTTAAAGTGTTTATGAAATTCTGTTGCTACGGATAAATCCAAGGTTAAAAACCCATGCGTGATGTGGGGGAACTGCTGGGCCTCAATTAACCCGTGAGCCACACCAATAGGATGGTCCATGGAAGACGTCAAATAAAGAAACTCAGAACCTACAGCTTCGCGGGCGGGCTTGAGAACTCGATAGGGCCAAGCGCTGTTTTTTTCAAAATCGCTGGCGATTTTAATTGAAGACTGCTGCCAAAGCGTTTGATCAAAGGGAAATGGATCTTCGACACATTCGATTTTTTTTAAAGCCTCTGGTAAAAGTTTATTTACAAAATCTGTGTATTCATCTGCATTTAGACTGGAGTTAAAATCCAGCCTGATGCTGGAAAAATTTTTACAGTTTTCATTAAGCCACTCAGATAAATTTTTTGCCTTAACAGGGCTGGCTTTTATTTTAATAACATGACCATGATATTTTTCAAGTTGATCTAAATCTTGATCTAAGGTCACTATGAAATGATTCTTAACGGGAATATTTAAATTCAACTTCACTTTATTTTTTCTGGCTTGCAGATCTTTCATTGCTAACACTAATGCACGCTTAAACAGAGGACCTTGGGATTCCAATTCTTCTTTTAAGGTTAAATCACCTAATTTTGGCCAAGGACAAATGTCTGCGACGCCATAGTGTCCATCAACATCAACGACTTTTAATAGCGTCCCACTTTGATGGGGGTGCAAGCTATAACGATGGATAAACAGCTGATGATCTTTCATGATTGTAAGCGTGTACCAAAAAAGAAAAGAACACTAAATAACAGTGCGTAGGCTGATGACATGGCTAAAAATCGATTATACTCCGTCGATGGGTCTGTACGCATTATTTTTTTAATCATTGATAAAGCTAACGGTAAGGTCAAAATAGGAATGATGTAATAATAAAAAAGTCCTTGAAACAACCAGTAGTAACCAATCAGAAACGGAGCCACTATAAGAAAGTAAATCCACAATTTAGCCGCCTTGACTCCTAAACGCACCGCTAAAGTTTTTTTGTTTACTAACTTATCCTGATAAATATCTCTTAAATTATTAATCGCAATAAGAACTGTTGTTAAACATCCCACCTGTAAACCCAGAACCAATGCGCTTACCGAGTATGTGCCCGTCAGCAAATAATACATTCCGCCTACAGCAATTAGCCCAAAAAATAAAATAACAAATAAGTCTCCTAATCCCTTGTAAGCCAAGGGATATGGTCCCGATGTATAGGCATAACCCATGGCGACAGACAGTAATCCCACAATAACAATTGGCCACCCACCACTGATAACCAGGGGCACGCCTAATAAAACAGCCATAACAAAAAATATTGTCGCCATAGTCATCACTTGTTTAAAGGTGAATATTCCCATTTGAGTGACCCTTTGAGGACCCAAACGTGCTTCAGTATCGGCACCCTTTTTAAAATCCATGGCGTCATTAACAAAGTTTGTTCCGATTTGAATAAAAAAGCTGGAAAGCAGCGCGCAGCCAATAATCCACCACTGAATATCATAGCCTTCAGCCATGACTAATCCCGTACTTGAAATAATAGGCACCAACGCTGCTGATAACGTTTTAGGCCTAGCTGCTAAAACCCAGGATTTAAAATTTGCCATCACTAATCTGTAGTACGCAGCAAAAAACAAGTCCATCAATTTTTAAGTTTGAGTCCCTAAAATATATCGCTTATATATGAAAAAGAGGTTTGTATGCTAACTTTTGCTCTGATCGCAGCCGGTTCCTTTGTTTTAGGCGCATTTATCGCTGGATTTATTGTTTATAACAAACAATCGCGCTTAGTTCATGAGTGGAAAACGAAGTACGACGTGCAAAATCAAGCTAATGAAAATCAAAAAAATGAAACTGATCATCTTAAAACGCAAATGACTTTACAGTTTGAAAATTTAGCTCAAAAAATATTTGAGGAAAAATCCTCTAAGTTTTCCGATCAAAATTATAAACAACTTTCTACGCTATTGGATCCTTTAAAAGAGCGCATTAAAGACTTTGAAAAAAAGGTGGATGATACCTACTCCCAAGAGCGCTACGATCGCGGCCATCTTAAAGGTGAAATTTCTAAATTGATTGAACTTAATACGACGATGTCTAAAGAAGCACAGAATTTAGTTTTGGCTTTAAAAGGCGAAAATAAAACTCAAGGTAATTGGGGTGAACTTATTCTTGAAAATATCCTCGAGCGCTCAGGCTTAAGAAAGGGCGAAGAGTACTTCACCCAAGAAACAGTTCGCAGTGAAGACGGAGAAATGCTTCGACCTGACGTTATTGTTCGACTGCCGGATGGAAAGCATTTGATCGTGGACTCAAAAATGACGTTAACCGCCTATGAAGCCTATTGTTCTGCTGAAGACCCCGTCCAAAAAGAAAAAGCTGGCTTGCTTCACGTGGAATCACTGAAAAGACATGTTAATGAACTTTCTGAAAAAAAATATCACCTAGCAGACAAAATAATTTCTCCGGATTTTGTGATGTTATTTATGCCGCTTGAGCCTGCGTTTGCCTTAGCTTTTCAATTAAAGCCCGATCTTTTCGGCCAGGCCTGGAACAAAAATATTGCGGTTGTTAGTCCGACGACTTTGTTAGCGACCTTAAGAACTGTAACATCACTTTGGAAGCAAGAGCGTCAGCAAAAAAATGCGGTAGAAATCGCTCGTCAAGGCGGAAGCCTTTATGATAAATTTGTAGGTATAGTTAATGACTTGGATCAACTTGGTAAAAAGCTAAAGTCGGCAACGGAGACTCATGACCAAGTTATGGGTAAAATCTCTATCGGCAAAGGTAACCTGATTTCCCAGGTCGAAAAACTAAAAGAACTTGGCGCCAAAACTGAAAAAGCCTTGCCGCAGATTTCTGAGTAATTTTGAGAAAGGTGATTTTATTTTAAAATTTTTTTTGGTATTTATATTTAATATTTTGTTTGCGTACAGCAATAGCGGGGCTTTAGCTGCTGCTATTCATTGGTCTATCGATGAAGGATCAAAAATAGACATCCGCGCTAAATACACTTTTGGTACGCACGAACTTACTACAGATAACATATCAGGCACTATTACAGAACTCAAAGGTCAGTATTCGGGTGATTTTGCCGTACCAATTTCAAGTATAAAAGAGGGTAATCCAAAGCTTGAATGTCACCTTCAAGAAGCGCTCGGATTGAATTACGAAAAATCTGATTATCCAAATAAGCATATATGTACTGACGATCACAAAATACCTAGCGAAGGTCTTAATAGCATCTCGTATCCAGATATACGATTTAAAATTGAGGATTTACGAAAAGCCGAAGATCGATTTTTTGTCACAGGCCAGTGGACCATACATGGCGTTTCCAAGACAGAGAAAATGGAGATTCTATTTAAAGAAATAGATTCCGAATTAATCAAATTGAATGGCAAAATAAAATTTAATCTTAAGGACTATGGAGTGACTGTAAAAAAGGCCTTCATTATTTCAGTTAATGATGAAGTTGAAGTCAGCATAGACTTAAATTTACGACAAAGGAGATAGATCGATGCGTTTTCGATTAATAAGTCTAATTATTATTTTTTGTGTTTATGGACGAGCATGGGGGCAAGATTACTCTTTAAGTGCAAGTCTTGGAGCAAGTCGATTACTTTCAGGTTCCACTCATGTCATTAGTTTCATGGGTGTTCGGTACTTTGATGTTAGTTTCTTTCGCGTAGGTGGCGGGCTTCGATTTACAAATTGGCAACGGCAATCTGAGCTGCGGATCAACTCAAGCTATAAACTGAGTAAGCTATCAGTCAGCGCGCTGAATTTAGCGATTCTCATTGAAATGGATATTACTAGTGAATTCGTTATGGGATTCAATATTGATGCATTTGGTGCGAGTTCTGGTGATGAAGTTGATCTTATTGGTGGATCACCTGTAACAGCTAAACCGGTAACTACTAATATTTTATTAGGAGGAAAGCCAGATCGAGGCTCATTAAATTCTGAATATTATATTGCTTATAAGTATCTAAATTACAGGTTGGCGACGGGACTTTCGCATCAGGTTACTGAATATCGATCTGTAGACGATTCAGCTGGCAAATTACAACGGTTTTTTGATACAGCTTTTTTGCGTTTAGATTACTTCTTCTAGTTCAAACAAGGACTTCGACCTTCTCAACGACCCGGCCCTTATCAAGCTCTATGATCTTATCATAACCCTTAAGTGTCGATAACCGATGAGCTATGGTCACTAACGTGATTCCATCCAAAGACTCTTTAATCACTTTTTGCACTAAAGCATCGGTTTCAACATCGACGCTGGCTGTAGCTTCATCCAAGAAAATTATTTTAACTTTCATTAAAAGTGCCCGCGCTAAACAAATTAACTGGCGCTGTCCTTGTGAAAGATTGGAGCCGTTTTCTGTGATGTTATAATCTAAATGTCCTGGCAACGTTCGAGTAAAGTGATAAAGGCCCACTTTGTTAAGAATAAAGTAAATCTCGTCATCTGTTTTCTCGCCGTATCTGTCTAAATTGGAGCGAAGTGTGCCCATAAAGAGTGAAGGATCTTGAGGAATGACAGCCAAAGATTTTCGAAGTTCAGTTAAGCTGTATTCCCGAATGGAACGGTGATCGACCAGGATGTCTCCTTCATCAAAATGCACAAATCGATAAACCGCCTGAAACAATGTTGATTTACCAGAACCGGTGCGGCCCACTATTCCCACCTTCGCACCTGATGGAATATCAAAAGAAACATCATTTAAAACATAAGGCAAATGATCCGCATATCTAAGCTTCACTTGTTTAAACTGCAAGTGTCCTGTCTGTGGCATTAAGGGCTGATGAGCTGGTACGAATTCTTTTTCAGGTATTAAATCGGAATAGAAACTTAAGCGCTCGACCGAGGTCATTCGTGATTCAAGATCTGAAAAAATTCGAATACCCCAGTTTAAATATCGCCAGAACTGTAAAGCATACAAGGTGATTAATCCTGCCACGCCAGCACTGATCCAATGATGATAACTTGAAAAAACGATAGCTAAAACCGTAACTGCCGAAATGAATGCACCAATGAGCGGAAGACGAATAGAGAACCAGCGATTCACCATGATATGGTTATAAAAGGCTTGAGTGGAGTTTTGCAGCTTAAATAAAAAATCACTATTAAAATAATCCTGTGTTTGAAAGGCGCGGATCACTGTTAATCCCTGCAGGGTTTCTTTAAAGTGAGCATAACGCGGCGATCTGGCTAAAGAATCCAGTCGTTTGATCTCGCGGGCCACGCGACGATAAGCCAGCTGTAATCCATAGTAATAAAACAAAATGGGAATTAATAAAATAATGGTTAACGGTAACGTAACGACAATAAGTATAAAGGATACGAGTACTTGCAATATTGAACTCACGGTTTGCTCGAAAGTCCACTGAATGTGAACATCTACAGATTCTACGTCTCGCGAAAATCTTTGCAAAATGCGTCCGACTGGCGTGCTATCAAAAAAACGTGTTTCTGTTTTTAAAATTGAACTTAAAGCCTCATCGTGAAAGCGCTGACCCGCTGCCAAACCACGCCGCATCCAAAAAACGGAATTCAAATAATACACCAGCATTGTTAATGCGGCTAAACCTGCATACCCATAAATTAAAACTTGAGGGGTGACCATTTCGTTATATTTAGTCAGCCACATCTTTTGCACCAAAGGGGTAAGTGCTGCTACTATGGCGCTAAGAAATATCGCCGCCACCACCCACTTGGCAGCTTTGCTTTTCCCGCCCAAAGCCATAATATAAGACTTATACACCGAACCTTCCACATCTCCTACAACCCGATCCTCGTCGACAGTTATTCGAGAATTATCTGACGTTAGCTGTTGGTCGGTATGCTCTGACAGAGTTAACGTGATATCTTTTTCTGATTGCTGATTTAAAGTCTCAATCTGAATAAAATTTCTGAACTCTGCCGAGGACTGCATTAATTCACTGTATGTTCCAATAATATACTTCTGATCAGCCAAAAATAAAATTCGATCAAATCGCGCTAAGTGGGAAATTCTATGGGTGGTTACTATTCGTGTTTTATTTTTCCATTCACCAAAAATTAAACGATTACATAAAGCGGATTCAGTGTGAATATCTACTGCCGAAAGTGGATCATCCATCAAAATAAGATCCGGTCGAGCAATAGCACAACGAGCGATACAAACTCGCTGCTTCTGACCTCCGGATAAATTAACGCCTTTTTCGCCAATTTCAGTCTGCAGTCCATTAGGAAAAAGACGAATATCTGAAGCTAAACATGACAAATAAACGGCTTTATGAATATCTTCATCGTTATTGTAAATCGAGCCAAAAATAATATTTTCTTTCAAAGTCGCATTTAATATAAATGGCTCTTGCGACTGATAAGCAACCTTCCAAGCCGCAGGCCTATCAATCTGTCCAGAGCCTAGGGGAATTTCATTTAAAATTAAATTAAGTAGTGTGGATTTTCCTGCTCCCACAGCGCCAACGACCGCTAAAGCCTCGCCTTCACGCAGAGAAAAAGACAAATCATGAAATATTTTATTATCTGAACTGTAGGAAAAACTAACTCGATCAAAAATTAATGCTTTTCCTTGAGCCGGACTTACGGTTTTTTCAAACTGTTCAACGGACTCAGACTTTAAAAATCGAGTAATACGATCACCACTGACAAAAATATTTATAAATCGGCTGATAAATCGTGAAAGGCCGCCAAATTGATCTTCCATCGTGCCTAAGATGGCTATGCAGGTCATCACTATAGCCAAGTTGACCTCATGCCCGCGCAAGTAGTGAGTGAGCAGCGCAGAGAAAAGTACAATTGTCGATATTGAAGTATAAATTAAGCCCCAAACAATTTCAGCGCGGTAAAGCTTTATTCTGGAGTTAATCTCATCTCGACGGACATTTTCTACCTCTTCAGTTACACTTTTTTCCCAGCTAAAATATTTTACGACTCGAATTGCATTCAAAATCTGAGTCATCAACGTCATTCGCTTATCCCGATGCTGCATTAACTCTTGCTCCAAGTGCATAAACTTCTTAGCTAAGCTTTGGGTTAATGGAATTAATGCGGCCATGACCAGGATGGCGGTTAAAGCGGACCATCCTATATAATAAAATAGTAGTCCCGAACATACGACCAGTAAAACTGCGGCGTTACCCAGATCTATTGTAGTCATGGTGGCATCGCCGATGGCATCGGCATCGGAACTCATTAAATTAACTATTTCACCGACTTGATTTTTTTGCTTTGTGCTGTTTGAAATTTTTAACGCCTGGGAATAAATTTTTCTATTGATTATATTTGTAGAAATTTGAAAGAAATTTAAACAGCGATAAAAATAATGTTGAATAAAAGTTCCATGACCCGCGCCACACATTCCTAGTCCTAAAGCGAGCAAACAAATAAATAAAATATTATTCTGCGACCAGGGAATTTTACCTTCGTTCAAAGCTTGAAGTTGAGTTATAAACTGATTAATAAAAATAGGCGTAGAAACCGAAAAAATCGTAGCGATAACTTGCAATACGATTATTTTGCGAACTAACTTACGAGCTGATTTAAAAAGAGTTTTGTACAGCGTCTTACCGCTACTCCAGTCGATAATGGACTCATCCCATGGGCTTCCATAGGCGCTGATTTCCACAGGCATAGCCACCTTGTGAGACGAATCAATCGTCGTCTGAGTGCGCCCTAACTTAATGAGTGACTCAGCCTGAGTAAAGAAAATGCGAGATAACAGCGAGGTTTTTGACATCCCTTAAGGATGTCATAGATTAAAGCTCTTGATCAATTGGAGATTTTAGTGAAGCAGCTTGTCCTGTTGCTTGTGCGGGAGACTCAATTTTAACGGCAAAATCCAAAGTTTTAGATAATGACTTAATAGAAGTTTCCGGACTTTGAACAACGCGGCTTTGCAACTTAACAAAAATCGGCTCGCGTATCGCTAAATGATTATCTTGCAATACACACTGGCGCGCCACTCTGTCCGCTTGGTTGATGACTATAGGAGCTTTTAAATTGGCGGTCATCTGAGTTGGATCATCAGGAATAGTAATAATGTTCATGTATGTAGGCGCTTGATTTGGTTTTAATTTTAATGATTCAGCTTCACTTTTCGTCAGCGACGCTATTGTGTATATTTGTCCAAAAATTTCAGGCTCAAGAATAGGAAATGCAATAGATGGTAATTCACAACTTTGCAACCAGGCAAAAATATCGTCGTTAGGGTCATCCAGTAATACAAAACTTCTTAAATCTTGAAACCCAAGCAATCCCTCTGGAAACGTAAGAACATCTTCATTCTGAATTGTAACTTCGCCAAATCGAGTTGTTTTAATTATCACGCGAACACCTCTGCTGTTATCATCATTGAATTCTTCAATGATGGGTTTACTGTATCTCTACACCTAATATTAAGCCTTAACTTTATATAACAGTAAATCGAATTCACCTGCTCAATAAATAAGACACTAGACCTTGTTAAAAGGTTAGCCAAATTTTGAACCTAAATCTAGCTTACTTCAAATTTTTAGTAAAATAACGCCTTGTATTGAGTTTTGCAGAATTACTCAGGCTTTAAAAGTTTAGAGATATTTTTGACCTTATCCTGGCTAACTTGAACCGATTGCTGGTTCTGGTCCTGAATCGCCATATAAACTTCTTCGCGATGAATTTTAGTATCCTTCGGGGCTTCTATACCCAGACGGACTTGTTTCCCTTTAATCTGAACAACGCGAATCTTGATGTGATCATCAATAGCGATGCTTTCGCCTAACTTCCTTGTAAGTACCAACATGCGACGAACTCCTTCTGTCTACAATGGCATGAACTAACCGTATCCTTTGGAGTTGTTATTTGTTCTAACCCAGAAAGTCAAGAAGGCTTTGGGTCATCGCTCGCTTAGATGTTTCCAGCGTGGATTTCAGCGCGGTGTCGGCTTTATTTAAATCTGTCATAACCTTAAATAAATCTGCATCTTCTATAAGCGAATTCTGCGCTTTGTTCTCTACAATATTTTTCTGCAACCCTTCGCTAATAGAACTCATTTGATTTAGGCGTCCGCCTATTTCAGCGCGCGCCAAGCTGATCTGATTTACCGCCTGATCCAACGGCTCCAACGCGCTTTGAATGCTAAATTTATCGTTCGTTCGCAGAGCTGCTTCTAAAGTTGTCATAATACCGAAAATATTAACCCCAATTTTGCCAGTAATCGGATCGCCATCAGACACACGCTGCGCTCGATCAATGCTTGCAGGGCCTCGTGTATATAATTCGTCTTCTAGCTCCATCTCGCGCTCAAGCTCTTTTTCCGCTTCAGATATTTTGTAGTTTTGCAAAGCCTCAACGTCAGTTGGCACTTCCCACTGCCGCTTTAAAGCGCCCTGATATCCTAACTCTTCACCTAAAAAAACCTGTGCTCCGCTGATATTGATCGGAATAAACTGAGCTTTATGAGTTTGAGTTTGAATCTGACCGCTATCGCCGCGAAACTCTCCGTCAGGCGTGAAAGGCTGCACATCAGTTTTATGTCCGGCAAAAATAAAGCGATCTCCAAACCGACGGTTAGATAATTCAACAATAGTCCGAGCAATCTGCGAAACTTCTTCGGCAATCATGGCGCGAGGAATTCCGCCGTTAGTATCGCTGGCTCCTTGTAAAGCTAGCTCCTTAGCGCGCACAAGGGTTTCACTCACTTGAGCTAAGGTCGATTCCGTATTTTCTAAAAATGAAGTTGCAAATAAAATATTTCGATCAAACTGTTCCAAATTCTTATTTTCAGTGCGAGTTTGCAAAACTTTGGCTGCCCCTAGTGGATCATCCGAGGGTTTGTTAATACTTTTCATAGTGGCCGCTTGATTCTGCAGCCCATTAAGCTCAGATCTATTTTTCTGAATATTGTTGAGGAATTGATTTTGATTCATCTTATCAGATACGCGCACAAATCACTCCTACATACGCTTCAGGTTAAGTACCGTATCAAACATTTCATCTGCAACTTTGATCATTCGAGCTGATGCTTCATAGCTTTTTTGATATTCAATCATCTTTGCAGCTTCTTCATCTAGACTCACTCCGCTGACACTTTCACGAACATTTTTTAATTGTTCTAAAGTGCCTTTCTGAGCTTCCAAGGCACTATTGGCCCTTTGCGCTTGAATTCCCACTTCGCCTACTTTAGCACTGTAGTAATCATCAAAACTGTATTTTCCGTTTTCCATTAAATTTCGAAACTGTAATTCTTGAATAACATTCGCAGTGGCGTTGTCACCTGGTGACCCCACTTTAGATGCCGCTGCAATACGTCCCACATCGTTTTGAATTAGATCACTCACACGAAAGTCATGAATCGAAAAACTTCCATCTGCGGGTATTTCAAAAAACTGAATGCCCGTTTGATCATAACGATCATAACCTTCTTGATGCACTTCATTTACACTTTGAGCAATATTATAAGCTAGATCTTCTAAATTTTTATTAAGTTCATACACTTGTCCGTCACGCATGTCTAACGATCCGCCCACGGCACCACGACGAAACTGCTCTGTAATATCAAAACGAGTTCCTCCAGGACTTAATTCATTAAATATATATGTTTGTCCGTCGACATCTTTTTGAGTCATGATCCGCGTTGACGTTGTTCCCGAAACCAAGACGCCGGTGTTACCGGCTGTGATATTTAACATTCCTGTTTTTGGGTCTTCTGCGTAACTAATATCTAATTTTTCCGATAATTTTTTAACTAATAAATCACGACGATCTCTTTCATCGTTTGCGGCAGCAACACTTGAAATTTCGATCTGCTGAATTTTAGAATTTAAATCCGCTATTTCCCGCGCAAACTCATTAGCTTCACCAACTGAAGCTTCAATAGTTTTATTTAAATCGACCTCGACATTGTCAATTTGTCTTTTGACATCATTAAAAGTTCTAATGAGTGCATTCGCGGATTCGCGCACATTAGCCCGTGGTAAAGCGCTTTCAGGGTTGTTTGCTAATTCGCGAAATGAACCAAAAAAATTACCAATCGCATCGTTGAGTCCTTTGACACTTTGCTCGTTCATAGCACTTTCTAATCGACCTAATGCGTGCGTCTGACCTTCAAGATAGGCGAACTGACTTCCTTCTCTTTCGACTTGTTTTTCCAACCATGGATTATTAATACGATTAATCCCGCTGATTTTGGCACCAGTACCTAAACGATATCGGCCTTCATCAATAGCTGGATTTGTAGCGGTCTCAAGACGTTGTCGCGTATATCCTTCAGTCGATTTATTGGCAATATTATGCGAGGCCGTCTGAATAGCCGACTGGCTTATCGCCATTCCTCGCTTACCTATGTCCATTAAACCGTGTATTTTACCCATGTGTCGGCTACGCTTCCTTACTGACTAAGTGCCCTGATTTTTCACCACTCTGTTGATATTTACCTTTGTTTTGATAAGTTTTCTGTCCCATCAAAGTTTCTTTTATGTTGTCCAAAGCATGTCCCACGTTTCGCAAAGCAGATTCTGCGTAGATTGAATTTTCTTTATTAAGCTCTGACAGTCGCTTAATGATAAGCTCTAAAGCCGCATGTTGTGAGCGAAGCTTGTCACCATCTGCACCACCAAGCTGTCTCGAAATATTGAGTAATCGCACTTCATTGTTAGGAATATTCAGCTTTTGAGCTAATTCATTGGCAAAACTAATACGTAATGCATCTAATTCTTGTATTTTACTAACAAGAACTTCTTTTTGAAGATTACTTTCATTAATTAATTCAACATTGGCGTCGATAAGAATTTGTTTTTCTTTTCGAACTAAATCTAAAAGCAACCGATACTGCTTCGTGAGCTCTTCAAGATTTAAAATTAATCGTTCTGCATTCATAAGATCCTCTTCCTTGAGTTTCTTGTGGATTGTTTATAACAACTATTGGTTATTCGTTGTTCGTCTGACCTAAATTTAAAAGACCGTCGTTAACCATTCTGTCGGCAACAGCTTTTGCGTCAACTTTATATTTTCCTTCATCAATAAGTTTTCTTAACTTTTCGACTTTTTCCATATCTACATCTGGTGCAGCCATAGCTAATTCCTTAGCCTGACGAATATCTTGCGCTCGTTCAGATAATTTAACTTGTGCAGCTTCACCTTTGGAGGCTGAGGCAATTTCTTTTAAATTTTGAGTTTGGCTTTCAGTCGATACAGCATTAAGCGGAGATTTATCTTTTGCTCTATCAGCTTTATTTGAATCAGTTAAGTTTAAATTCTGACCCACTTTATTATGCGTAATTTTCATTTTTAGGCCTCCGTAAAAAACTGTCTCACTTTGATCCAGCTTAGGTTCAGTGTATCATATCCGTACACGACTCTCCAATTTATTCTAAATGTCACTCCATTTTGCTCTGACTGTCCAGAACAAAGGGCTGGTCTTAGCAGCCATACCCAATTCATCGCCCGCCATTAACTGGTCACCTTTTGACAAAAAACGTGATTTTTCACTGGCCGCACCCTGTACCGTTATAAGACTTTCCAGCCCATTGTCGTGTTTAATCTTATATAAGGTTTGGTCGCCCATCATCAGCTCTTTTGACTGCAAAGTGCCTGCCCAGGGGGTTTTTACCGCATAAGCTTTTTCTGCATTTTCAGACATCACAGGCTTCATCTGTAAAGAGTAATCCCCTAATGCTTCGATTTGCTTAACCTCAGTTTTCTGTTGCAGATCTATAGGTCCTGAGGGTTTTTCTATGCTTTTCTGACGTAAAGATTCTGCGCCAAATTTTTGGTTAAGTTGCTCAAATATCAATTGAGACAATCCAAATGTTCCCGTTTTATTCCAGGCTGCACTATATTCGTCATCTAACTGACTTTGAAATATTTTTTCTGCGTTGTTTTGTTTAAATATTCCTTTATCATTACCCAAAGTAGATTTCATTTGCTTCATCATCTCTTTGATAAAATGTTTTTCGTATAAGTCCGCTACTTCTTTAAGTTTCTCTTGAGAAACCTGCGCTTTTTTTTCTGGAAGAACAAAAGTTTTATTAAGCTTACCAATTTCAGACATACTACATTGTTTCCAGTTCTCCGTGAAGCGCTCCAGCAGCTTTAATGGAGTGAAGAATAGAAATTAAGTCTTTAGGAGGCACCCCTAATTTATTTAATGCTTGCACAAGATCGCCAACATTTGTTCCACCATTAAAAATCGCCGTTTTATCATCAACCGCAGTTTCTTTTTTACTTTTTTCATCTAAAATTTTAAGACTGATATTGCCATGACTAATCCCGACTTTTGAGATTCTTACTTTTTCACCAATAATGATAGTTCCAGTTTTTTCGTTAATCACTACGCGGGCTTTTTGATCAGGATTAATTTCTATTGATTCAATAGTTGCTAAAAGTTCTACGCCTCGTGTTTCATAGGCCGCCGGCGTAACGATGTCTACGGTGCCCGCATCTTGAGCCGAGGCATAGGTACCGCCCAGCTCTTTATTAATTGTTAAAACTGTGCGTGCTGCAGTCGTGAAATCTGGATTATGCAAAGTTAAACGATACATTTTTCGAGATGAAAAATTCGCTTCAATGTCACGTTCAATAGTAGCGCCGCCAGAAACTCTTCCGACCGTACCATGAAGCTCTTTTCCATCGCCAAGAACAGATACGCTACCTTGGGCGACCGCATAAATCTGATCATTGCCAGCCCGCAAAGGAGATTGAATCAGTATTCCCCCTGCTAATGAAGTTGCATCACCAATAGAGCTAACGGTTACATCCAGAGGGTTCCCCGCCTTAGCAAAAGGTGGAAGTTTTGTTGTTATGATGACGGCCGCTACGTTTTTTCCTGCAGCCTGCTCAGGCGTGATTTTAACTCCAAGTTTTTCAATAAAACGACCAAAAGACTTATTCGTGTAATCAGTCTGAGTATCACCTGTACCTTTTAATCCGATGACTAAGCCGTAACCGATCAGTTGATTCTCTCGAACCCCTCGCAAGCTAGCTATGTCTTTTAAACGAGCCGCTTCAGCAGTTATACTGATGAGGAAACTGAGTATTATAATCTTTTTCATACTTACCTTTCGCGTGCTTTCAGTTAAAACTTTTCAGTTTTTTTAATATGTATAATTTCATACTGGGGCTCAAAAATCTTATCCGAGCCGATACTCATCTCATCAAAGTCTTCTGGCCGAACCAAACCAGTCGCTATAACTTTGTAAGGACGTTTTTTAATCGTCATCATTTGTTGACCTGAAATTTTATATAAGCCCGCAGCTGTTTTCTCGACTATACGGGAAGGGATGAACTCGACATCTTTTAGATCAGGTTTTTCTGGCGCATTTGCTTCTTTTTGTACGACGACCACGGGTTCTTCAACTGCGGCTGGCATTCGCTTATTAACATTGTCTTCTGCTAACTTTTGAATCTTATCTGCTGTAGCATCTGCGCCAGCTGTTTTATCTGCCGCAATTTTTTCTTTTTCTTTTTCAATTTCTGCTAGACGAAGCTGCTTATACTCTTCTTTTTTCTTATCATCTTCAATTTTCTTTTGTTCAAGCTCTGCTTGCTTTTTTTGTGCTTCCAACTCATTAAGCAGGTCCTGGATTGTAGAAACTTTTGTTTCAAGTTGTTTAAGAGCTGCACCTTCAACACGAATTTTAGTGGGATCACCAGGGCGATGTTGTTTGTTTTGCGCAAACAAGTAACTTGTTTGACCTTCCATGACCCATAAAGATCCCGCACCGGCATTAAGTGAAGATTCATCGGCCATCCGCTGACGAGTCATTCTTTTGTAATCACGATCAGAAACCGGGGCATAGTTAGGCTCCGTCGAATACTTAACTAATGGCTCGACATCAACAGACTCCGGTGGCTTTTCCACGGGCTTAACTTCTGGTGCAGTGGCACAACTTAAAAAAGCCACACTTATTGCAGCTGCTAAAAACAATCCTAGTCTCTTCTTCATAATACAAATCCTTCTGTATTTAATCTGTGTTATTCAATTCTGGCTAAACTTCTACCCTCTACCCGCGCTACAAACATTTTCTGAGAATCCAAATTTTTAAACTTAATGGTATCTCCAACTGAGGCTGACTCTTCAGCGGCTGCAGAAATAGAGACCTCAAAGCCACCTGTTCCAAAAACAGCTTTTACAATTTGTCCTCGCTTCATAACAACTTCTTTTTTAAGGTCATAACGCTTTATTGCTGTGCCACTTGTCATGTACCGAGTGGCCTGCATTCCCTCTAAATCATCTTTATCAATAATTAGGTCTGTACTTCCATTAATTGCTCGCAAATCTGTAATCACCATCTCTTGAGTAATAACGTCGCCAACTTTGACGTCACGATTTAAAATGACTACGTTTGCATATTTTTTTACTTCCGCTGTTATCCAGCCCTTTTTCTGCGGAGACGACGTTGAGTAAACTGGCACCATCACTGTTTTTTTATTAAGGTCGACGTTCAAATCCATTTCCCAATCAGAAGTGATCATCTGTGGAACAGAATTTATACTAATACGGTAGTCGCAAGCTCTGCAGTTAGATAATAGATGATTTTTTATTTTGCGCTCAACTTCCATTCTAGAAACGAGCTGTTTAGATCTTAATAATTTTACCTCGCTCGGAAACATAAAATAAGAATCAATCATACGCAGTTTCTTAATTAAATCTTCTCGAGTTATCGCGTTTGATTTTTTCGTAGCAACGACAATATTTTTAAGCCGATTTAAAGTTTCTCGCGGAACACCACGAGTCTCTATAATATCATAGGCCGTTATAATATCTCTCGGGGAAACCTCTACTGCTGACGAGACAACAACTTCACCGAGCTTGGTGCGCGAGGCTTGTGCCTGAGTTACCATGATTATTCCGACGAAACAAATTATAATTTTAGATAAAGCTTGCATTATTTCACACTCACTGCGGTTTGTAGCATTTGGTCTGCGGTCTGAATTACTTTAGAATTAGTCTCGTAAGCTCTTTGAGCGGTGATCATATTTACCATTTCATCGACAATATTGACATTGCTGGTTTCAAGTTCCCCTTGAGCCAAAAATCCCGTGCCCATTGTACCTGGACGGTAGGTCGTCGCTTGCCCGCTGGCCGCTGTAGGCATATACAGATTACGTCCCATGTTTTTTAAGCCCGCCGGATTGATAAAATTAGCGATCTCGATTTGTCCAACGGCCGTAACATCATCTCCGGTGCTTGTAACACGAATTTCTCCGGTAGAGGAAATTTCAAGTCTTGCGGCATTTTCCGGAATAGTTATATCAGGCACCAACAAATTACCATTTTTATCCACAATTCTGCCGGTCGCATCTTTTTTAAATGCACCGTCACGAGTGTAAGCAATTTCGCCATCTGGAGTGCGCACTTGGAAGAAACCGCTGCCTTCGATATTAAGATCTAAAGCATTTTTTGTTATCTGCACCTGGCCCTGAGTAAAATCCTTCTGAATTGCGGCAGTTCGTACCCCTAATCCTGTTTGCACCCCTGTAGGCGCGACGGATTGCTCTCCTGTGGCTTGCCCAGGTTCTTTTATATTGTGATAAATTAAATCTTCAAATTCAGCGCGGCCTTTTTTAAAACCCGTGGTGCTCACGTTGGCAATGTTATTGGCTATGGTGTCCATATTATTTTGTTGGGCTATCATTCCCGTCGCTGCTGTATTTAGACTTTTAATCATACCGTTCCCCTTTTAATTGCGCTTATGCTTTTGTGCTTCCAACTTGATTAATGGCTTTATCCTGCATTTGATCATACGCTTGAATTGCTTTTTGCGTTCCTTCAAACACCCTTTGTGCCATAATCATGTCTGTCATTTCTGCTACTATGTTGACATTGCTTGTTTCTAAGTAACCCTGCTTCAATGACGGGTTATTTAAAGTTGAAACTTCCGCAGTCATATTAGGTTTAAAGTCATAATAGCTGCTTCCCACTTTATGAAGACTTTCTAAGTTGTTAACCTTAACCAGAGACAACTTACCTACGAGTCGTTCTCCATCATAAATTTCACCACTATCAGAAATATAAGGCTGAGAATTTCCAGAAAATTGGGCATAAGAATTTCTTTTTGTTTCTGCATCCGCACCAGTTAGATCTTGACCGTCAGTGCTTACAACTACTGTATTCCCATCTTTAGTCACTAGACGGCCATTACTATCGATTGTAAAATTTCCAGAGCGAGTCAATTTAGTTCCTGTAGCCGTAGCTACCTCAAAGAATCCCTCACCATCAAAGGCTACATCAAGTTTTCCTGCTGTATGCTTTAGACTGCCTTGTTCAAAGTTGGTATGCGTACCTGTGGAATCCACAAAACTTTTATCCATAGCAGCAGTTGGATTTATATTATTCATAGAAGCTGGGTTGCGCGGAAGTGAGGTGATCGGCTCTGAGTTTTTTTCCATGCTTGTTAGGTACTCGCCAAAGGTCTGCTGGTCTTTTTTGAATGCAGTCGTATTTACATTTGCAATATTATTGGCAATTGTATCTATTTTTAAAGCCTGGGCCAGTGAACCACTAAGTGCGGCGTAGATTCCTTTAAAGCTCATAAGTTTTTCCCCCAACCACTAGGAAGTAGCAACCAAAGTGCCACTGCTGGCGGCATTAAACTAAAGTCTGAACTGGTGCGTGTTCTCGACCCAGTTAATTTTAAAGTTTATAAATTATAAAAACCTAGCCTAGACCTGTCAGTATTTTGGCTTGTTTATAATTTATCACGTCAAAAATAAGCACCAGACCTTTGAAGGTGAAACCTTTCATTAAAAAATCTTTTCTGTAATAATTGTTAAATGATATTTCGTGCTTTTTTTCTTTCGGCATTTTTAATTTTTACAAGCGCTACAGCTTGGTCTGCCATAAAAGTCAAAGTGGCCTCACAGCCAGCACCACTGACCTTAAAACAAAAACTTCAATTATTAGAGCAAAAACAAAATGGGAAAACGGATCATTTTATCTTCGATTTACCAGTAACCTATAATTCCAAAGTCAGCCGATGGATAACCTTTTTTCAAACCAGAGGGAAAAAATTTTTTAGAGACTGGCTAGAAAAATCATATCGATATATGCCGACGATCCAGGCTCAGCTTAAGGCGGCTGGGCTGCCAACAGATCTTGCCTATATGGTTATGATTGAAAGTGGTTTTTCCGCAACCGCAGTAAGTTCTGCCAAAGCGGTTGGTCCATGGCAATTTATTGGAACTACTGGAAAGAATTATGGACTTAAACAAACACACTGGTTAGATGAGCGACGCGACTTAAATAAAAGCACCCAAGCCGCGGTCAAATATCTTCGCGATTTGCATAAGGAATTTGGATCCTGGTATCTGGTTGCTGCCAGTTACAACATGGGCGAAGGTGGACTTCGACGTCGAATTAAAAAACATGGTACTTCGGATTATTGGGAATTAGTGCGACGTAATGCCCTACCACAAGAAACCCAAGACTATGTCCCCAAAATTTTAGCTGCCCTAATGATTGCGAAAGCTCCCAATCTTTATGGTTTTCGCAACTTAAACCCAGCTAGCCCCCTTAACACCGAAATCGTATTAGCCCCCTCTGGAGTAGATATTGATTTGCTGGCAGATCATTTGAATATCACTCGTAAATCTTTACGCGATCTTAATGCACAGCTGACCTCGGGCTATATTCCTAAAAGTGTAAGTGGTTATAACATTCGAGTTCCTGCTGGCTCGGCGCTGCTTGCTAAAGATTATTTTCGTGTTCACAACAAAAAGTATTTGATAGACTAGTCCTCATGTTGATTATCCAAAAATATGGTGGCGCTACTTTAGAAACTCCTGAAAAAATAAAGACAGCGGCAGCACGCATTGCCGATTATAAAAACAAAGGCAATCAAGTCGTTGTCATCGTCAGTGCCATGGGGCAAACCACTAATCAACTTTTAAGTTTATCTCAGCAGGTTTCTAAAAATCCATTACTCAGAGAACTCGATATGCTGCTTTCAGTAGGTGAACGTATCAGTATGTCTTTGATGAGTATCGCTTTAAATGATTTAAATCACCACGCCATCAGCCTAACAGGCAGCCAAGCTGGCATACTAACTGATGATGAACACGTTAGTGCGATGATCATCGATGTAAAAGCTCATCGTGTTATTGAAGCCCTCAAAGAGAATAAAATTGTTATTATCGCTGGATTTCAAGGAGTCAGCCCTCTAACTAAAGAAATCACCACCTTAGGCCGTGGCGGATCTGATACCACTGCTGTTGCCATGGCAGCGTTTCTTAAAGCAAATCACTGTGAAATTTTAAAAGATGTCTCCAGTATTTACTCAGCTGATCCTAAAATTGTTAAAAGTGCTCACCCTATTCATCAGCTTAATTATGCTGTTTTACTCGAGATGACCTACTGGGGCGCTAAAGTTTTGCATTATCGCTCAGTTGAATTAGCCAGCATAAATAAAATTAATCTTTACATTGGCCCTGCTCAGTCGTCGGAGACGACTAAAAACACTGAAATTAAAACTTTTAAAGATTTTTCAAAAATTGGAACTATTATCCACGAGGACGTTATGTTTGAATCCACCCGCGCAATTGCAGTTAACTCACATCAAAATGTTTATGCCTTATCTATCAAAAGCAAAAACCAGTCAGCAGCCATTAACATGGTGTCTGAAAATTTTCGCAAAAATCAGATCAGCACTCCCCAGATACTTTTTGGTTTTACTCAAAAAGACGAAACAACTCTTCTGATCACAGCACCACAAGAAGTCATGTCGTTAATTAAAAACTATTGCAATAGCAACCAAGATTGCCAGCTGCAGAATGAAAACCTGTGCTCGGTCAGTTTAACTTGTACCGGCTCAAGCCTTAATGACGTATTAACACTTTCACAAAAAAAACTATCTGAGCAAAATATTTCTGTTCAATATTTTACTCAATCTGCGATGAGTTTAAATTTCTTTGTTGCTCAAGATCTTAAAGAAAAAACTATTCAGGCTTTACATCAAATGATTGAGAATCCATAAGTTCGTTAATCTCGAAGCAGTGAAGCTTCTTGGTTGACGTATTGACCACTCATGATTTCAAAAATACTTTTGTGTTTTGGTCCAAAGCAGAACGATTGACCTTTTGAATCAATAAAGCATGAATTCCGATTTGCATTCGCTAACCCGCGCACTAAAGACAAATTATTTTTATTCGCAGCAGCACCCGGAGTCGTTTTAGTATTTTTGCCAGCATTTCTTGATGATCCACCAAATAATCCAGTGCCACTTAATAAATTCCCTGCGGCACTTTTAAGCGCAGAAAATGCGCCACTAATTCCACCTTGTGAAGATCCATCATCAGTTCCATCACTATCAGCTCCTGCGCCACCCGCCCCAGTAGCTGGTCCCGTTCCACCTGCACTGCCGGCAGAAGCTTGTCCTGCAGATCCAAACACAGATCCTGTCGGTTCCATTTTAACAGGCTCTCCCATAGTTCTTTCTGTATCATTTAATCCGCTTAAGTCGATATCTCCACCAGCTCCAACTTTAGATCCGGCAATTCCACTTAAACTTGAAAGTGAAGTTCCCATCTTACCATTCGCTCCAGCCATTTGCGCTGGGCCAGTACTACTCATCGCTTTACACGTCGGATTGTTTGGCGATGTTGCACAGTTTACCGGACATCCCGCTGGCGTCGGCATCCCCGCACCCACAATACAATTATTTGTTAAAGGTACGAAGGACTGTGTATTCGCCAATGCTTTCTCACAAGCCGCCGCTTGCTGACTGGCATTCATAAATGAAGTTAAGGCCGCGCCCGTCGAAGCTAAAGCTTTCCCTGCAGTGGTGTTTCCAGAACCTGATTCAGCAGCACACTGTGCGTTTGCGGTTCTGACTTGATCTGCCAGTTCTTCAATTTCTGCTTTAAGACTATCCACACGCGCCTGATCATTAGGTACAGCTGTTTTTATTTTTAACTCAGAAGAACAGCGTTGCTGTAAGTTTTGCACATCAAGGCCCGTAACTTCTGCACATGACTGTTCACATTTCTGAATGTCCTCTTTGCAGTCGGTGTTTATCATACCAATTCCGTATCCAGCCGCATTACTTAAAAATCCAGCTTGGCGACACTTATCAACGCTTCCGCTATTCACTGCACTTTGTTGAAGTAACGCATTTACAGTATTGGCTGCGCCTGACACATTTCTTTGAATACCCGCATTTTTATCACTTTTAGTTTCACAAGTTTGAATCGTTTCGTCAGCCACATTGGCACACGATCGCACTTTATCTTTTAAACCCGCAAGACAGCT